>CAZXMG010000035.1:0-90353 GCA_964641275.1 uncultured Polyangiaceae bacterium
GGAGTTTGCGGCGGTGGCGCCGCAAGGTAGGGCCCCCTGTCGAACAGGGTGGCGGGGCGCGAGGCTGGTGCGGGGTTGCGCTGGCCGCCGCTACGTCGCCGAGCTGGGTGGGGGCACGCTGAGCGAGCCGCCGCGACGGCTGAGCTCGGCCTCCTCTTCCTTCCACTCGAAGGCGATGCGGCCTGCGACGTAGAGCGCAGGGAACGAGAGAAACAGGCCCCAAAAGCCGAACACGGTCTCGAACATGAGCAAGCTGACGACGAGCACGAGGCCCGGCATCTTGACGTGTTGCGCGGTGAGGCGCGGCGAGAGGTAGTAGCTCTCGACCTTGCCGAGGACGAAGGTGACGCCGAGGAACACGCCGACGCCGACCAGCCCTTTGGCGTCGTAGGCGACGACGGTGAGGACGAGCCCCGCGAAGGCTCCGCCCACGACCGGGATCATGCCGCCGACAAGCACGAGCAAGAACAACAAGGGCACGTTGGGGAGGCCGAGCAAGATGAGCAGGGGCAGGGTGATGATGGCGTTGACGCACGCCACGATGACCTGCAGCCGCACGGTGATGGCGATGGCATCGGCCACGTAGGTGAGCCAACGCGAGAGCGTGCCGACGACGGACTTGGGCTGGATGCCGTCCATCCAGTCCTCGATCTCGTCGCGCTCGAACAGGTACATGACGGCCAGGATGAAGCCGACGAAGAGGAACAGCGCAACGTACGCGGTGCCGGTCAGGTAGCCGAAGACCTGCAGGGCGTAGTCCTTGGCGCCCGAGGTGATGGTGTGCGAGTCGGCGCCGAGGCGCTCTTTGACTTGCACCACGATCTTGCTCTGCATCACCGACTCGACCCATCGGCCACCGTCGGTCTTGGCCAGCTCGACGAAGCTGATGATGCGCTTGACGCCGACGAAGATCCCCACGCCGACGACCGCGAAGAACGAGAGCAGCACGGCGCCGAGGGCGTGTGCGCGCTTGATTTGGGTGCGGGCGTGGAGCTGGTCGGCCAAGAAGCCGAGCGATCGCTCGAACACCACGAAGCAGATCAGGACCGGGGCGAGCGAGCGAAAGACGTAGAGCATCGCCAGGAACAGCGACACCCCGAGGAGGCGCTTCCAGCGGATGTCCTTCGGTAGCGGGACGGCGTTGCTCTCCACGTCCCCCTCAGCCCCCGCGCGAGCTCACCCCTGGTTGCTCACTGCGGCGGAGCGGCGGTCGGGAAGATGCTGGGCATGCCGCTGGGGATGGGCAGCCCGCTGGGGATGGGCAGCCCGCTCGGCACCGGGAAACCCAAGATCGTGCTGGCGGTGGGCGCCGGCGCCGTCTGCTGGGGGTAGGGCTGCGTCTGCTGCGGGTAGGGCTGCTGCTGCGGGTAGGGCTGCTGCTGAGGGTACTGGCCGGGGTACTGCTGCTGAGGGTACTGAGCAGGCTCCTCCTCTTTGCAGGCGGCCATGAAACCAAGCGCCGAAACGGCGAGAGCGGTGCAGAGCAAGAGACGCATGCCGGGCAGGCTAGCACACCCTTCGACTTTTCGAGGCCGCTCGGACCAACTCGTGCCAGAATGCGCGGCAGACTGAACGATGCGCACGGATGACGTCCACCCGGGGGATGTAATCGGCGGGAAGTACCGCGTCCGCGCCATCCTTTCGCGGCACCCCACCTTCGTGGTGGAGGCGTTCCACGTCGAGTTCGACCAGCGGGTGGTGATCAAGCTGCTCTTGGCCGGCACCGGCGACGACAAGGAGATCGAGCGCTTCCGGCGCGAGGCTCGCACGCTGTCCAAGCTCGAGACCGAGCACGCCGCGCGCATCATCGACGTCGGCACCGAGAGCGACGGCTCGTTCTACCTGGTGCGCCAGCACGTGGACGGCGAAGACCTCGCCTCGTACGTCCAGAAGTACGGCCCGCGTCCGTTGCCCGAGGCAGTGCTGTTGGCGCTGCAAGCGGCCGAGTGTGTGGCCGAGACCCACGCGCACGGCATCGTGCTGCGTGAGCTGTCGCCCGCGAACATGGTGGTGTCGCGCCGCGCGAGCGGCACGCCGCTGGTGAAGATCACCGACTTCGGCACCGCCAAGCTGATGCGCGACGCCTCTGCTCCCGCGGGCAACAGCTCGCTCACCGCGACGGCGCTGTTCGGGCTCTCGCCGTACTCGTGTCCGGAGCTGGTGCGCAAGGCCAAGAGCGTGGACCAGCGCGCCGACGTGTGGTCGCTCGGCGCGGTGCTGTACTTCATGCTCGCGGGAAAGCCGCCGTTCCGAGGTGACGTCACGCACCTGATGCTGGCGATCACGCGCGAGGACCCAGCGCCGCTCACCAGCCTGCGCGGCGATCTGCCCCCCGACATGGACAACATCATGGCCTGGGCCATGGCCAAGGACGTGGACCGGCGCTTCAAGAACATGCGCTCGTTGGCGCACGCGCTCGCGCCCTACGCACCCGCCGAGGGCCAGGTGTTGATCGAGCGCATCGCGCAGATCGCCCACCAGGCCAAGCAGCGCAAGAGCGGCTCGGTCCCCGCGCCGCCGCCGAGCTACGTGCCGCCTCCGCCCGGCGCGCGCAAGCCGCCGCCCAGCGTGGTGCCGCCTCCGCCTTCGCACCCGGTGGCGATCAGCGACGGCGAAGAGATGGTGGGCGACGACGAGGCCACGCAGGTGCTCGGCGGCGCGTCTGGCTCGGGCTCCAACCTCTCGTCGCTCGCGCGCGAGATCACCCAGGGTCTGGGCCCCGCACAAGCGCTCCCAGCCATGGCGCCGCCGCCGGGCTTCGCGTCGCGCGGGCTGGTGGTGCCGCCGCCGCCGCCGTCGATCCCGCCCTCTCCGTTCCTGGGCAACGGCCCCAAGATCGTGCCGCCGCGTGGACGCGCGCCCTCGCCGTCGGTGCCGGAGTCGTTCCCGTTCGGTCGCTTCGACACGTTGCCGCCGCCAGCGGTGCAGCAGACGCAGCGCCCACCGCCGATGGTGGCCCCATCGTCAGGCTTCGACATGCGCATCGTATGGGGCGCGCTCGCCGCCACCGCGGTGATGGCGCCGGTCGTGTTGCTCTTGTTGCTGCGCGACGCGCCCAAGCCGGTGGTGCAGGCCGCGAACGAGCCACAAAAGCCGCTCGACGCGCAGAAGCCCGACGCGATCGATCCCTCGCGAGCGCAGCCGCAGAGCCCGACCAGCCGGCCACAACAAGCCGCTGTGCTGCTGACGGGCGAGCCGGCCGCGACGGCGCCGCCCGTCGAGCCCACCAACACGGTGAGCCCGCCCAACCCGCGGGTCGTCGCCACGACGCCCACGGTCGCGCGCACCGCGTTCGTGCCGCCCACCAAGCCCGACCCGAAGAAGCCCGACCCCGAGCCGAAGAAGCCTGATCCTCCGGAGGCGACGAGTGGCGGCGGCAACGGTCGTTTGCTCGCGATCGCGTCTGGCGGCTCGTGTGCGTTCAGCGTCGATGGAGCGGGCAAGGGCAGCGGCTCGTCGCTCAGCGTGTCCCTGCCCGCCGGCAAGCACTCGGTCACGTGCAAGCCCACGAGCGGCTCGGCCAAGAGTCGCACCGTCACCATCAAGGCCAACGAGACCTCGATGTTGACGTTCAAGCTGTAGCGAGCAGCTACGGCGCCGGCAGCTCACAGCTGCCGAGCTCGTCGTAACAGCCGCCCGCCAGGCAGTAGCCGTCGGTGCAGTCGCCGTCGACCGAGCACGCGGCGGGCACACACTCGTGGGCGGCGTCGCAGGTCTCGTTCGCGCTCGCGCAATCCACGTCGCTGCGGCAACCTTCGCGGCACGCGCTGTCGATGCAGGCGTAGGCCGTGGGGCAATCGGCGTCGGCCGTGCAACTGGTCACGTCGGGGAGGCAGATCTCGCAGGGCGTGCCTTCGCAGTCGCTCGCGGTGCAGGTGCTGTCCGCGGGGCATTGATCATCGGCGAGCGTGCAGTCCAGGGGGCTGCAGGTGCCGCTGAAGTCGGCCGTCTCTCCGGGCTGACAGTGGCTCGGACCAGGGCACTCGCCCACGCCGGAGTTGCATTGCCCTG
Source organism: uncultured Polyangiaceae bacterium (assembly GCA_964641275.1). Taxonomy (GTDB): domain Bacteria; phylum Myxococcota_A; class Polyangia; order Polyangiales; family Polyangiaceae; genus Xiheicaenibacterium. Next base: position 4,012 of record CAZXMG010000035.1, read on the forward strand.
GCAGGAAACACGAGAGCCCGCTGCCGTCGTCGCACTCGGCCGAGTCACGACAGGGATCGCCTGGTTGCGGACCGCCGCCCGAGCCTCCGCCGCCGTCCGCTCCGCCCCCTCCGCTCGCGCCAGCGCCCCCGGCGGCGCCGCTGCCGCCTCCGCCGCCCGAGCCGCCCCCTCCGGGGCTGTCGTCTCCGCACGCCCACAGACCACTCAACAGCACCAAACCGGCAACGAATCTCATCTTGCTGGTGGCTCAGCATGGGGCGTTCCATGCGCGAGCGACAGGGCCATGAGCGGACCTTCGCCAAATCCGAACGATCGTTTGGCCACTCTGGGCCAAGGCATGATCCGCGCGTCCGAAGCCCGGCCGGGCCGCGCTTGCGGTGGCAGCGCGCGACCGCCCAAGGCTGTAGGCTCTCGCGCCGTGAGCCCTAGCGTGACCGTGCGCGTGTTCGTCTATGGGACGCAGCTCCGCGGCGAGCCGCACCACGGCGCGCTCGCCCAGCTCGAGGCCAAGCCCGGCAAGACAGCGGAAGGGTACAGCTTGGTGGAGCTCGGGCCGCTCGCGGCGTTGGTCGAGGAGGGCCGCGGCGTCGTCATGGGCGAGCTCTACGATCTCGATCGCGACGCGCTGATGGCGCTCACGCGCGACCACGCGCACGCTGGGCTGTTCTTCCTGGGGCCGGTGCGGCTCGACGACGGCACCAGCGCGGAGACACTGCTGCTCAGCGTGGATCGCGCGCGTGGCAAGCGGCGCATCAAAGGAGGCGACTGGCGCCTTCGCTTCGGCGGTGGGCCAGGCGGCCTGCCGGCCGGACCGCTGGTGAGCTGGGCACGGAGGCGTCCCTAGTTTTCGTCGCGGTGTTCCTCACGACCCTCGCTGACGCTCGCAATTGGAGGTCGTGACGAACCCCGCGACAAGCAATTCGTCTGGTCTCGCTCGCTGAAGCGCAAGCCGCGTGGAGGCTCGCGCTTGCGCTCCGCGCTACGCGCTCGGGGCGAGGTCGGCGGCGTCACGCGGAGGGGGTGCGTCGCCGGGGACGCAGCGCCTCGATGTGCGTGAGGGGCCTGCTCGCCGGACCGGCGCTGTCGGTGTCGGCGTTGTCCCACCAGGCGGCAGCGTCTGCTTCGGACCAGGGCGGCAGGTCGAGCGCGCCGAGCGCGTGCGCCAGCTGACGCGCGGTCTGGTAGCGCTCGTCTGGATCTTTGGCGAGGCACCTGAGCACGATGTCGCCGAGGGAGGAGGGGACGCCCCTGGGCAGCGGCTCGGGGGTGCCGACGAGGTGCGCGCTGAGCAACGCTGTCTCGGTCGTCGCGGCGAACACGTCGTGACCCGCGAGCAGGTAGTACGCGACGCAGCCGAGCGCGTACAAGTCCGAGCGTGCGCTGGCGGCGGTGCTGTCCGTCAGACACTCGGGCGCCATACACGAGAAGGTGCCCAAGATGGCGCCCGGGGCAGAGAGCTTGACGTCGGCGCTGTCGTCCACCTTGGCGAGGCCGAAGTCGAGCACCTTCACGAAGTCGTGCCGGCCGCCGACGCGGCAGAGCATGAGGTTGGCCGGCTTGATGTCGCGGTGGATGACGCCCGCGTCGTGGGCCTCGGCGAGGGCGTCACAGGCCTGCATGATCAGGTGGCGGACGCGCTCGGGCGGCTGCGGCCCGTGCTGCTCGACGAGCGCCTCGAGCGTGATGCCGTGGAGGTGCTCCATGACCAGGAACAGGCGACCGTCCTCGGAGACGCCGTAGTCGAACACGCGCACGGTGTTGGGGTGGCTGAGCTCCGCCGTGGTCTGCGCCTCGCGCGCGAAGCGCTCCACCAGGTCGGGGCCGGCCCTTTCGGGGTGGATGATCTTGATCGCGACACGCCGGCGCAGGAGCCGGTGGCGCGCCTCGTACACGGCGCCCATCCCGCCCTCGCCGAGCTTGCTGACCAGGGTGTACTCGCCGAGCTCACGCTCGCGACGCAGCGCTCGCTCGAGCGCGGCGCGCGCCTCTCGGCCAGACAGCCAAAGCCCGGTGCTGATCGCGATGGCGCCGCCCACGAGCGCGATGATCCAGATCGCGCCCGTGTCGACTCGCACCGGCTCGCTCACCACGACCGTCCAGCTGCGACCCGCGAAGCTCAGGGGCTCTCGCTGGGTGAACCAGCCGCGCCCGAGGGACTCGGCGCCGGCGCGGCTCTCGAACAGCAGGCGGTCCTCGGCGGGCAAGCTGGGGTCGTCGTCGAGCAGCGCGACCGCGACCTCGGTCAGGTCGACCTCGGCCAGCGCGCTCTTCGCGAGCGGCTCCAGACGATAGAGCGCGATGCTCGTGCCGCGCACCGCGCCTGCGTCGACGATCGGGTCGTACACGGCGATGGAGAACACATGCGGTGGATCCTCGACCAAGCGGAACTTGGAGGTGGCCAGCATGTCGCGGCGCTCGAGCGCCAGATCGACGGCCGCCCGACGCGACGGCTCGAATCGGACATCGAGCCCGACGAGCTCTTGCAGCGGTGGCTCGAGCAACAAGAGCACCAGGTGTCGATCGCGCACGGGGGAGGGCACCATCGCGCCTTCCGGGCCGGGCTCTCGCACCCGAAATGAACGACCCAGGCGCGCGCTGTGGTCGCTCTCGAACTGCGCTCGCCTTTCGCCGTCGACCAGCTCGGCCCACTCGAGCGCCGCCAAGCTGGGGTGGTGCGCCATGAGCGTGCGGGTGAACTGCTGGAACTTGGGCGCCTCGACGTTGGGCTCGACGCGCATCAGCGCGCTCACGGCGCGCAGCGACTCGAGCGGCAAGGCGACGTTGTCGTCCAGGGAGCGGGCAACGGCGCGGGCCCGGCCCTCGAACTCGAGCCGCGCCCGCTGGCGCTCACGCTGCAAGGCCAGCACGCACACGAGCGTCGTGAGCGCTGCGATCGCCAGCGCCGAGAGCAGCGGCAGGCGCCGGGCGATCGGCGACGGCGCGAGTGTGGTGGCGGGCCGAGGCATGACGTAGCGTCGCGGAGCGTACCTGCAAGCGCTGCGGACGCTTGCTCGGAAAGTGACGCCCTGGTACCGCTCGGTGCGTGGGGTCCGTATCCGTCTTCGAGTCGACGCGCCTGGCGCTGGCCCGTCTGACGGTGCCAGGGCGGGACGAGCTCGAGCGCGGCTTACTGCAGGCTGCGCAAGCGAGCGCCCGCGCGATGCACGTGCAGCGCGTGGGCATCTGGTTCTTCTCGCAGGACGAGAGCGCGATTGTGTGCGCCGCGATGTGGGACGAATCCGCGTCCAAGGGCGACCGTGGCCAGCGGCTGGAGCTGGCCGGCATCCCGTCGTACGCGGCGGCGCTGAAGAGCCGACGCGTGATCTTGGCGCACGACGCGTGCACTGCGCCCGAGACGCGCGAGCTCGCTGCGAGCTACCTGGCCCCCAACGACATCACGTCGCTGCTCGATGCTCCCATCTACCACGCGGGGGAGGTGGTGGGTGTCGCGTGCCACGAGCACGTGGGCGAGCGCCGCGCGTGGACGGATCGTGAGCGCGACTTGGCCTCTTCGTTGGCGGACGTGATCGCTCTGCTCCTGGAGCAAGCCACCCGGGCCGACACCGAGGTGGCGCTCAGGTTGCAGCAGGAGCGCAGCGCGAAGCTCGAGCGCCAGGTGGCGCTGGCGCGGCTGTGCTCGGGGGTGGCGCACGACTTCAACAACGTGCTCGCCGCCATCTTGTTGCAGCTCGATCTCACGCAGCGCCGCTTCGACGTGCCGGGCCTGGCCGAGTCGCTGAGCGACGCGATCGCCTCGGCCGAGGCCGGGCAGCGCATCGTGCGGCAGCTGCTCAGCTACGCGCGCGCGGGAGAGAGCAAGCCGCGCGCGGTGCACGTCAACAAAGAGATCAGCGGCAGGCGCTCGCTGCTGACCGCAGCCGCCGGTCAACATCGGCTGGTGCTCGAGGTGCCCGACGAGCGCTTCGTGGTCGAGATCGACCCCGCGCTCTTGGACCAGATCGTGCTCAACCTGGTGACCAACGCCAACGAGGCGATGCCCCAAGCCGGCACCATCCGCGTGAGCCTGGGCGGTGACCGAGATTGGGTCGCGATCGCCGTGCACGATCAGGGAGTCGGGATCGACGAGGCGATCCGCGAGCACATCTTCGAGCCTTTTTTCACCACCAAGGGCGCCGGCACCGGGCTCGGCTTGAGCACCGTGCACGCGATCGTCGAGAAGGCCCACGGCCGCATCGAGATCGAGAGCAAGAAGGGCGAGGGCAGCACCATCACGGTGCGGCTCCCCCGGATCGAGGGCTGATGCGGGGGCGGCTCAGCCCCGCCGCGAGAGCGGCGCCTTCTCCTCCAGGAAGCTCTTCGCCTGCGACATGCCCGACACGCCGCCAGAGACGATGAACGTCACGAACGAGGCGCCGTCGGTGGCGACGGGCACCACGCGATCCTTGGGCACCACGATCAGGTTGCCGGCGAAGTTGTACGACTGAGGCAAGTAGACTGCGACGCGATCGGCGAGCGCAGGATCGTCGAAGTGATCGCAGGTGATGAAGCCGAGCACGCCCACGTCGCCGGGCCCGTCGAGCTTCACCATCACCGGCCGATCGAAGGACTGCTTGTCGCCCACGAACGCGCCCAGCAGATCTTTGAGCGACGCGTGGAGCACGCGCACGATCGGCAGCTCGCCGAGCACGTAGTCGAGCAAAGCGACCAGGCGACGCCCGATGGCGTTGCCGGTGAGGAAGCCGATCATCGTGATGACCAGCACCGCGATGGCGATGCCCAGGCCGGGCACCGGCAACGGTCCCGGCACCAGCTTGTCGAGCGCGCTGAAGGTCGACCACAACACGTAGGCGGTGGCGCCCAACGGCACGAGCACGAGGCAACCCTTGAAGAAGTTGTCGACGAACCACTTGAGGGGTGTGCGGTGCGGCTTCGCGGGGCTCATGCCGCGGGAGCGTACCGCGACGAGGGCTCCCGTCTTGGTGCAGTCCTGCTCGTGGATGGTGCACCGGCGCCGGCACCGGCGCGAAAACGAACGAGAATCGGCGCGATCTCGAGCCGGCACGGCGGCTGCAATGAGCCGTTGCGGAGGTCAGATGACGGAAGACTCGTTGGAGGTGCGGTTCTGGGGTGTGCGGGGCAGCTTGCCGAGCCCGGGCGCAGACACGGCCATCGTCGGTGGCAACACCGCCTGCGTCGAGGTGACCGGTGGAGGCGCGCGTATCGTGCTCGACGCAGGCAGCGGCCTGCGCGCGTTGGGCGACGCGCTGCTCGCTCGCGGACAGCACGGGCGGGTGCACATGCTCTTGTCCCACGTGCACTGGGATCACGTGATGGGACTGCCGTTCTTCACGCCGCTGTACATGAAGGGCTGCGAGCTGATCGTCGGGTCGGGGCCGATCGGGCTGCCGCTCGCGGAGGTGTTGCGACGCCAGATGACGCCACCCTTGTTCCCGGTGGAGTTCCGCCAGGTGGAGGCGCAGGTGCGCACGGTGGACCTCCAGCCAGACTCGACGTTCATGGTGGGCCCGCTCGAGGTCACGATGGCGTCGCTCTCCCACCCGGATCCGGTGTGGGCCTACCGCGTGAGCTTCGCGGGGCGCTCGATCGTGTACGCCACCGACACCGAGCACGCAGAGGGCCGCGTGGACGAGAAGCTCGTGCGCCTGTGTCGCGGCGCCGATGTGCTCATCTACGACGCGCAATACACGCCCGAGGAGTACAGCGGTCAGGTCGGGCCCAGCAAGAAGGGCTGGGGGCACTCCACGTACGAAGCCGGCGCAGATGTCGCGCGTGCGGCGGGCGTGAAGACCTTGGTGCTGTTCCACCACGATCCGCGCAGGAGCGACGACGGTGTGGCCGACATCGTGCGCCGCGCGCGCGGATCGTTCGAGAACACGGTCGCCGCGCGCGAGGGCCTCGCGCTGCGCTTCGAGGCGCAGTCCGTCGTGCGCAGTCACGAGCCGGCCACGTCGGCGGCCTGACACCGCCACGCGGTTGGCGGCCCACATGACACGCCGATCACGTGTGGCGTTTCAGCCACTCGGCCAAGCCCGCGAAACTGCTCACGCGATTTCGCGGTGAAGAACTTGGCCGAGCGGGCACACCTCGTGCAACAACGCGGGCACTCGTAAGCACCACCGAAAAGGCCGCGGGTGCGGCGCCTGCAAGGGTGAGTGGTGTAAGACCTGGTTCGACTCCAGGGCTTACGACCAAGTCCAGCGCTGTTTTCAGCGCAGCGTGTTCAACTTCGTTTCGACATCCCCCCCACCGCAGCAGCCGCTGCGCTACGTCGGCACTCGAGTGCTACCGAGGCTCGAGACGCTCCGCGTGCGACTTCGGCTCCGCGCGCCCGTCCGCTGCGACTGCCGGTGGCTCCCCTGGTAAGCACTGCTTGGTAAGCACTGCTTGGTAAGCGATGCTTACCTCCGGGAGGCCCCACCCCACTCCACCCCATCCCATCCCCTGCCCCGCTGCATCCAGGGGCAGTGCTTGGTAAGCACCGCAGAGCAGAGTCGGCGCGCGGTCTTCACGTGGGCGCTCGCCCGCGGCATGGTCGAGCTGCGGCTGGACGGGGCGCTGCACTACCTCCTGGACGGAGACATGGAGCAGGTCGACGTGCACCTCGCCGCGGAGGTCGTGCGGGTCGCGAGCGGCGCGTGATCAAAAATGCACGCCTATCTCGCCCTGGGCGCCCACAGAGAACGAGTCTGCCGAGACGTCGAACGGCGTGTCGACCGTGTTGGCGTCGTCGCTGATGCGGTCGGCGTTGACGCACCACTCGCCGTCGACGTGTCCAAAGCCGATGCGACCAGAGAGCCCGAACGAAAGCACCGCCAACGGGTAGTACTCGCCGCCGACGAACAGCTCGCCTTGCACGCCCCGCTGCGTGGGATCCCACTCGAGCTGCTCCGGCCCGCAGCCTGGCACGCTCGCGGGCGGTAGGAACTGCAGGTAGCCGAGCTCGAGGCCGAAGTTCATCCCAAGCCGCTCGGTGATGTTGCCGCCGATACGCGCGCCCCCACCCACGACGAACGCACCCGAAGGTCCGGCGTCTTCGGGCGCGATGGTGGCGCTCGGGTCGGTCCCACTCACGAACGTCATGTCGGGCAGCGAGGTGGTCACGTGGTAGCGGCCGAACGCGAGCAAGCCGATCGAGAGCTCGGACTCCTGCGCGACGTTGACCACCGCGTGACCGCCGGCATAGAAGCCGCTGAGATCGAAGCTGGGCTTCTCTCCCAGACCGCCGACCGAGATCAGATCCTCGTTGGTGTCGACCGAGAAGGACTGGGCCACGGCGCCGAAGTCGGCCTTGACCAGCGCGGTCTGCGCCCACACCACGGGCGTGCCCATGGGGTCGAGGATGGGGGTCTTGGGCGGCGGGCCTTTGGGCGCGACCAGCGGCGGCGCGGGCCGCTCGGGCTCGTTCAAGCCCATGGCGACGATCGGCTCCACGTACGGCATGTACGCGGCGTCGAAGCTCGAGCGCAACGCCACCCGCCGGGCCTCGTTGGGCTCCGACTCGATGCGCTTCTTCAGCTCTTTCTTGTCGTTCTCGAACGCTTGTTTGAGCTCGGCCAGGGCCTTGTCGCGCTGCGCCGCGGTGGTCGCGCTCGCGCGCCACTCGGCCGCCCGCGCGGTGGCGAGCTCGATGAAGGGATTGGGTGTGGCTTCGCTGCCGACGTGTCCCGCCACCGCGTCCCAAGCCCGGGCGGCGCCTTCGGCGTCGGCGGCCAGCGCTTCTTGGTCCTGGGCAACACGAAGCTTGGTGAGCAGCGGCACGTCGACCCCCGGCAACGTGAGCGTGGGCAACACGAGGGGGCCGGGCTTCTTGGGCTCGGGCAGCTTGAAGTCACTCTCGGGGCCGAACGAGACCGGCTCGCCCTGCGCCGGTGTGCGGGGACCGCCTGCACGGTCCGGGCTCATCACCTCGGCGCTGCCACCGATCTGGGTGCTGCACGCGGCGCAGCACAAGCACAAGCTCAGCGCGGCGACGGCAGCGCGCGTCACAACGTCAGGCCGAACGTGCCGCCGACGCCGCCAAACAAGAGCGGGCTGTCGAAGGTGAGGGGGATCTCGGTGCCGCTCGGATCGAGCGCGCTCGCGCTCAAGAACAGCGCCTGGAACCAGCCGCGGAACGAGAAGTTGAGCCCGTCGCCGCTGAAGCCGATGCCGGCGAAGATGTCGAGCATGCCACCTGCCGGGCTGACCTCCACGAACAGTGGGCACTCCGGGTTGGGCGTCGCGTCGGGGTTGGTGCAGCTCTCATCGACGAACACGGTGGACTCGTCGCCGACCACGTAACGGGTGGTGTCGGGTTGGAACGCGTACCCACCGCCCGCACCCACCGTGAACAGGCCGCGCGGAGAGACGCGGTAGTCCCAGCGAAGGCCGGCGGACCCCTCCAGGATGATGTTCTTCACCACGGTGCCGCTCGGCGCGTAGCCAGGAACCGCGCGGAACGCGCCGTAGAAGCCGAAGCCGCCTGGCAAGAGCTCGGGGGTGGCGAGCATGAGACCGATCATCAGGTTGCCCGTGCCGACCTCGCCGGCGGTGGGGCCGCCGCCGCCCTCCTCGAACGCGCGTGCAGCGCGGGTGGGGTTGCCGTCGATCAGGAACGGCGACGAGCTCGAGCCCACGAAGCCAGCCTCGAGCTCGATCGAGAACTTGCCGAAACCGGCGATGCCCTTCTGGCCCTTCTCCTCGGGAGCGGCTTTGTCGATCTCCGCCGACTTGCCGCCCGCGTTGCTCTTGGCGCCGATGCCGATGCCGACCATGGCCAGCTCTTCTTTTCGGGTGCCGTACACCTGCTCGAACTCGGCCTTCCACGCGAGCTTCTCGTCCTTGGAGGCGACGTCGTCGTCGAGGGCGAGCAGCTTGTCGAGCTTGGACTTGTCCTCGAGGTAGCGCGTCTTGAGCTTGTCGAGCGCCTCTTGCTGCTTCTCTTCTTGCACCGCGCGCTCGCGGTACGTGTCCGCGCGCTCGGTGGCGACCTCTTGCAGAGGGTGCTGGAACTTGGCTCCGCCCGAGGGCTTGTACACCGCCACCGCGTCCCATGCGTCGGCCTTGGTGCGGGCGGGGATGTTGGCCTGCTTGTCTGCGCGCTTGGCGAGCTGCACCAGCCGCAGGAACTTCTCGTCCGCGTCGGCCAGCGTGGTGCCCTGCAGCGTGACCTCGCCCATGTCCTGGATCTCGGGCAACACGGCGATGGGGGCCAGGCCCTTGCCGAAGCCCGCGCCCACCACCTGGCCGGCCTTGTTGATGGCGAGCGGAGCCAGACCGAGCTGCAAGATGGCGCCACACTCCGAGCCGGAAGGCTTCTTGAGGCAGATCTCCACGTCGCCTTGGGCGCGCAGCTTCTTGCTGCTCTCCTCGCGGCCGATGCCGCCGCCCGCGCTGCCCACCTCGACCGACGCGCCGGCCTTGCCCTTGGCACGTGCGTCCAGCTTGAACGCACCCACGGTGATGCTGCGCACGTAGTGGGTGGCCCCTTCGCAGTCACCCTTGCGGGTCTTGGGCTCGTCCAGAGCGACGCGCTGGCCCACCGCGACGTAGTCGAGCTCGAGTGACGCGCCTGCGGAAAGCTCACCCTTGAGCGAGGCCGCGCCGAGCGGGAGCTTGGCGTAGAGCTCGTTGTTGTCCGAGATCTCCATGCGGTCGCGCGCCGGGGTGGTCTCCTCGAAGTTGTAGTCACCCTTGAGCTCGCAGGCGCTCAGCACCTTCATGACGCAGCCCGAGTAGCTCACCGCGACCAGGCCGCGGCGGCTGGCAGTCTCCAGGTCCACCTTGGCAGCGGCGGGCCACTCCACGATCAGTGGGTTCAGCGGGTCGCGCGCGACCTTGCACGTGGCTGTTTGGTCGTCAGCGTCCTCGACCGTCGGGGTCTTGGCGATGATCTGCTTGTCTGGGCAGCCCGAGAGCAACAACCCGAGGGTCGCCAAGACGAGACATAGGACGCGGTCGAGTCGGTTCGCCATGGCCGTGCGTGGTACGCGTGGAACGACGTGTGCCTACCTCGTTCTCAGGCCGCTGGGAACTAGGGTGCGCTGAGGGGGGCCAAGCCGAGGCGGACGGGCGCGCTGCAGCCAGAAGCGCGCAGGTTCTTCTCGTCCAGATCATTCTTGGCTGCGCACCCGCTCACGTCCCCCGAGTTGCGCTGCCGGTTCTTGGAGGAGTCGCTGTGCCCGCCGACGGCCAAGATGCCGACGTCCACGTCGGCGCCGCCCTTGGCCATGGACGCGGTCTCCAGGTGGTAGGCCCCGACCGAGATGGTGCGCACGTAGTGGGTGCCGCCTTCGCACGCGCCGCCCAGCTCCTCGGGCTCGTCCGCGCTGAGCTTCTGGCCCACCACCACGTAGTCGAGCTTGAGCATCTTGCCGGAGGCCAGCTCGGCCTTGAGCGACGACGACGCCACCGGCAGCTTGCTGAAGAGGTCGTTGTTGTCCTTGATCTCGAGCGCGTCGCGCTGCGGGGTGACGGCCTCGAACCTGTACTTGCCCTTGGCCTCGCAGCGCGGCAGCACCTCGAGCTTGCAGCCTTGGAAGCGCACCACCACGATGCCGCGGTTGCTGATGCTCTCGAGGTCCACCTTGTGGGTGCCAGGCCACTCGACGATCAGCGGGTTGTCGCGATCGTTGGCGCTCTGACAAAGCGCCTCTTTGTTGGTGCCCTCGGCCTCGGCCACGCTCACGTCGCGTGCCTTGATGTCGGGGCCGCCACCGCAGCCCGTCTGGGCGAGCAGAAGCCCTGCGGCTGACAGAGACGTGGCGCCTCGAACAAACACCCTCTTCCTCCTCATCACGCCCGGAGACTTCCTCGGAATTCGGGCGCCGTCGAGGGGCGTTGTGGGGAGCGCATGTCGACGGGTCCACGGGTGTTCGCTAGGCTCGCGCTCGCCTTGAGCTCCCTACCACGCCTCGCTCGCGCTCTGCCCGTGACGCTGGTCTGCGCCGCGCTCGCCTGCTCGGACGGGAAACCTTCGGGCGAGGTGACTGCCACCAGCGAGGCCGTGCAGGAGGCGAGCGCAGCGCCGTCGGCCTCGGCCTCGGCCTCGGCGCAGGCCGCCATCGTCGATCGCTCGCCGATCAAGACCTCGCCCAGCAAAGACCGGCTGGTGTTGACCGCGACCAAGTTCGAGCTCGAGCGCATGGAGGATCGCCTGCAAATGTGGATGGGCGACCCCCGTGCGCTGAACCTGCACCCGCTGCGCGGCGCGATGTTCGTGACGTACGCCGGCATCATCTGGCAGCTCGACGGGCACACGCTCGCGCCCAAAAAGGGCATCTTTCCGGAGGAGGCGTACACGGTGCTGTCGATCGTGGGCAGCCACCCGGACGCGATGCTGACGCGGGTGTACTTCGACTCGTGGAAGAGCCCCGGCTACCAGCGCTCGGCGCCGGTGAAGGAGACGCAGGTGCGCAGCTACTCGGGCGGCGAGCTCGGGCGCGCCACCGGCGACAGGCCGCTGAAGGTGGCGGGCTGGAAGGCGGGCACTGCGGTCGGTTTGGATCAGGGCACCCTGGTGATGGCCGCAGGCAATGGCTCGGCGCCGAAGCAGCAGCCGCCGCGCGACGGCGCCGGGTGCAAGGACGTGCAGATCGCGGGAGAGGAGGTCGACGCGCTGCCGACCGGCGAGATCTTCGTGCTCGGCAAACACTGCGGTCAGGGCGCTCACGCGATCGAGCTGTTCGACGCGGCCGGGACCAGCAAGATCGAGGAGCTGCCGCAGGCGCCGGCGGCAGCCAAGCGGGGTTTCGTCGCGGCGAGCTCGGCCAAGTCGGCGTTCGTGGCGCTGTCCACGGGCGAGTTGGCCTACTTCGCGCGTTGGGACGGCGCCGCGTTTCGCAAGCTCGAGGTCGAGGCTTCGGGCGACGTCAGCTCGGTGTGGGCCACACCCGATGGCGCGCTGTTCTTCATCCTGCTCCAAAAGGGGAAGGCCGAGCTCTGGCGGGTGATGCCGTCGGGAGAGGTGAAGAAAAGCGGCGTGTTCGCGCCCAGCCCCAACGCGATGGTGTGGGCGAGCGACGCCGAGACGGCGTTCGTGCCTTCGTTCCAGTCTGTCCTGTCGACCAAGCCGGGGCTCACCTTCTCGGGCTACGTGGCGGAGAAGCCCGGGGAAGATCCGGGCGCCGCGCTCTCGCCCCCGCGCACCGGGCTGCCGCGCTTCACCGACGCATGCACCACGCCGTTCGTGTTCCTGTTCGACGTGGTCGACAGCTCGGGCCCCACGTTCGACTTTCCGAACACGCGCGGCGCGCTCAAGCTGTTTCCCAAGCTCTCCGATCTCAAGCTCGTGGAGATCAAGGTCGGCTCGGGCCGCAAGCTCGGCGTGGTGGTCCCCTCGAAAGAGGTGGGCGAGCAGCTGATCGAGCACGTGAAGAAGCACATGAAGGACGAGAACCCCGGGCTCGCGTGCTACCAGCCCAAGGACGACGCGCGCACGATCGATCTGAAGTAGCGCGGCTCAGGGGGCGAGCTCGCCCCCTGCGAGGTGCACGCGCTCGGGCACGACCGCCGCCGCGGCTTGATGATCGGCCACCGAGAGCACGCGCTCGAGGTGCACGCTCCAGCGGATCGGCTTGCCAGCGGCGGCGCTGCTCAACGCCAGATCGACCACCGTGGTCTGGCCCGGCACCAAACGATCGTCGGTCAGCTCCTCGCGGATGGGCTCGCCGAAGCGGTCCTGGCCGGTGGCGAAATGCCGAGCCAAATAGCGCCTCGCCGCGCTGAGCACCTGGTGATCGGCTCCCTCGACCTGAGCCTCGATCGAGAGGCGACGAAACAGATCGCCGGTGGGGTAGGCGTGGCCGACGCCCTCGGTGGACAGCGCGATGCGCAGCGACGTAGCGGAGGTGCGCGTGGCCTGCGCGACGACGGCGCGGCGATGAGCCTCGTCGCTGCGCGTGGAGCCGAACGCGTGCGAGCGGTGGCCGCTCAGGGTGCGCGGCATGTGACAGTCGGCGCAGCTCTTGTCCGCGTCGGGCGAGCTCTGGTGCTCGCTGAGGGTGCGCTGCATGTCGAGCGGCGCGACGCGGCGCTCTGCGTCGTCGAACGGGAACTGGTGACAGCCGGCGCAAGCTCGTGCGGTGCCGAACGCGGCCGAGCGATCGACTCGGTGCGACGCCAGCGAGAAGCCGCCTTGGTCCGAGGCGATCACCACCTCGCCAGCGAGGTGGCAGGTGACGCAGCCGATGCCGAGCGTGTGGGGCCCGCCCTCGCGGCTGGCATCGGGATCTTCGGGCGCGTGACAGCCGCGGCAGAAGGCCTTGGGCTCGAGCGCGAGCGCCGCCTGGAAGGTGGGATCGGTGAACGAGGTGTGGTGCTGCGAGCCGCGCCATTCGCTGGCGATCTCCTGGTGGCAGCCTTCGCAGCGCTGGTTCGCGAGCACGGGATCCTCTGCGCTCGATCGCTGCGCGCGAGGCAAAGCGCCGCGGCCGCCCCACCAGAACATGGACGCGCCCAGGGTGGCCGCGGCGAGGCACACGAGCCCCGCGATCACGCGCCCACCGCGACGCATCGAGCTATTCCGCGAGCAAGAACGACACCGCGTCCTGGATGGCGGCGACCTCCCCGTCGTCGCCGCCCTTGGTCACCACGCGCAGCTGGCCCTTCTTGTCGAAGATGAAGGTCTGCGGCAGGTCGCTGACCTGATAGGCGCCGCGGATGGTGGATCCGGAGTCGTCGATCACGTTGACATAGGTGACGCCCAGCTTCTTGAGGCGCTCCTGCACCAGGCCGGGGTTGTCGTCGATGGCCACGCCGACCATGGCCAGGCCCTGCGCCTTGCGCTCGCTGTGCAGGCTCTGGAGCGCCGGCATCATCTTGATGCAGGGCTCGCAGCTGGTGGACCAGAAGTCGAGCACGGTGACCTTGCCCTTCTCGGGGAACTTCACCATCTCACCGGCGAGTGAGACCTGCTCGATCGCCTCTGGCGACTTGTCGAGCAGGGCGTGCGGCTGGGACGCCGGGAGCGACGCGCCACAGCCAACCAGGAGCAGGAGCGAGAGCAGGGGCCCGAGGTGCTTCACCGCTTGGCTATAGCCAGGTGCGGCGCCTGCGGAAAGCCGAGACGCAGGCCAGGGGTCGTGGCAGGGGAGGGGCGTGACCCGCCTCTCGCGATTCTCCGCGCCGCTCTTGCTCCTGCTCCTGCTCCTGGCTTGTGGGGAGCCACCCGCGCCTGCCAGCTCGTCCTCGCCTGCGTCCGCGCCGCCGCCCCAAGCCAGCACCTCCGCGCCCGCGCCTGCCCTGGTCCCGACGAGCCTCGCGAGCGCGTCGACGTCCGCGAGCGCGGCGGCCAGCACCAGCGCTCCCGGCGTGGACTTATCGAAGTCGCCGGCCTTGCACGGCGAGGACGGCAAGGCGCTGCCACAAACCGAGGATCGGCCCAGCGCGGAGTCCGCGGCGTTCAGGCGCCGCATGGAGCTCTTGTGGCAGGCGATCGTGGCGGACGACCCCGAGATCGCCAAAGACGTGTTCTTTCCCGTGGTGGCCTACGAGATCGTCAAAGACATCGAGAAGCCGGCCGCCGATTGGAAGCACCGCCTGATGAAAGCGTTCTCGCGCAACATTCACGGCTACCACAAGAAGCTGGGCGAGGACGCCAGCAAGGCCAAGCTGCTCGGCGTCGACATCGACGACAAGCGCGTCAAGTGGATCGAGCCGGGCAAGGAGGGAAACAAGAAGGGCTACTTCCGGGTGACCCGCAACAAGCTCCGCTACCAAGACGCCGAGGGCAACGAGAAGAAGCTCGAGATCACCAGCTTGATCTCGTGGCGCGGCGAGTGGTTCGTGGTGCACCTCGACGGCTTCAAGTAGGCGGGCTCGGGTGCCGAGAACTGGGCCGCTCTCGGGGCCTTGGATGACACTCCAGGGTGGAAGGAATACCCGTGGAACCCAAGACTTATCTCAAGTGGCTCTCGGTCCCGGCGGTGCTCTGTGTGGCGACCTCTGCCTCTGCACAGCCTGCACCGCCTCCCGAGCCGCCCAAGGTCACTGAAGACGCGGGGGGGCCCGCCACCAAAGGCAAGACAGACGCCGTCAACAAGGGCGACGAGACCAAGCGCCCCGAGGGCTGGACGCCCGGCGTAGCCTTCGGTGGCACCTTCAACCTGGTCGACACGCGCAGCGTGGTCGGCACCCAAGATGGCACCACGCTCATGCTCGGCGGCGCGCTCGACGCGGCGCTCGAGTTCAACCAGGGCATGCACGAGTGGCGCAACACCCTGAAGGCAGGCGCGGGCGTCACCCGCTCGCCCTCGCTCGAAGAGTTCGTCAAGACCAACGACTCGCTGGTGTTCGAGACCATCTACCTGCTGCACGCGGTGGAGATGTTCGGCCCCTACGCGAGGTTCGCCTACAACACCACCATGTTCCCCGGCATGGACATCCGCCCTGCACCGGTGAACTACGTGGTGTCCAACCTGGACGGAACCACCACCGAGTACCTGGGCCGGCGCTTGGCGCTCACCGACCCGTTCAAGCCTTCCACGTTCAAAGAGGGCATCGGCGCGTTCGTGCAGCCGCTCAACAGCGAGCGCATCAAGCTCGAGGCCCGCGCCGGCATCGGCGCGCAGGAGACGCTGGCGGCCGGTAACCTCGCGGTCAACGACGACGCCGCGACCGCCGCGGTCGAGGTGAAGGAGCTCGACGACTTCTACCAAATCGGCGCCGAGGCCATCGCCAACGCGTGGGGCTTCATCGACGAGACCAAGCGCGTCTCGTACACGGTGGGCGTGGGCGTGCTCATTCCGTTTGCGACGAGCGACCTGCCGGCCGGCGACGACCGCGGTCTGGCCGAGCTCACCAACTTCGAGGGCATCGTGGGGCTGAACGTGAAGCTCTTCGACTGGGCTTCGCTGGGCTACAAGCTCACCGTCATCCGCGAGCCCATGCTGATCGACGAGTGGCAGGTCTCCAACAACCTGCTGCTCACCATTGGCGCCGCCTTTGGCAGCAAGGCGCCTGCCCCGCCGCCGGAGCCGCCGCCCTGCAACTGCGACAAGGAGCCTGCGCCCGCCGCTCCGGCGGAGGGTGCCCCTGCGGCGCCGCCCGCCAATGGACCGCCGAAGCCGGCTCCGGCTGACGCGCCCAAGCCCCCCGGCGACGCGCCGCCGGCTGCGCCTCCCAACCCTGCGCCCGCGGCGCCGCCGAACCCCTGAGGAGCCCACCATGAACACGCGAAAACTTGCTCCCGTTTGGATCACCGCGCTGCTCGCCGCGGGGGTGACTGGTTGCCAAGACCACTTCAGCACCCAGGAGGCGTACGAGGTCTGCACCAGCCTCACCGAGCAGAACCCGTCGGGCGTCGGCGAAGGTACCTTCGCTGATTGCGTGGCTTGTTACGAGACCTGTGGCGGCGACTGCGAGCAGGCCGGCACCTCGCCCGAGACCTTCGTCTGCCCGGACGAGGTGGACGAGGCCGGCGAGGGTGGCGGCAGTGGCGAAGGCGGCGGCGATGGTGGCTGAGCAAGCCAGCTGAAATCGATCTGAAATCGGCTCCTGGCCGTGCCTGTCGTCTCATCGTGTGCTGCGCCCCATCGCTGGGCGCAGCGCGCGGGAGACGAACATGCACAAGTCGGTTGGGGCGCTGGTGTTGTTGGGCTCGTTGCTGGCAGCGGCTTGTGAAAGCCCGGGCAAGGCGAAGAAGCGCGACCGAGGCGACGACGACGACGAGGACAACAAGCCGCGCAAGGCCAAAGTAGACGCGGACACGAACGGCTTCTTGGGCGTGCTCGGTGAGGATGGCCTGGCGAGCCTCGGCGCGCTCGACGGCGACGGCGGCATGGAATTCCTGGGCTCCGCCGGGCAGGTGCACGACCCGGCCGAGCCTCCACGATTCTCTGCCGGGTGGGTCGGTCGCGAGTCGGCGGAGGTGTTGCGCAAGGCGCGCGCGGGCGAGCTCGCGTCGACCACCGTCACCGCGCCGGGGCGCGAGTGCCTGATCTTCCATCAGGGCAACATGGTTCGGCGGCTGATGACGAACTACGAGAGTGAGTCTCACGAGTTCGCCATGAGCGAGGCGGGACACCTGATCCTGGTCTTGCACGCCTCGCGCGCCGAGCCGCTCGAGCGAAGGCTCGCGTTCTTCCATCAGGGTCGGGACCTCAAGCTCTACCAGGCGTGGGAGGGCAAGGGAGCGCGGCGCAACGAGCCTCCGCCGGAGGGCTTCAAAGAGTCCGTGTTCGCGGAGACCAAGTCGTGTTTCGACGCGTTCGGCGCGAAGAACCCGCAGCCCGGTGCGGGTCTTCCGCCACCTCCGAGCGGGGCGCCCGCCGTCCCGCCGACGAGCACGAGCCTCAAGGTGCAGCGCACCTCGTTCACGCAGGGAGAGCAGATCGTGGTGAGCTTCGATGCGCCCCTCGTGCAGCCTCCTGGGCAGCGCCACTGGATCACGGCAGTCGCTGCCAATCAGCCGGACGACGCCTGGGGCAGCTGGGCGTGGGTGCCCGCCAACGCAACCCAGTTCACGTTCACCGCGGGCAGTCCTGCCGAGCTCGAGATCCGGCTCCACGACCTGCACCCGGCGTTCAAGAGCCGCGTGGTCGCGCGCCAGCGGATCTCGATCGTGGGCTGCAAGTCGTCGGCGGATTGCGCTGCAGGCTCTCGTTGCGAGGCCGGTGCGTGTGTGGCGGCAGCACCCCAGGTAGCTCCTTGCGTGGATGGAGCCACGCGGGTGTGCGGCTGCGGCGACGGCACGAACGGCCAAGCCACGTGCATCCTGGGGCGCTGGAGCTCCTGCGCCATGTGTGACTGAGCGGATCGCGGTACCCTCGCTGGGCCTTGCCCCGCTCGTCCTGGCGCTCGTCGATCCCGCTGCTGGCGCTCTTGGCTTGCCGCTCGCCCGCGAGCGAGGTGCGCGACGTGGCCCCACCCGCGTCGGCGCCGCACGCGCCGAGCGCGGCGCCGGAGACGGCCAGCGCGCTTCCCGTGACCAAAGCGCACGCGGCGGGCAGCGCTGACCCGGCTAGGAGCTCCGATCCGACCGCGGTCCTGCTCACGCTCGAGGGGCGGCGGCCGCGTCGCTTCGGGGATGCGATCCCCGGGGTGCTCACTCGCTTCGAGGCCAAGGGCCAAGCCATCGCCTTGACGCTGGACCTGTGTGATGGTGCCTCCAGCGAGGGCTTCGATCACGAGCTGTTCGACCTGCTCGAGGAGCACGCGATCGTGGCGACGCTGTTCGTGAGCGGCCGCTGGATCCGCGGCCACGGGCAGAAGCTCAGGGAGCTCGCCGCCGAGCCTCGCTACCGGATCGAGAACCATGGCCTCGAGCACCGGCCGTGCACCGTCGACGGCCGCGCCGCCTTCGGCATCGGCGGCACGCGCGGGCTCTCGGCGCTGGTGGAGGAGGTGGAGGGCAACGCGCGCATCATCGCCGCGGCGACCAAGCGCTGGCCGAAGTTCTACCGCCCAGGCACGGCTCATTTCGACGACGTGTGCATCGAGGCCCTGGAGCTCTTGAACGAGCGCCCGTTGGGCTACACGGTCGGCGCAGACGGCGGCACCGGCTTCAACGCGCAGCAAGTCGAGCGCGCGCTGCTCGGCGCCAAGCCAGGCAGCATCGTGCTCTTGCACGCTCATCGCCCCAAGGGTGCCGCGTTCGAGGGGCTGCGTGCCGCGCTGCCGGAGCTCTCGCGGCGAGGCACGCGCTTCGTGCGGCTCGACGACGTGCTGTGACCACGCATACGCTGCAGGCCCTGATGGACCCCGCTCCGGAAGACGCCGAGCCAAGACCCGCCGACGGCGCGGCGGGCCTGGTGCCCAAGCCGCCCAAGACGCGCAAGCCCAGCGCCGAGACCACCTTTCGGATCTTGCTTCAGGAGCAGATGAGCCTGACGGCGTTGGCCGACAGCAAGGCCAACATGATGATCCAGATCAACGGGCTCATCATGTCGATCATGTTGGCCTCGAGCAGCATCATCTTGGAGGCGCGCATGTGGTTGCGGCTGCCGTGCGCTTCCTTGGCGTCGACGGCGCTCGTGTCGATCGTGTTCGCGGTGCTGGCGGCGCGACCCAAGCTGCTCAAGCCGCCCGCCGTCTCGGTCGAGGACGTGCTGAGCGGCAAGGCCAACATCTTGTTCTTCGGCAACTTCGGGCGCATCGACGAGGAGTCGTTCGTCAGCGGCATGCGCGAGATGTTCAACGAGGACGAGCGCGTGTACGCGCAGATGGCGCGGCACATGCACGCGGTGGGCAAGGTCGTGCTGGGCAAGTTCCGGCTCCTGCGCATTTCCTACACGGTGTTCCTGGGAGGCTTGTTCTTGAGCGGCGCGTTGTTCTTGCTCGGGCTGTTCGCGGGGGGCGCACCATGAGGTGGGCATGGCTCGTCGCGCTGCTGGCGATCGCGTGCTCCACCGCCAAGCCGCCGGATGATTTGCCGCCGCTCGATCCCAAGGGCGTGGCCGCGCCGGTGGTGTTGGCCGATGGCTTGGCCATCACCGCGATCGATGGCGTCGCCGCGTTCGACGAGTACGCCTACGCCGACGGTGGCCTGCTGCTGCCTGGGCGCACGCTCAAGTTCCTGATCGACCGGCGCGATCCCAAGTCTCCACGCGTCTACTTCATGAACTCCAACTTCACGGACGCGAGCGGCGCGCGGCCGGATGCGGCCAAGTACCACTTTCACCTGGCCGAGAAGGTGCTGCCGGACTTCCACGAGACGCAGAAAGAGTTCAGCGCAGTCACCTACGACACGTTGGACAAACGCTTCGTGGCGGGCTCGGTCCAGACCTACTTCGTCGACAAGGAGACCGAGCCGCTCTACGGCATCCAGTACTTCCCGCAGGACGTCGCCAAGGAAGAGGTCGTGGTGGAGACCATCCGCGTGCTCGTCCCGCAGCTGCGCCTCAAGGGCAAGAAGCTCGCGTTCGTGGCGACGGGCAAGCAGCAGGAGCTGGGGCCCGAGTCGGCGAGGAAGCTGGCCGATCTGGGCGTCGCCACCAAGACCCTCGACGACGTGCTCGGCGCCGTCGACTACATCCCGCTCAATCGCGGCGAGGCGCTGGGCTTCTTGCGCATCTTCCCCAAGGACGCCGACGCGCTCTCGCCGCTCGACATCCCCGTGTTCAAGGAGCTGCCGCTCGACCTCAGCGTGGTCGCGGGCACCATCACCCACGACTACCAGGACCCCACCTCGCACGTGAACCTGAAGTCGAAAGAGCGCGGAACGCCCAACATGGTCCTGCGCAGCGCGGGCCCCGATCACCCGCAGCTCGCGCCGCTTTCGGACAAGCCCGTTCGGCTGGTCGTGCTCGGGGACAAGTTCCGCGTCGAGCTGGTGGAGGAGAGCGAGGTGCGTGCCTTCCACGCTGCGCGCAACAAGAGGCCCTGGATTCCGCTGCCGTACGAGCCCTCGGACGCGATGCCTGCGTACGCAGAGATGTGCCCGAAAGACCCGGCCGATTGCCTGGCGCTGACGCCACGTGTGGGGGGCAAGGCAGCGAGCCTCGGGTTCTTGACGCAGGCCGCGGTGCTCGGCCGCAAGGGAGACGCTGGCAGCTTGAGCGCCAAGTACGGCTACGACCTGGTGCCCGCAGGGTTGGGCGTGCCCTTCAAGCTGTACAAGGACTTCGTCGACTACGCTCCCAACGCCGAGCTGAAGGGCGCGCTCGAGGCGCTGGTCACGAACGTGAAGAAGGGAGCGTTCAGCCCCAAACAGCTCTCGGAGGAGGTCGCGCGGGTGCAGGCGCTGTTCTACGTGGCGAAGTTCCCGCCCCAGATGGTGGAGCGCGTGGAGCAGCGCATCGGCAAGGTGTTGCCCGGCGTGCCCAAGGTGAAGGTGCGCTCCAGCGCCAACGCCGAAGACATGCCCAATTTCGACGGCGCCGGGCTGTACGCGAGCTTCGCCGCCAACCTGAAGAAGGAGGGCGACGGTGACGCGCCGTGCAAGGTGGTGTCGGAGGGCGTGAAGAGCAAGGTCAAGCCGAAGACCTTGGCCTGCGCCATGAAGGCGGTGTTCGCCAGCACCTGGAACAAGCGCGCGATCGAGGAACGCACGTTCGCGCGGCTCGACCACGGCACCGCGCTGATGGGCTTCGCGATCGTGCCGGACTACGAGCTCGAGGAGCCCGTGGCGGCCAACGCGGTGGTGGTGACGCGCGTGATCAACTCACGCAACGTGTACGGCTACACCTTCGCCACGCAGCAAGGCAACGTGCTGGTCACGAACCCGGATCCGGGCACCTTGGCGGAGAACGTCATCGCTGCGTTCAACGAGCCAGGCGAGCCCGCGTCGTTCGCGGTGACACGTTTCGCCACCCCGGTGGCCGGGCAACCGCCCTTGAAGAAGACGGTGCTCGGTGACGAGGCGCTGCACAAGCTGGTGGAGATCATCCGCACCGCCGAGGTCGCCTATTGCCGGGCTCGGCCCGACTACTACCCCAACGACTGCAACTACGCTCCGGCCGACCCCGACAAGGTGCGCGCGCTCGACTTCGAGCTCAAGGTCATGGAGTCCGGGCAGTTCGTCTGCAAGCAGATGCGAGAGTTTTCAGGCCGATAAGGCCTCAGATGGGCTCGAAGCGAGCGCGCTCGACCCGTGCCTCCTTGCCTCGCGCCGTGATGGTGAACAGATCGCCGTAGTCGTCCTCGCCGAGCGACAGGTCCTGCGGCGTGCCAAGCAGCGCCGCGATCTCGGGCACGGTGTTGGAGTGCGCCGCCACCAGCACGGCTCGGCCGAGGTGCTGGCGGATCTTCACCACCAAGGTCTTGGTGTCGTCGGCCTTGACCACCTCGACCATCAGCCCGCGGGCCTCCGCGCAGGGTGCGACGGTCTGTTGGGTGCGCTTGAACTCGCTGGCAAAGATGGCCGAGAGGTCCACTGCGTCCAGCGCTGCGCGCAGGCCCTCCGCGCGCGCCACGCCCGCCGCGCTGAGCGGGGGGTCCTTGTCGGGCGGCGCTCCGAGAGGTGACGTGGCCTTCTCGGCGTGGCGCACCAGGTACACCGCCACCGCTTCCGGGGTGCAGCCGAGGAGCAGCAACGGCAGCGAGAACAGCTCCCGTCTCGAGGGCAGAGGTCCGGACACGGCCGCGGATGGTGACACAGCGCCCCCTCGGTCGCTAGCGCAGGAGAGGCTCGACGCTCTATGCTGTGGGCGCATGGTGGCCGCTCTCGTCCCTGGCGCGCTGATCGCCGGCCGCTACCGGCTGGAGCAGCAGGTCGCGCGCGGCGGGATGGGCTCGGTGTGGCGCGCGCAACACGTGGAGCTCGACGCCCCGGTGGCGGTGAAGTTCATGACCACCAACCTGGAGCCGAGCCTGCTCGCGCGTTTCGAGCGCGAGGCGAAAGCGTGCGCACGCCTGGTGAGCCCCCACATCGTCAAGGTGTCCGACTTCGGCACGTTCGAGGGCTCTCCCTACATGGTGATGGAGCTGCTCGAGGGCGAAGATCTCGGAGCGCGGTTGAAGCGAGAGGGGCGCCTACCGCTCGCGATCCTCGCGCGCGTGGCGGAGCAGATCGGCAAGGGGCTGTCGGTCGCGCACGCGGCCGGCATCGTGCACCGCGATCTCAAGCCGGCCAACGTGTTCATGGCGCGCGCTGGCAACGAAGAGATCGTCAAGCTGCTCGACTTCGGCG
Organism: uncultured Polyangiaceae bacterium; assembly: GCA_964641275.1. Taxonomy (GTDB): domain Bacteria; phylum Myxococcota_A; class Polyangia; order Polyangiales; family Polyangiaceae; genus Xiheicaenibacterium. The sequence continues at coordinate 26,540 of CAZXMG010000035.1, forward strand.
TGGCGCGCGAGACCGAGTCGCGCATGGTGGACGATCACACGACGAGCGGCGTGATCTTGGGCTCGCCACACCACATGAGCCCAGAGCAGGCCGCAGGAGAGCTGGTCGACACGCGCAGCGACCTGTGGTCGTTCGGTGTGCTCCTGTACCAAGGGCTCACTGGCAAGCGCCCGTTCGATGGCGCCACCCTCACCGCCACGCTGCTCGCCATCACTACCAAGCGCGCCGAGCCGCCGACCGCGATCGTCACCGGCCTGCCCCCGGAGGCCGACGCGTTCTTCGTGCGCGCGCTTTCGCGTCAAACGGCGCAACGCTTCCAGAGCGCGGACGAAATGGTCGCGGCGTTCTTGCGCTTCGCGGGCGAGAGCCGCAGCGCGTCGCTCTCCTCCGCCGAGCGCCCCGCCAAGGAGAGCGCGAGCGAGCTCTCGCCTTCGCTGGAGGCTCCCACGGTTGCGACCGGGTCCCAGGTCATCAGCGGTGTCGAGCGAGGCGTCTCGGTCCGCACCACGAAGAGTCGCGGGGCGTTCGTCGCGGTGCCGTTGGTCGTGGTCGCGGGGGTCCTCGGCGGCTGGTTCGTGTTTCGACAGACGTCGCCGGCGGCCCCTCAGCCCGAGCCTGTGGCCGCCCCCCTGCAGGCGTCGACGGCGGCGCCCGCGGTCGTGCCCACGTCCTCATCGAGCGGCACCGCCGCGAGCCCGACCGTCGAACCGATCGTGTCCGGCGCCGCGTCTGCATCGGCAGCCTCGATCGCCAGCGAGAAGCCCAAGTCCGGCGTGACTGTGCGGCCCGAGCCGCGCAAGCCGCCACCCCTCCCGACCCAAGCGGCAACCGCTGCTCCGACCAAAGGCGCTTGCCCCGCGGGCAAAGCCCCCGACCCCTTCACAGGACTATGCGTCACCAAACGTTGATCGGGCTGTGGCTGTTGACCGCGGCGCTGGCTCCGGCCCCGCCGGTCATCGCGCAGGGCGCGAGCGCCGAGGACAAGGCCGCGGAGCTTGCGCGGCAAGCGCTCTCGCTGTTCGAGCAAGGCCGCTGGGCCGAGGCGGTCCTGGCCTTCGACAAGGCTGGCCAGAGCGCCAAGTCGCCAGTGTTCGATCTGTACGCGGCGCGCGCGCTTCGAAACGCCAGCAAGCTCGTCGAAGCCGAGGCACGGTTCAAGCTGGCCGCCAATGCCGAGCTCGACGCCTCCGCGCCGGAGCCGTTCGTGAAAGCGCGAGCGGACGCGCAGCAAGAGCTGGCGCAGCTCGCCCCCCGCATCCCCAAGCTGCGCTTCGCTCCTTCGCGGCCGCTGCTCGACGCCGAGGTCACGGTCGATGGCAAGAAGGTCGATCCGAGCGGCGCCGTGGCGGTGAACCCGGGGCGGCACAAAGTGATCGTGCGCGAGCAAGGCAAACAAGTGCTCGAGCGCGAGGTCGAGACCTCGGACGGCGGCGGCGCGATCGAGATCGCGTTCGACCCAGGCAGCGCCAGCGCCAGCGTGACCAAGCCGAGCGCGTCGCTCGACTCTCCGCGCGCCGGCAGCGAGGGCTCGCTGCTGCCCGGCGCGCTCGTGCTCGGTGGTGGCATCGCCAGCTTGGTCGCGGGTGGCGTCACCGGTGGTCTCGCGCTCTCGCTCAAGAACGATCTCGAGGAGTCGTGCCCAGGCGGCAACTGCCCGGAGTCCTCGCGCGAAGACCTGGACAGCGCGAACCGGCTCGCCACCGCGTCGACCGCCACCTTCATCATCGGCGGCATCCTCGCCGCCGGCGGCGTCACGCTGCTCATCCTCCGTCCAGGAGGCGACAGCGGGGAGCCCGCACCGAGCGTGTCGCTCGCGCCGACGCTTGGCTGGCAGACGGCCGGGCTCGTGCTCGGCGGCCGCTTCTAGCGTCCTCGTGGAGAACGTCGCGCACGCGCTCGCGGGGTTGCTCGTGGCACGAGCCGCGGTCGCCGTTCGTGAGCGCCGCGAGCCGGCCGCGCCCTCGGCTCGCTTTGCCAGCACGGCGGCGTGGGTGTCTGCGTCGGCCAACAACGTACCCGACGGCGACCTGCTGCTCACGCCATTGACGGGGGGCAAGCTGGGCTACCTGCTCCATCACCGCGGGCACACGCACACGCTGCTGGTGGGCATCGTGCTCGGGCTGTTGGTCGCCGCGCTCGCGTTGCGCCTTCGTCGCAGCCACCCGTGGACCCCAGCGGACAGGCGCTGGCTCCTCGCCCTCGGCGCGCTGGGTCCGATCACCCACCTCGTGATGGACGGTTGGAACGTGTATGGCGTGCACCCGTTCTGGCCGCTCGTGAATCGTTGGTTTTACGGCGACGCGGTCTTCATCGTCGAGCCGCTGCTATGGCTGACAGCGGCCCCCTTCCTGTTTCGCGACGCGGCGAGCACCTGGGCCAAAGCGGCGCTCGCCCTGGTGTTCACGTTGGGCCTCGCCCTGCCCTGGTGGGTCGGTGGTTTCGTGCCGCTGCCCATCCGCGTCGGGCTGCTGCTCGTCGGTGCGCTGCTCTCGCTGGCCGCCTGGAGGAGCTCCGCGCGCGCGAGGCCCTGGTGGGGGCTCGCCGCGTTCTGCTGCGTTCCGGTGCTGTTTCTCGGTGCGAGCGCTGCGGCGAAGGCGTCGCTGCGCAAGCGATTGGCGCTGACGCACCCGGGCGAGCAGGTGGTCGATCTGGCGATCTCGGCTGGCCCTGCCAATCCGTTGTGCTGGCTGACGGTGGTGGTCTCCACCACCGAGTCCGACGAGCTGGTCTCCCGCCGCGCGACGTTGGCGCTATGGCCGGAGCTCTTGCCTCTCGCGCACTGCCCTTCTGCGCCAGCCTCCATCACGGCCCCGCTGATCGAGGTCCCGTCGCCTTCTGACCAGAGGCTGCGCTGGGAGGGCGAGCACCGCTTGTCGTTGCCGCGGCTGCAAGCGCTGGCGAGAGAGCGCTGCGACGTCGGTGCTGCGCTCCGGTTCATGCGTGCGCCGTTCCTGAGCGAGCGCGAGGGTCGACTCGTGATCGGGGACCTGCGCTTCGATCGCGACGAGCGCCTCGACTTCGCCGAGCTCGAGCTCAGCGACGGGCCTTGCCCACGCTGGGTGCCCGGCTGGTCCCCTCCGCGTGCCAGAGAGCTCTCGCGTTAAGCCGCGTTGGATTTCGGCTGGTACTTCCGCCAATAGAACGCGACCACGCCCAGGACCGAGGCGCCCAACACGACGTACAGCCACGTGGGCAGCGGTCGCTCTTCTTCGTCCAAGGCGACCGAGGCGAAATCCGCCAGATCGATGGCATCGCCGCCAACGTCGACGACCCATTCCGGATCGCCACCCTTCTGGTAGCGCACGGGGTGCGTCTTGCCCTGCGCGTCGAGCACGTAGGTGCGGTCGCCAGGACGCGGGGCGGGCAGGTCGTCGGCGGCGCGCGCGGCGGTCAGGTCGAGCACGACGTCGGCGCTCGCCTTCTCGGAGGAAGCCCCGCGCACCGCGCTCCCCAGGTCATCGAGCGCGTGGGTGCTCTGCTCGCCCGTCCGGGTGACCACGCGGAACACGCCGTCGGGCTCGCGGGCGACGTAGCTGGCTGCACGCGCCGCATCGTCGGGAAAGGACGCAAACACGAGCGCCGCGCGCTCCGCCGCAATGGCGCTGCCACCCGCGAGCAAGGCGGCCTTGGCCGCCGGCGCGGCCTTGACCACCCCTGCTGCTTTGGCCGCCTTGGCTGCTTTGGCTGCCTTGGCGGCACCTCCTGCGGCCTTGCCCGCGCGGCCGAGCTTCGAGAGCGCGCCGAGCCAGCCGTAGGCGGGCGCGGGGGCGCACACCCACAAGAGCGCACCCAAAACGAGCGTGAGCCTGAGATACCGCCGGAGCATGAGGCGTCAGTGTAGCGCGCGGCTGTGCTCCAGAGGCCCGCATCCTGCGAGCCTCTCAGCCGCTGCCCTACGCTGTGGACGACGACGACGCCACGCTGACCGAGGACACGGTGGTCGTGCTCCGCGTCGCGTTGCCCGAGGGGGGCGCCTAGCTCGTCCCGCACGAAGAAATCGAGTGGTCGCAAGAGGGGAGCTCCGCCACGCTCGCCCCCGGGCTCACCGAGAAGGGGGGGGCACGCTGGCAAGGGTTCGGTCGGCGAGACGACGCGGGTGGCCGACGCGTTCGGACCAGCGGCGCGCATCCCGGTCACGGTCACGCCGCAAGCGTGACTCGACGTGGGATATCGACGGGCTTGGCAGCCGCAGCGGAGAGATTTCGTGCGCCTGCCCGCTTCGGGCCCCGTTCTGCTGGCAGGCGCGGGCCGATCGCCCCGCCGAAAGGAAAGACCATGAAGAAGATCTCTCGCCTCGTGCTTGCGGCAGGGGTGCTCTTGGCAGCGCTCGGCGCCCCCAGCGTCGCCTCTGCGTGTGGGCCAGAGCCCGCGCCACCCGCCGGGCAGCCGAGCGCCTCGGAGTCGGCGCGGTTGCGCGAGCTGTTCACACAGCTCTTCGCGCAGCTCTCCTTGGCCGGGGACCAGGCGAAAGCCAACCTTGCGGCGGACGCCAAGCGCTCGAGCCAGCGCGTCAGGGTCTCTCGAGCAGGCTCATCACGCTGACGTCGAGGCGGCTTTGCACCAGATTCCACAGGCTCTCGAGCTCGCGTGCATCGATGCGCAAGGTCGCGACGAGCGACGCGCGGGTGGTCCGGAGCAACCCTTCCCGGATGCGCGCGAGCTGTCGCACGATGGTGGCGCGGTGCTGCCCGTACATGGTCGCGAGCTCCGCCAGCGTGAGGCCACCCACCAAGTGCAGGCGCAGCAGGTTCTTGTCGTGGGCGTCCAGCGCCGAGACCGCGCCCCGGAACGCGTCACGAAACGCCGCGCGGTACTCGGCCTTGACCAGCAAGAGCTCGGGGCTCTCGGCGGCGTCCTGCACGTCTTGGTCAGGCGCCTGTCGTCGCTGATCGCGCTGGTCGTCGCGCGTGATCTCGATCGCGATGCGCGTAGCCACCACCGTGATCAAGCCGCGCAGCGCGCCGCGGGCGGCGTAGCGCAAGAGCCGCGGCTCCTCCCCCTCGCGCGCAACGAGCAGGCGCTCGCGCACCCGCTGTGCCACCTCGTCCACCCGCGCAGGCGTGAGCTTCATCGTCGAGAGCGCCCCAGGGATCACCTCGCGCACGACGGCATCGAAGGCGCGCAGCGCGGCTTGGTCGCCGCGCACACAGGCGAGCGACAAGGCCGCGTCGCGCGCCGCGTCGGCTTGCAGCTTGCTGGGATCGTCCGCGTCAGGGTGCCTCGCCAGCGTGCCGACGAGCTGGCCAGCGTCCACGCTCACGCCTGGCAGCGCCGCGCGCGCAGCGGCGACGAGCGCTGCCAGCGTGGCCTCGAGCTGGTCCTTGTCGAGGTCGAGGGGCTCGTCGCGCGCGGCCAGGAACGCGTCGCTCAGGGAAGGGCTCATGGGCTGGGCCTCGAGCGTAGGTGTCTTGGGCGCCGGCCTCCAGGGCGAGCCGCTGTCGCGCGGGCGGCAAGCACCCCGTGGGAGCTTGCGGGGCGTCCTGCGATCGACGTCTACTTCGCGATGCGCTGATCATGGGCTGCCTCGACGACCTCCAGGTGCTCGACCTGTTGTCCGGCGCGCTCTCGGCGCCCGACGTCGCGCGCGCGGACGAGCACTTGGACAGCTGCGAGAGCTGTCGCGACCTGGTCGCGAGCGTGGCCAGAGCCAAACGCGCCGTGAGCGTGCCGCCAGAGCTGACGGCGGGCGCGCGTGTGGGCCGATTCGTGATCGAGAGGCGCGTGGGTGCAGGGGCGATGGGGGTGGTGTTCACCGCCAGGGATCCGGAGCTCGACCGGCTCGTGGCGATCAAGGTCGTCCGGCCCGAGCTCGCGGGCGACCAGGCACGCGCGCGCCTCATGCGCGAGGCGCAGGCCATGGCCCGCGTGTCCCACCCCCATGTGGTGGGCGTGTTCGAGGTGGGCTCGTTGGGGGAGCTGGTGTTCCTGGCGATGGAGCTGGTGGAGGGCTCGAGCTTGCGAACCTGGCTGCTCGAGCGGGAACGACCGGTGTCCGAGCGCCTGGACGTGCTCATTCAAGCTGGGCGGGGGTTGGCCGCGGCGCATGCGGCCGGCCTCGTGCACCGCGACTTCAAGCCCGACAACGTGTTGGTGGGCCGCGACGGTCGCGCACGTGTGACCGACTTTGGGCTCGTGGCGCTGGGCGCGGAGGCGCCGGCTACGAGCGCGCCCGTCAGCGACGTCCTCTGCACCCAGACCGGCGCGCTGCTCGGGACTCCTGCCTATATGGCGCCCGAGCAGCTGGAGCGGACGTTCGCCGACGCGCGCTCGGATCAGTTCGCCTTCGCGGTGTCCCTGTTCGAGGCTCTGTTCCAGACGAGACCGTTCGCGGGGGCGACCGTCGAGGAGCTGCTCGCCGCCATTCGAGACGCAAAGATCGCCTGGCCGCGTGCGCGGCGCGTGGACGCCGCGCTGGTCGTCGCCTTGACGCGGGCGCTCGACCCGGACCCGAGCAAGCGCTTCCCGGACATGGCTGCGCTGCTCCACGCGCTCGCTCCACGCCGGTCCCGCACACGCGCTGTCGTGGTCGCCGCCGGTGCCGTGGCGCTGGGGGTGGGCGCCGCGGCTGCACTTCTGTGGGCGACGCGCCCCCAGGCTCCGGCGGCTTGCCACGAGCTGCCAGCTCGCGTGGACGCGTTGTGGACCGATCGCCAGCGCGAGGAGCTGACGGACAGGTTCTCCTCCGTAGCGCCCAGCTTCGGCGCCGCCGCAGCGACCGAGGTCGGGGCGACGCTCGACGGTTGGGTCGCGCGTTTTCGAGCCGCCAGTGAAGACGTGTGCGCGCGAGCGTCGTCCAGCAGCGGTCCTTCGGAGCCAGTGCTCTCGGCGCAGCTCGCCTGCTTGGAGGCGGGATCGAACGAGGTGCGCACGCTGCTCCAGGGGTTCGGCGATCTCGACCGCGAGGGGGTGGCGCGCGCGGCGGAGCTGGTCTCCGCGACGTTGCCTGATCCCGGGCTGTGCTCGGAGGGTGACCCGCTCCGGGGCGCGCCGCCCGCCGACGCCGAGGCGCGTGAGCTCAGCGCGAAGGCGCGCGGCGCGCTGGGCCAGAGCCGCGCGTGGCTGTTGCTCGGCAAGCTGGAGCAGGCCAAGGCCGAGGTGGCGCAAGCAGTCGAGCTGGCTCGAGCCTCGCAGCACCTGCCCACGATCGGCGCCGCGCTGCTCGGCGATGCAGCGGTGCTTCGGGCAGAGGGCCGCTCCGACGATGCCCTCGCGCGCACGCGCGAGGCGCTGTTCGCGCTCGAGGAGGGCCGAGACGATCGTGGCGTGGCGCGCGCTTGGCTGCTCATGATGGCGATCGAGGGAGCGCGCGCTCGTTACGACCGCGCGCTCGAGTGGGCCGGCTTCGCGGGGGCGGCGCTGGCGCGTGCTGGGGATCCGGCCTCGCTCGTGGCCGAGCTCAGGGAGACGCTCGGAGCCATCGAGCTTGCGCGCGGCGATCTCGTAGCGGCAGAGCGCGAGCTCACGAAGGCGCTCTCGCTCAGCCGCGACGCGGGCGACAAGAACCCGGCGCGCGAATCACGCACGCTGACGCATCTGGGCAACCTGGCCCGTGCCAAGGGCGACCTGGCGCAGGCGCTCTCGCATCACCAATCTGCGTTGAGCTTGGATCAGGCGCGCTTGGGGCCCGAGCACCCAGAGCTCGGGCGGCACTGGCACAACCTCGCGGGGGTGCTCAAGGCGCAGGGCAAGATCGAGCAGGCGCTCGAGGCTTACCATCGCGCGCTCCGCATCAAGCGCGCGAGCCTGGGCCGAGAGCACCCGGACGTCGCGCTCACCCTCAACAGCTTGGGCATCGTCGCGACCGAGCGTTCGGAGCTGGCGAACGCTCGCGCGCTGTTCGAGGAGGCGATCGCGATTTACAAGAAGCACCGTCACGACCAGCAGGCGGTGGTGCAACAGAACCTGGACGCCCTCTCGAGCGCCGCTCCCGCCGCGACGGGCAGTGCGTTCAAGCCAGCCACGCCAGCGGGGGCTCGGCCGCGTGCGGGACCCCCTGCGCCCCCTGCGAGCGGCGGCACCTACATGCCCGCGCCTGCGTTTCCGTAGTCCCGTGCTCTGTGACCAGCGGCGCCCCCCCTTCAGGTGCCGACGGTCCGCGAGAATTGCTGCGCCACTTGAGCGCGGCCGCCGTTCTCCGAGCAGAGGAGGCGGTGATGAGCGAATCGCGGCGGTCGATGTTGTTGGGGGTTTCGGGGTGGGCGTTGGGGTCGTTGGTGTTGCCAGCGTGCCAATCGCGACGGGGCCAGGTGTCGTCGGCGCGGCGGACCGCACACCTGAGTGGTGCCGGGTACTCGGGGGCGGGCGCGCTCCCCGGCCCACGTCTGAGCGACGCGAGCGCGTTGCCGCAGGCGCCGGCGCCGGTATGTGGCGTCACGGAGGCCAACATCGAGGGGCCCTACTATCGACCGGGCGCGCCGCGCCTCGCAGATCTCCGCGCGGGGGCGCAGGGGGTGCCGCTCGTGCTCTCCGGCCGGGTGCTCAGCGCGGATTGCCGCTCGGCGTTGGCGGGGGCGACGGTGGATGTGTGGCACGCCGACGCGGCAGGGCACTACGACAACGACGGCTCCGGCGCGATGGACCCGCGCAGGTTCCACTTTCGCGGCGTGGTGATCGCAGACGCGCGCGGGGAGTACCGGCTGACGACGATCATCCCGGGGCGCTATTTGAACGGTCGCCAGTACCGGCCTGCCCACATCCACGTGAAGCTGTCTGCGCCTGGGCACACGTCGCTGACGACCCAGCTCTACTTCCCGGACGATCCGTTCAACGCGGTCGATCCGTTCCTTCGAGAGTCTCTGGTGATCGACCTCGAGGGTGATGCCCACGACAAGCGAGGGGCGTTCGACTTCGTGCTGGCGCCCAAGGCGTGAGTCCACGGCGAGCGTAGCGCCCGGAGGGCGCAAGCGAGCCCCACGACCTCAGCAGCCGTCGCCGTTGCCGCACTGAAAGTGATGGATCACCTCCGCCGGGGTGAGCGCGCGCCCGTAGACCGCGAGCTCGTCGAAGCGGAAGTAGTCGCTCGCGGGCCCCTTGATGCGCAGGTTCACTGCGGAGGCCACAAGCTGATTGCTCAACGTGGTGCTGCTCGCGACTTGGCCGTCGAGGTAAATCGTGGCGAGCTCTGCCGAGTCGTACGTCGCCACCACGTGGTGCCAGGGCGTGAACTCGAAGCCCGGGCCGCAGGCTCCTCCCGCGCTGCAGAGCACGATGTTGGGCACAGCGTTGCGCTTGAACTCGATCTCGGGCTCGATCCCGTCTTGGTCGAAGCGCGGGAAGAAGAACAGCGCGTAGCCGTGGTCGCTCCAGTCCCAGTTGCCGATGAACGGGAAGGCGCTGGTCGTGAACGCAGGGCCCTGCACCCACACCTCGATCGAGAACGTGGCGAGGCCGGCGAACTCGAGCGCCGGATCGTCGACCGGGACCACGCAGTCATGGTCGTTGTCCAGCTGCAGCGCGTTGTCGCCCACCGCCGCGACGCCCGCAGCAGTGTCGCCAGCGCACTGCAGCTGCCCGATGGATCCGAGCGTGCCGGCGTTGGCAGGGGTCAGTGTGGGCACGTCCTCGAAGCCGAAGTAGAGCAGCGGCTCCGCGCACAGCACCGCGGATTTGTAGTCGGTGCCAACGCAGCCGCCTGCCCCGCCGCCACCTGCGGGATCACCACCGCCCCCGCCGCTGCCACCTTGGGGATCGCCGCCGCCGTTGCTGGTGCCGGCGCCGGTGTTCTGCCCACCGGTCACGCCTGCGCCGCTGTTCTCGCCGCCGCTGCTCGAACCGCCCGAGCTCTGTCCACCCACGTGGAAGTCACCTAGTCCCAGCACCTCGGTGCACCCGAGCGGCGCCACGAGCGCGACGCAACACAGCCAAGCTCGCGACGAAGGCATGCACCATGGTCGCGCGGAACGGGCCACGCAACAAGCCCTCGGGCGGGGGCGCTCAGGTGCAGAAGCCGTCGACGCAGATCAGTCCCGGCGCGCAGTAGAGCTCTGCGGTCGGATCGCACTCGCTGCCTAGGTTCTGATCCGAGCCACACACGTCGTGCGGACCGCTCTCGGTCGTGACCGTCTTGCACACGTCGAACTCGGGCAGACCGGTGCAGACGTTCTCGTTCGGCACCTCGCACGAGATGTAGCAGCTGTGGTGCAGGCAGATGGATCCGGCGGCGCAGCCGTCTTGCTCGCCATCCACGGTGCACACGAAGATGGGGCTCTCGCTGGGGATGCAGCCGTTCTCGACCCAGACCAGCCCTGGGTCGCACGCCCCCTCGTCGGCGCGGGGGACGCAGGCGCCCTCCACGCAGACCAGATCGGGGCCGCCGCAGTCGTTGGTGATCGCGCAGGCCTGCGTCGGGATGATGCACAAGCCGACGTCGGTGTCGCAGGTGTAGCTGGCAGGACAGAGCTCGCCGCTTCCGCAGGAGGCGACGCAGTTGCCGTCCGCGCACACGTTGCCGCTCGGGCACTGCGTGCCGTCGAAGCACTGGTCGGCGGGGGGCGTGCACACGCCGCTCAAGCACGAGTAGCCGTTGCCGTCATCGAGACAGTCGGCTTCTTCGCCGCAGGCCGAGGAGCTCTGCGGCAGGCACACGAACGCGGTCTCGTTGTTGACGCAGTCGAAGCCGAAGATGCAGCCAACCAAGCTGCAGTCGCCGGGCTGGCACGTGCCGTCCGGCGCGCAGAACTCGGTTGCCGAGCAGTCGTCGGGGTTGCCGCAGTAGACCTCGTTCGGAGCGCCTCCGCCTCCGCCTCCACCACCACCACCACCGGCGCCGCCGCTGTTGTTGCCGCCGATACACTGCGCGTTGCCGTCGATATCGGTGAGGCAAACCGAGCCACTCGGGCAGCCCCAGCTGTCACAAGTGCCCAGGTGACACTGGTTGTCGGCGCCGCACACCTCGTTCCAATCGCAGTCTTGCTGTGAGTTGCAGCTGTCGACGTTGCACTCTCCGTAGCAGCACTCCCCCGTGCACCCGTCGTCGTCGTAGTCCTCTGACCAGATCGGGCAGCCGCCAAGCATCACGCTCGCGAGGCTGACAGCCAAAGGGGCAAGCACGGCGGAGGGAAGGAGGGCGAAGCGAGCCATGGTGAGCGTTTAGCTTAGCAAGCCTCGTGCCCCCGTGTAGGCTCGCGTTCTCGAGCAAAGTCCGGGCGGCCGTGAAGTGCCGTTCACGCCCCCCGTGACGGCCGGCGCCCTCTTGGCGCGCGCAATGCTACGTTGTCCGCGACCACCGACCGATGGACGTTACCTGCGACCGCTGTAATACCGAGTACGAGTTCGACGATGCGCTGGTCTCGGAGCAGGGGACCAGCGTCCGTTGCACCCAGTGTGGCCACCGCTTCAAGGTCAAGCGCCCCGAAGCCGTCGGTGGTGCGCCAGAGGTTTGGATCGTGCGGACGGTCGAGGGCAGCGCGCTCGAGTTTCGCGCGCTCCGCGACCTGAAGTCGGCGATCGGTGCGGGACGAGTGGGTCGTGACGACGTGCTTTCGCGCGGCAGCGGCCGCCCACGACGGCTCGCGTCGATCGCCGAGCTCGAGCCGTTCTTTGCGCAGAGCTCGCCGCTCGCGAGCACCAGCGTCGGCATCGGTCAGAGCGAGCCCAGCCCGCGTTCGCGGCACGTCACGCCCGCGGGGCTTGGTCCGGTGAAGGCCCAACGCACCGAGCACTCCGTGGCGATCCCGCTGCCCACGCGCGACGAGCGATCGCCGGTGTCGGTGCGCGTCCCGCCTCCCACGCCGGAGCCTCACAGCGTGCGCGGGCCGCTCGAGACCAATCCGTTCGAACAGGAGGAGATCACCCATCAGCGCAACTACACGCGCGAGCTCCACTCCCTCGGGGAGCTCACCGGACCGGCGTCGGTAGACCCGCCCACGCAGCCGGAACGCGAGCGCTTCCCGTCGGACACCGGGCCGAAGACGGTGCTCGGTGTGGCGCCCGAACGCCGCCAGGCGACGCCACCGCCTCCGGTCACGACCAACGGTGCACACGCTCCGGACGAGGACGAATCGCTCAAGAAGACGACGGTGTACGGCACCCCGGGCGGGGCGGTCGCTGCGGCTTCCGCGCCCGCCGCAGCGGGCCCGGAGTCTGAGCCGACCACCACGAGACGCAAGCAGGCGCAGGAGCAGAAGCCCGCCACGCGCAAGACTTCGGAGCCGCCTCGCTCGGCGCCGCTGCCCCCGCCGGCCCCCGCTCCGCCGCCTGGACCGCCTCCCGCGCCACCCGCCGTCGCAGAGCAAGAAGATGCACCTTCGTCGCGCGGCGAGGTGTTGCCGCCCGCGCCCGATCCGGCCCAGCCCACCCCCGCGGCCACGCCTGCCCCGCCACGCACGGTCGCTGCGTCCCCCGAAGAAGATGCCGCTGCTCCCCGCAAAGGGCGCGAGAGCGCGCAGAAGGGTCGCGTCTCGCTGCTGACGCCGACGCCTGCGGAGACCCGCTACTCGCTGTCGGGCGAAGAGTCCGTCGACATCGTGCCGTCGGAGCGGCGCACCAGCGCCGTGGGCTCGCGGCGCAGCGCGGGCTCGATTCGCTTGATCGTGGGGGTGCTGGTCGGCGGCGCCATGATCTTCTTGGGCATCTTGTTCGTGCAGCGCTACCTGCCCAAGCAGACGCAGGGCAGCGCCGCCGCAGACCCACGGGTGACGAGCTTCCTCGAGGCTGGTGAGAAGAGCTTCGCCGAGGGCGACCTGGATGGCGCCAAAGATCAGTTCGTCAAGGCCAGCGCCCTTGCCGAGGCCGATCCGCGCGTGACCAAGGCGCTCGCCCGGCTGTCGATCGTGCGCGCGGAGCTGACCTGGCTCGAGCTGCTCATCGCGCCCGCGGACGACCCTGGTCGAGAGGCGCTGCGCCGTCGTTACAGCGAGGCGGTCGAGCAGGCGCAGAAGCTCTCGACTCGGGCCAGCGAGGTCGCCCCGGACGATCCGGAGGTGGCGCGATTGACCGTGGATTTGCGGCGACTGCTGGGCGATCTGGCGGGCGCGCGCAAGCTGGTGGATCGGCTTGCGGGCATCGACACGCAGCCAGAGACCTTGGTGGTGCTCGGCGCGCTCGACTTGGCGGAGCGCAACCCCGAGTGGCGGAACGTGATCGACCGCCTGACCAAGGCCGCGGATCGCGAAGGCAACCTGGGCCGGGCGCGTGCGCTGCTCGTGTACGCCTTGGCGCGCTCGGGCGACGCGAAGCGCGCTCGCAACGAGCTCGGCATGTTGTCCAAGCTGCCCAAGCCCCACCCGCTCGAGTCGCAGCTGACGCGCTTCGTCGAGCGCTCCGAGAAGGGAGAGAACCTCGCCAACGTCGAGGACCTCCCTTCTCTGTCGCCGTCCGCGGCGCCGGCGACCAGCGGCTCGGCGGTCGAGCCTGCGTCCCCGAGCAGCTTGAAGGCGGCCCAGGAAGCGCTTGCGAAGGGCAACCTCGACCAAGCCGAGAAGCTGTTCCAGAAGATCGTCGACGGCGACAACGCCAGCGTCGACGGGCTGATGGGCCTGGCCTCCGTGGCGCGCCAGCGCGGTCAGGCCAAGCGTGCGATCGGCATTTACGAGCGGGTCGTCGCCAACAACCCCGGCAACTTGCCGGCCTCGATCGCGCTCGCCGATCTCAAGTGGGACTCGGGCGATCAAGGTGGCGCGCGCGCGCTGTACCGCAAGGCGCTCGACGCAGGCTTCTCCGGCCCGGGCGCAGATCGCATCCGCGAGCGTGCGCGTGGCGGCGGCGCCTTGCCCGACTCCTCGGGCTCGGGTGGCGTGCCGCCGGATCCGCAGCCTACCGCGACCACTCCGACCGCGACCGCCACGCAGGAGCCTGACGTCCCGCCGTGGGAAGGGACACCATGACCGCGCGCACCCGCTGGCTGACGTTGCTGTTGCTCGTGACGGTGCTGGGCCTGTTGCCGAGCTGCGAGGGACGCAAGTTCTTCGGCGCCGCCGAGAAAGGTGAGAGCCTGATCGGTCCCGCGCTGGTCGAGCTGAACCTGTCCAAGGGTGTGTCCGAGAAGGGCGCGTCCACGTTCTTCGGGCCGTTGCCTGGGACGGGCCACTCCGACCTGGTGCAGGCCATTCGCGACCTGGATCCGGAGGACGCCAAGGGCGTGTTCGTGCGTCTGGGCAGCGCCCACGTGGGCTTCGCCGCTGCCAGCGAGATTGGCCGGCTGCTCAAGGCCGTGCGCGAGCGTGACATCCCCGTCATCTGCCACGCCGACGGGCTCGACAACGGCACGATGCTGCTCACCGCGCTCGGCTGCAGTGAGATCCACGTGAGCCCCGCCGGTGGGGTCGACACGGTCGGCATCGCGTTTTCCCTGATGTTCGGTCGCGAGCTGCTCGACAAGCTCGGCGTCGGCGTCGACTTCTTGCAGGTGGGCAAATACAAAGGCGCGCAGGAGCCTTACACGCGCAACGAGCCCAGCCCCGAGGCGCGCGCCTCGCTCGAGGAGACGCTGCGAGATCTGCGCAAGGCGTGGATCGACGGCGTGAACGAAGGGCGCGGCAAGGCGCTCGGCGATCACTTGGAGGACGGTCCACACACCGCCAAGGCAGCGCTGGAGCTTGGGTTGATCGACGGCATCGGTTTCGTCGACGACGTGCGAGCGGCCGCCAAGGACCAGGTGGGCGCTGGCCGCACGCTGGTCGCGTTCGGGGGCGGGCCGAGCAAGAAGGGGGGCGGATTCGGGGAGGTCTTGCGCGCGCTCTCGGCGGGCGACTCGGAGGGCTCGCCTCACGTGGCGATCGTGCGCGCGACGGGCGCCATCACCATGACCGGCGGCAGCAGCCCGTTCGGAGGGGGGGACGGCATCACCGAGTCGGGCCTGGGCAAGGTGATCACCGAGCTGACCGAGGACGACGACGTCAAGGCCGTGGTCTTGCGTATCGACTCGCCGGGCGGCTCTGCGTTGGCGTCGGACCTGTTGTGGCACAAGCTGATGAAGCTCCGCGCGAAGAAGCCGCTGATCGTGTCGGTGGGCGGTATGGCCGCGAGCGGCGGCTATTACTTGTCGTGCGCAGGCAGCTACATCTTCGCCGAGGCGACCAGCATCGTCGGCTCGATCGGCGTCGTGGCGGGCAAGTTCGCGCTCGGTGAGCCGCTTGCGTCGGTGGGCATCCACACCGTGACGATGCCGGCGGCGCCGGACCCGAAGCGGGCAGCGCGCGCGTCGTACTTGTCGCCGTTCGACCGCTGGGACGAGCCCACGAAAGCCAAGGTGCTCGGGGGCATGCAGGCGATCTACGACACGTTCATCGATCGTATCGTGGAGGGGCGTGGCCTCTCGCGCGAGGTGGTCGAGGCCGCGGCCGAAGGGCGCATCTCGGGCGGTGTGACCGCGAAGGAGCGCAAGCTGGTGGACGAGATCGGCGGCCTCGACGACGCCATCCGCTACGCCCGCGAGAAGGCGGGCTTGGGCGAGGACGGCAAGGTGCGTGTGCGCGGCACGCCGCCTGGGTTCTTCGAGCTGCTCGGCGGCGACGAAGAGGCCGCCATGCTCGCGGCGCAGAAGGCGGAGGCCGCGGTCGATCCTTTCGCCAAGCTCGCCGAGTCCCTGCCGCAAGAAGCGCGCGATTGGTGGGCGGCGGCCCGCCCGATGTCGGAGGGCGAGACCATGCTGGTGGCGACGCCGTTCGTGATCATCGCTCGCTGATCGCGCTCGCTCCCACGTCCTTGCAGCAGCGAAACCCCAGGTGGTAGTTCGAGTGGTTGTTGCCCTCGTTCTCGTGCCAGCTCGGCGCGCGCCAGCGGCAGTCGTCGACGTGGGCCTCGTGCAGCTCGAAGATGAACCAGCTCCCTTTCATCTCCGGGATGCCGAAGCCGCCTCGAGCGCCGATCTGCTCGGGCTTGAGCGGCAACCACATGTGCTCGGCGGCATTGCCGTGGAGGTCGTACACCCCGAACGGACTGCGGCAGCTGGGGAACGAGCCTGACGGGTAGGTGTTGGAGCCGCAATTCTTCCACCCGCTCGAGGTGCACTCGGGAGACTTGCCGCTCTTCATCCCGCACTTTTTGTGGTCTTTCTTGTCGCCGTAGGCCCAGCGAATGTCGCGATTGAGGTTGTGCATGCCGCGCATGGTGCTGCGCGGGCGCCCAAACGCGTACTCGGCGGCCACGGGACGCAACTTGCCCGCGCAAGCGCCCTCCCACTCGTGTGCGTCGCACAAGCGCTTGCCGATCGCCTTGCACAGATCCTGCGCCTCTTGCGTGGTGACCCAGGTCACGGGGTACTCGCAGGGCAGGCCGGGGAACTCGTAGCGATCTACACACAGGCTGGCCTGCTCGGCGGTCTCCGTCTCGGGATCGAACACCGGCGCCATGAACGGGGCGCCGCAGCGCGTCTCGACCCGCTCTCGCACGCCGGCGTCCCGCCGACGCTGGAGGCACTCTGACCGGGTCATGGGGTGTTTGGTCAGCTCGGGGTTGCCCTGGCCGAGCATCTTGGACCGGCTCATGATGCGCGTCAGCTCCAGCTCCGTGCCGGGCTGGATGACCCCGAGCGCGAGCATGCGCCGCAACATGGCCTGCCGTTGCTCTGCCAGGGTGGCGGGCTCGAGATCGGGCTCGGGCAGGGCTTCGCTCTCGGTGGCGAACGCTGCCGGCACCGCGCTCGAGGCCCTCGGCGCCGCAGCCTCCGCGCTGTCGAGCGCGGCTGGCGCCGGGCTCACGGCAGGAGGACTGCTGGCCGAGCTGGACGCGGGAGGGGCCTGTTCGGCTTCGCAGCCCCAGGTCAGGGCGGTGAGCAGCGGGAGGAGCGGTGCAGTTCTCACGTCCGTTTCGCCCCTACCTCGATTCGAAGGTCTGCGCCACTGAGCTGCTTGTAGGCTCCGAGATGCAAGCTCCCAAAGGGGACAAACTGGGCTGCCTGGTGGTGCTGGGTGGTAGGCTGCGGCGGCGGACGCATGACGACCAGCGACGAGATCAAGGGCGGCGCCGCGCCTACCGAGGGGCTCTCGGCCCCGCGCACGGCGCGAGGCAGCGATCTCCCGCGTTACGAGGGCAAGCCGGCCGAGATCGCGCACCTGTCGGCCCTGGTGGAGGACGCTGCGCAGGCAGGGGACACCACGCGCGAGCGGGATGCCTGCGTTCGGCTGGCGCGCGCGTTGACCCAGCGTGGCACGGACCTCGAGGCAGCCATCGGGCTCGCCCGCCGCGCGCTCGCGCTGGGCGACGATCCAGGCCTTCGAGGTGAGCTCGCAGGCTGGTTGGCGGGGCTGGGCGAGACCTTCGCCGCGGCTCAAGAGCTGCGCGCCGCCATCAGGCCCAGCGAGAAGAACCGCGCGCGCGCCTTGATTCGTGCGGGTGTGCTGTTCGCCCGCGCAGCCAAGCCCGGCACCGCCGCGCTTCTGTTCGCGGAGGCCAGCGAGGTCGAGCCCAGCGATCCGATCGCGGAGGAGCTGGTGGGCACGTTGTCCGCGTGGGCGGAGGACGTCCTGCCGAAGCGGCAGGGAGCGCAGGCGTTCGCCGAAGCTGCGCGCCGCCGCAAGGCCCAGGGCAACGGCGAGGCGGCCTTCGAGGACCTGTTGCGGGCGCTCGAGCTGTGCCCGTCCGACACTGCCGCCGTCGAGGCGGTCGTGCGCGCGCTCGAAGAACAAGGGCGCTTCGCGGCTGCGGACGAGATCCTCAGGGATCACGCGGGCGCGCTCGAGGCCCAAGAGCAGGTGGAGCGCGCCTTGCGCGTGCACGAGACGCGCATCGCTCAGGCGCTCGACCAGGGCGACACTGCGCGCGCGCTGGGCGCCGTGCTCGACCTGGTCGATGTGGGTGGCTTCGCTCGTCCCGAGCTCGACGCGCGCGTGGACGAGGCGCTGGCGCGCGCGGGCTTGAGCGAGCTGCTCGCGGCGCGTCTCGAGCGGCGCGCACGGCGCTTCTCGGGCACGCTCGCGGCCGAGGCGTACGAGGCCTTGGCGCGCCTCTACACGGGCGCGCTGGGCAGCGAGGAGCGAGCGACCTTCGCCTGGGTCGAGGCCGCGGTGGCCGATCCCGAACGCGGGAGCGCGCTGGATGCGCTCCGAGAGGTGGCTCGGCAGAGCTCCGACAAGGAACCGTTGACCGAGGCGTTGATCCGCATCGCGCTGGGGGAGCGCAGCAGCGTGAGCGCCGCGCGATTGGCCTTCGAGCTCTCGGACTTGGCCACCGACTCGGGGGACCCTGCGCTCGCGGAGTGGGCGCTCTCGCGCGCGGCCAAGCTCGACGAAGGGCAATACGAGGAGGCGGAGCTCAGGAAGAGCCGGCTCGAGCCGCTGCTCGCCGAGCGCGACGCGGAGATCTCGCGGGCCGAGGCGCTGGGCGAGGGCGAGGGCGGGGGGGCACGCGAGGTTCGTCTGGAGGCCAAGCGCAAGCTGGTGCGCCTGTACGGCAAGAGCCCCGCGTTCGAGGAGCGAGCGGCGTCGGTGCTCGCCACCTTCCTCAAGGCCGAGCCGCTCGAGCCCACGGCGGCCCGATCGTTGCGCTGGCTGATGCGGCGCGAGACGCGCGACGACACGCGCTTGATGTTGTTCGAGAGCGTGCTGCGCGTGCAAGTCGACGCCCGCTTGTCAAGGCGGGAGCTATGCCGCGTCCGCTCGGACTTGGCAGCGATCGTCGGCGCCGACGGGTCGAGCCGGCGCCCGCTCGACGAGCTCGCGCCGCTGCTCGAGCAGGAGCCAGACGCCTACGCGGCGAGCTTGGTGCTCGAGCAAGCGCTGCGCGGCCATCATCCGGTCGAGCAAGCCAAGGCGCTCGAGGCGCTCGCGGCCGGCTTCGATCCGAAGCTGGCGGCGGTGCTGCTCTCGGCCGCCGCAGACGCGCACCGGCGCGCCGGTGCGCTGGTGGATGCACGCCGCACCGCGGAGCGCGCGCTCGATCTCGATCCCAGCTCGGCGCGTGCGGCCTCGGGAGCGGCGCGCGTGGCGGCGGTCGCGGGAGGGCGTGATGCAGCGCTGTCGATCGAACGCGCCCTCGGCGTGGTCGTGCCCAGGGCATGGCTGTGCGATGCGCTCGCGCGCAGCCTCGAGTCGATCGACGAGCCCGATCTGGCGTTTGCTTGGACGCAACGCTGGCTCGCGTTGGCCCCGGGCGATCGCCGCGCCATCACGGAGTTCTTGCGGCGCTGTCAGCTCGGCACGGATCCGGCGCGTATCGCCGACGCGCTCACCTGGGTGCTGGCGCAACCGGATCCTCCGGACGAGCGCCTGACGCTCTTCCTGGACGCGCTCACGCTGCTGTTCGGACTGGACCCTGGTCTGGGGGGGCAGGTCGCGCGCCGGGCGCTCGACGTGTTCGGTCCCAAGCACTACGAGCTCCGCGAGCGCCTCGGCGCGCTGGCCGACGAGCACCACGATGCTGGCCTGTCGATCGCCTTGCTCGAGCGCGTGCTCGCCAGCGACCCGGACGTGCCGAAGGACACGCTGATCGAGCTTTCGCAGCGGCGCATGGCGGTGGGCGACTTCGACAGCGCAGCTCGCGAGCTCCTGCGCGCGTTCGACTCGTCCGTGGACCTGGCCGCCGTGCACGAAGCCATGATCGACCTCGAGAAGGACGCAGGCTCGAGTGGCCTCTCTTCGGATGGTGTGGTCGCGTTGTTCGAGCTCCGTGCCCGACTGTTTTCGGCGGTGCTGGCAGATCCCGAGCTGCGTGCCCAGCTGCCCAAGGTCGACGTGACGCTGGTCGAGACCGCCTGGCGGGCGTTGGGCGCGACGCGCTGGGACTTGGCCAAAGATCCGCGCGGCAGTGAGCAGGCGCTGCTCGCTGCGTCGGAAGTGAGCCAGCTCGCAGGTTACGATCTGTACGCTCACGACTTGGCAGAGCTCGCCGGGCCAGAGCGAGCCGCTGCAGCCATCATGGAGCGCCTGTCGCTCTCGACCGAGCTCGCCGCTCCTCGGCGCGTGCGCATGGCGCTGGCGTGCGCGCAGATGGCCGCCGAGAACGGGCTCGCGGCCTACGCGCTCGACGCCGCGCTGGCCGCGCTCGAGGTGGAGCCTGCGAACACCGAGGCGATCGCCATGGTGGAGGCGCAGGCGGCGCACGTCGATGGCGGCGTGGCCGCCGTCGACCACATGTACGACGCGCTCGCGGCTGCGGCGATGGGCATCTTCGGCCGGCGCGCGGCGCACTATCGCGCCGCTCGCCAGCTCGAACGCCTCGGCGACAGAGACCTCGCGCTCAGGCACGCATTGGCCGCGTTCGAGGCGGTCCCCAACGAGGGCACCTCGTGGGTGCTGCTCACGCGCCTGGTCGACCCCGCTCAGGGCTCGCCCGACGCGGTCGCGCTGTTCCGCCGCGTCGCTGCCAAGGCTCCTCAAGAGGAGCGCGCCTCCTGGTTCCGGCGGGCGCTCGAGCTCTCGGGCACCGACCACGCCGGGATGACGAGGCGCTTCGACATCCTGCTCTCCGCTCTTTCGACGGCACCCGAGGCATCCTTCGCGGTGGCGCTCGCCGAGACCATCGCCAACCTCGCCAGCGATGGGGGCATGCCGGAGGGCGCCGCGCCGCGGCTCGCGGCGGTCGCCGACGCGCTGCTGCCAGGGCTCGAGGGGCCTGATGGCGCGCGCACCAGCGCGCAGCTCTCGCGCGTGTTGGTGAGCGTCGGCGTCGAGGATCAAGCGTTCGCGGCGCTGCGCAAGGCGATCGAGATCGACGGCGAGCTCGAGGTGTTCGATCGCATTGCGCCGAGCGCGCCGGCCTTCGCGGCCTTCGTGGAGTCGGCCACCGACCTGGTCGCGTGGGTCGAGGCGCGGATGGCCGACAAGATGGCTCTCGTGGGGCCGCCCCTGCTGCGCTTCGCCGCGGCAGTGGCAGATGGCCTGCTCGACTCGCGTGCCAGCTCGACGCTTCTGGCCGAGGCCGAGCGCCGCGGTGGAGGCCTTGGCGAAGAGGAGGGCGGCCGCCCCTCGATTCACGAGGATCCGTTCGCGGACGCCGCCATGTTCGACTCCGCGCCGGCGCCTGCGCCCACCGCGGACGCAGCTCCAGCTGCGTCGCCCGAGCCCACGGCGAGCCCTCCCCAGGAGCCGTCACCCCCGCCGCACGAGCCCGGACCCGCGGATCTGGTCATCGCGCTGTCCGAGCCCCCGACCGACGGCGCACCGACGCCGACCACACCCGCGCGCGGGCTGCGCGCGATCCCCGGTGCCCGCCGCTCGAGCTCCAGCGCCACGCTGTCGCCCGTGAAGGATGGTTTCGACGCGCTGTTCGACGACGATGGTCACCCCACGACCGCGCCCGTGGTGGACGAGCTGGAAGCGCGCGAAGCAGAAGCGCGCGACCGTGGCGATCACCAAGCGGTCAGCGACCTGCTCGAGCAGCGGATCCACCAGAGCACCTGGGGCGATCAGGTGCGGGTGCTCAAGCTGCGCCGGGCCGCGGTGCTGGAGCAGCGGCTGGACCGCAGCGCCGAGGCACAAAAGGAGCTGGAGGAGGTGTTGGCGGACAACCCCACCGACCGCAGCGCGCTGGCCTTCTTGGCCGATCTCTTGGGGCGCCGTGGGGCGCCCGCGCAGGCGGCGCCGCTGTATGAGCGTCTCACCGAGCTGCCCGAGCTCGAGTCCGACGACA
Organism: uncultured Polyangiaceae bacterium; assembly: GCA_964641275.1. Taxonomy (GTDB): domain Bacteria; phylum Myxococcota_A; class Polyangia; order Polyangiales; family Polyangiaceae; genus Xiheicaenibacterium. Next base: position 48,044 of record CAZXMG010000035.1, read on the forward strand.
AGAAGCGGTTCGCGCTCTCTGCAGCGCGGGCTCATCTCGACGCGGGGGAGCTGGATCAAGCGCTGCGCGTGCTCGATGCGCTCCCCGCCGAGACGGTGGATCGCCAGGTGCACGAGTTTCGGCTCGTGGTGGTGCGCAAGAAGGGCGACCTGTTCTCCCTCGTCATGTGCATCGACCAGTTCTTGGCCGCGATCGAGGTGCCGGACGCGGAAGCGGCGGGATTCTTGGTGGAGGCGTGTCGGGCCGCCGCCGCTCTTGGCGACGAGCAGGGCGCGTTGATCCGAGCACGCCGCGCCATGCGCCTCGCGCCGGACTCGCCAGACGCCTCGCTCGAGTGCGCCCGCCTGGAGTATCGCGCGCGCGGCATGGGCACGCCGCGCGAGGCGCAAGCGGTGGTCGAGACGCTCAACGCGCTCCACGCCTCGCTCGAACCGGAGCACATCGAGCTGCATACGTTCCTGCTGGCCGAGGCCCTCGACGTGATCCAGGGCGGTGGCGCAGGACTGCGCGAGATGACCCACCGCCACGCCGAGGTGGGACCGCTGCCGCTGATCGCGCTGGGTATGGCCGAGCGGCTCTCCCGGCAGCGCTCGTTCGAGGCCGCCGTGCCGCTGTTCGAGATCGCCCTCGAGGGCGATCTGCGCGGCCTGCGCAACAAGGCTCGCGTCGCGCTCGGCGCCGCCGAGGCAGCGATCCACGCGGGGCAAGCCGACGCGGCGCGCGTGTTCCTGCAGATCGCCGAGCGTGCGCCAGAGACGCGCCCGCAGATCGCGCGCAAGCGGCGCGAGCTCTTGGCGCTGGACGAAGATCCCGCGGTCGCCGAGCCGGTCCTGCGCGAGCTCGTCAAAGAGAGCGGTGGCATCTCGAAGGCCCGCTATCTGCAGCAGCTCGCGCGGCTGGTCGGGCGCGACCGGTTCGAGGAGTCGATGGCGTTGTTCGAGGAGGCGCTGGTGCTGGCGCGCCGCGATCGGCCCTTGGCAGACAAGATCCGCGCGGAGCTGATCGAGCTGATCGAGGCCAAGGGCATCAGTCGCGCCGAGACCGTGCCGGCGCCCGACTCGGGCGCGCGGTCCGATCCGCCAAGCGCGCCACCCAGCTCCGCCGCGGTGGCCAGCAGTCAACGGCCGGACAGCGCCGCTCGCCCTGCGTTGAACCCGCCGAATCTCGAGGCCGTCGAGCCCGAAGCACCCGCCCCTCTGCCGGAGCACGAGATCGAGCCCGCTCCGCACACTGCGCCTTCGGCCGCGCTGGTCGAGGCGGTGCGGCCACCTCCCTTGCCGCCGCCGCTGCCGGTGCCGGTCCCGAAGGCCGCCAGCGAGCCCGTCGCAGAGGCTCAGCCCATTTCGGAGGAGCCACCATCGATACGCGTCGAGCCGATCTCTCAGGGTAGCCTCGGCGCCGATCTGCCCTCGAGCTCGCGCCGACAGGTCGCACCGATTTCGGTGCCGCCCGGGAGTCGGCCGCTGCTCTCGGGGAGCGAACAGGAGTCACTCTACGCCGAGCTGATGGCGGGCTTCGTCGACGCCGGCGACGCGCTGGTCCGCGTGTACGAGCTTTCCGGCAAGCCCCGCTCGCGTGAGGTGTTGATGGTCCGGCGGCACCAGGCGGCGCTGCTGCCGGGCGACCGGGCGGCGCTGCTGGCGCTGCGCGACGCGGCGGCCGCCGATCGGGACGAGGTGTACGTTCGCGCCATCGAGCACGTGCTCGGCGTGGAGACCGACTCGGCGTCGAGCCCGCCGCCGCTGTTCGCGCAGCCTCGCGAGCCGGACCTGTTGTCTGCCCTGTTGTTCCGCGATCTCGGCATTCGCGAGACCGAGGTGCTCGCGCTGGTGTGGGAGGCGGGCATGTTCCGCAAGGAGCTGGGCAGCTACGGGCTCAGCGGCGCGGACCGCGTTCCGCTGACGGTGGCGTCGGTCGTGGGCGAAGCCTATTCCGAGATCGCTGCCCACCTCGCCGCGCCACGCCCCGTCTTCCACAAGCGCGCAGAAGGTCCGCCGGAGCTCTCGGTCGCCATGCTGGCTCAGCCAGCTCTGTTGGTGACCGGCGAGGTGCGACAGAAGGCCCCCGACCTGGTCTACGGGCTCGCCGCCATGCACGCCTCCGCGGCGCCGGAGCTGGTGTTGGCCGCGCACCTCCCGGAGCCGCTGCTGCGGCGCCTGTTCGAGGCGCTCAGTGCCGCGTTCGGGCCGGTCAGGCCGCGCGGAGACGACGCGCCTCCGTCCTCGACGGACGCATTCCGCGCCGATGTAGCCCGCATCGCCACGGAGCTCTGGCAGCGTGTCAACCCGAGGGCGGAGCGCCGCCTGCGCGAGCTGTGCGAAGGGGAGCCGTTGCGTGCGGAGCGTGCGCGCGAGGTGGCCCTGCGAGCCATGCGTCGCGCTGGCCTGTTCGCATGCGGGGACCTGGCGCTCGCGCTCGGCGCGCTGGCCTCCGAGGCGGGGCAACCTGGGCTGGCCGGGGTGGGCGACGGGGCGCTGGCCGCCGCGGCGAGCGCCAGCGAAGACGTGTGCGACCTCGTGCGCTTGGCGATTCGCGCCGAATACGCCGAAGCGCGCTGGCAGTTGCCCGCCCCCGGCTCCGTTCGGCGAGGGTGACCGCGCGCATCCGGCCTCCCCGGGGGTATGCTTGTCCGCACCGCTCGTCATGACGCGCTCCGTCAGCCAATCCGTGGATCTCGAGCAACCGATGACGCCGGGGCGCTCGATCGCGACAGCGGTGTCAGGGCCCGGACCGGGCGCCACCCGGCGCTGCGCTCGCCCGGCCGAAAAAGCCCAGCTCGGTGGGGCGCTGGAGGTGGCACGGGGCTCGCAAAGGTTGGGTGTGCGCCGCCGACGGAGTTTCCTGCTGGCGTCGATCCCCCTCATGTTTGCCGCCTCCTGCATCATCACCACCGACCCGCAGTTCGAGCCCCCTGAACAGCTGGGGCCCTTCTTCTTGCCGGACCGGGCCATCCCCGATGCGCGCGAGGTTCGGGTGATCGAGGCGACCGATTCACTCATCACGTTCAGCGGCTTCGTCCAGTCCGAGGACGTGGGGCAGCCGCTCGTTTCGCGCCTCTACGTCAACTACGGCAGTCCTTTCGAGGGCGATGTGCGGCTCTACCAGCGCAACATCGTCGAGAAGGAGCTTGCGGTGGGCACCTGGGACGAGGGCGGGCGGCTCGTGGAGTCCAATTGGACGCGCAACGACTGGAACACGCCAGGCTGCCATCGCTTCACGCTGATGGTGGCGCGCGACTTCAAAGAAGACGGCTGTCCCAAGGTCGACGGCGAATACGCCACGCTCACGTGGACAGTGCTGATTTGCGATCCAGATCTTGGTTGTCCGGTGATCGATCCCCCGGACTCCGTTTGCCCGCCCATCACGAGTACCTGCCCGCCTCCGGCCGTCGTCGAGCCCAACTGAAATGACTCATCCAAATCGTCTTCCGCTTTCGGTCGCTCTCTGGTCGTCCTGCGTCGCGCTGTCCAGCGCCTTGGCGCTCGGGGGCTGCTCGCTCGACTTCCAGGAAGAGGAGATCGACACCGGCAACACCTGCGACGAGACCAGCGGTTGCGGCGTGGACGGGGCATGCGTGTCGACCCAAGACGGCGCCGCGCGCTGCGCTGCCACGGCGGCGGACCTCGGGCAGATCGTGCTCGAGGTGCGGCCCAGCAGCGGCGCCGCAGCGTACGTGTTCTTCGACGCCATCAACGTGGTTGGGGAGTCAGACAAGGGTCTCCTGCAGAAGCTCGACCTCGAGCTGCCCGCGCCCGTCGAGGTCAGCGGTCGCATGCTCGCCAAGGAGGGCACTCCCGCCAGCTGCAAGGCGAGCGACGGCTCGCTGGTCGTCAACGTCAAGCTCACCCGCCGCGCCGAGTTCAGCCCGTTCATCTCGAAGTTCGAGATCTCTGGCAGCATGGACGCCACCAGCGATGGCAGCAGCGCAGCCTTCTCGATCAGCGTGCCGCCCGGAGACTACGACGTCTACCTCGAGCCCCAGCCGCGCGTCGACTGCGTGACGCCAGCCCCGATGCTGATCCCCAACGTGAAGGTCGAAGCGGGCCAGCCGCTCGAGATCACGGCCGAGCAAGGTGCGGCGCTGCCCCTCACCGGCGTGGTCACCGTGCCGGTCGCGACCGAGCTCGAGGGCTGGGTGCTCGAGGTGGTGGATCCCACCTACGGCGCCATCATCTCCCAGCCGTTCCTGCTCTCGTCCCCCAGCGGCGACGAGCTCGCCATCGACGGCATCGAGTTCCACAAGATCGAAGGGGCGCTCGTGCGCCTGCGCGACGGGGAGGGCAACCTCAGCGTCCACTGGGAGCTGTCCAAGCTCGATCTGAACTCGGATGGCTTCGTGGAGGTCGACCTGTTCGATCTCATCACCAAGCCGGAGTCGGTCGAGGCGCACGTGATCGACGAGGCTGGCGTCTTCATCTCCTCTGCGGCGGTGAGCATCCGCAGCACGGCGCTCACCGGCAACGCCAACCAGAACGCCAACTACCGCGTCGACACCCGCACCGACGCTGGCGGCTTCATCCACGTCGACCTCGTCCCCGGCGACTACTCGGTGACGATCGTGCCCGACGCGCCAGGTCTCGCCACCTACTTCGGCACTTGGTCGGTGTCCGAAGAGGGCGGCTCCGGGCTCGGCTTCATCTTGCCGGCGCAGCCGACCGTCAGCGGCTCGGTCACCCGGCCGGACGGGCTGCCGATGACGAGCGCCTCGGTGGTGATGGCGCCGGCGCAGACCTCGCAGATGGAGTACGTCGCCCGCGCGCTGCTCGATCAGCTGCCCGCCGAGCGCCAGTTCTCCACGCCCACGGATGACGTGGGAGGTTTCTCGTTGTTCGTCGATCCGGGGGAGCTCGACCTCTCGGTGCAAATGCCTGCCGACACCGGCTTCCCCTGGCTGGTGTTGCCGAGCCTCAAGGTCGACGCGGCGGAGCAGAAGCCCGTCGCCCCGGTCGGCGAGCTGTCGGTGAAGTACCCGGTCTTCCTGCAAGGCTCAGTGCGTGACGCTGGAGCGAGCGTGCCGTTTGCCGTGATCCGAGCCTGGGTGCGCAGCGGCCCCGACAGCAGCGAAGGCACGCTGGTGCAGGTGGGCGCGACCACGACCGACTCCGAGGGAGCCTACGTGTTGCCCCTGCCCCCGGGCATCACGCTCACCGAGTCTGCGCCGTCCGGCAGCCTCGAGTAATCTGCGCGGGTGCTCGTTGCCCTCGCGACCGCCACCAGCCTGCCCCAACCCGATCCCGACGAGGCCGCCGTCTCGCGGGCACTGCGCGAGCTCGGCGCGGACGTCGAGCTGTGCGCGTGGGACGATCCCAGCGTCGACTGGTCGCGAGCGTCGATCGTGGTGGTCCGCTCCACCTGGAACTACGTGCCTCGTCGGCTCGACTTCGTGGCCTGGGCCGAGCGCGTGGCGAGCGTGACGCGCCTGGAGAACCCGGCGGCGGTGCTGCGTGACAACACCGACAAGGCCTACTTGGCACGCTTCGCGGCCCAGGGGATCCCGGTGGTGCCCACGAGCTTCTTCGAACGAGGCAGCTCGCCGAGCGACGCCATCCTCGCGATCGAGCAACGAGGTCTTCGCGACGTGGTGGTCAAGCCGCGCGTCTCGGCCGGCTCGTTCGCGACCGAGCGCTTTCGGGGCGACGATCCCGGCGCGCTCGCTGCGTTCCTGGCGCAGCAGCTGGCCGAGCGAGACCTGATGGTGCAGCCCTACCTCGGCTCGATCGAGCACCACGGCGAGCGATCCTTGGTGGTGATCGACGGCGAAATCACGCACGCCATGCGCAAGGCGCCGCGCTTCATGTCGGGCCCGATCGGCGTCACCGGGCCCGTCCCGGTGGCGGATGACGAGCGCGCGCTGGCCGAACGAGTGCTTGCGAGCGTGGGCGACCGGCTGCTCTACGCGCGGGTGGACATCGTGCGCGGCGAGCGCGACGCCCCCCTGCTGATGGAGCTCGAGCTGACCGAGCCTTACCTGATGTTTGGCTACCACCCGCCCGCGCTTGCCCGCTACGCCGCCGCGATCGTGGCGCGCGCCGCCGGCGAAACGAATGTCGTCGACCGCGTTGGGCCTCTGCTAGCCTGAATGCCAGTGTCCGAAGGCCGGCGACCCTCCCTAGCCACCTCGCCGCAGCGAGAGCCCGAAGAACAGCTCGGCTCGGATCGAGACTTGGGTGCGGCGTTGCACGAGGTGTCGAACGGACTGACGGTGATCCTCGGGTGGCTCGAGCGCGCCCGCCAGCTTTCCAACGACCCGCAGTCTCGCGAGGCAGTCGAGGTGGCGCTGGGCCGGGCTCGTCGCGCGCATCGCATCGCCCGCAAGGCGATCGGCGCCGAGGTGGAACGCGCGGCAGCGGAGCCGCTGCGCGCCATCGTCGACGAGTGTATCGTGGGGCTGACCCATGAGGCGTCGCGCGCGGGGGTGGGGCTCGTCGTGGACCTCGACACGAAGCAGGGCGCCCTCCCCGTGGAGGCAGGAGATCGACTGCTGCAGGTGCTGACCAACCTGGTCATGAACGCGCTCGCGGCGACACCTGCGGGCGGCCTGGTGCGCATCGAGCACGCCGAGGGAGCGGAGTCCGATCTCACGACGCTGCGCGTGGTGGACGGCGGCCCTGGCGTTCCCCCCGCTGACCGGGAGCGCCTGTTCGAGCGAGGCACGACCGGCCGGGTCGGTGGCGCTGGCATCGGCCTCTCGCACTCGCTCCGCGTGGTGGCAGAAGAGGGCGGTAAGCTCTCGCTCGCGCCGTACCGGGAGGGGAGTGGCGCTGTGTTCGAGCTCTCGTGGTCCACCGCGCCGGTCACCTCCCGCAAGGCTCCGCGCACCGTGCGGGCGGCCTCCCTCGACGGTATCCGCGTGGCGGTGCTCGACGACGACGCCAGCATCGTCGAGCTGCTCGACATGGTGCTGAGCGCGCGCGGGGCGCATGTCACCGCGTTCTCCACGCAGGAGGCCCTGAGTCGAGCGCTCTCGGAGCAGCCGTACGATGTCGCGTTGCTGGACGCGTCGCCCTACGGCGCGGATCTCAAAGGCTCGCTCGGTGAGCTGAAGCGCCGTCACCCCGACACCGACCTGGTGCTGATCTCGGGGACGACGGATCCCGGGGTCAACGTGGGGCAGCTCGGGGTGACGTGGATCCGCAAACCCTTCGACGTCGAGGAGGTGATCGACGTCGTGCGCTTGGTCAGGGGGTCATCAAGAGCGGATAGCTGACGGTGACTTTGTCGCCGTGGCTCGCGGGGAAGGAGAGCTCGGCCATGGCCGCGCTCAGGCAGCTCTCGAGGCCCTTGTCGCGCAGCGTGGACTTGTCGCCGATGGCGTTGCGCGAGAGTGATCCGTCGGGCTCGATCACGAGGTCCAGGAGGATCGTGCCAGTCAGCTTCTTGTCGCGCTTCAGCGCCTGCTCGTAGCAGCCGCGCATCTGGCTGCGCGCGGTGCGGATGGTCGCCTGGATCTCGGCCGGCAAGAGCTTCTTGTCGAGCTCGACGGTCACCGGCTCGTACGGCACGCTCGTCATCTTGCTGAACGCCTCCTCGACGGCCGCGAGCTGCGCGTTGCGAGGGGCGGCGATCACGATCGTCGGCTTGCCCGAGGCGCGCTTCTTGGCCACCACCAGGCCGTCTCCGCGCTCCAAGATCTCCACGATCTCGTCGCTCGGCATCGGCAGGTAGTCATCGTAGCGCGACGGCACACGCAGGTCGGCCAGGTCGAAATAGAAGACGAGCAGCGAGCGATCTGCTTGCGGCATGTCGGCGGCGTGCTCACCCATCGCGCGCGGCAGGCCTACCCAGCTGCCCGCTCCCGAGATGGAGCTGCCCATGCTGATGCGAGGTCGCAGCTCTTGCTCCAACTTCTGGCGCTTGGCCTCCACGATCTGGAAGATGCCGTGGTTGTCGCCTCGCGGCTGGCCAAACACCCACACGTCCACCAACGCACCTTCGTCCGACTCGGGAAACAGCTCGGCCAGCGCGTGGGTGATGGGAGCCAACTGGGTGTTGGCAGGCAGCGCCGCGAAGCGCTCCGTCTCGCTGCCAGTCAACAGGAAGCGCAGCCGCTTCTCGGCCGCCTCGCGCGCAGGCGTGCGGTCGGCGTGGGCTTGGTCGACCAGGATCGCCTCGACCTCTTCGATCGCGCCCTCCTCGTCGCCGAGCGCCTCGAACGCACGTGATCGCGCCAGCCGCGCTTCGGCGCGGTCCGTGCGGTCGAGGGCCTGGGCCAGGAGCAGGTCGAGGTCGGCCTTGACCGCCTTTGCGTCCCCGCCGCGATCGAGCTCGCGCAGCGCGCGCTCGATGCGCAGCTTGGCGCTCTCGGTCGGCGCCTCCACCGTCTCCACCACCTCGGGAGCGCTGGCGTGGGGGTCGCCGCTCTCTTGGCTCGACGCCTCGGAGAGCTCCGCGCCGCTCGAGCAGCCCGTCGCCAGCCAACCACCCACCGTGCACGCGAAAAGAACCTTGGACCCGAGCTTGTTCATGTTCGTCTCCTCCCGAGCGACTCGTCGCTTCGACGAGGAACAACCTAGAACGCTCGTTTCTAGGCTCTGTCTCCGGCATGTCACCGCTGTGTCACCGAGGTCTCTCACTCCCCGCGCCGCGAGAAGCGGTAGCCCCCGCCGCGCACGGTGACGAAGATCTCCGGCGCTTTGGGATCCTTCTCGCACTTCTGGCGAAGTCGATTGACGAAGTTGTCCACCGTGCGGTCGGTCCCGAAGTAGTCCGCGCCCCATACGCCATCCAAGATGCGCTGCCGGGTCAGCATGCGCCCTTCGTTGTCCAAGAAGAAGCGCAGGAGCTTCATCTCGTGCGCGGTCATCTCCAGCTCCTCGCCACCGCGGTGCGCGCGGAACGACTCGAAGTCGATCTTGGCCTGCCCCACCTCGACCAGCGTGCTGCACAGCTCACGCTTGCGCCGGCGCCTGAGCGCAGCGTCCACGCGCGCCAGAAGCTCACTCACGCCGAAGGGCTTCACCACGTAGTCGTCGGCGCCCAGCCTGAGACCACGAACCTTGTCCTCTTCCTCACCTTTGGCGGTCAGCATGATGATGGGCAGATCTTGGTCGTGCTCGCGCAGTTCCTCGCACACCTCGTAGCCGTTCTTGCCCGGCATCATCACGTCGAGCAGCACCAGGTCGTAGCGCTCGTTCTTGGCGCGCTCGGCCCCTTCGCTCCCGGTCTTGGCCACCTCCACCTGGTAGCCGGCCGAGCGCAACGTCTTGGTCAGCCCGAGCCTCAGCGTCGGATCGTCCTCGACGACCAGCACGACCTCTTGGCGGGCGGGTTTGTCTCTGCTCACTCGGGTCGCGATCATAGCAGCGGCAGCCACACGCGGAACGTCGCGCCACGGCCTTGCCCGCGCACGAGCTCCGCGTCGCCGCCGTGGGCGCGCGCGATCGACCGCACCAAGAACAGGCCCAAGCCGGTGCCGCTCGTGGCGCGTGATAGGCGCGCATCGCCTCGCTCGAACGCGTCGAACACGGCGTGCCGGCGCGCCTCGGGGATGCCCGGGCCGCGGTCGCTCACGGTCAGCGTGACGCCTCGCCCAGAGCTCTCCAGGGAGATCGCGTAGGGCTGGCCGTCCGGTGCGTACTTCAGGGCGTTCTCGAGCAGATTGTCGATCACGATCTCGATCTGCGGCTGATCGCAGGCCACGACGATCTCGGGCGCGTCGTGGCTGAAGTCGACCTGCGTGTCGGGGTTGCGCTGGACGAACGCAGCGATCCTGTCCCTGGTCAGCGCGACCACGTCGTGGGAGCGCTTGTGCGCGCTGAGCTTCCCGCGCTCGCTCTTGGCGTAGGCCATGAAGCGATCCACCGTGGCCGAGAGCCGCTTGGTCTCCTTCGTCATCGCCTCCAGGAGCTCGCCGCGCTCGCTCTCGTCGACCCGCCCTTCGCTGAGCAGCTCCGAGAGCATACGCAGCGAAGCCAGTGGCGTGCGCAGCTCGTGAGACACCCCGGCGACGAAGCTCGTGCGAAGCTCGCTGGTGCGTCGCGCCTCGCGCATGCGCCGGTAGAGCGCGAACGAGAGCGACAGGGCGATGGTCACCGCCACCCCGATCAGCGTGAGCAACACCCGCTCGCTGCGCTGCGACTGTCGGAGGATCGCGCCCGGCTCGAGGAAACGCACCTCGACCCCGAGCTCCTCTTCGGCGAGCGCGAAGCCATGGGGCGCTTCGGGCGCGATGCGGCCAGAGCTGCTGGTGACGTTGGCCGTCAGGTGTGCCGGCAAGGTGCGCGCCGAGCGCCCGCTGGCGAGCGCCCGGGCGAGCGTCTCTTCGGTGACCACCCACAACACGAAGCCGCCTTGGCGAAGGCCGACCATGAAGCCAGCGACGCCCGCGCCGCGCACGGGGATGACGTGGCCAGGCTGCTCGCGCGCGGCTCGCAGCGCGCGTGTCGCCTCCTCTCCTCGCGCCGCACGCTGCACCGCCGCGGTCACGCTGCTCGGGCTGTCCAGCGCTCCCGAGAGCGCCGTCGTGATGCGTTGCCTATCCGAAGGCAAGAGGCCCTTGGCGCTGCGCACCTCCGCGGCCAGCAGGGTGCGCTCCTCCGGCCGCAGCGCCCGTTGGTGCTCGTCCACCCACTGCGCGAGCCGCTCGCCCAGCGCGCGATCCGTCGCTGCGCGCTCGACCGCCAGCACGGGCCACACGTAGCGACCACGGCTGTCTCGGACTTGCTCGCACGAAGCGAGGATGGTGTCAGCGGCCGCGTCGCGCTCACGTCCAGCCAGGGTGGCGACGGCCGCGTTGCAGCGGCGATCGCTGCGCTCGCGCACGTCTCTCCCTTCACGCGGGAAGAGCAGCCTGCCGTCGGGGGCGAGCACCGCGATCTCGCCGATCGTGGGCAACGCTCGCCGCGCAGATTCTGCGATGGTCAGCTGCAGAGCCTCGTCGTTCACGTCCCCGATCAGGTCGACCTCGGCCAGAGCTGGCTCCGCCGAAGCAATCTCCTCCCGCAGCGACGCGGCCAATCGGTCCGCCTCGGTCTGCACCGAGAGCAGCGCTTCGCGTCGGGTGGCGGCCTCCTCGTTGCTGAGCGCACGCCAGCCGAGCAAGCCCATCGCCGCTGCAGGGACCAGCGCAGCCAACAGAAACACGAAGGCGTCCCGCCGTGCGCTCATGGGCGCGCCGATGGTACCCCAGTACCTCGTCCGGGAAGGTTGTTCGCTCCCCTGCGACCTGGCGAACGCAACACCCGCCGGCAAGGGTGGATCGGCTTGACGCGGGTGCCGTTCGCTTCGAAACCTCGGGCATGTCTCGGCCTGAGTCGCCAGCGTTCGAACCGCCGCCCGTTCCCGTCGGCTTGGCAGACCTCGGAGGGATTTCGCTCGCGGGTGTGGCGGCCGGCATCAAGCCCTCGGGCAGGCCCGACGTCGCGCTGCTGGTCGCAGACGAGGCGCTGCCTTGCGCCGGGGTGTTCACGCAGAACACGTTCGCGGCGGCGCCTGTCGGGCTGTGCCGGCGCCACCTCGGCCAGACCGGCGGCCTGGTGCGAGCCATCGTGGTCAACTCCGGCAACGCCAACGCGTGCACCGGGGAGCGCGGCGAGGCCGACGCGAAGCAGATGGCGAGCGAGGTCGCCGCGCTGGTGGGTTGTCCAGTCGAGCAGGTGTTGGTCGCTTCTACCGGGGTGATCGGCGTGGCGTTGCCGATGGACCGCGTCAGCGCAGGCATCCGCGCCGCCCACCTGGCCTTGTCCAGGAGCGCGGCAGGGGCGAGTGATTTCTTGGCCGCGATCATGACCACCGACGCCTTCCCCAAGCAGGCGGGTGAGCAAGCCGCGGCGCTCGTGACCGCGGGGGTCGCCAAGGGGGCGGGCATGATCGAGCCCAACATGGCCACGATGTTGGCGGTCGTCGGCACCAACGCGCGCGTCACGGCGCGCGAGCTCGCAGGTGCGTTGCCGCGAATCGCGCAGAGCAGCTTCAACGCCGTGCACGTCGACTCGCACGCCAGCACCAACGACTCGTTCTTCACGTTCGCCACGGGCAGAGCCGGCGCGAGCGCGGACTGGCAAGAGCCGCTCTCGCGCACGGCGGAGAGATTGGCGTGGCTCATCGCGCGCGACGGCGAAGGCGCCACCAAAGTGACCACCATCGTGGTGACGGGAGCGCCGACCGAAGCGGTCGCGCGCGAGGTGGCGCGCCTGGTGGCGCACAGCGCGCTGGTTCGAACCGCGCTGTTCGGCTGCGACCCGAACTGGGGGCGACTGGTCAGCGCTGCCGGCAACAGTGCTCACGGCGTGACGCGGGACAAGCTCCGCTGCAGTTTGGCTGGCGTGGAGGTGTTCAGAGGGGGAGAGCCCACCCGCTTCGATCGTGCGGAGGTATCGCGCAGGATGGCCAGCGACGACGTGGCCGTCGAGATCGATCTCGGCGTGGGTGAGGGCCGCGCTCGGGTGATGACCAGTGATCTCGGCTACCGCTACGTGGAGGTCAACGCCGAGTACACCACCTGAGGGGGTGGTAGTGCGAAGGAGGGGACTTGAACCCCTACGGTGTTACCCGCTAGCACCTCAAGCTAGTGCGTCTGCCAATTCCGCCACCTTCGCGTGGGAGGCGCGGCAACTTACCAAGGCCGCCCTCGTAGTCAAGGACCAAGAGCAGGTCTACCCTCGCGGCTCGCCCGCAGTTGGGTGGCGACGGTAGCGAACGCCGGGCGAATCCTCGAACGAACGAGGACCGAAGCAGCGACGGACCGGTCTCGACCAACATGCATCAGCGACGCCGGAGCTCCATGAAACTGACGACGACGTTCTTGGCTGTGAGCATGTTTGGGGTGAGCGCGTGCGAAAGCAAGCCCTCCGCGCAATCGTCCGCGGCGCCGCGCTCCGACGACGGTGGCGAGAGCGCGCACGCCACGTCCAGCGCGAGCGCGCCGAGCAGCGCGAGCGCCAGCAGCGGCTCGGGCGACACGCCGCCGCAGAAGCCCACCTTTGCCGATGTTTCGCAGCCCGGTTGTGCGTACGCGGCCACGCCGAGCGGGGTGTTCGTGATCGACCCCGATGGCGCGACCGACCGCGTGCTCAGCGCGAACAAGGTCGAGCTGCTCGAGGCCGAGCCCGATGGCCGCGTCTACGTGGTCACGGACCAGGGCTTGTCACGCATCGCGGGCAGCCAGGTGGAGCTGATCACGTCATCGGTCCCAGCGGGCATCAAGCACCTGGCTGCCGCGGGAGGCAAGGAGCTCTGGGCGCTGACGAGCGACGCCGTGAAGCGCTTCGACGGAAGCTCGTTCCACGACGTGCCGATCACCCTCGCGAGCGGGGCCACCCACCCCAGCCTGCTCGACGTCGCGGTCGACGCGCAAGGTGGCGTGTGGGTGGCGGGGGGAGCGCAGGGCCTATTCGAGTGGTCGGCGGGCCAGATGAAGCGGCGTGACGGCGTGGACGGCGCGGCGTTGCGCGTGCAGCCCGACAGGTACCAGGGAGTGCGGGTGCTCACGTCGCGCGCGCTCGTCACGGTGCGCGGTGCGGAGGTCAAACGCGAGCGAGAGCTCGACGGGAGCACGACCGTGGCCAAAACAGGCGCGCTCGCCTTCGGGGGGGCGTGGGCGGTGTTGCAGACTGGGGGCGCGGCCGACACGGAGGCGTTCGTGACGGGCCAGAGCGCGTCGCAGTCCTGGGTCGCAGAACGCACGGCGCTCGCCGCGGGCGCGACGTGGTTCACGATCGACGAAGGTGGGCGGTTGTGGCTCGCCACGCCAGACGGCCTCGTGGTCGCTCACAGCGCGACGACCTCGAACAAGATCTCCAAGGCCAGCAGCATCGACGGCGGCTTCATCGCCGTCGAAGTGGTGGGCAAGGGCCCGCGTTCGCTGCCCGCAGAGATCTCGGAGCGCGTCTCGACCGCAAACGACAGGGTGCTCAACCCGTCCGCGAGCACGTCGGGCGCGGCGCAGGTCGATCCGCCCAAGCCAGGCGCCGCGATTGGGGGTGCGTCCGTGTCCGGTGGCTCCGTGGGCAACGCCTCGGCCGTGGTCGCCGGCATGGCTGCGGGCTTCCGCCGTTGTTACAACAAAGGCCTCGTCGAAGATCCGAACGCCAAGGGCACGCTGCGCGTGACCGCCAAGATCGGGCCCAATGGTGAGGTGTTGTCGGCGACGGCTGCCGGTGGCGGGGGCTTGCCCGAGATCGTCAAGACCTGCGTGACGATGCGCGTCTCCTCTGCGCAGTTCGACAAGCCCGTCGGCGGAGCGGCCACCATCGTCATCCCGGTGAGCTTCGCTCCGATGTGACGGCGAGAGATCAGAGCTCGAGGCTCGCTGGGAGCAAGATCCCCAGCGGCGCGAGGCACATCTCGTTGAGCGTCTCCTCGCCCAAGACCACCTCTTCGGGGGCGCTCTTGCCCTGCTGCGCCAGCGCTTGGGCGACGAACGGGTTCTCCATCGTGTTGTCGTAGTGGCAGGTGATTTTCAGCACGTCGCCAGCCTTGGCCGTAGGCAGCTCGGCGATGGGCGTGTCGAACGTGTACATGCGCTGCCAGTTGAAGTCCCACGCGGGCGTGTGGATCAGGCACTCGTCTTGAGGCTGACTCGCGGGCAGGTTGGCGCGGTGCACCTCGAGCTTGATGTCCGTCCCGACGTAATGCATGTGCGTCATCACCATCAGGATGGGGACATCGATGAACACCTCCGCGGGGATCAGGATCTCCATCGTCTCGGTGTGATCACTCACGTTCGGCGGAATGCGGAACTCGGGCACGCCCCCGCTGTCGTTCGGTCCGGGCAGGAGCCCGTCCTCTGCGGACTCGGCGTTGCCCGGGAAGGTGACCACGAACTGATACGCCGGCTCCGCGTCGGCGTAGCGCAGCTGCAACCGTGATGCGTCCTCCTCTGGGCCGGCGCCCGTGGGGTGGTAGTGCATCTGCACGATGATCACCTGATCGGGGTCGAGCTTGATGCCCACGTCGGCCGGCAGCTCGAACGGGTTCCCGCCCGGAGCCCAGACATGGACGATCTCGCCAGGCGCGCCACCGAAGCATGGGAAGCGCTCGTTGCCTCCGGAGAGCTCCGCGGCGCGATCGCGATCGACCCGGAACGTCAAGGCGTGGTGGGCGACCTTGGGGTTGTCGGCGATCATGTGGATGCCGTTCACCCACTTCGACTCGGTCAGCGCCGGGTCGTACACCACACACTCGAACAAGTCGTGATCGCCGTCGACGACGCTGGGCTCCACCGGGACGAGCTCCAGATCCAGACCAGGCAGCCCGTCCGGCGGCGCGACGTAGGCCGGCGGTGCGTCGGCGGGATCTCCTTTGGGGGTGCCCTGATCGTCCCACGCCCGGAAGATGGCGATCTCTTCGTCCGTCAGCGAGATGTCGTTGACGAACCCGAAGCGAGTCTCGCAGCTGTCGGTGTTGCGAGCGCCCCAGGGGGGCATCTTCCGTTCTTCGGTCAGGCGCGCCATGGTCCCGGCCAAGGCCTTGGCGTCCTCGTAGGCGAGGAGCGAGAAGCCACCGATTTTGCCCTCGTAGTGGCAGCCCAGGCAGCTCTTCTGCAGCAGCGGCTCGATGTCCCTGTGGAAAGTGACCTCGGCCTGCGGGGCGCTTCCCCCACCGCCCGCGCTGCTCGTGTCTCCATCACAGCCCCACACACCGACGGCAGACGCCGCGACCAGAAACCAAGCTGCGCGCATGGACGATCGCTAGAAGAGCCACGGCCGCGGGGCAAGGGGTCAGCCATCGCAAAGCGTCTCGACTGGGGTAAGCTCCCAGCGAAATCGTGACCGTTTCCCCGCGTACGCGAGCGGCGGGCTGGCGCACCGTCGGCGTCGAGCAAGGCGCGCTGGCGCTTTTGTCGATCGCGCTCGTGGCGGTGGTCTTCCGCGTGCCGCTGTGGCTCTCCAACGACGGTCCGCAGGCAGTCCTGGCCGGCCACATCGATCAGCACTACGGCGAGCCCGACTCGGTCTACGCGAAGCAATTCTCGTTGGGGTTGGGTCTCAGCGGGCGAGGATTCGTGTGGCTGTACCAGCCCCTGGCCAGCGCCCTGGGCTGGCCGCACGCGCTGCACGTGGCGCAGGCCGTGATGCTGCTCGCGTTTGCCGGCGGGGTCGCGGCCCTGTCTCGCGCCGTGCACGGCCGCTGGACGTATGGCGCCGTGCTGGGCTTTGCGCTCGCGTTCGCTTGGCCCTTCTTCATGGGATTCTACGCCTTCTATTGCGGAATCGCGGCAGGGCTCTGGGTGCTTGCGCTCGCCGCCGCGTCGCCGACCCCCAGCCCCGGACGCAAGTGGATCCTGTCGCTTCTGTCGACGCTGTTGCTGGCGATCCACCCGTTTGCGGCTGCGGTGATCTTCGGACTCTGGGCGTTGGTGGTGCTCGACCGCGCCCGTCGCGATCCGGATCGAAGCGTCGCGCTGGGCTCAGCGGCCCGTTGGCTCGGCCTGACCGCGTTGCCGTTCGGTCTGGTGTTCCTGATGCTGTTTCGGAGCCAGTCTGGGCTCGCGACCCTGAAATACACCGAGACCACGCGCTGGGACTCGTTCGAGGACTGGCTGGCCACCATCGCGCGGATCGCGCTCCCTGGGGGGAGCTCGCTGGGGTGGCTGCTTCTGGCGGTGGCGCTGGTGAGCGTGGCGCTCGCGCTGCGCCGAGGTCGACGCGACGACGGCGCTACGCTTCCGATCGCGCTCGGCGCCGTCCTGGTGCTCGCGCTCTCGCTGCTCGGGCCCTTGGACATCCCTGGCTGGCAGCATTTTGCGCGGCGCTTCTTGTGCTTGGGGCTGGCCCTCGCGGTCGCGGTCCTCCCAACCATGGCGCAGGCGCGCGTCGCCGCGGGCGCCACGCTCTTGAGCGTGCTCGCCGCGGCGGTCGCGCTGCTCTCGGCGCAGCGCACGGCGGAGCGCTTGGCGCTCGCATGCAGCGACGCGCTCGCAGGGCTGAGCGATGTGACGCCGCGTCGCGGCCTGCAGCTGCCGGTGATCCTGGACTCGATGTGTGGCCTGCCCCCAGAGCCCAGCCGAGCGGACGTTCCCTACCTCGCGCCGGCGCTGCACTTGCACGCGCTGTTCGCGGTGCGGCATGGCGGCTCGGTGCCGTACGTCTTCTCCGGCGCCCCCAACGTGCACCTGCTCACCCCCAAGAAGCCTCCGCTCGCCCCCATCCCGCCCCTCGACATGTGGGGGCTCACGCCCGAACGTGCGGCGGTGGATCGTCCGGAGCAGCGACGAGCGCTCTTGGACCAGTTTGCCCTGTTCGGGTCGGAGTACGAGAACGTGCTGGTGTTTGGCGCCACGGACGCGGATCGGGCTCGCCTTCGCGCGCGCGGCTTCGTGTCCGACTTCAGCCAAGGCAGCTTCGAGAACGCACACTTCGTGGGCTGTCGCTTGCGTGTCACCGTGCCCGGCAAACAAGGTGATCCACCCCTGATGGTGGTCGGCGGGTTCGACCAGCACACGGTCTGGCCGGCCGAGTTCACCCCCGTCGATGGCGGGGTGCACGCGGTGCTCCGCACGCTGTGTGGCCCGGTCTGGGTCCAGGTCGCTTGGCAGGGCAGTCCAGAGCGTTGCGCTTCCGCGGACGAAGAGGGGCGGCTCCAGCGAGAGCTCGAGCCTGGCACGAACAGCCAGATCGCCTGCGAGCGACGCTAATCGGGCTGTCGGCTGCGCAGATCGCGATAGCCGGCGATCAGCGCGCGCGCAGCTCTGTCCACGTCGGCCGTGCGTGTGGTCACGCCCAGGCTCAGTCGCACCGTGCCGAGCGCCTCCGTGGCAGGGACGCCGAGCGCGAGGACGACGCTCGACGCGCGCTCCTCGCCCGCATGGCACGCCGAGCCGGTCGAGGCGAGGACCCCAGGGCTCGCCGCCAACACCGCCGCGCCGGTGGCTCCCGGGAACCGAACGCTCAGCGTGTTGGGCAATCGCGCGGCGTCGGCTCCGTGGATCGAAAGGTCGGAGATCGCCTCCTTGAGCAAGGACCACAGCCGGTCACGCAAGCCGCGGACGCGCGCCTGCTCCTCCGCGAGCCGGGCCCCGGCGAGAGAGCACGCCCGGCCCAATCCGACGATCGAGGCGACGTTCTCCGTCCCCGGCCGCAGCCCGTGCTCGTGGCCAGCGCCGCGCTGGACGGGCTCGAGCTTGGTGCCTCGCCGCACGTACAGCGCGCCCACACCTTTGGGGGCGTACAGCTTGTGCCCGGCGATCGTCAAAAGGTCGACGCCCAAGTCGTCGACCTGCACCGGCACCTTGCCCACCGATTGCGCGGCGTCGCTGTGCACGAGGGCGCTCGCCGCACGGGCGGCGTCCGCCGCCTCGCGCACGGGCTGGAGCGTCCCGATCTCGTTGTTGGCGTGCATGATCGAGACCAAGGTGGCACCGCGCCCGATCGCCGCGCGCAGCTCGTCCAAGGGGATCACGCCGCATGGCTCGGGCGCGACGCGCTCGACGGACCAACCCCGCCGCTCGAGAGCGGCGATCGGCTCGCTCACCGCCGGGTGCTCGATGCTGGTGGTCACCACGCGGCCTGGCGAGGCAGCGCTCGCAGCAGCGCCGAACAGAGCGAGGTTGTTGCTCTCGGTCGCGCAGCCCGTGAAGATGATTTCGTCCGGACGGGCGCCGATCAGCTGGGCGACCTCCGCTCGAGCGTGCGCCACGGCGGCGCGCGCACGTTGCCCTACCGGGTGGTCGCTCGACGGGTTGCCGAACTGCTCGCGCAGATAGGGCAGCATCGCGTCGAGCACCTCTGGCAGCACGGGGGTCGTGGCGTTGAAGTCCAGGTAGATCGGCTCGCCGCTCATGGCCCGAGCCTCGCGCCGGCCGAGCGCTGGTTCAAGCAGGGCGCGGGCGGCGTCGTAATATGATATTCGTCATACGAATGGGACGTCGTGCGCACGCCTGGGCTTGCCTCCTGTGGTCGATCCTTCCGCTCGCCTGCGACGAGGGCGGGCGCGCAACGGGTGGCGGCGGCACCGGCCCCGCCGTCGGGGGTGGGGGGGCGTCCGTGGAGGGTGGGGGAGGTGCAGGTGGTGGCGGTGCGCCTTCCAGTGGCCCCAGCGAGGTGCCCGGCTACTTTCGCCTGACCGCGTTTGCCGAGGCGACCGAGGGTGACATCACGGCCGTGTGCGAGATCGACTTCATCTTCGAGCTCGAGGCCGAGTCCTCACGGACGGATGAGCTGGTGCAATACCCAGGGGTTCATGGCGGCTCGGCCAAGCGGACGGTCACCGCCCCGGACGGCGCCGGCTTCTCGTTCTCGGCGGACTCGTTCGGGGAGGTGGTCGCGGAGCTCCGCTTTGCGGACAGCGCCATTGATTTGGCGATCCCGATCAACGAGACAGCCGAGGGCCGCTTCTGGCGCGAGCTGGCGCTGTTCGCAGGTACTCTCGAGGTCGACGGGAAGGGCAGCGGAGCATGGACGTGCGCTCCCTTGGACATCGACCAAGGCGGCTACCTCGACACCCAGGTCATCGCCCAAGGCGCCTGGACCATGGAGCCCATCGAGTAGCTGGCGAGCCGTTGCGCGAGAGCTGCCGCCTGGTCCTCGCGAACGACCTACGCTTTCTCTCCGTGTTTGCGGACTGACGCGGTGGTAGAGCCCTCCTCGCGGTGCTCGAGGCAGGCTCCCAGGTGCACGACGGTCGCTACCGGATCGTGAAGCTGCTCGGTGAAGGGGGCCAAGGCAGCACGTATCAGGCCGTGGATGCTCGCGAGGGGCGGCTCGTGGCGCTCAAGCGCTTCGAGGTGAAGGGCGCTGGGTCTTGGAAGGCCGTCGAGCTCGCCGAGCGCGAGGGCCAGGTGCTCTCGTCGCTGTCTCATCCGCTGTTGCCGGCATTCGTCGAGAGCTTCGAGGAGGGCGGGGCGCTGTTCCTGGTCACCGAGCTGGTCGATGGCGAGAGCCTCTCGAGCTTGCTCGCCGCGGGCGCCACCCTGGACCAGGCTACGGTCGCGGCGCTGATCATGGACCTGGCGGAGGCCACGGCCTACCTCCATCAGCGCAGCCCGACCGTGATTCATCGCGACATCAAGCCCGCCAACGTCGTACGCCGAAGGGATGGGCGCTTCTGCTTGGTCGATTTCGGGGCGGTCCGGGCCAAGCTGAGCGACGCGGCTGGAAGCACGGTGGTCGGGACCTTCGGCTTCATGGCACCGGAGCAGTTTCAGGGGCGCGCGCTGCCACAGTCCGACACCTACGGCATCGGCGCCACGGCCCTCACCGTCTTGACGCGCCAGCAACCCGAGGACCTGCCGCACAAGGGCCTCGCCATCGACGTCGCGCGTGCGCTCGGTCCGACCTCGGATCCGCGCCTCGTGCGCGCGCTCTCGCTGATGGTGCAACCGGACCCGGATCAACGGCCCGCTGCGCTCGACGCTCTCGTGCGCGAGCTCGCGCCGCTGCGCCGCCCGGAGCCTCAGGCCGCGCGGCGGGCGTTCGTGCCGCCAAGGAGCTCGCCCTCGCAGCCACACCCGACCACGTCAGGTCCCGCCCCGGCCGCCCCACCGCTCGAGCTCGGCCCTCCGGTGGTGCTCGCGAACGTGCTGCTCACGATCGCGAACATCGCGGTGACCTTGGCGGTGATCGCCTTCGTGCCTGTGCTCTTGGCGCTGCTCTCGATCGTGTTCGGGCCGCGCTTGCGCGTCGCTGCGGCCACCGTGCGCCGCGCAGGGCACAGGGCTGTGGCCCGCATCGAGCGTGCGCGCGACGAGGCCGTCGGGCGTGCGCCGCAGCCTGCGCCGAAGGTGCGAGTGGCGCCCGCACGGGACATGCGCGTGCAGCAGGAGCGCTCAACCGGGGCCGCAGCGGAGCGAGATCACGCAGCGGAAGAAGAAGCGCTGGCGGCAAGAGAGGCCGAGCGTCGCCTCGAGGGCAAGCGATGAGCGCCGGCGCTCCCACCCGTTTCGCGTGGCTCTCGGTCGCGGCTGCGCTGCTCACGATGGGCCTCAAGGCCGTCGCCTATGGGCTCACCGGGTCGGTCACGCTGTTGTCCGATGCGCTCGAGTCGATCGTGAACCTGGTGGCAGCGGTGGTTGCGCTGCTCACCCTGCGCTACGCCGCTGCACCCGCGGACGAGCAGCACCCACACGGCCATGAGAAGGCCGAGTACTTCTCGAGTGGCCTCGAAGGGGCGCTGATCTGCGCCGCCGCTGCCGCGATCGTGTGGGCCGCGGTGGCGCGGCTGCTCGATCCCCGTGCGCTCACCGCTCTGGACCTCGGTCTCGGCATCAGCGTGGCCGCCTCCCTCGTCAACCTGGTGGTGGCGCGCGTGCTCAAGCGCGCCGCGGTCACGCATCGCTCGATCGTCCTCGCGGCGGACGCAGAGCACCTGATGACCGATGTATGGACCAGCGCAGGCGTCCTCGTCGGGCTGTTGCTCGTCCGCTTCACCGGGTGGTTGTGGCTCGATCCTCTCGCGGCGATCCTGGTCGCGCTGCACATCAGCTGGGTGGGTGCGGGGATTCTGCGCGCCTCCATGCGGGGTCTGCTCGACGCCGCGCTCCCGAGCGACGAGATCTCCCAGATCCGACAGGTCCTCGCAGGCTTCGAGCGCGACGGCATCGCCTTTCACGCGCTCCGCACACGCTCCTCCGGGTCGCGGCGCTTCGTGTCGGTGCACGTGTTGGTCCCCGGAGCGTGGACCGTGCAAGCGGGGCACGATCTGCTCGAGCGGGTCGAACGAGCGCTGCGTGAGACCGCGCCCAAGACCACGGTGATCACGCATCTCGAGCCGCGCGAAGATCCCTGCTCGTACGACGACCAATCGATCGATGACTGATCCTCGAGCAACGCCGAAGAGTCAGGGGCTTTGGACGTCGTTGCGCCGCTCGAGCACGTCGCCGTCGTGGAGGTACCACGCGCCGTTGGGCGCGCGCAGGAGTGTCTTTTCGACCGAGACGTCGTGCCGCTTGCGCATCACGAAGTAGAGGACCGCGCCCACGAGCCCGAGGGGACGAAACAACGCGAAGCCCACGGCGAAGACCACGAACACCCACTGCGGCCAGGAGTAGAACGTCAGATTGGCGCGCACGTCTGCCACGTCGCCCTCCTGGCGCGGCGCCGAGATCTTGTGGATCGTGAGTTGGCGCATCTGGCCCGCGCTCGGGCGCATGAAGGTCTCCGCGTACAGCTTCAGTCGCTGGGGGCTGCCGAGGTCGGTCTCGAGCGCCTGGGTCGTGACCGCGCCGAGGTGAGGGGAGCGCACGGTGCCCTCTCGCGCGCTTGGCGCTAGTGATGCCCAGGCGTAGCCGAAGCGGCCGGCCATGAGCGCCTTCAGGTAGCGCTTGAGCGCGAGCTCCGGGCTGCTGGCCACATCGCGTGGGGCGAGCGAGAGGTCGAGCGCCAGCGACACGCCCGCCAAGACCGCGCCCACCAGCGTCACCACCACCCCGACCACGGTGAGTGGTCCGGGCCGACCGTCCAGGCTCGAGCCGAGCAGCACGACGCCCACGATCGTCGCGGCCCCCGCGCCGAAGGTCAGCTTGCGGATGCGAGGCCCCGCCTCGGCCAGGTCTTGGGCCTGGCGCTCGGGGTCGGCCACGTGCGCCGCCAAGCGAGACAGCGCGGTCGCCATGTCGCCAGCAGCGTCGCCGTGCGCGCGCGCGGGCGGCGCTTGGAAGGTCTCGTCGGGAGGCGCGAACGGGTTCGGCGAGCTCACGGGACGCAGCCTACATGCTCCGCGGGTCGAACCGCGGGATGGCGCGCGATCACGACCGCCCACGCGAGGTCTCCGATCTCGCGAGCGATGGCCGCACGGTCAGGTGCTTGATGGCGCGCCAGCTCCGCCGCCAGCACGCCCATCACGCTGTCGGAAATGAGCTGCATGGTGCGGCCGAGCGCGCTCGGCTCCAGCTCCGGAGCCAGGCGCACCGCACGCTGGGCGAGCAGCTCGCTGAATCGGTCGCGCTCCTTCACGACCACTCCCCACAGGTCCAGCTTGCCGATCGCCATCATCAGCAAGCGGGTGCTGGTGGGGTGCGCCAGGTACTGGTCGGTGACCCGTGTGGCCACCTCACGTACGGCCTGCTCGAGGTCTCCGTCGACCGCTTCTGCGTGCGCGAGCAGTTCGTGGAAGTTGCGTTGGGTCGCGCGGCCGACGAGCGCGCCGAGCAGCGAGTCCTTGCTGGAGAAATACTCGTACACCGAGCCGATGCCGACCCCCGCTCGCTCGGCGAGCGCCTCGATGCGCAGCTCGTCGAGGGCCGGGTTGCGGGCAGCAGCTTCCTCGAGCGCCTGCAGAATCGACTCGACCAACGCGCGTGAACGAGCCTGCTTGGGGACGCGGCGGAAGAACCGGCTGAAGAAGGATGGGTCACTGCCGCTCGGCGCCACGGCTCACCTTAGCGTGCGCCGACTCGGATTTGGCAAGCGCCCGCAGGCTGTTGGATTTGTTCACGAAGTGCGCGAGAGCCAGCGAGGCGAGGACCGGTCGCTTCGGATTATTATGAATAAAAACAAGTGGTTGGAAGATTGATCCAGGGTGGGTCGCGCAGCTCGACCGACCGGCACGGGAGAAACACGGTGCTTGCGCGCACCTGGACCGATCACACGTCGGGCACGGCGGTTGCCAAGGTGCCTGTCATGTCGAGACCTCGCTGGAAGCTCGCCCTGCTGGCCGCGGTGCTCACCCTGGCGTTCGCGTGCGCCCCCCCGCGTGAGGACCAGGAGGCCGGCTCCCTCGAGTCGAGCACGGTGCAGCTCGAGCTCGCGCTGCGCGGCTCGGAGCTCACCATCCTGGCCATCCGAGCGAGCGACGAGCCCCTGCGCGCGCTCCCGACGCGCGGCGCCGTTCTGCGCTGGGACGTCGTCGACCTGCAAGGTGAAGCCAAGGCCAGCGGCTTCGTCGAGGATCCGCGTCAGCTGCGCGCAGAGTCCTCCGACGGCGACCACGACCACGAAGCTTCCTCCGGTGTCGGCGCGCTGAGCCTGACCGTCCCCGCCGGAGCCGGCGTGTTGACTCTCTCCGAGATCCACGAAGGTGCCAGCACCAAGCTGGCCGAGGTTCGTCTCCCTCGCGCGGGCGAGCTGGGGACCTCGACCAGCGCGCTGATCGATCCCTCGAAGGACCTCGTGGGCCAGCCCGTGCTCATCAGCGGCAGCGAGTCGAGCGCGGGGTTGACCCTCCTGATCGTGGGCGACGGTTACACCAAGAGCGAGCTCGCCAAGTTCCGCACCGACGCTGCCCAGCTGTCGCAGCGGCTGCTCGCACAGGACGGCTATTCCCGCCACGCCGCCCGGGTGCGCATCTATCGGCAAGACGTGCGGTCCACGCAATCGGCCCTGGCCGACCCTGCACTCGGCAATGACCCGGTGACGGCGTTCGAGCTCTCGTTCGGTGACGGGGCTTCGCGCCCGCGGCGCTGCGTGATGTTCGAGCCGAGCGTGGGCGTCGCCGCCATGGAGGCGATCCGCTCACGTCGTGAAGCCGTCTCTGCCGACGCGGTCGTGATCCTGGCGAACAGCTCGGAGTATGGCGGGTGCGCGGCCCCGGCATCGGCGCTGGTGACGGTGACGCGTCACGCCGAGAGCGCACGCATCCTCGCGCACGAGCTGGGGCACACTGTGTTCAAGCTCGCGGACGAGTACGATGGCAATCAATGTGGCGTGTACGCGCCCGGGCCCAACGTCGCCTCCAGCACCAAGAACCTGCCCTGGAAGGCGCTCGTGAACGCCAGCAAGCTCCCGACCCCGCTCTCCGCGGCGCCAGGGACCATTGGCGCCTTCAAGGGCGCCAACCATTGCACCAGCGGTGCCTATCGACCCACCGCGACCTGCTTGATGCGTGACCTCGGGCAGCCGTTCTGCCCGGTCTGCAGCGCCGAGGTGGATCGTTTCTTCGAGCCCGGCGCGGGGGGCGCCGAGTCCGGCCCGCTGACGGTGACGAACCAGACCGGAGGTGGGGTCTTCGTGCGCTGTGCGGGCACGCCAAGCGGCAAGTGCTCCGGTTGGACCTACCTGGCCGACGGCGCCACGAAGACCATCAAGAGCAGCGCCCCTGGGCGCGGTCTGTACCTGGATACCCAAACGATCGAGGACCCTGCCGTGGAGCTCGACCACAAACACGTGCTGCCGTCGGCGAGCGCGGTGACGCTATTTCCGAACGCGGATCACCCGCTCGGCCAACAGTAGGCTCAACCCCGCTGCCGCTCGAGGAAGCGCAGCTTGTCTGGGTTGCGCACGATCCGCACCACCGACACCCGCGCGCCGTCGTTCTCGATCGTCAGCACCGAGTCGATGCCCTGCTCGGTGCGCAGGACGAGCGCCAGGGAGCCGTTGATCTGCTCGAAGCTCACCTGGCCGCTGACCCCGCGTCGCGCGAGGCCGATCAGCAGCTTGGCCACTCGCTCCGCGCGCGTCACCACCTTGAGCGCAGCCTTGCGCTTGCCGCCGCCGTCGGAGACACAGCTCGCGTCCGGGGTCAGCAGCGATACCAGTCGCGCTTGGTCGCCGGTCGCGATGGCCAACGCGAAGCTCTGCACCAGCGCGGCGTGGGCCTCGGCCGAGGGAGCGAAACGTGGCCGGCGCTCGGACAAGTGGGCTTTGGCGCGCTGAGCGAGCTTTCGGCAGGTGGCGCTGTCACGCCCGAGCACCTGAGACACTTCTTCGAACGAGTAGTCGAACACCTGATGCAAGAGGTAAGCGGCCCGCTCCAGCGGCGAGAGCGCCTCGAGCACCACCAGGAACGCGAGCGACACCTCTTCTGCGCGCTCGGCACGCTGCTCGAACGAATCGTCGATCATCGCGGGCTCAGGCAGCCACGGCCCGACGTAGGCCTCGCGTCGCGAACGTGCGGAGCGCAGGTGATCGAGGCATAGCCGCGTGACCACCGTCGTGAGCCACGCTGCAGGGCGCTCGACGGTCGAGGTCTCTTGGCTCAGGCGCACCAGCGCCTCTTGGACGATGTCCTCCGCGTCCGAGGCGCCGCCCAAGAGCTGGTAGGCCAGCGAGAGGAGCCGTGGGCGCTCGCGCTGGGAGAGGTCTGGCTGCGTCATGCCCTTCGAGCTTCGGTTGTACCAAAAGTCGCGTGGGCGCGCCGAGAGCCCATACGAAACCAGCGATACGAGAACCAGCCGCGGCGCTCGGCGTGGAGCGAGGCGATCGTGTAGCGGCTGATCGCCTCTTTCACGAAGGCGCCCAGGCGACCGCGCAAGATGCGCTCCTCGAGGTCGCCGAAGCGGTTCGCCATTTGGATCACGCCGCGACGCCGGCCCAGGCTGACGCAGTAGCCTGTCTCGCGCCAGTCGAGCGCCTGAAGCGGAGAGCCGAGCAGCGTCGCCACGGCGTTTTCGGCGGCCTGCGCTCCTTGGGGCATGGCCGTCTTGCAGCCCATGAACACCTCGCTGCCCGGGCTCGCGAGCGGCCGGGCGGCGTCACCGACCACGAACAATCGCTCCCGTCCGCTGGCGCAGAGGAGCGGATCGACCCAGGCCCGACCGAGGTCGTCGACCGCGAGCCCAGCCTGGGCCGCGAGCGGTGACGCGCGAAACCCGCTCGGGGCGATGCAATGGTCGAAGCGCAGCCAGCCGCGGGAGGTGTCGGCGCGACCGAGCTCGATCGCGAACACGTCGGTGTGGCACATGATCTCGACGCCAAGCGCCGTGAGCCCTCGCTCGATCTCGGAACGGGCGAGCTGCGACAGGCGCGGGTCGAGCTCGCCGCGCGTGACCAGCGTGACGCGAAGGTGCCGCTGCGCCTCGGCCAGCTCGGCGGCGAG
Source organism: uncultured Polyangiaceae bacterium (assembly GCA_964641275.1). Lineage (GTDB taxonomy): Bacteria > Myxococcota_A > Polyangia > Polyangiales > Polyangiaceae > Xiheicaenibacterium. The sequence goes on from CAZXMG010000035.1 coordinate 74,672, forward strand.
CTCGATGCCCGACAGCCCTCCGCCCACGATCAGCACGCGGCTGCCGCTGGCGCTCGCCTTCAACAGGACGTGGAGCGCGCTCGCCTGGTCCCGCTCGATGGTGTGCGCGTGCGCCGTCGCGCCCGGGATCGCGCTCGCGTCGTTGCGGCTGCCCGTCGCGACGATCAGCGCGTCGTAGCCTCGCACGCCGGCGCTGGTGTGGAGCCGGTCGCTCGCCGGGTCCAGCCCCTCGACCTTGGCCACCTCGAGCACCACGCCGGAGCCGGCGAGCAGCTGCGCGAGCGGCCGCGACACCTCTCGCCCGCGGGCGCACAGCTCGTGCAGTCGGATGCGCTCCACCAGCTCGGGACGGTCCGAGATCAGACGCACCTGGGCGCGTCCTCGGGCCCGACGAGCTGCGCGCAGCGCCGCGAGGACCCCAGCGTAACCGCCGCCCACCACCACTAGCTCCGGCTTGCTCATGCCCCCTCGACGAGACAGCCGGCCGAGATGTGACATCCCCCCCGCAGATCGCTACGTTTCCAGCCGGATGGCTTGGGTGTTGCTGCTGCCCACCTTGGGCGTTGCCGCGTGGTGGCTGGTGCGGCGGTCTCCGCCCGGGCCCGCGCGCTGGGCGCTCGCCGGGGCGCTGCTGGTCACGCCGGCGCTGGGTTGGCTGCTGCCTCGAGCGGCGGATCCGCCCGAGGGCACGCCGCGGCTCGAGCCGCGCGGCGGGTACGTGGGCTCGGCGAGCTGCGTGGCGTGTCACCCGCGCGAGCACCGCACCTGGCACGAGAGCTTCCACCGCAGCATGACCCAGGTCGCGCGCGACGGCGCCATCCTGGCGCCCCGCGGACGTCACGCGCTCGAGCTCGAAGGCCAGCTCCACGAGATCGAGCACCTCGGCGGGCGCATGTACGTCACCATGGCCGACCCCCACGAGCTCGCCGTGTCGCCCGGGGGAGGCGCTGCACCGCTGGCGCGTCGCGAGGTGGTGCTCACGACGGGATCGCACCACTACCAGGCGTACTGGGTGCGGGGCCAGAGGCAGGGCGAGCTCCGTGCCGCGCCGTTCGTGTGGCACCGCGAGGCGGAGCGTTTCATCCCTCGGCACGACGTGTTCCTGCAGCCACCGAATCAGCCAGACCACCTCGTGCGTTGGAACTCGAACTGCCTCGCCTGCCACGCGACGGCCGCGCGCCCTGCCCACGATCAGGCGGGCGACACCTTCTCCACCGAGGCGGTCGAGCTCGGCATCGCCTGTGAGTCGTGCCATGGGCCTGGGGCCGCGCACGTCGAGCGTTACCGCGATCCGTTTGCGCGTTACGCCGAGCGAGGACGAGACGAGCGCGCCAAAGACATCGTCAACCCAGCCAAGATCGACAAGGCACGCTCCGCCGAGGTGTGTGGCCAATGCCACGCGTACTCCTTCCCCAAGGACCCAGACGCTTGGTGGCGAGATGGCTACGCGAAGAGCTTCGTGGCCGGCGCCGAGCTGTCCGAGGACCGCCATTTGATCGGTCTTGGGCCCTCACCGAAGGCGGTGGCGCTGAGCGCCGCCACAGAGAGCCTGTTCTGGCCAGACGGCACCATTCGAGTGGGCGGACGCGAGCTCAATGGCCTCGCCAAGTCGGCGTGCTTCGAGCGAGGTCACGGCGAGCGCAAGATCGCGTGTGTCGACTGTCACCAGCTGCACGGCGCCGATCCCAATGACCAGCTGTCCGCCGAGGGCGCGAGTGGCGAGGCGTGTGTCGGCTGTCACGCGGGGTACGACAGCGCGGCCCACACGCACCACGTCGACGGCTCGGTCGGTAGCAGTTGTTACGGATGCCACATGCCTCGCGTGTCCTACGCGCTGTACCGCGCGCAGCGCTCGCACCGGATCGACTCGCCGCGGCCCAACCTGGGTGCCGCGGGCGACCGTCCGCCCGCCTGCAACCTGTGCCACGTCGACCGCACGTTGTCGTGGACGCGCGAGCACCTCGCGCGTTGGTACGACCTCCACACCGATGGCGCCGCGCCGGAGGGTGAGCTGGCGCTCGCGCTCACGCTCGCGCTCGGCGGGGATGCTGCTTCCCGCGTGATCGCGGCGGATCACCTGGCCGCTCCCGAGGCGCTGCTGGCGTCGGGCAGCAGCTTTCAGCTGCCGGTGCTGGCCGAGCTGCTCGAGGACCCCTACGCAGCCGTGCGCTTCGTGGCGGCGCGGGGCCTGGTCGCGCTCGGCGCGCTGTCTGCGGGCGAGTACGACTTTCTGGGCAGCGCTCAGCACCGCGCCAAGGTGAAGGAGTTGGTGCGCTCGCGCTTCCGACCCGACGCCAGCATGCGGCGTCCCGAGCTGCTCATCCCCGATGGCAAGTTGGATCAGGCTCGGCTCTCGAGCGAGAAGGCAGTGCGAGACGATCGACCCGTCTTGATCGCCGAGTAGCGTGCACGCGAGAGGACCCCGATGGCGACCACCCCCGAAAGCGAGCGAATGGCGAGGCGGCACCTGGCCCTGGGCTTCGGAGGGCTCGCGCTGTTCGTGCTGCTCGGCCTCGCGCTCGAGGGCCTGCACGCCTTCAAGGTCGGCTTCTACCTGGACCAAGATCAGGTCACGCGCCGGCTCCTCTTGCGCCTCTCGCACGCACACGGTGGCGTGTTGTCGATCGTGCACCTCGCGTTCGGCTTGGCCGCCGGAAGACACCCCGAGGTCGCGCAGCCGCTGGCGTCACGGGCGCTCATCCTCGGGCTGGTACTGGTGCCCGCCGGCTTCGCCTTGGGCGCGCTGGGCGCCACGGCGTCGGATCCGGGGCTGCTCGTGCTGCTGGTCCCCGCCGGGGCGGTCGCGCTCCTGTGCGGGCTGATCGCCACGGCGCGGGCGCTGCTCGGCGGCGCGCGCGCGAAGGAGTAGGTGCGCCGTCGATCCGGCGTCGCGCGCGACCTCCCGTCTGTTTGGCCCGGGCAGAGCACCCTCGCTACGCTCTGGCTCGAGATGTCGAGCCACCGTCCCCACTCCCAGCGCCCCGTGCGAAGGTCCGTGCTGCTGCCCTGTCAGGTGGTGCGCGAGCGCGACTTCAGGCTGGTGGGGCGGCACCTCTCGGACCTCTCGACCGAGGGCATGTCGGTCTTGATCGATCGGCCCGTCCTGACTGGGGAAAAGCTGCTGATCGCGCTCAAGGTGCCCGGCACCACCTCGATCTGGCTCGACGCAGAGGGAGAGGTGAGGCGCGTGGTGCACGGTCGCCGCCCCGAAGACAACGGCCGCGCGGTGGGGATCGAGCTGACTTGGGCGGCGCCCGATGCGATGGCGATGCTGCAGGGGCAGCTGGCCTGGTTCCGCGAGGCGCGCCCCAAGCGCGAGCCGACGCGCACGCACATCTGGCGGTCGTTGTACGCGTAGCGCGAGCGCTCACGCCTCCGACTTGGGGCGCACTGCGCCGCTGGGCGCGATCACGCGCATGAGCCCGCCCGTGAACGGGTTCACCATCTGTTCGACCACCACGTAACCCTCGGGCACCTCTTCGCGCGGGCCGAGCATGCGTGTCTGCTCTGGCTCGACCGAGAGCTCGGCCTCGTTCTCGAAGCCTTCGTCACCCAGCTTGATGGACAGCTTGCCACCGAGCAGCCGATCGGCGTGCTCGCGCATGCGTGGCGCATAGGTCTCGTCGTCGGCGAATGAGCCGAACACTTGTTTGGGCGGGAACAACATGCGCGCGCGCACCGCCAGGTACACATCGATGCCCGGGTACTCGATGCCCACGAACGGCGGACCGTCCAGATCCATGATCAAGACCGGCGGCTCGCCGATCGAGTCCGGCTCACCCAGGTACAGCACGCGCCGCGCGAGCGTGCCTTTGGGCAGGAGCAAGCAGTGCCCAGGCAGCTTGCTCGGGACCAGGAGCTTGAACGACTCGGCCGAGCTGTTGCCCACGTAGGTACGCAGCGCGAGCTCAGCGATCGTCTCGCTCGGGAAGGCCGGCGCCTCGAGGTCCTCGAATAATCCGAGGAACGTAGCGTCGAACGACAGCCACAGCCGCAAGCTCGGTGACAGCTCCGCGCCGTTCGGGAGCCTCAGGGTCGAGAGCGTGCTCTCCGACAGTCCACGCGGCTCCTCTCCGTGGCTCATGCGGCCGAAGCCCTCTTCTTTGATCTTGTCGATCACCGCCTGGACCAGCTCGACGCCATGCATGGTGGAGATGGAAGACGTTCGCACGCGCGAAGGCAAGCCGGGGGTGGCGCGTGGGGGGCGCGCCGTGTCACTCTACGCAAGTAGCTGCCCATGGAGTGTCTGGCCTGTCACAAAGAGAACGTCGATGGCGCTCGCTTCTGCGCCAAGTGCGGAGCGCCGTTGCCCGTCTCGCGCACGACCGACGCGGACCCCCTGATCGGCAAGACCGTCGGTGGGCGCTACAAGATCACCGGCGTGCTCGGTGAAGGCGGCATGGGCCGCGTGTACATGGCCGAGCAGAGCATGGGCACGAGCGTGCGCAAGGCCGCGATCAAGACCTTGCTCGCGCAGTACGCCAAAGATCCCAAGACCGTCGGCCGCTTCATGCGTGAGGTGGGCACGGTCAGCGAGCTCGAGCACCCCAACACCATCAAGGTGTACGACTTCGGCCAGATCGACGAGTCGGGCGAGCTCTACATCGCGATGGAGCTGCTCACCGGCCAAGCGCTCGACGAGGTGATGGGCGCGGGCCACCCGATCGCGCCCGAGCGCGTGGATCGCATCATCGGTCAGGTGTGCGGCTCGCTCCAGGAGGCACACGACAAAGGCATCGTCCACCGTGACCTCAAGCCCGCGAACATCTTCCTCACCAAGCGCGCGGGTGAGCAAGACGTGGTCAAGGTGCTCGACTTCGGCATCGCCAAGGCGGGCCACGAGACCGGCAAGAACAAGACCGAGCAGAAGCTCACTCAGCAAGGCACCATCCTCGGCACGCCGCCGTACATGAGCCCGGAGCAGTTCACGGGCAAGGAGCTCGACGGCCGCAGCGACATCTACTCCCTCGGCATCCTCACCTACGAGATGCTCACCGGGCAGCTGCCCTTCGAGGCCGAGACCGGCTGGCAGTGGATGACGCAACACGCGAACGCGGAGCCCAAGCCGTTCGAGCAGATCCCGGCGGCGGCCAACGTGCCGCACAAGATGCGGCAGGCGGTGATGGCGGCGCTGGCCAAAGACCCGAAAGACCGGCCGCAGACCGCGCGCGACTTCTACGAGGCGCTCACGCTCGGCGCGGCCCGCATGAGCGCGCTCGGTCTAGGCAGCGGCGGAGTCGCCGGCATGCCTCCCATGTCGTCGCTGCCGCGCTCGTCGCTGCCCATCGCGACGACGCCGTCGCCGCGCGGGGGCAGCACCCAGGTAGGCGAGCCGATCGATCTGCCCGCAGGGGCGCTGCAGAGCCCCGAGCAGATGGCGTTCGGCTCCACCGAGCAGGCCGCGCCCTACTCGCCCGCGGGCGGCACGCAGGCCGGTCTCGATCCGGTGTACGGCGGGCACCCCGCCGTCCCCACGGCCGGCGGTCAGGCGTTCCCGGTCCCGCCACAACACGAGCGCCCGAGCGGCACACCTTACTTGATCGCCGCGGCGGTCGTAGCCGTGCTCGGTGTTGGCGCGTTCGGCGCTTACTACGTGAGCAACCGTCCGAGCGAAGACGCCGAGTCCGAGGAGTCACCCAAGCGCAGCGAGCGCGAGGCAGAGGGTGACGAGCAGAAGCCGGCTTCTCCCGCGCCCGATCCCACACCCGCCGCGCCGTCCGAGACGGCGCCGCCCGAGCCTCCCCCTGAGCCGATCGCTCCGGCGACCCCGGGCCTGTCGCCGCAGCCGACCCCCGAGCAATGGGCGGCGCAGAAAGACGACGCGCTGGTCAACGGCCCCGCGCTCGGCTGCAAGGGCAAGCACATCGGCGAGTGGGCGCGAGTGCACTGCAGCGGCAAGAACGCCTTCGGTGGGACGCCGGTCTCGGTCATCATCGACCGCGGCAGCGACACCAGCGTGTCCACCGATGGTGGGGCGACGACGCTCGTCTTTCCTTTCCGAGAGGGGACCGACGTCGCCGCCACGTTCAACTGGACGGATCGCACCGCGCCGTTCACCTCGGTGTGGCTCAAGGGCACGCCCAAACCTCCCAAGTACGGCGCGTTCGGGGCGAGCAAGCCCACGGGGTCGCAGACGGCGCAACCTGCCTCCACGCAGCCGAAGCCGCCCGTCACGACCAAGCCCCCCGAGCCTGTGAAGCCGCCGCCAGAGAACGACAAGCCCCCGGAGAAGCAGCGCATCCCCCGCGAGCCTCCTCCTGAGAAGCAGCGCATCCCGCGCGATCCCAAGCCTCAGCCCACCACCAAGCCGACGGCCAAGCCCACCGCCAAGCCCGACACCACCGGCAGGCGCATTCCCCCCGGCTTCAAGCTGCCCAGGCGCACCAACTAGTCCGCCCGAAGGGCGGCCAGACGCCCCCTAATCTTTCTTCCAGCGCTTCGCACGCAACTCTGCCACGCGAGCTGCTGCTCTCCTCACGTTCTTTTGCTCGATTGGGGACTCGCTGGCTGCTGGCTAGGGAAGCAGCTTGGAAGCACGCTCGTCGTCGTGGCCGGCGCGCGGTCGCGCGCGGCCCAGCGTCAGGGCGAGCGTGGCGACGACGACGGGTTGCGCGCTCAGACACAACAGCGCCGCGGTCAACCCTTGGCGATCGGCGATGGATCCCATCAAGAGCGGTGCGCCGATGTCCATCCACACGAACAGCTGGCCGAGCGCGTTCACCAGCCCCGGTGAGTCGGGCACCTCGCGGTAGGCGCGCGCGAGCAGGAGGGGGTAGTGCGCCGCCGAGGTCGCGCCCAACATGGCGACCGCGATCAGCACGACCTCTGGTGAGCTCGCGAGGGTGCTGACGAGGAGCGCCACGAAGCAGAGCACCGCGTTCGCCACCAAGATCCCGGTGGCGGCCTGGCGCGCGAGCAGCCGCTCGGTGACGGCGGACCCCAGCACCGCCCCCAAGGAGATCGCCGTCAGCGCGACCGTGATGAACGACGGGCTCGCCGCCAAGGTCTGCTCCAGCCTGAGAGACAAAAGAGCGCACACCAGCTCGTCGAGCAGGCTGCAGCAGGCCACGCCGAACAACCAGCACCACAGCCGGCCATTCGACGCTCCCCTCCGCAGCGCCTCGCGCACGGGGAGGACTTCCTCCTCGGCCAGCTCGGGCTCGGTGAGCTCTCTGCCGAGCTCACCACCGAAGTGGAAGCGCAAGCCTTGCAAGGCGATGAGCAGCGCGATGCCGACCAGCGCGCTCCGGTAGCTCCCACCCGCCCATGCGACGGCGCCCAGCAGCAGCGGCGTGCCGACGTCGCCCAGCGCGCCGAAGAACGTCCAGCGCGCGAGCGCTCGCTCCGCGTCGCCTTGGGCGACGAGGACGGCTTGCGCGGCGCCGCAACATGCCCCGCTCGCTGCGCCTGCGAGCGCAAGCGCGGTCGTCAACCAGGCCACGCTCGGCGCCCAGGCAGCCAGCAGCAGTGAGCCCGAAAGTCCGAGCAGGCCCCACACCAAGAAGCGTCGTCGCGAGACCCGATCCGACAAAAGCGCGAGCAGAGCTTCGAGCGCCGCCGACAACAGCAACGGCACTGCGAACACCGCCAGCGTGTAGCCCGCGTGCGAGAGGCCGAAGGCGTGCTCCACGTCGGGGGCGGCCACCACCGCGACGCCGCTCCAAAGCTCGTCGCTCAGCTCGACGAGCAGGAGCGCCACGGTGGCGCTGATCAGTCGGGCTCAGATGCGCTCGGTGTCGTGCATGCAGGCAGCCTATCAGAACGGCACCTGTCGGCCAGCTCGCTTGACTCTCGTGAGCCAAGCGCCGAGCCTCGCTCTCCATGCACGGGCACGGTCGAGAGTTTGGGTGTCTTCGCTGTGTCGAGCTCGAGCGAGGCGCCGAGGCCGCGGAGCGCGCCCACAAAGCGTTCGCGCTTCCAGGTGCGCCCACGCAGTGGTCACGCGATCGCGAGTTCGACGTCGAGCACATCCGCATCGCTCTGCGCGTCCAGCCCGAGCAGAAGCGGATCGCCGGCGAAGTCCGCCACACGATCAAACCTTTCCGCGACGGGCTTCGCTCGGTCGAGCTCGATTGCCGAGAGCTCTCGGTGAAATCGGTGCGCGCCATGGGCAAGCGCTGCTCGTTCGACCTGGCCGACGGCAAGCTCTTGGTGACGCTGCCGGCGGCCCTGCCTCGCGGCAAGCGAGTCGAGCTCGTGGTCGAGTACGCCGGCACGCCCCGCCGAGGCATGTACTTCACCGGACCCACCAGCCGCGAGCCCGAGCGGCAGCTCATGGTGTGGACCCAGGGCCAGGACGAGGACAGCCGCTTCTGGTTCCCGTGTTTCGACTTCCCCAACGAGAAGCAGACCACCGAGGTGATCGCCACCATCCCGCAGGGGATGAAGGCGCTCTCCAATGGTCGCTTGGTCTCGCGACGCAAGCACCCCAAAGACAAGACCGAGACCTGGCACTACAAGCTCGAGGTCCCCCACGTCTCGTACTTGGTCACGCTGTGTGTCGGCGACTTCGACGTGTTCGAGAGCAAGTGGCGCGGCGTGCCCGTCACGTTCTGGTCGCCCAAGGGGCGCCTGCGCGACGCGAAGCGCACGCTGGCTCGCACCCAGAAGATGCTCACCCTGTTCAGCGAGAAGACGGGGGTTCGCTACCCGTACCCGCAGTACGCGCAGATCTTCGTGCACGACTTCATCTTCGGCGGAATGGAGAACACGTCTGCCACCACGCTCATGGACACGGCCATCATCGATGCTCACGCCGAGCCCGAGATGTGGATGGACGCCCTGATCGCCCACGAGCTCGGCCATCAATGGTTCGGGGACATGGTCACCTGCCGAGATTGGTCGCACGGCTGGCTCAACGAGGGGTTCGCCACCTTCCTGGAAGCGGTCTGGAAAGGCGCTCTCTCCGGCCCCGACGAAGAGGCATATTACCGCTTGGGCGAGCAGGGCGAGTACCTGGACGAAGACCGCGGAAGCTATCGGCGCCCCATCGTGTGCCGCACCTTCGCCGACCCGATCGAGATCTTCGATCGGCACCTCTACCAGAAAGGCGGCTGCGTCTTGCACATGCTGCAAGAAGAGCTGGGCGAGCCCTCGTTCTGGGCGGCCATCCGCTTGTACCTGGAGCGCCACGCCTGGGGCAGCGTGGTCACCGACGACCTGCGTCGCGCGATCGAGGACGTCACCGGCAGGAACCTGGAGTGGTTCTTCGATCAATGGGTGCTGCACGGTGGCCACCCCGACCTGGAAGTATCCATGTCGACCGAGCGCGGCCAAGCCATCTTGAAGCTGCGTCAGCGCCAGAAAGTCGACGCGATGACGCCGCTGTTCCGCTTCAAGGTCACCGTGCGCATTCACACCCAGAAGGGCGTGGTGACCCGCGAGCTCGAGGTGCGGGACGCGGTGCACAACTTCGTGATCGACGTTCCGGGCAAGGTCGAGTGGTTCGCGTTCGATCCCGGCGCCCACCTCCTGTTCTCCGGCAAGGTCACCCAGAGCGACGAGGCCAACGCTCGCTGCCTTTCGCTCGATCCGTGCGGCGTGACACGCGTGCGCGCCGCTCGAGCGCTCGCGGGCGCGGCCACACCCGCCGCCCTCGAGGCGCTCGCCGCCGCGCTCAAGAGTGATGGCGCCTGGTTCGTGCGTGTCGAGGCAGCGCGTGGGCTCGGCGAGATCAAGGGCGACAAGGCGCTCAGCGTGCTGCTCGCGCACGCGCGCGACCAGGACCCGCGCGTGCGCTCCGCCGTGGCCCACGCGCTCGGCGGCTTTCTGCGCGACGCACGGGCGAGCGAGGCGCTGATCGACATGCTGCGCGTGGGAGAGAAGGCCCCGCTCACGCTGTTCGCCATTGGAGCGGCGCTCGGGCGGACCAAGGTCGCCTCGGCCTTCGACGTGCTGGTGCAGTTGCTCGGTCGCCCCTCTTGGAACGACATGGCTCAGCGCGGCGCGCTGACCGGCTTGGGCGCGCTCGGCGACGAGCGGGCGACGCCGCTGCTCTTGCGCGCGCTCGGCCCGGACCACAGCGACGCCTCGCGCGCCGCGGCAGCTGCCGCATTGCGCAAGGTGGCGCCCGCCCACAGCGCCGACGCGCCACGAGTGCGCGAAGAGCTCGAGGCCGTGCTGCAGCGTGGGCCGCTGCGAGCCCAGCTCGCCGCCATTGGCGCGCTGCGCGAGCGGCGCGAGCACCGGTCGATCACCACCCTGAGCGATCAGGCCGCGCGCGATCTGGACGGGCGCGTGCGCCGCCAGTCCAAGCTCGCGGCCAGCGCCATTGCGCAGGGGCTCGATCGCGGCGAAGAGCTGCGCAAGCTACGCGACGAGCTCGAGTCGGTGAAGGACGAGCTCACCAAGCTGCGCGGCCGCATCGACAAGGTCGAAGACGGCAAGCGGAAGGGGTAGCCAGCTCACACGCTCGAACCTCACGAGCCACGAGCCGGTCGAGGCGTGCGAAGATCGAGCGATGTTCCGATGTGCTGCGTCGAGGATGCTCATTGCGATCGGCTTCGTGGGCTGCGGTGCGGCGGCGCAGCCGGCAGCGTCGCCGCCGGCAGCGTCGCCGCCGGTGGCAGTCGAGCTGCCAGAGCCGAAGGCTCCGGTGGAGCAGGCTCCCCGCGATCTCGGACCGGTCGAGTTCTGCGAGCAGACGCTGGCGCGCGACGTCGAAGAGGTCAGCTGCCCGCTGACCCAGGTGAGCGACCTCCAGGGGCTCGCGGAGCTCAAGCAGCTGAAGAAGCTCTCGCTCGGTCACACCAAGGTCACGGATCTGAAGCCGCTCGCGGGGTTGACCAAGCTGGAGTCGCTCGACCTGACGGCGACTCCTGTGCGCGACGTGCAGCCGCTCGCGGGGCTGCGTGAGCTCGTCACGTTGCGGCTCGACGGCACGCCGGTCGCGGATCTCGCGCCGCTCGGCGGGCTGAAGAAGCTGAAGCATCTGGGCCTGCTGCGTGCACCGATCGCGGACCTCTCGCCGCTGTCGGGCCTGTCCGAGCTCACCATGCTCGACCTGCGGTACACGAAGGTGGGCTCGCTCGCCGCCTTGGCTGGTCTGCGCAAGCTCCAGAGCTTGTCCGTTGGCGGCTCGCCGGTGACCGACGTGTCGCCGCTGGCGAACCTGCGGGCGCTCACGAAGCTGGAGCTGCGAAAGGTCGAGGTGGAGGACATCTCGGCGCTCGCGGAGCTCCGTGTGCTGAAGCACCTGATCTTGCACGACGTGCCCGTGGACGACATCGCCGTGGTCGCGAGCTTCGTAGAGCTCGAGTACCTCGACTTCGCGGGGTCGGACGTGACCGACATCTCCGCCGTCGCGAAGCTGACCCGGCTCGAGCACCTGTACATGGGGGGAACGCCGGTGACGGATCTGACCCCCTTGAGCAAGCTCCCCAAGCTCACCTACCTCTATCTGGTGAACGGCGACGTGAAGGACGTGGCGCCGCTGATGGGGATCGGCTCGTTGCGGGAGGTGAGCCTCGTGGGCACGGAGGTCCCGCCAAAGCAAGCGGCGGCCTTGCGCGCGGCGCTCCCGCGGGCCTCGATCAAGGGACCATGACGGGGGCATGAACGAGCCGAGGTCGGGCCCACTTCCGCTCACTTGCATCGTCGTCTTCGGTACCCCGTCTCACGCGAAGTGACTCCGCGGACGGTGTATTCGGTCACACGGCGACGAGCTCGAGTGAGGCGTCGAGTCGCCGCAGGTCGCCCAAGTCGGACGTCAGGACCGCGCCGCCCACGCTGCGTGCGAGCAGGACCACGTGCGCATCGATGACGTCGGCCGAGCGGGACGCCGCGAGCAGGACACCAATTGCGTAGGCCATGAGATCCGTGAGGGGATGGACTCGAATTGCGCCGGCGACGAGCAGCCGCCTGATGGCGTGTTGCCGAGGCGAGCCTCGCCACACCTGCGCGACCACGCCCGCCGGAGCGTGCGCCGACATCTTGGCTGCGACGAGGTCGTCGAGCAGCGCGAGCATGCGGCGATCACGACGTTCGAGCGCGATCAGCGCGCCCGCGTCGAACACGAGTGCCTTCACGCCGCGCCACGCCTCTTGTCTGCCGAGGCAAGCAGCTTTTGAGCCCAGGCTCTATCAGCCGCTGAGATGCGCTTGCCCTTGGTGAGCTCAGCGACTGCAGCTCTGGCCTCTGCCCAATCGGGCTCGCGCGCGGCGAGCGTCGCGAAGTAGGCAGACACGGACTCAGCCAGTCCGGAGTCTGCAGCTCGCTGCGCCTTCCTTGCGATCTCTTCTGGGACGCTGATCGTGATGCGTCGCATGCTCATACATCGAGCATACGGTGCGCATACTCGAACGTCCAGCGCGCCCAGGCAGCGCCTACTTGACCGGGAACCCGCGCTTCTTCAAGAGCGCGGTGACGTCGGGGTCACGGCCGCGGAATTGGCGGTACGCCTCTGCCCGGTCCGTGGTGTTGCCAGGCGCCAGGATGAACTTGCGCATCTTCTCGGCGGTGGCCTTGTCGAACACGTCCCCGCTCGCGGTGAAGGCCTCGCGCGTGTCTGCGTCCATCACCTCGGACCACAGGTAGCTGTAGTAACCGGCGGAGTATGAGTCGCTGGTGAAGAGGTGGTTGAACTGGGGCAGGCGGTGCCGCATGGCCACCTCCTTGGGGGCGCCGATCTTGACCATGGTGTCTCGCTCGAACGCGTCAGCGTCGACGACGCCGTCGGCTTTGGTGTGGAGCTCCATGTCGACGATCGCCGCCGAGAGGTACTCGACCGTGGTGTAGCCCTTGTTGAACTTGCTGGAGGCCACGACCTTGTCCACCAACGCCTGCGGCATCGGCTTCTTGGTTTTGTGGTGGGTGGCGAACTTGTCGAGGATGGGCCGTGTGAGCACCCACATCTCGTGCACCTGCGAGGGGTACTCCACGAAGTCGCGGGGTGTCACGGCGAGGCCGGGGTAGTTCACCTCCGAGAGCAGGCCGTGCAGGGCGTGACCGAACTCGTGGAACAACGTCTCGGCGTCGTCGAGCGAGATCAGGATCGGCTCGCCGTCGCCGCCCTTGACGAAGTTGTTGTTGTTCGACGTCATCGGCGTGACCACCTTGCCGGTGAAGGTCTCGCGGCCCTTGTAGTAGGTGGCCCAAGCGCCGGAGCGCTTGTTCGCGCGGGCAAAGTAGTCGCCATAGAACAGCCCGACGTGCGACCCATTGGACTTGTTCTTGACCTCCCATACGCGAACGTCCGCGCGGAACACGGGCACCTTGCCGGTGATCTCGTGGAAGGTCAGCCCATAGAGCTGCTCGGCCATGTAGAACGACGCCTGAATCATGCTCTCGAGCTCGAAGTACGGCTTGAGCTCGGCCTGGTCCAGGTTGTACTTCGCCTTGCGCACCTTGTCGGCGTAGTAGAGGTAATCCCACGGCTCGAACGACGCCTTCTTGTCGTCCTTCTTGAGCAGCGGCTCCATGTCTTTCACCTCCTCTTTGACGCGGGCCACTGCGGCGGGCCAGACGCGCATCATCAGGTCGCGCGCCTTCTGCGGGTCCACCGCCATGGTGTCGGACATGCGCCAATGGGCGTGCGACGCATAGCCGAGCAGCTTGGCCCGCTCCGCGCGTAGCTTGACGATCTTGGCGATCGTCGCGTTGGTGTCGTTCTCGCCGCCGTTGTCGCCGCGCCCCTTGAACGCCTTCCACACCTTCTCGCGCAGGTCGCGGCGCGAGGACGCGCTCAGGAACGGGTCTACGCTGGAACGTGTGTTGACCACGATCCATTTGCCAGCGAGGCCCTTCTCCTTGGCCGCGGCCGCGTAGCTCTGCTTGAGCGAGTCGGGCAGCCCTGCCAGGTCTGCCTCCTTCTCCAGCACCACCCAGGCGTTCTCGTCGGCCAGCACCTTGTTGCCAAAGTCGGTGAACGCGACCGCGAGCTCTTGGTTGATGTCGCCCAGCCGCTTCTTCTGGGTCGCGTCGAGCTTGGCGCCGGCGCGCACGTATTGGTCGTAGGTGCGCTCCACCAGCCGCTTCTGCTCGGCGGTCAAGCTCGCGCGATCGGCGTGCACCTTGGCGACGCGGGCGAACAACTGCTCGTTGAAGACGATCTTGTCGTACGCGGCGGCGATCTTGGGGGACCACTCGCGGTCGACCTCTTGCACGTCCTTGGTGTTGAGGTTGGCGGTGAGCACGCCGAACAACACCTCGGCCCGGTTCTGGTGGCGGCCCGCGTCCTCGAGCGCCGCGATCGTGTTCTGGAAGGTGGCAGGCTCCGACTGGGTCGCGATCACGTCCACCTCTGCCAAGAGCAGCGCCAGCCCCGTCGTGAACGCGGAGGAGAACAGCCCCGACTTCACCTGGTCCCAGGGGGGGACGCCGCCGTATGGGCCCGTCCACGCCGCGAGCATCGGGTCCTTGTCTGCCAGCGCGCGGAGGCGGGCCACCTCCGATTTGGCGCTCTCATGCGGATCCTTGGCCGGCGCGACGTCGGCGGAGCCGCGCGGGGAGGGGCCCGGGTCCGGCAGGTGGGACGACGGCGGCGGGCAGGCGGTGAGCAAACACAGGGCTGCGGCGGGGAGAGCGCGCTTCATGGCTGCTCTTTCGCCCGACCCGCCCGGCGGATCAAGGTCGGCCGTCAGCGCCGCCTGATCTCCACAGAGAACACGTGTTGCACGCCGTCCCGCAAGACGAGGATGTCCATCCGTTTGGCGCGGCGCAGCTTGGCGTACGCGTCGACTGCCTCATCGGGCTCCGCCATCGAGAAGCCGTTGATGGTGACCAGCACGTCGCCCTCTCGAATGCCCAGCTTGGCGAGCGCGCTATCCGATCGCAGTTTGGTCACCTTCATCCCGCCGTCACTCGGGCGCGAGCGGAGAGAACCGGCCAACTTCGCAAAGTCCTTGACGATCTCTTCCATCGCCGCGGCATCGGCCACGGTGATGGGCGTCCGCACCGATGCACTGGCCGACGCCGAGGGCGTCGGTGGGTCATCCGGCAGCGACACGTCCTTGGCCGCGCTCGCGCTGGCGCTGGTGGCGACGGTATGGCTGCTCGGGGCGGCGGTAGCGGTCGCCGACGCGACAGCGGTCGCGCTGGGTGTGCTCGCGGGCTGGGCGATGCTGGCGCTCGATCCCGCTGCGCTGCCCGCGCTCGGCTGCGCATCTGCGCAACCGAGCAAGGCAGAGCTCAGCATCGCGGTGGTGAGGGCTCGTTGGGCGTGAGCGCTCCGGCTGGCGGTCATGACCGCATCATGAACGAAGCCTCGGCGCGTGTCAGCGACGCGACCGGTTGACGACGCCGCCATGTGCGTCGACCCTCCTCGGGTGGAAGCTTCGCGCGTGCTGCTGGCCGGGGCGCTGGTGCTGCTCGCCTGTGGCGCGCGCTCGCCGCTCGAGGAGGGAGGAGCCGACAGCACGGACTCCGCGCACAGCAGCAGCACAGGAGCTGGAGCGGGAGGCGCGGGCGGTGAGGCTGGCGGCGGCAGCGGCCCTCTTGCCTGCTCGGGGCTCGTCAGCGCAGGCCCACCAGCGTCGCCGCAGCCGGTTCTGGGTTACTCGGCGCATCGCCCGACGCTGACCGGGATGTCCAATGGCTCGGCGGCGCTTGTGTTCGCCGCGACGGAGGGGCGGCCCGATCCTGCCGAGAATGGCCGCATCCTCCACGCAAGCGTCGACCTCTTCGGTCGGTGGCCGCCCGCGTTGAGCACGCCGCTCGAGGCGGTCGCTGTGGGTGGCTTCGCCGG
>CAZXMG010000036.1:0-82595 GCA_964641275.1 uncultured Polyangiaceae bacterium
GGCCGAGGCGCGCTGCACGCAGGAGGAAGAGGCGCGCGCCGGCGGCGGCTGCTTCGACGACACCGCGTACGACGAGTGCGTGGTCGCGTTCGAGGAGTGTGGCTCGGACGTCGTCATCAACGACGGCTGCCCGCTCACGTTCACCTGCCCGGATTGATCAAGCGCGTCCTGGCCAAGCGCCGCTTTCAGGCGGCGATCAACGAGGCCGCCCGGCTGCTCGACGCCGGGTCACCCCACCAGGTGCAAGACGCGCTCACCAGGGCTTTGGGCTTTGGCCAGCAGGCCTTCGGCGAAGTGAGCCACGAGCTCGCGTTCGTACACTTCGCGCTCGCGTCCCGCGCCCTGGAGCGCGGCGCCCTCGAGCGCGCCAGCGAGCACATGTTGGCGCTCGAGCGGATCGGCGTGGCCAGCGCCGCCGATGGCCGCTCGATCGAGCCCGATGCCGTGAAGATCGCGGCCCTCTCGGCCGCGATCGCGGAGCGCACGGGGGCGCCTTACAGCGAGCTCGAGGCCAAGCTCGCGCGCTGGGCAGAGCTCGCGGAGCAGGCCGCCGACCCCGCAGAAGCGGGGAACGCCGAGAACCAGCTCGGTCTCTCGCTCGGGAGGCGCGGCGAGCGCCAGCTGGCGCGCGAGCACTTCGATCGCGCGCTCGCCCATCGGCGTCGCGCCGCTGGCGAGCAGGCGCTGGTGGTGCTCGAGACCTTGTACAACCGCGCCACCTTTCGCGATGAAGCGCTGCCGCTCGAGACGGTCGCGAGCGATCTCGAACGTTTGGTGCGCGAGCTCGAAGGCAAAGCCTCCGAGCGCGAGCGCGAGCTCCACGAGTCGGCGCTGCACAACCTGGCGGTGCTGTGCGAGGAGCGTGCCCAGACCGACAAGGCGAGAGCGCTGTTCGACCGCGCGCTGGGACTGCGCGAGCAGCGTGTGGGCAAGGAGCATCCTTCGCTGCGCCCCACGCTGGTGCGCTTGGGTCAGCTCGCCCACCGCGAAGGCCACCTGGTGTTCGCGCTCAACTACTACGAGCGCGCCCATGCCATCGCCCGCGCCGAGCTCGGTGAGCAGCACCCCGTCGTGGTCGCGCTCGAGGCCTGGCGCTCGGAGCTGACCGAGGGGGTAGGTCCCGCGGCGCTCAAGCGAAACTGATCAGACCTTGCCGACCACCACCCGCGGGCCCGTGCCTTCGACCAGGTCCTCTGGGCTGCACTTGTCGATATGGCCCAACAACCTCTTGTAGAGCCCGAAGCCAGCCAGCTTGCGCAGCCTGGGCGAGAAGCCGCGCACGACCTCCAAAGGGATGCCGAGCTGTTGGTTCTCCTGTTGGCGGATCCAGCCGGCGCAGTAGTTCATCGCGATGCCGAGGCGCGTCTCGCGGCTGTTGTTGGCGCCGCCGCCGTGCCACAGGCTGCCGTTGTAGACCAGCACGCTGCCCGCGCGCATGGCGGCCACCTCGGTGGGTAGCTCTCCGAAGGGGTCAGGCAGCTCGGCGAGGAGGTGCGACCCAGGCACGAAGCGCGTGGCGCCGTTCTCGATCGTGAAGTCGGTAATCGCCCACATCGAGTTGCACACGATCGGCACGTGAGGCCGCGGCAGAGGGATGAGCTGATCGTCGGCGTGCAGCGGCTGGGCGACCTCACCAGGCTCGATCGCGATCGACGACAGCGAGGAGACCAGCGCGCCGCGGTCGAGCACACGCTCCACCACCGCGAGCACGCGCGGGTGCTCCGCCACACGCTCGAACACCTTGCCGCGCGCAAGCAAGTTGTAGATGCGACGGGTGCGGCTACCTTCGAACACGTTCTCGGCGGGAACGACGCCGAGCTCTTGGGTGAGTCGCGCGACGGTCGCGGACAGATCCTCGAGAAGCGCAGGATCGGCCACGTCCTCGAGCACCGTGAAGCCGTCGCGCGCGATGCGCGCGGCGTGTTGGTCGCTCTCCGTTGCTAGCTCGCTGGTCACCCCGAAAAGCTACGCGAGAACGAGCCCCGCCGGTCATCTATGCTGGCGCCCATGGCCCGCGAGGTCGGCCTTGGCGCCATGAGGCTCTCGACCGATCCGGCTCGCGACGACGAGCGCGGGATCGAGGTGTTGCGCGCGGGCGTGCGTGCCGGCGTGACGTTGATCGACACCGCGCCCAGCTACGGCCTGGGAGAACACGACCTGCATCACAGCGAGCGACTGGTGGCGCGCGCGCTGGCCGGGCTGCCCGTCGAGGCGCGCGCCCGGGTGCGGGTCGCGACCAAATGTGGCATGCGCCGCGAGGGGGCCGCGTACGTCCCGGCTGGCAAACGCGCCTCGATCCTGGCCTCGATCGAGGCCAGCGTCGCCGCGCTCGGCGGCCCGCTCGATCTCGCGCTCCTGCACACGCCCGATCCCGAGGTGCCGCTCCCGACCTCGGTTCGTGCCATGGTGACCGCGAGGGACCGCGGCCTGGTGCGTGCGATCGGGGTGTCGAACGTGAACGGACGGGAGCTCGAGATCGCGCGTGCGGAGGCGGAGCTCGAGGCAGTCCAGGTCGAGCTCGGCGCCCACTCGAGCGCGATGTTCCGTAGCGCGCTGCCGCGCCTGGCTGCCGCGGCGGGGCTGTTGGTGCTCGCGCACTCACCGCTCGGTGGCGCGCAGCGCGCGGCGCGCACCAGCCGCGACCCACAGCTGCTCGCGCTCGCTCGTGAGCTGTCCGTCACCCCGGCGGAGCTCTTGCTGGCGTGGCTCTGCGACCTCTCGCCGCAGATCGTACCGCTGCCAGGCGCGCAGAGGTGCGAGTCTGCCGTGGGCGCCGCGCGAGCGCAGACGCTGGCCCTCCCACCGCACGTTCGCAGCGCCCTGGACCAGCGCTTCAGCGCAGGACCGAAGCTGTTCCGACCGCCGCCCACGCCCCCTAGGGGCGACGCCGAGGTGGTGATGATCATGGGCATCATGGGCGGCGGCAAAACCAGGCACGCGCACGGGTGGGTGGAGCGCGGCTACGAGCGGCTCAACCGTGACGAGCGCGGCGGCACGATCGCCAAGCTCGCCCAGGCACTCGACGCCGCGCTCGCGCAGGGTGGCAAGCGGTTCGTCCTCGACAACACCTTTCCCACCCGCGCCTCGCGTGCGCTCGTGACCGAGGTGGCCGCACGCCGCGGCGCGCGCGTGCGTTGCCTCGAGATCGCCGTGCCCCTGGAGGTGGCGCAGGCGCAAGCGGTGGAGCGGCTGCTCTCGCAGACCGGCGAGCTACCGAGCCCAGAAGCGCTGCACGCTCTCGCTCGCACGCTGCCCAATGCGTTCGCGCCCACCGCGCAGCACCGCTACCTGCGCGAGCGCGAGCCGCCACGAGAGGACGAGGGCCTGGACGAGATCCAGAGCGTCGACGAGCCGCGATCGCCGCCCTGCTATGGCGACCGCAGCGCGATCCTGCTCGGGTTCGACGCGCTGCTCGATCCGGCGCTCGAGGCAGCGCGGCAGAGCGCGGCGCGGTTCGATCACACCTTGGTCTTCGGCTGGCTCGGCGAGCGCGACGAGCGTGCGCTTCGTGGGCTCGTGAGCGAGCGGCTGCCGCGTGCGGACGTCGAGATCGCGCTGTGCACACACGCCGGTGGGCCGCCCAGGTGCTGGTGTCGGCCGCCGCTGCCTGGATTGCCAGTGGCGTTTTTGCGCGCACGCAAGATCGATCCCAAGCGCTCGCTCCTGCTCGTGACCTCCTCCGCGTTGGACCGCCTCGGACGCGCCTTGGGCCTCGAAACCACAGGGCCAGCTAGCGTCACTCAGGGCTGAGTCACTTTTGTCGCTTTCGGCCTCGACTCCCCCGGGGGACTGAGGCAGAGCCGTTGCCAGCGAGGCAGTCGATGGCGTTTTTCCGTCCGGGTCGCAGGCAAGCAGCGGGTGGTTCGAGCTTCTTCTCCGTGGCGCTTGCATGCGCCGCGCTGAGCGTCGCGTGCGGCGACGACGGAGCGACTCCCACCGGCGGTGGAGTCACCAACGGCCCTTCGGGTCCCGGAGGCGCTGGCGGAGCCGGAGGCACGGGCGGCGGCGGCGGTGCCAGCGACGGTGGCTCCGGCGGAGGCGTCGGCCCCGCCTCGAGCTGCCCTGTCACCCTCACGTTCGAGGCCAACGGGACGGCCACCAACGTGCGTGTGGCCGGGGAGTGGCACGGCTTCGAGCTGGGCACTGCCACCCCCATGCAAGGCCCGACCGCGGGCGGCGAGTTCACGGCCACGCTCGATCTGCCGCCGGGCCTGCACGCCTACAAGGTGGTGATCGACGACGGCAACGGTGGCACCTCGTGGCTGCTGAACCCGAGCGAGACCCGACGCAAGTACGTGGGTGGCACCGAGAACAGCGCGATCAAGGTGCGCGACTGCAACCAACCTCTGCTCACGGTGAGCGACAGCTCGGTGCAGAGAGCCGGGCCAGGCCAGGGCAGCTTCCAGGCCCAGCTCGTGTACGAGCCTCCGATCAACGGCAGCGCTGCGAGCCCGAGCGGGTACGTGGCAGAGCTGCGCAAAGGCAGCGCCTCCTCCACGCCGGACTCGAGCGAGGTGAACGTCGCGAGCGACGGGTCCGTCGCGGTCGACCTGGCTGGCTTGAGCGACGGCAAGTACCGCCTGCTCGTCACGCCACGCGCGGTGGACGGCGCGCTGGGGGAGCCTACGCAGCTGGTGTTCTGGGTCGAGGCCGAGGCATTCAGCTGGGAGGACGCGCTGGTCTACATGGTGGTGACCGATCGCTATCAGGATGGCGATCCCAGCAACAACGCCGCCCCGACTCCCGGCGCAGACCCGCGTGGCGACTGGATGGGCGGCGACCTGGAGGGCCTGCGCGAGGCCATCGCGGCAGGCACGCTCGATCAGCTCGGCATTCGCGCGATCTGGCTCACTCCGTTCCAGACCAATCCGACCGCCGCCTTTCCGGCCAGCGACGGCGTGCATCAGGTCACGGGCTACCACGGCTATTGGCCAGTCAAAGCGCGCGAGGTGGACCCACGCCTGGGTGGCGAGGCCGCATTGCGGGCGCTGGTCGACGAGGCGCACGAGCACGGCATCCGCATCCTGCAGGATTTCGTGGTGAATCACGTCCACGAGCAGCACGAGTACGTGGCGAGCCACCCGGACTGGTTCCGCACCGGCTGCGTGTGTGGCACGCAAGACTGCGATTGGACCTCGCACGCGCTCGACTGCATGTTTGCCGGCTACATGCCGGACATCAACCACAGCGTGCCAGAGGCCAACGCGCAGTTCACCGCCGACGCGGTGTGGTGGCTGGACGAGTTCGACCTCGACGGGCTACGCGTCGACGCGGTCAAACACGTCGAGGAGGTCGCCACGCGCAACCTCTCGGCCGAGGTGAAGGAGACGTTCGAGCGCTCGGGGCTGGTGAGCTACTTCCTCATGGGGGAGACGGCGATGGGCTGGAGCGACTGCGCCGACCCCTGCAACGACGAGAACTACGGCACCATTGCCAAGTACGTGGGACCGCAAGGGCTCTCGGGCCAATTCGACTTCGTGCTCTACCACGGCGTCTCCTACCGCACCTTCGCGCACGGCGATGCCGGCATGTTCCACGCCGACTATTGGCTGAAGCACGGTCTCTCCAAGTGGCCCGATGGCGCCATCATGACGCCCTACATCGGCAGCCACGACACGTCGCGCTTCACCTCCATGGCGGATTACCGCGGCCAAGACGGCGCCCACGATCGATCCATCCCGGGCAACCAATGGAGCAACACCGCCGTGGCTCCTGGGGACCCGGAGCCCTACCGTCGCACGCGCATCGCCATGGCCTGGCTGCTCAACCTGCCCGGCGCGCCGCTCCTGTACTACGGCGACGAGTATGGGCAATGGGGCGGGGCCGATCCCAACAACCGGCTGATGTTCCGCGCCGAGGGCGAGCTCGATGCCGAGGAGTCGGCCACCTTGGACTTCGTGCGCGCGCTCGGGCAGGCCCGGCGCGCCCACGAGCCGCTGCGCCGCGGCGACTACGTCACCCTGTTCGTGACAGAGGACACGCTGGTGTTCGGGCGGAAGATCGCCCAAGGCAACGCGGCGATCGTCGCGCTCACGCGCTCCACCGCGCCCGTCCAGGCCAGCTTCGAGGTCAACGCCGCGCTCGGGTTCGGGCCTGGCACGTCGCTGAGCGACGCGCTCGGCGGCGGCGGCGCCACGGTACAAGGCAATGGCATGCTCACACTCGACGTCCCGGCGAGCGGCGCCAAGGTGCTGACGCCATGAGGCGCGCCGGGAGCGCCGCCACGCTCGGGCTCGTGCTGCTGGCCGGCTGCGGAGACGACAGCGCCTCCGGAGGCAGCGGCGCCTCCACCAGCACCTGGACGACCGGCGGGGGCGGCGTCGGGGGCTCTGGTGCCGCGGGCGGCACGGGTGGCACGGGCGCAGGCGTGGACGTGGGCGATTGTGTGGCCGCCGAAGGGATCGGCCCGAGCGGCAGCGACACCTGGCAAGACGAGGGCAACAGCGCGACCGTCGTGATTTCGGGCGCCGACTCGTGTGCGCGCAGCTACCAGCTGTCCACCACCGCTCCCCTGCGGGACAACGTCCCCGAGAACCCCCGCAACTTCAGCGAGCTCCAAGGCCAACCCGTCGTACGCACCCAGAACGCCATGTTCGATGCGCTCTACGCGTTGGCCCAAGAGGAGGCTCGCGAGGCCAGCGTGGACGAGATCCACGACGGCGCGTTCAACGGCGGCCAGGCGCTGCCCTGCCCAGCAGGCGGCTGCTTCGAGACGGGCCGGTTGTGGACGTACGTGTGGACGCGCGACACCTCATACTCCGTGGCGCTGGGCCTGGGTCTGCTCGACCCGGTGCGCGCCAAGAACTCGCTTGCGTTCAAGCTCAGCGAGGAGCGCAGCGGCGGCGGTCTCGCGATCGTGCAAGACACTGGCTCAGGGGGGAGCTGGCCGATCTCGAGCGACCGCGTGGTCTGGGCGCTCGGCGCGTGGGAATTGCTGAAGTTCCTCTCGGGCTCGGAGCGCGAGGCGTTCCGCGACCAAGCGCTCGAGGCGCTCGAGAACACGATCGAGCGCGACCGGCTGGTCGTGTTCGACGCGCGCTCCGGCCTGTACCGCGGTGAGCAATCGTTCCTCGATTGGCGCGAGCAGACCTACCCGAGCTGGACGGCGACCGACACCGCCCAGATCGCCATGAGCAAGTCCTTGGGCACGAACGTGCTCCACCTGCGGGCTCTCGAGATCGCTGCGGCGCTCGCCACCGAGACCGGCGACTCGGCCCTGGCGAACAAGTACCAAGCCTGGGCCGCCGAGCTGTCCACTGCCATCCGCGCACGGCTCTGGCTCGACGATCCGGGTCAGTTCAGCACCTTCATCACCACCGAGCTGGACCAGGCGCCGGCCCGCCGCTTCGACCTCTTGGGCTCTTCGCTGGCCGTGCTCGCCGGCGTCGGGTCCCAGAGCGACCACGCCAGCGTGATCGCCAGTTACCCGCACCTGCCCAAGGGTGCGCCAGTGATCTGGCCCCAGCAGCAAGACACTCCCATCTACCACAACCGCGCCATCTGGCCGTTCGTGACGGCCTATTGGATCAAGGCCGCCGCCCAAGCCGGGAGCCCGGACGCGATCGACCTCGGCGTGCGATCGCTGATGAGAGGCGCCGCGCTGAACCTGTCCAACATGGAGAACTTCGAGGCCGTCACGGGCGCCAATTGGCTCGACGAGGGCCCGACCAGCGGACCGGTGGTGAACTCGCAGCGGCAACTGTGGAGCGTCGCTGGCTACTTGTCGCTGGTGCAAGACGTGGTGTTCGGTCTCGAGGCCACCCAGACTGGGCTCCGCTTTGCGCCAAAGATCACCCGGGATCTCAGGCGCACCATCTTCTCCGGCAGCGAAGTGATCGCCTTGTCGAACCTGCGCTACCGCGGCAAACGCGTCAGCGTGAAGCTCTCGCTCCCGGAGGCCACGAGCGACAACGGCCTCTTGTCCGTCGACTCCGTCCGGCTCAATGGCGCCGACGTCGGCACCGGCTTCGTCGAGGAGTCCGACCTCGCACAGGAGAACCTGTTCGAGATCACGCTCGGCAATGGAACCGCGAGCCAGGCGGACATCACCTTGCTGAGCGACACGAGCGACTACCAGGACGTGTTCGCGCCGCGCACCCCCAGCATCAGCAACGTGTCACTCTCCGCGGATCGGCTGCTGGTGGAGTGGAGCGGCGCTGGCGAAGCAGCCGCCGACGTGGTGTTCAACGTGTATCGCGACGGCGTTTCCATCGCGTCGGCGCTGCCAGGGTCGACTACTTCGTTCCTGGATCAGGGCAGCGGCGCGCATGCCACCACCACCCATTGCTACACGGTGGAGTCGGAGTTCGCCTCGAACAACACCTCGCAGCGCGCCCGGCCCGTGTGTTATTGGGGCCCCGGCTACAGCCGCATCCAAACGGTGACCGCCCAGGCGTTCACAGCGACGGGTGGGACGCTCGTGTTCAACCACGGCCGCTGGCACTACGAGGACTGGGGCGATCCTGGCGACTCGCTCAGCATCGGCAACCTCACCGCCAATCAATCGGGGCGGCACCTGCTCCAGGTGCTCGCGGGCAATGGCGCGGGAGGCTTCACCACCGGCATCACCTGCGGGGTCAAGGCAGTCGAGGTCTGGGACGGCGCTACGCTGGTGGCCTCTGGTCAGCTCGCCATGCCCCACCTGGGCAGCTGGAGCGATTGGCGCGACTCCACCTTCGTGTCGGTGGAGCTCGAGGCAGGCAAGACCTACGGCATCGTCATCCGCGAGGACGGCGCGAGCGGCAACATGTCCGACTACGACCATTTTTCGCTGTACGGTGGCGCGGGCGGCACCGCTGGGCGTTTCAACAAGGTGAACATCGCCGAGCTCAAGCTCCTGGCGATGGGCCAGCCCTGAAGGTCAGCGCTCCTTGAGCCCGCCGAGGAAGCTCGAGAGGGTTGCGTCCATGTTGTCGGCGGCGTCCCGCGCGAAGCTCTGAAATGTGGCGTCCGACCAGCTACGGCGCGCGCGCAGCTCGGCCTGGGTCTGCTCGAACACCGTGAGCTTCGCGCTCGCGACCCAGCGGGCGATGGTGGCCCGGTGCACGTTGTACATGCGAGCCAGGACATCCACCGAGAGCCCCTCGACGGCGTTGAGGCGCAGGACGGTGCGGTCGCGCAGCGGCAGGGCGCGCAACTTCTCGCTCAAGATGCCGAGGAACTCGCGCTGGAGCTCGGCGGCCTCGCCGGCCAGGCTGCCGTCCTCGGCGGCGAGGCGCTCGAACACGCTCATCTCCGTGGCGAGCTCCTTCGTCCGGCGCTTCCTGTCGAGCGCGGCGCGCATGGCCAGCACCATCACGAATGAGCGCAGCGGGCCGCGGCCCTGGTAGCGACGCAGCAACGCGGGCTTGTCTCCCTCGCTGCACAACAGCCGCAATCGAAGGTCCGCGATGACCTCGTGGACGAAGTCCTGCTCGCTGCATACTCGCCGCACCGCGAGCGGTACGTCTGCGATCACCGAAGACTCCAGCGCGAGCTGGGCGTTGCGATCGCCAAGCAAGCAACCGCAAGCAAGCACCAAGTCGGTGTGCAGCTGCTCCGAGCTCACGGGCGTGCCCTCGAGCACGGCTGCCAGGTGCTCGGTGAGCGCCTGCTCGCTCACGCTCACGAGCGGCCAGACCGAGCTGCCGCGCCTCAACAACGCCGTCACCGTGGCGGCGTCGTAGCGCGCACCACCTGGCTGCTGGGCAGTCGACACGGCCTCAGTGTACAGCAGCCGACACCTGCTGGTAGCGTCCAAGCCGTGACGGTGGACGGGTCACGACTGCTGCGATTCGTCCGAGGCGAGCTCGGCCCCGAGGAGATCGCGGAGATGGAGGCTGCGCTGGAGCAGAGCTCCTCCTTGCGCGCGGAGCTCGCTGCGGCCGCGCGCGACGCAGCCCCGACCATCGCCGGCATGGACACAACGCCCAACCCTCCGATGCCGGAGCCGCGCGAGCGGATCTTGCTTGGGCCCACGATCGGCGAGGGCGGCATGGCCCGCGTCCGACTCGGCGTCCAGACCAGCCTGGGCCGCACGGTGGCGGTGAAGGTCGCGCGCGAAGAGGTGCGGGCGCTGGAGCCCCGCTTGCTGCAAGAGGCTCGGCTCACCGCGCGCCTACAACACCCGAACATCGTGCCCGTGCACGACGTGACGCGCGGCGCCGACGGCGAGCTCCAGATCGTGCTCAAGCGGGTCGAGGGGGTGCGCTGGTCGCTGATGATGCGCGACCCCGCGGCGCTCCGCGCCAAGTATGGCGCCGCGGACGCGCTGGACTGGAACCTCGGGGTGATGATCGTGGTCTGCCACGCGCTCGCGTACGCGCACGAGCAGGGCGTGATCCATCGCGACGTCAAACCCACCAACGTCATGGTGGGTGCGTTCGGCGAGGTGTACCTGCTGGACTGGGGCGTCGCGGCCACGTGGGGTGACCACCGCGACCCCGACCTCGCCCATGTGGAGGAGGCGCCGATCGCGGGCACCCTGGGTTACATGGCGCCAGAGCAGATCGAGGGCGAGGCCGAGGCGCTCGGGCCGTGGACCGACGTTTACCTGCTGGGGGCGACGCTGTACGAGCTCTTGCAAGGCGCGCCACCACACGCCGGCCTCACGGAGGCGGAGCGCTGCGCGCAGCCGCGTGGGCGAGCCATTGCGCCACTCGGCAGCGAGGTGCCGCGCGAGCTCGCCGATCTGGTCACCCAGGCGCTCTCGGACGAGCCAGAGGAGCGCCCCCTCTCTCCCGAACACTTCCGCCTGCGGTTGGAGGACTACCGCCACCATCGCGGATCGGCCGCTCTGACGGACGCAGCCGAGAAGAAGCTCGGCCTGGCCCAGCCCGAGCTCGAGCGAGGCGAGATCGAGCGGCTGCTCACCGAATCGGAGCTCGGCTTTCGAGCCGCGATCGACAGCTGGCCCAACAACGAGCGCGCGCTCATCGGCCTGCGCAATGTCTTGATCGCGCGTGTGGAGCACGCGCTCTCGGGCCAGCACCCCCAGGTCGCGCGAGAATGGTTGGAGCGCCTCGAAGCACCGCCCGCGGCCCTGACCGAGCGGGTCGAGCGCGCGTGTGCAGAGGACGAGCGAGCCCGCGCGGAGGGCGCTCTGGCAGCGTGGCAACGAGATCCTGCGGTCGGCGTATTCATGCGCCGCACACTGCTCGCGCTGTTTGCTCCGCTATGGGTGTTCGGCTGGGTGGGCTTCGCGATTTGGCCTGCCGCCTCGCCGCGCCCGTTCCTGTTGTTCTTCTGTGCCTGCGTGGTGCTCGGGTTCGCCTTCGTGTTCTCGCAGGGGCTCAAGATCCTGGAGACGCAAGCGAACCGGACCAACATCCTCGGCGGCGCCTCG
Organism: uncultured Polyangiaceae bacterium; assembly: GCA_964641275.1. Lineage (GTDB taxonomy): Bacteria > Myxococcota_A > Polyangia > Polyangiales > Polyangiaceae > Xiheicaenibacterium. Next base: position 11,324 of record CAZXMG010000036.1, read on the forward strand.
ACGATCGGCATGTGCCTGCTGTGGACGCTGGTGTGCGAGAGGCTAGCCCTGAGCGTCACGGTCGCGCAGCTCGGCTTCCTGATGTCTGTCGCGCTCACGCTGTGGCTGGTCACCTTCGTGCTCGACAAACGCGCGCTGTTGCCTGCGATCTGGACCCTGCTCTTGCTCGGCGCCGTGGCGTTGTGGCCACCGTTCGGTCATTGGGCCATGGCTGCTGCCTCCTTGGGTGTGGCGGTGAGCACGGTGGTCCACAATCACCTCTTGCGAGCAAAGCGCGCGAGGCTCGCGCGCGAGGGCCAAGGCGTCGACTCGATCGAGCCTGGCCTACGAAGAAAGCAGCGCACCACGCGCTAATGGCGCTTCTTCATGCGGGCCTCGAACGCCTCGTGCGCGCTCTTGAGCTCGTCCTCGAGCTTGCAGGCGCCGGCGTCCTTCGACACGTCGCAGACGTGCGCCAGGATCTCGAAGCGCTCTCCCAAGCGCTCGGCCTCGACTTGGCTCTGGGCGAGACGCTCCTGCGCGCGCATGCAGGCGGCCACGTCCACCGGCACCCCGAACATCTCGGCGTCGGGCTCGTCTTCACGGTTGCCATTCCGATGCTGGTGACAGCGGTAGCGATCGCGCTCACCCAGACCCTGGCCCAGGCGCGCGCGCCACTCGGAAGCGAGCGGTTCCTCGTTCGCGAGCGCGGTGGCAGCGAGCAAGCACCCGTCGCTCGCTTGGTAGCTTGCCAACCAGCCATGCAGGCAGCTCTCGGTCGCCAGGATCCCAGCGAGCGTGCTGTCCTTCACCGCACCTTCTCCGTTGGCGATCCGCGTGGCGGCACGCTCGCAGGCCAGAAAGTCTCGGGCCTCGATGCAGGCGTGGACCAGGCGCTCGGTGTGTTGCTCCGGCGTGAGGCCTCGCGCGTCGACCAGCGCCCCGCACCCGAGCTGGCCCTCTTTGCACCGGGTGAGCGCCCATCGGTCGCGCACCCCGGGCATGGCAGCGAGAGCCTTCTTCGACGTCTGGCTGAGCTTGGGCAAGAGGTCCGCGCCCAGCCGCTCGAGGAACCTCGCCCCGCTCTCGCAGGCCACGAGGTTGCCTTGCTCGCAAAGCTCTACCAGCTGCTTGGCGCCGGCGTCGACCTGGCGGCCCGGAAGGATCGACGACCACACGGCGAGCGCGACACAACCAGCGCCGTGACCGACGCCGCAGCCTCGTCGTCCGGGCGCGAGCAGCTGGGCCTCGCTGACCGAGCCCTCTGGTCCCCAGGCGATCTCCCCTTTGGCGTCGAGTTGCTTCTGCCAGCCAATGAATAGAAGTGCGCAGCCTTCCTGATCGCCGAGGCGACAGAGCGCGGCGGCAATGAACATTCCGGCAGGGTCGAACGCCGGCTGAAACCGGCCGAGCCGCGCGCGAATCAAGCAGGCGTCGCGCACGTCGATGCCCAGCCCCTTGCTCTTGGCAGCCTTCTCGGACTCCTCGTCATCGATGCCGCAGCCCTTGTTCGAGACCGAGAGCAGAGCTTGGACATCCGGCACGACGCCGAACCCGCTCAGCAAGCTGCGCGATGCTTGCGCACACATGGCGCGATCTCCGGCATCGCAGGCCTTGATGGCAGCTGCTGGCGGCACGACGGCAGGCAACTTCTTCCGCAGCTCGACGCTCCTCGGAGGAGCGGGCGCGAGCACCGGCGCGCTCGCGCTCGCCTCTGGGGCGGACGCAGACTCGAGCACGGACCCCACGGCGCCGCTGCTGCTCCCGCTGACAGACGGCTGAGCACGTTCCGAACACCCTCCCTGGCTCAGGCACACGAGCGCGAGCCAACCGCCCCAGCCGTCAGCGATAGCCATGGCCCATGCGCCTGCCGGTGGTGTCGATGAACAGCGAGACCAGCAGCGAGAACAGTCTGCGCCGCGTCTCGTGGACAGGGCTCACTTGCGGCGCGAGCTGGTGCAGGCGCTGGGCGCCGCGGTCGTGAATGACTCGTTTGGCCATGTCGAGCGCCTCCATACGCATGGCGGACGCCTCGTCGTCCTCGAGCCTGCCGATCACGGCCATGTACTCCGAGAGCTCGGCGTCCACGTCGTCCCGATGGATGACGACGGCGTCGACCTCGTCGCCGGAGACGAAACGCAAGCGCACGCAGTCACCCCGGCAAGAGATCACGATGTCGGCTGGCGTGCGGTCCGGGAAGAGTTGCTCGGCGGCCGCGAGCTCGGCGAGCAAGAGCTCCCACTCGGCACGGCGGGCTCGCTCCGCGCTGGCGAACAGCTCGTCGTCGAGACGCAGGCGGTGATGGCCGTGGCTCACGGACAAGCCGGGTCCGCGGCCGCGGCGATCTCCGGCAAGAGCTCGCTGTACTCCTCGATTCGCCGCGCGTTCCATTGGTCGTCGGTGAACTGGTACATGATCCGCTGCGAGAGCGGCAGGATGCCCCCGTTGTCATAGGCCTCGGCGTCGGTGATGGTGTTGCCGAACCCCCACGCCGGCTCGAGCCCGCGGGATGCCAGCGCAGCCAGCTCAGCGCTCTTGTATTGCACGGCCGACGCTCCTGTCGCGCCCGTGAGTGACAGCGAGGTGTGCACCAAGCCCGGCGGAAATCCGTGAGTTTCCACGAACTCGCGGGTGCGGCCCACCAAGAAGTGCGGGCGCGCAGTCATGTACATCACTCGATAGCCCTTGTCCGCCAATGCGCCGATCACGGCGGCAGCATCGGGGTTGGCGTCCGGCAAGGAGCCGGTGAGAAGCGCGGTGAACTCCTCGTTCTCGCTGGTCGTCAGTGTGCCATCGACGTCGGTCACGATGATCGGGGTTCCGGGAGGCACGATCTCGATCAGCACCTCGGCGCTGCTCAGGTCCCCGCGCACGACCAGCAAGAAGCGATGCCGCCCCTCCGAAAGCCCCAGACTCGCGGGCGCTTGGAAGAACACCCAGCCGCCATTGTCCTCGACGCCTTCGACCGTCGCGTGCTCGCCGTCATCGGTGGTCGTCTCGCTGCCGATCAGCATCCACTCCGAACCGCAGTCGCGGTTCAGATAGATGTCGACGTCCTCGTCCTTGATGTCGTCATCGAAGACCCCGTAGGCAAACTTGGCCATCACCCACAGCTCGTCGCCGGGGTTGTAGAACATGTCTCGCCCGCGGTGGTTGGCGAAGCCCGACGCGGCGGTGAGCGCGCTCGTGGTGTGGTTCCAAGGTTGGGCGGTGCCCAAGTCCGGCAGCGCGGCGTCACAGGCGGGGGCCGGCAGGCACGCCGCTCCCCCGCCCTGACCACCACCGCCGACCTCGGCGCCCCCGCCCCCCACGTCGCTGCCACCGCCGCCGACTCCACCCCCTCCGGGAGCGGAACCACCGTCACCGACGCCCCCCGCAGCGCCGCCGCCCCCCAACGGTGCCACGTCGTCCGAGCACGCCACGGGGAGGAGCCACAGCGCGAGGGCCGCCGCCCTGCCCACACGAGGGTTCGGTCTTCGTTTCGAGGGGCGAGCCAGAGGAGAGCCAGCGCCAAGCATGCGCTGGTTATGCAACAGCCACCCGCTGCCGTCTATGCTCGCTCAGCCGGCGCCCCCGCTTCCACCCGCTCCGCCGCCGCCCCCCGCGCCGCCAGCGCCGCCGCTGCCGCCGACTCCGCAGCCGACGCCAGCGTCATCGCAAGCGCAGGGCACGCAGGCCGAGCCTTCGCCCGTGATCAAGCAGCCGGCACCGGCACCGCAGTCGGTCGTCTCGGTGCAGCCGATGCGCGAGCACATCCACTCGGTTTGCCCCACGTCCGCCAAGCACAGCTGCGCCTCTGCGTTGTCGGCGCACTGTCCGCCGAGCGGCGTGCAGTACTCTCCGACGCCCAGTTCATTGCCTGGAGCACCTGGCTGGGTGCACGACTCCGCCGGAGGGCCGCCCCCACCCCCGCCGCCGCCGGCGGGCGCTCCGCCCGCGCCACCCGCGGCACCGCCGCCACCTGCGCCACCGCTCCCGCTGTCACCGCAGCCACCCGCGAGCACCACGAGCAGCGCGCAATACGAGGCGCGTCGGTTCATGGCAGAGCTTCCACGCGCTCGCACATGACGCGCTCCGTCCCGGGGAAGTAGTACCCAAACCCGATACACATCTCGGTGGGGAACAAGAGCTTCTGATCCGTCTCGTTCTTCCAGTGGCAGGTTTGCCGCAGCAGGGTGCCCTCCTCCAGCTCGAGCGGCGCGTCTTTGCCGTAGCTGTTGATCGGAGGATGGGAGGCGAACGAAGGCACCCACTCGGACTCGTAGATCACCTCGACGGTCTCACCCGCCTCATCCACCCGCTCGAGCAAGAAGTGTGATCCGGCCTCGTGCATGTGCCCCAGCAACATGGACAGCTTCAGGTCCTGGGGGACTCTGCAGGTCATGGTGGTCGTGAGCTCGGAGTGAGGCTCGATCTCGAACTGATCGTCGTCGATCACGAAATCCGCCGCGTACGCCTCGACCTTGTCGGCGTCGGTGGTGTTGATCGTCATCTGGTCGGCGGACAGCATCTCTTCGCCGGTGATGTTGATGTAGTGCGCTTGCACCATCAGCTGCTTGCCTTTGGGAATGCGAAAGGCGAGCCCATCTGGCAGCTCGAGCTGCGCGTCTTCGTTGCCTTCACCGCCAGCACCCACCACGAAATGCCAGTCCACCATCTCGGTGGTGCCGGAACACTCTTGCAGACCGACGGGCCGCTCGTTGTCGACGTAGTACAAGCTCAGGTGGTGGCCACCTTCGATTTGTTTGCCCCCCGCGTTGACGACGCTGATCTCCCGATCGGTGATCTTGTCCGAGTAGTAGCACTGGAACGACTCGCCCACCGGAATGGAGAACTCCGGCAAGTCGAGCGTGATCGAGCCGGTCACCTCCGTCGTCTTCTCGGTGCTTTCGGCGGCGCCATCGCAGCCTGCGCCGAGCAACGCCGAAACCCCGCACAACATCCCCAAACACGCGATCGTCTTCATCGGCCACCTCGCCTCGAGAGCGGCGGCACTCTAACGAACGGCGCGGGTCGAGGGAAGGCTCGGCGCGACGCCCCGCACGGCAAACCTCTGCCTCAATCCAAACACTCGACCGGAATGACCATCTGGTCCGGATCCAGGGAGCGGACCCACTCGAGCTCCACGCTCACGCCAGGCTCGTGTTTGCGCAACACGAACCCCACCACCTGGCGGCTATCGCCGTCGAGCGTCCTCACCCAATACGTGTGGCCCCGCAACGCCTGCGCCTGATCGAACACACCGCTGGGCGGTGGCTCGAACGCGGACTCGTCGACCTGGCTGGGCAGCGCTTCGAGCTCGACCTCGCCCAGATCGAAGATGGTCGATTCGTCATCGACCACGGTGCGGACACGGAACGCGTCGCCGTAGTAGAGGACGTCCCAGTCGTTCTTGGTGACCGCCACATCCTGCGAAGCGAGCTGAAAGCTGAAGCAAGCAGGCGCGTACCCCGACTCCGTTTCATCCCAATGCAGGAGCTTGGCGGTGCCCGTCAAGTGGCTGCACGGGACGCCGTAAGGCTCTTCGTCGCCGAGCCCGCCTGGGCTGCCGCCACCGTCGTCATCCCAGCCGAAAGCTCCACCGTCCTCGTCCTCGCTGCCGAGCATGACGACCTCCGCCGCGCAGCCGGAAACCGCCATCACCCCGAAAAGCACGACCACGCTCAGCACCTTCATCACACGTCTCCTCTCAAGCAAGCGCTCTGTCTCGAGCTCGGCAGAGTCTTGCGTCGGCTTCGACACGGCGCGCGGATCGAGCAGGAATGCGCGCAGGAAAGCAGGAAAGCGGCTACGCTGGCGCGCCATGGACGACTCCAACGACCATGAACGCGCGGCCATCTTGGCGCGCCGCGCGCTGCTGCTCTCTTCCGCACTGGCGTCGCTGAGCTGCTCGGCGCCCGGAGAGCCCGGGCCACAGCAGGCCGCAACGAGCGCCTCCGCAGACGTGAGCGTGCCGCTGCCACCGACCAGCACCGCCGGCCCCGCAGCGAAGCCCACGGTGAAACCTCTGCCCAGCTGGGACGACGTGTTGAAGTCTGCGCCGAACAGCACCGTCCCAGCTTCCATCTCCGCCGCGGGTCGATCCTCGTTCGAGGGTTTCGCCAAGCAACTCGACGCCCCCTACGCAGCGGTGAAGGCGTTGTGGGACAGCGAGCAAGGCCTGTGTGATCCCAAGGCCCCCGAGTGCCGCGAGGCCTGGCGAAAGCTGGGTCAGGCGCTCTCCAAAGCGCGCGACGCGATTGGCGACCTGCGACCGGGCCTCTGTCACCCCGGCTTCTCGCCACCCTCATTGGGCAAACGAGTCGCCGAGCAGCAAGCCTTCTTGAGCGCGCGCCTGGCCGAGGCCGAGGCGCACTACACGGAGCTCTCGGCCGCCTATGGTCCGCTCAGTGAGCATGAGTGGTTGAAGCACGTCGCGGCCTCCAAGGTGTCGCCGCCGATGCCCTGCCTTTCTTGCGCGGCGATGAAGCCCTACCCCGTGCACGACGTGCTGGAGTTTCCGAGCGGCTCGGCCGCGCTGGACGACCCGCAGCGCGAGGCGCTGAAGTCGCTGGCCAAGCGCATGGCTGCAGAGAAGAACCCAACGCCGATGTTCGAGGTGTGGGGGCACGCCGAAGGCAGCGAGAAGGACGCCGACGCGTTGGCCAAGAAGAGGGCCGAGGTGGTGATGGCGGAGCTCCACAAGCACGGCGTCGACAAGGCCAGCATGCAGGTCGTAGCCATTGGCGCAGGGCTCACCGCGGCGGGCGCCAAGGGCCGGGTCGAGTTCGTCGCGCGCACCCGCTGAGCCATGCGAACCATCGCCGCGTTCGTCTGGCTCGGCTCGCTCGGTTGCTCCGCGCCGACCGAAGCGGCGACGACGCCGCACGAAGAGAAGCTCTTGACTGGCCGGAGCTGCGCGCTCGCGACCGCCTCCTGCGGGGCAGGTCGCTGCGTCGCGACCATACAGAACCAATGTGATTTGCCGGTCACGTGCCGCATGCACGTCGAGAGCCAGTGCCAAACCGCTGGCGGCGAGACCGGCCCCGCCAACGCTTCGACCAAGCAAGTCACGCAGTTGGCCAAGACGACCAACGTGCTCGAAGCGGCGACCCATTGCGGGCAAGGCTCCCCCGTCATCACTCAGGTGACGTCGCTCGAGTGCATCTGAGCCGACGCGCGTCTCAGTCTTCGTGTTCCCAGCGGTGGTGAACGATCTTGCGCGCCAGGCGCGGCTCCACGTGGGCGACGGTCTGGTCGTGATCGGGCTCGGCGCAACGTTCGCGCATCGTCACGAGCTCCTCTGCGGCCGTCGGGTGGATGCCGATCGTGGCGTCGAACTGCTGCTTGGTGGCGCCACACTTGAGGGCCACCGCGAAGCCTTGAATGATCTCGCCGGCCTCCGGCCCGACCATGTGCACCCCCACGACCCGCTGAGAGCGCCGGTCCACCACCAATTTCATCAGCGTCCTGTCGCCGCGGCCGGTGAGCGTGGCCTTCATGGCGGTGAACGTCGAGCGGTACACGTCGACCGCACCCAGCTCCTCACGCGCCTCGTCCTCGCTGAGGCCCACTGTGCCAATAGGAGGGTTCGAGAACACAGCGGAGGGGATCATGTCGTAGCTGGCGCGCCCAGACTCGCCGCCAAACAGGTTCCGCGCCACGATCATGCCCTCGGCCAGCGCGACGGGGGTGAGCTGCACCCGCTCGATCACGTCACCGACCGCGTAGATCCACGGCACCGACGTTCGGAACCGCTCGTCCACCAATACGGCGCCGCTTGCGCTGGTGCGCACGCCCAGCGCTTCCAGCCCCAGCTCCCGGGTGTTCGGCACGCGGCCGATGGCCGCCAGCACGCCACCTACCTCCAACCGCTCACCGTCGTCCAGCGTGGCCTCCAGCGTACGCTCGTCGATCCGCGCAACGGCGCGAAGGTCGCGGTGGAAGCGCAGATCGATGCCCTTGTGGCGCATCTGTTCGTCGAGATGCACGCGCACATCACGATCGAAGCCGCGCAGGAACAGGGGCCCCCGGTAGATCTGTGTCACCTGGGCGCCCAGACCGTGGAAGATGCCGGCGAACTCCACTGCGATGTAGCCGCCACCCACCACCAAGACGCGCCGCGGGAGCTCGTTCAAGTGGAACACGTCGTCGGAGACCCAGACGTGTTCTGCGCCTGGGATGGTGGGACGTACCGGTTTGCCGCCGACCGCGAGCAACACGTGGGCGGCGGAGACCTCGCGGACGGCGCCCTCTGGCCCCACGACTCTCGCGCGATGGGGCCCCACCAAGCTGCCCCGCCCGCGCAGGATCTCCACGCCTCGCCCCTCGAGCAGGCGCTGGTAGACGCCATTGAGCCGGGCGATCTCGGCGTCCTTGTTCGCGATGAGCGCGGACCATTGGTGGGTGGGTGGCTGCACGTCCCAGCCGTAGCCGGCGGCGTCGCGCCACTCGTCCGCGAAATGCGCGCCCAACACCATGAGCTTCTTGGGTACACAGCCCACGTTGACGCAGGTCCCGCCGAGCGCCGCCGACTCGCACACCATCACGCGGGCCCCGAGGCTCGCCGCCACGCGAGCGGCTCGCACGCCGCCGGATCCCGCACCGATCACGAGCAGGTCGCAATCGTAGCCAGCTGCCCCGTTCATGGCGTCAGAACGTGCCAAACACGGAGGCCGACGTGGGGCTCACGCCGATCCACACCGGAGTTGGCGCGCTCGCGGTACCGGAGGAGCTGGCCGTCAGCATCACAATCAACCCCGCCACGCTGAGCGAGCCACCCACGCCCGCGAGCACCGCCGCCGTGATCTGCGTCGGCTGGTCACCGGTGATGCCCCCCGCCGCGCCCACCGCGCCAGCGCCCAATCCCACGATCAAGCCAGAGATCGTGAGCGCCAGTCCGACAGTCCGTGGATTGGTGCGCGGCCCGTCGTCGTCCTCGTCGCGAGCGCGCTTGCGCGAGGGGACCGACTCCGTCTCCTCCGTGGGCTCTTCGTCCTCCATGTTGGCTTCGGCCGCCGGCCGATTGGGGATCACCACCGCCTTGCGGCGCTTGCGGCTCTCGCCGCGACGCGCGTCGATCTCCTCGGCCGTCGGCGGCGGCCCCTCGGGCTCCGGCTCGTCCTCGACCGCAGTGGTCGGGACCTGCGCGACGAGAACCTCTGGGAAGCTCGCCGCAGCCACGAGCGCGGCCACGAGCCCGAACCGAGCCAACACTGACGCCATCCCCGCAGCGTACGGAACCGGAGCCTGGCTCGTCCAGCGTGCCCGCACCTCAGAAGCGCGCGCGCAACATCGCGCCGGTAGGCCCCGCGTCGAAGCTGACCGCAGGCTTGGACGCCGCGGGAGCCACCTCCGGCCGCGTCAAGTACACGAGCAGGGCGGCACCCAGGCCCAACGCCCCGACGCCGACCGCCACGTCGCCGATCAAGAAGTTGCGCGACATCTCGTCGACGTCGGCTTTGGCGCACGCTGGTTTGCAGTCCTCGAGCTCGCCTGCCTTCACCAGGCCGAGTGACTCGAACACCACGCCGCCCCCCACCGCCGCGGCGCCGACGCCGCCCACCAGCCAGAAGCTGATCGGCACCGGCCGCTCCGACTCCGGCGCGCTGGGTTGCGGGGCCGTGCCCGCCACGACGGGCTTGAGCGACACGGAGATCTTGCGCGCCTTCTCGCCCTCGCGCAAAACGACGCTGACCTCGCTTGTGCCGTGCGGCTTGGACTCGAATAGAAACTTGTGGGTGCCGGGATTCAGCGGCACAGCGCGGGCTCCGAGCTGCTCCGTCACGACCTTGCCGTCGACGGTGACGCGCACGTCGACCAGGTCGTTGCCTTGCGCGTCGGTGGCCGCGAGCACGACGGAGGGCGTGCTCTCCGTGACCTGAGTGAGCCAGCCCGCGCACTCGCCGGCGAGCACCTTGGGGCACGTCTGTGCCGCGCAGAGGACGGCCTTCTCGCGCGCCTCGATCAGCTGGCCCTGCTCGCGCAGCGCCTGAACTTGCTCGTAGGCCTCGATACAGACGGCGTTGTCGCCCTTGGCCTGCGCCTGAGCGACGCCGGGGCCCAGCCCCAACATGAACGGAATCACCCACAAAAGCCCGCGAGCCCTCATCGGAAGCACTCCGGCCTCGGCTTTTTGCGCCCCGAAGCGTCGATGGTGAAGGGATTGGCGCAGTCCGCCTTGGGGGGTTTGGCGGGCCCAGCGCCCGGCGCGACACGTTTGTGGGTGGGGGTTGCGCTCGCGCTGGGCGCTGCGCTTGCGCTCTCGGCTGCCGCGCCCGGAACGGCGACCTGGCTACCTACCGTCGTCTGGGTGTTCGCCGCGCTCGGCTCCCCGGCCTGGTCGGGGGTCTCGTTCTCCGCTTTGCGCGGGTCGCCTGAGGCGGCAGGGCTCGGGCCGTTGGCGGTCACCGAAGAGAGGCCCAAGGCGAGGACCACGCCCGCAATCGCCGCGCCCGACACCGCGCCTGCGACCAGCAAGCGGCTCTTGCGCGGGCCGCCTGACACGTCCACACCGGAGGTGACGCTGCGCTCTGCGGGCGGCACGGTGCCGGGTGAAGTGGAGGAGGGCGAGGAGGCGCGCTGGCCGGCATCGCGCACGGCCTCGAGCGCGGTCTTGGCAGAAGAATCCTCGTTGGTGCCGGACACGGCCGAGTCGTTCTCGATCGCCGCAACGTTCTGCGCGCGCAGTTTGAGCACCCGGTCGGCGACCGACTGCACCCACTCCTGCACGCGCCTGGGCGTCGCGGGCGGCAGCGCGTCCTCGAGCGCCACGGCCATGTCATGGGCGCTCCTGAAGCGGTCCTCGGGGCGTTTCGACAGCCCACGCATCACCACGGCGTCGAGCGCGGCGGGCACCCCGCGAACCAAGCGGCTCGGAGGCTCCAGGTTGTTGTGCACCACCGCGTACACCACGCTCGCGCTCGAATCGCCGTCGAACGCCTTGCGACCGGTGAGCGTCTCCCACAAGAGCACGCTGGCCGCATACACGTCCGTCCGCCGATCGATGGGCAGCTGTGCGAGCTGCTCTGGCGACATGTAGGCGAATTTGCCTTTGACCTGCCCCTCGCCCGTCTGTTGCAGGCGGCCCGCGGCCTTGGCCACGCCGAAGTCGAGCACGTGAGCGACGCCGTCTTCACCCACGAGAACGTTCTGGGGAGAAACGTCGCGATGAACGATGTCGAGCGGCTCGCCGCGATCGCTGCGCGCCTCGTGCGCGGCGTGCAGCCCCTCCAGCACGCCGATCATGATCGCGCTCGTGACCGCGAGCGGCACACCTCCTTGCGACGCAGCGGCGCGCGTGAGCTTGCCCAGCGATTCGCCCTGGATGTACTCCATGACCAGCAAGAGCTCGCCATCGGAGGCCACGATGTCGAGCGTCGGCACGACGTTCGGGTGGCGAATGCGCGCCACCAGACGCGCCTCGTCCAGGAACATCGCCACGAACTCCGGGTCGCGCGCGAGGTGCGGGTGAAGCCGCTTGATCGCCACGGTGCGCGCGAAGCCGACCGGCCCCACCAAGCGCCCGAAGTGGACCGTGGCCATGCCGCCGGCAGCGATCTCCCCATAAAGAACGTACCGCCCCACCACACGCCGCTGGCGACTGGCCGACATCCCGTCTGTGGAGGACATCGCGCTCACTCGAATGGGACCACTGTCAGGGCCATGTCGCTTCGCCCGAAGGGCAATGGGGGGTCTAGCTCGGCCCAGGTGCCGTTCGCGCCATCGGCGCCGAGCGGGCTCGAGATCACGCGCGCCGTCCGCTCGGTCGCGCCCTCGCCGCCGAGGGAGTAGAGGGTGCCGTCGTGCACGAAACAGCTGCTGAGGGTGACCGGCGACGGCAACTTCGTGCCTGCCTGCCACGCCAGGATCTCACCGCTCGCACCGAGCTCCGCGAAGAGGACGATATCGGATCGCGCGGAGGAGCTGAGCGAGCCACCGACCAGATAGATGTGGGTCTCGGACGCGCACATCGCCGGGTAGTAGACGCGATACGCCGCGGCGCGATCGTCGACCAGCGCCGGCTCCGACAAGAAGGGGCCGAGTGAGCCGTCTGCGTTGATCGGCGCCGACTCGACCAGATCGAAGTTCGATCCGTCGTAGCCACCCGCGACGTACATGCGCCCGCTGTGGATCAACGTGCCGAAGCGGTAGCGCGCGGTGATCAAGTCGGAGCTCTGCACCCTGGCCGAGACCGTCCGCGCCGCCGCGTCGACGGGCAGGTAGTAGGTGTCCGTGAGCTCGCTGGTGGACGCGTCCACCGTCACGCTGCCGCCCAGGATGTAGCCCGCGCCGCCGCCGCGGTACGAAGGCGTGGAGCTGTCGGTGTTGAGGGTCGTGGGATCGGAGGAGACCGTCCAGTCGCCGGCCAAGCCGTTCGGTACCACAGCAGAGAACAGCGCGCTGGGCCGGTCGAAATTGTCGATCTGCTCGACGCGACCGAAGGCCACGAACACGCCGTCCACGACCGCGATGTTGAACGAGCCGGTGAACGGAGCGGGCGTGGTGACCTGCCAGGACGACAACCGCCCATTCTGATCGAGGTCGGCGTACGAGATGTCATTCAGGTCGGTGTCGAACGACATCGGCGCGCCCGGAGGGCGATCGCGATCGCCGAAGGCGATGAACACACGCGCAACCGCGCCCGGCGGCGCGCCCCCCATGCCACCGCCTACGCCGCCACTGCCGCCGCTGGAGCTGCTCGTCGAAACCGACGCACCGCCACCGCCTGTGCCGGGGTCCGATCCGAGGAAGTCGCTCGACGGGAAGACCAGGGAACAGGCGGCAACGAGCTGGACCGAGAAGCCCAACACCAGCCACCCTCGCGGACGCATCCGATCAGACTAACAGAGCGTCACGGCGAAAGCGGCAGCTCTCGCTCGGCATCGTCCAGCGGGGCTTCCGGAACTTGCTCGGCGTTGGGGTCTTTCATGGGCGAGGTGGAGCCCCTCACCGGGATCTCGGCCAGACCTGCGGCGAGCTCTTCGTCCGAGATGCGGTTTCGCTTGTGCGCGTGCTTCATCACCGTGCGCAGGAGCTTGAGCCAGCCTTGCGAGAGCGAGCCACCCGGACCGAAGTGCTCCTTCTTGGGCGACGGCAGGATGGACGCCAAATAGAACGCCTGCGAGATCGAGAGCCCAGAGGCAGAGCTGCGAAAGTAGTGCTGAGCCGCGTCCGACACGCCGTACACGTTGGGGCCGAACTCCACGATGTTCAGGTAAAGCTCGAGGATCTGCTCCTTGGTCAGCGCCTGCTCGAGGTACATCGTCAGGAACGCCTCCTCGAGCTTGCGGCCGAGCACCTTGTCGCGGGCCAGGTACAGGTTCTTGGCGAGCTGCATGCTCAGCGTGCTCGCGCCTCGCACGAACTGCCAGCGGCGCAGGTTCTCTCGGATCGAGTTCCTGATCGCCTCCTGATCGAAACCTTCGTGGTGGTGGAAGCGCGCATCCTCGAAGGACACGACGCCCACCGTCATGTAGCGCGAGATCGCGCCATAACCCGCCCACCCCGGCGTGCCCGGCCCAGTCTCCACATCGCTGGCGCGCTCCCCCGCCGGCGTGTAGACACGCTGCTTGAAGGAGCGACGGAACTGCGCCACGTCGATGCTCGGCGGCACGTCCGTGACGCGACAGGTGCTGCCGAGATCCCAGCTCAGCTGAAAGTCCTTGTCGAGCTTCTCGGTGTCGATCTTCGCGTGCCCCTTGAGCGAGATCGAGCCCGCCAAGCGCATGCCTGTGAGCGTGGGCAACAGGCCTTGCGGCGCCGCGTCCAGCAGCGCCTGGCAGGGTGAGAGCGGCACCTCGAAGGTGCCAGCGACGGTCAGGTGAGGGCGCGCCTTGGCGTCTTTGGGGGGCGAGTAGCTGGCGTCGAAGCTGGTCAGCAAGCGCACGTTGCCGAGCTCGAGCTCCCCCGCCTTCACGCTGACCTTGCTGCCGTCGAGCGCCGCGCGCACGCCGCCACGGAACGAGGCCTTGAGCCCGCGCAGGGGCTCTCGCGACAGCGCGGGCACGTGCGCAGACAGCCCCTCGACCCGGCCATCTCCGTCGAAGCTCAACACCTCGCCTTGCGCATCCACCTCGATCGTCGCGTTGGCACGGAGCAACGCACGCTCGACCTCTTGCAGCTTGAAGTCGCCCTCTTTGACGCCGAGGGCTGACAGCGAGATCGGCCCGCCGCGGACCTCGACTCGCAGCGGATCGCTCGCGACCGGCAGCGGGGCTCGCACGATCAAGGATTCGGTCTCGGCCGAGCCGCCCAGCGCGCCTGCCACGTACTCCAGAACGAAGCGGCCGTCCCTCTTCGACAGTCGCATGGTGGCAGGGCCCAAGCTCAGTCGCTCCTCGCCGCGCTCGATCAGCGCGGAGACTCCGCTCAGCTCCACCTGTGCGTCCGCCGCGACCCGCTCTTCGAGCTCCCGCGACAGACCATCGAGCAGCTGGCGCGCTCGCACGAGCCGTGAGCCGGAGGCGCCGACCGACGCCGCCGCCCCAAGCTCTGCCGCGCTCGAGATCTTGGCCTTCAGATCGATGGCCCTGGTCTTGAGCACCAACAGTCGCGCCGACTCCGCACCCCGCTCGACTTCCACGTGGGGCTCGGCCACCACGACCGAGCCGAGCGCCCCCTCCGCGCTCACCCCCTCGGCCTTGAGCACCCACCTGCCGTCGGGCCGCTCCAGGGTCACCCCCCGGGCCTCCCCCGAGCCGTCCGGTCCCCGGTAGGTCACATCGAAGGCCGACAGTGTGAGCTTGGTTCCGGCGCCGCCACCGCCGCCGCCGCTCGGCATGCGGTCTCGCACACGTTCTACCTGGACGTGCAGGTCCTCGAGCGCCCCCTGCAGCTCGACCTTGCCACCCTCCGCCGCCACCTCGCGCGGGCTACCCCAACCGACCACCACCTCGCGAAAGCTCGCGCGGATGCCCGGTGCGTCCGGGTGCGACGCCGTCACGTTCCGAAGCGAGACGCCGCCCCAGCCAGGCAACACCCACTCCGCCTCGACCTCGGCGCCGTAGCGGGCCGCCGCGGCGCGCAGCTTGGAGCGCACGAGCACTGGGAACAGCGCCACCCCGGCCGCGAGCACCGCGAGCACCACACCCAGGACGATGAGCCGCTTCCTACGCAACGGAGATGCCTTCAAGCGTAGCAACGCCCGAGGCCAGCGGGCCAAGCCCGTCGCGATCAGATTCTCTTGCTCGGTTCCACGGATCGAGCCTGGACAGATCGCGCCGGTCCGAGGCCAGCCCCGCCAGGCTCGCTCGGCCTGGCGCGGGCGCGGTGCTCTTCGGCGACCCCCCCGCAGGGCGACTTCGCGGTGGACGATCATCGCTCACCACGGGGACGACAGACGTCCTCGCCGCCTGCTCGTGGTGCTCGAGCGGGCAACGCGGTCGTCGACCCGAGGCGCACCGGCCGGCGGCGCAGCTCGCGCGGCCGTCTCTTTCGCCTCGCCGGGCTCAGGCCTCCTCCGTTCCGCAGCCTGCGCTCTCCGCACGGGCAAGGAGCTCAACCGTCGCAGCACAGCGTGATCGGGCCTTGTTCGGTCACGCTGCCAATCAGCTCGCCGCCGTTGCTGGCGCAGGTGCCCGACGGGCTTACCGCGTAGTTGATGGAAAGGCCGCCGCCAGGGTTGGCCACGCACGCGCCGACCGGCAGTTGATCGATCAGGATGTTGCAATCGTCGCTGCTGAAATGGACCGTCCCGCCGCAGGTGGACTCGGGCGTATCGCAGCCACAAGGCGAGCAGCTGCGAGAATCCTCGAACCCCGAGGCCAGCAGGTGCTTCACCGCATAGAACGGATCCAGACAAAGCAGGTCGCCCGAGTGGGCCACACAGGTGCGGGCAAAATCGGCCCCCGCCTCGGGCACGCACAGCGCGCTCGCTGCACAACCGTCGCTCGTGCTCGCCGCCCCGCCGCACACCCGCGCTGCCGTCGCGAACGCCGGAGTCGGGATGGATTCGGCGTCCGTTGGCTGGCAAGACCCCATGTTGGTGGGCAGGGGCTCGCCGAGATGGACCGCGTTCTCGTAGGGGGTGGTCACAGAGCACCCCGCGAACGGCGAAAGAGACTGCGTCGGATCGTTCAGTCCCGCACTGCAGGGATCGAAGCAACTGGCGTTGTAGCAAACAGGCAACAAGGCGCTGCACACGATGCCCCTCGCCGGCCCGCAGCTACAATCACAGCTGGCGCTGCCCCCGTCGAGCTCGCCGAAGAAATCGCCAATGATGGTGGGGTAGCCCGGATCGCAGGCCGGGGCAGACATGCCGTTGGGGCCCTCGTACAAGACGAACGGGCCTTCCCAACCCTCCGGGGGGGCGGGCACACACACTCCCCCGGCGCACCCATCGACGCACTGCCCGTCGCTGCAGCTCGCCCCGCCAGCGCACGCGATCGGTTCCGACCAGCGACCGTCGACGCACGCAACGGTGCCATTTCCCTCGCAGGCCACCTCGCTCCCTTCGCACTCGACGTAGACCCGCTCCTCGAAGTCGATGGCCCAATGGCACCCACCGACCGCGGTCAGCGCGAGAAGCGCTCTTGCGCGGCGGGCCTCCGCAACCAGGGGCCAGACCGCGGCGAGCAGCCGCCGTACGGAGCTCCCGCTCAACCTTCCTCGAGCGCCACGAGGCCAGCGCGCACACGCCAGCGAAGCGTGGCAGCGCGGCCCTGCCGTTCACCGCTCAGAACGTCGCAGGCGTCCGCGACCGACCCCGCGGCGAGCAGATGCCTCCAGGCGTCAATCAGCGCACCGGCGCGACGCACAGGCGGGCCGTCCGCGCGTGCGACGCTGGCCGCGAGTGCCGCGGCGGCCGAGAAGAGTGAGGCTGCACCCTTGCGCACTGCACGGCGATGACACCACATCCGGCCGCCGCATGCGAGCACAACGGCCTGGTGACCCGCTCGGGCTGCTGCCGCCGCTCTCGGCCGTCAAGGCGTGCGACGGCTCACACCGTGACGACGGCGCTGCCCCACGAGATGCCCGCGCCCAGCGCGCACATGAGAACGCGGTCCCCGGGCCTGACCTTGCCGGACCGGATGCTCTCGTCCAGCAGGATGGGGATGCTGGCGCTCGAGGTGTTGCCCACGCGCTCGATGTTGGTGAGCATCTTGTCGCGGCTGACGCCGAGCTTGGTCACCGCCAAATCGATGATGCGCATGTTGGCTTGATGCGGACAGATCCATTCGAGATCGGCGCCGGTCATGCCCAGGTCGTCGAGCGCGGCCTGACTGGACGAGTGCAGGTTCTTGACCGCCACTTTGAACACGTCCTGACCGCGCATGTGCACGGTATGGAGCTTCTCGCGCAACACGTCCTCGCCCTGCGGCCGAGCGCTGCCGCCGCCGGGGATGTTGAGCGACGAGGCGAGGGAGCCGTCGGTGCGCAGCTTGGTGGAGAGGATGCCGCGCTTGCGTCCGTTCACCTCCGCGCCGGCTGCGGGCCCCAGCACGGCCGCGCCGGCGCCATCGCCGAACAACACGCAGGTGGTGCGATCCGTCCAGTCCACCACGCGCGACAAGAGCTCCACGCCCACCACGAGCACGTGTCTCATCGCCCCCGTGCGGATGAACTGGTCTGCGATCGAGAGACCGAACACGAACCCGGCGCAGGCCGCGCTGAGGTCGAACGCCGGGCAGGTGCCCGCGCCGAGCTTCTGCTGCAGGTACACCGCCGTGGCCGGCATCGGCATGTCGGGTGTGACCGTCGCCACCAAGATCATGTCGAGATCGGCCGCCGAGAGCTCGGCTTGCTCCAGCGCCAGCTTGGCGGCGGCGGCGGCCATGTCGCTGGTGACGATCTCCGGCGGGGCGACGCGGCGCTCGCGGATGCCAGTGCGCTCGACGATCCAGGCGTCCGAGGTCTCGACCATCCGCTCGAGGTCTGCGTTCGTGCGTACGATCGGCGGCAGGTAGTGCCCCATGCCCAGGATACGCGCCGCGGGAGTCGCCATGGGCGCCGTGGTTAGCCCGGGCCCCCGGTGAGCGCGACAAAGATCGCCCCCGTGACTAAGAGGTCAGCTCCCGCCGCAATGGGTGACCAACAAGTCTCATCATCGAATGTGACCGAAGAGTCCGCATTGACAAGCGTGACCAAAAGGTCGCGTTCCGAGAGCGCGACGTCGTTCAGACCGTGCGCCGAAACACCAACACGTGATTGTTGGCCGGCATCGCCACCGTCGCCTCGAGCGCGAAGCCATTCGCCGCCGCGACCTCCGTCAGATCCGCCACGTCACGCACGCCCCACTCCGGGTTGCGCTCGCGCAAGCTCAGATCGAACGTCTCGTTGCTCGGCGACGTGAACTGCCCCGAGAATCGGAACGGACCGTACAAGACCAGCGGCGCCCCCGCGGCCAGGCAGCGCGACGCGCCGCGGAACAGCCCGAGCGTCGCCGCCCAGGGCGCGATGTGGATCATGTTGCTGCAGATGACCGCGTCGACCGGCTCCTCCCAGCCTTCGGCGGTGACGTCCACGTTGCGTGGCGGCTCGACGTTCGAGAGCCCCGCCTCGCCCACATACGCGGCGACGCTGGCGCGGAGCTCGGGGTCCATGTCCGAGGGCAGGAACGTCAGCCGGGGAAACCGCGCGGCGAAGTGCACCACGTGCTGGCCGGTGCCGGACGCGATCTCGAGCACCCTCCCCTGCTCCGGCAGCACGGCGCGCAGCGCCTCGGCGATGGGCTCTCGATTGCGATCCGCCGCGGGGTAAACCTGCTTCATGGCCTGCTCCGCGGCCGATAGCGCGCGAAGACGCACTCCAAATCGCCGTTCATGACCACGATCTCCTTCTCGCTGCGCATGGGAATGGCGCGAAGCATTGCCTTGTCACCGGTGATGATGGCCACGTCGGAGCCCGCGAGCCCAGCGAGCGCCTGCCCCATACGGCGGGCGTCTTGGGCCGAGAAGCTCATGCGCTCGCCATAGGGTGGATTGGTCACCACCGTCATGGCGCGCGTTCCCCGGAGCTCGCCCACGTCGCCGCGCTCGAAGCGCACCTTCACCCCAGCGCGCCGTGCGCTCTCCTCGGCGATGCGCAGCGCCGCAGGGTCGAGGTCGCGTGCGACCACCTCGGGCACCTCGTGCGGGGCAAGCACCCGCGCGCCGGCCCGTTCAAGGATCTCTGCCAGCGCGCGAGCATCCTCGTCGCCAAACGACAACCAGCGCTGGAAGCCGAAGCGTCGCGTCGGATCGATGCGCCCCGGCGACGAGCGAGTCATCGACAACGCGGCTTCAATGGCGAGCGTGCCGGATCCACACATCGGATCGACGAAGGGTTTGTCGTCGCTGAGCTCGGCCAGCCACAAGAGGCTCGCCGCCAATGTCTCTTTGAGCGGAGCGCCCTGGTGGGGCACCCGATAGCCGCGCTGGAACAGCGGTGTGCCGCTCAGGTCCAAGTGCACGGTGGCGTGATCCCGAGCCAAGTGCACGCTCACCACCACGTCCGGATCATCGAGGTTCACGCTGGGCCTTGCGCCCAATCGATCGCGCAGCTGGTCCACGATGGCGTCCTTGGACTTCTGCGCCACGTACTGCGAATGGGTGAGCGCGCTGGATCGCGTGCTCGAGCGCACCGCCAGGGTCGTCTTGTCCGACAGGTAGGGCGACCAGTCGATCGCGCGCATGCCCTCGTACAGCGCCTGCTCGTTCTGGGCCTCGAAGGCGCCCACCGCGAGCAACACGCGCATCGGGCAGGCCAGCTCGACGCACGCACGGTAGCCCTCCAAAAGCGGCCCCTCGAAGTGGACACCGCCGCGATCACCCCTGACGCCGCGGAAGTGTTTCGCACGAAGCTCGCTCTTCAGCGCGCCCTCGGTGCCCTTGGCCGTCGTCGCAAAGAAGGAAGCCATCAGGGCAAAGCGTCCTTGCAGCAACGAAAGCCGACTTCGTAGCCGTAGTCGCTCTCGCCGTGGAAGGTGGTGATGGGCCGGCAGCGGTCGCGCACCGGGCCCCACCAGCCGCCCTTGAGCCCGGCGCGTTTGGCGAAACCTCGGCCCGGCAGCTGCACCCATTCGTTGACGTTGCCGTTGAGGTCGAACACGCCGTCGTCGGACACACACTCCGGACGCAGCCCCGCGGGCTGGCGCTGGTCGATCGCCGAAAGCGCTTCCCGGCATGCCTGGCTCGCCGCGCACGCGTCGTGTTTTTCGAAGTCGAACGTGCGCTCGCGGTAGGGCCGGTCGAACCAGCACTTGTCGCCGTCGCGCACGAAGCCTGTGACGTGCGGCTTCATCGCCTCGCCCTCACAGGCGAACGTGAACTCCACGTCGCTGCACAAGCGCTTGCCGGCGGCCTCGCACAGGTCCTTGGCTTCCTGCCAGCTGGTGAGGTTCCTGGGCACCTCGCCCTTCTTGTTGGGCCACTCGAAGGTGTCCATGCAAAAGCGCATGGGGGTACGGCGCGCGCTCAGGCAGCGCGCTGGCTCGCGGTAGCGCCGGCACTGGTTCTTCTGCGGCACGCCGGTGACGTTCACCTCGTTCCAGGCCTCGCACACCTGCTCCGGCGCGGGGCAATGTTCGCCAGCGACGACCCGCATGTCGGCGGGGCAGGAAGCGCCTGGATCACCCCGCCGAGGTGGCGGGGGCCTTTCGGTGGTGGAGCGCAGCTCGGGTCGGGCGGCGGGTGCCTGCGACGGGACCTCTTCGGCGCTCGGGGTGGGCGCGCTCTCCGAGCGCTCGCCCCCGGGGCGGTCGCAGGCGGACGCGAGCAGCAACACGGAAACCAAGCAGCGCACCGGGCGATCATGGTGCGCCGCGGCGAAGTTGGCCAACTCGGTCGTTCACTTCCGCTTGCGCACGACCGCACCCCAGGGCGCATTCTTGAGCACGGCCCAGCCGCGGGCGCGCGTCGCGTCGTCGAGCGCCCCGTCCGCGGCGGCCCGCAGGGCCCTGGCCAGCTCCTCGACCGTGGCGAAACGCTCGCTCCTCCGCTTGGCCAGTCCGATCGCGAGCACCAGCTCCACGTCGACGGGCAGCTGCGCAAACTCGCTGGGCGCCTCGGGCATGCGGCTGATCACGTCGAGGAGCACGTGCGCCACCTCGTCGCCCAAGAACGGGGCACGCCCGGTGATGGCCCGGTAGGCGATCGCCGTGAGCGCATAGAGATCGGCCAGGTGGTTCACCTCGTGACCGTGAATCTGCTCGGGCGCCATGTAGGACGGCGTGCCTACGGCCTGATCCTTGGTGATCGCTTCGGTGCCTTGCAGCTTGGACAGGCCGAAGTCGAGCACCTTCCAGCAGCGGGGCAGCGTGTCGGTGAGGAACAGGTTACCGGGCTTGAGGTCGCGGTGGACGATGCCCGCCTCACGCACCGCCGAGAGAGCGCGCGCGGTGTGCTCGACCATCTCCACCACTTGGAGCAGCGGCAGCTGCGGCGTGCGTCGCAGGTAGAAGGCCAAGTCGTGGCCCTCGAGCAGCTCCATCACGATGAACGGGACGCCACCTTGGGTGGTGCCCACCTCGATCAGCTTGGGCACGTGCTCGCTGGGGACGGACCCCACGGCGCGCGCTTCGCGCAGGAAGCGCTCCACGTTGTTCGCGTCCTCGAGCATGTTGGGGTGCAAGAGCTTGATCGCCACACGCTCCTTGGTGGCGCCGTCCTCTGCGGCGTACACCTCACCCATGCCGCCGCGTCCGAGCAGATCGCCAAGCTTGAAGCGCTCGATCTGCTTGCCGCTGAGGCGCCCCTCGCCCGGACGCAGCGCGCGGTCGAGCTCGCCCTGCGCCTCGCGCAGCTGGGCCTCTCGCTGCTTGAGCATGAGATCGTTCTCTCGCGCGCGCTCCATGGCCGCTTGGGTCGCGCGCCGCACGCTGCGCGCCAGGTAGAACGTCATCCCGAAGATCGCCTGTTGCATGATCACGCGATAGAAGCGCGACGCCCTGGCCACGTGCTCCACCGAGAACACGGCCAGGTCGGGGATCAGATCGATGGCGATGCCGAGTGTCACCACGAAGTAGAGGGCGGCGCAGTTGATGTAGGCCAGACGCGCAACGGCGCGGCTCTCACTCGAGCCATAGAAATAGATGCCGACCGACAGCAGCGTGGCCGAGGCCGAGTAGAGTCCCAAGTAGTAGATGACCACCACCGCCAAGCTGGTCAGCGCCACGGCGAACCCGGCCGCGACGCGCGGGGTGTAGCGCTTGCGGTCGCGACCGATCACCACCGCGGCCAAACACACACAGCAAGCGATGAAGCAGGCCACGGCCGTGGTGAGCCGCAGCCAGGTGGGGCCAGGAAGCACCGGCAGCGCCGCCAGGACCAGCGCGGACACCACCAACATGGCGCGGTAGAACACCAGCGTGCGCGCCGTCTCGGACTCGCGCAGCACCTCCGCCACGCCCGCGAGCTCGGCGATCGCCGGCAACGCGGGCGCCGCGCTCTCGGGCGCAACCGAGGGCGGCGGCAGGTCGCTCGGTCGCGCGAGCGGCACGGTGACCGCGCCCGACCGCGACGGCGTGGCGGTGGGGAATGCTCCGCGCTCCGCCTTCCAGTCCCGCCCCGCCTGCGTCATGGATCAAGCGCCCGCGTAGAGCGCCTCGATCTTGTCCTTGTACAGCTCGGTGGCGACGCGGCGCTTGAGCTTCATGGAAGGAGTGAGCAGGCCATTTTCGACGGTGAAGTCCTCAGCCACGAGCGCCACCTTCTTCACCTCCTCGAAGCCTTTGAATTCCTCGCAGAACTTGTCGACCTCCGCCTTCATCTGCGCCTTGACCTGGTCGTTCTCGATCAGCTTGGCGGGGTCTCGCTCGCTGATGCCGTGCTCGCTGGCCCAGCCGTTCAGGGTGCCGAAGTCCGGCACCAACAGCGCCACGTTGAAGAGCCGGTTGTCGCCGTAGACCATGCAGTTGGCAATGAACGGGGAGAGCTTCATCTTCTCCTCGAGCGGCGCGGGCGCCACGTACTTTCCGTTCTGCAGCTTGTACAGCTCCTTCAAGCGCCCCGTGATGAACAAGAAGCCCTCGCTGTCGAGGTAGCCCAGATCCCCCGTGCGGAAGCCCCTGTCCTTGGTGAACACCGCCTCGGTCTCTTGCGGTCGGTTGTGGTAGCCCTGCATCACGTTGGGGCCGTACACCACGATCTCGCCGTCCTTGGAGTCGGGGCTGGTCTGGGACTTGTCGATCTCCACGCGCACGCCCTCGATCGCCTTGCCAACGCTGCCGATCTTGTGGGCGTCAGGCCGGTTGGCGGTGGTGATGGGACTGGTCTCGGTCAGGCCGTAGCCCTCGTACACGGTGATGCCGAGGCTGTCGATGAACTCGGCCACCTCGCGCGACAGCGCAGCGCCGCCGGAGAACGCCCACCGCAACCGCCCGCCAAACCGGGCCACGGTCTTGTCGAAGATGAGCTTCTTGGCGATGGGGTAAGCGATCTTCTCGCCCAGCGTGGGCTCCTCTCCACGTTTGCGCTTCTGCGCCGCACGCAGCCCCGACTGGAACAGGCTCTGCACGATCGCCGGCTTCTCCGAGACCTGTTTGTTCACCACGTCGTAGATGCGATTGAAGATGCGCGGCACGCTGAAGATGATGGTGGGGTGCACCTCGGCCAGGTTGGGGATGATCTTGTCCACCGCTTCGGCCAGGGCGATGCTGGCGCCCTTGCTCAACATCACGTGCAGCTCGGCCGTGTGGCCGAACGAGTGTGCCCAAGGCAAAAACGAGAGGCTGCGATCCTCGGTGCCGATCGGCAGCATGCTCTGCACTGCGTTCACGTTGGAGATGATGTTGCCGTGCGACAGGATCACGCCCTTGGGGTCTCCGGTGGTGCCCGAGGTGTAGATCAGGCAGGACGTGTCGCCCGGCTCGGGGTCGATCGGCTCCACCGGAGACGCGGCGCCCTTCTTGCGGAGCGCCGCGAACGACAGCGGGTCGGACTCCGGTTGCTCGATGCCGATCACGTGTTTGATCGTCGCAACCTTGCCGGCGAGCTCCTTGCACTTCTCGTACACCTTGGCCGAGCCACCCACCACCGCCACGGCCTTGCAATCGTTGCAGATGAACGCCCACTCCTTGGGCGCCTGCGCCTCGTACATGGGCACCAGCGCTGCTCCGAGGCCGTAGCAGGCGTACGCGAGCACGGCCCACTCCTCGCGGTTGTTGGCGACCACGGCCACGCAATCGCCGCGCGCGATGCCGAGCGAGGCGAGTCCTGCGCGCAGCTCGTCGACCTGCCGGCCCACCGCCTCGAACGTGGACCAGCGCCACTCACCGCCCACTTTGGTCCCGAACAGATCCTGCGGACCGAACTTCTTGACCGACTGCTGGAACATGTCGACGAGGTTCTTGAACGCGGCCATACGCTCCTCTTGTCCTTTGCGCGCTGCGTGCACGCACGCGACACGCGGCATGGCAAAGTAGGTTCTGGGGCCCCTTCGCGTCAACCGAAGGCCCCGCGCGATGGTGCCAAACCAAACCCTTCTTCCGTTGTCTGAGCCCGATATGCCCAAGCGCTCCCTCGCCCTGCTGCTGCTCCTCGCTGCTTGCTCCGCACCTGGGCCGAGGGTCCAGCCCGCCGCCACGCCAGGCTCCGCGGCGGGCGCCACCAAGCGGCCGGTCGAGCTCGGGGGCTTGGCCCTCCCCCAAAGCCCTGCCGTGGCGTTCCACAGCTCCCGAGGAGCCACGCCCGACGTCGACTCGGCGCCGCTCAAGGTCGAACAGCAGGGCCCCTTGGCGATGGCCGAGCAGTCGATCACGCTGACCGCCAGCGCACCCTCGCGCGGAGAGCTGGCGCTGGTCCTGCCCATCGGCGTCATCGCTGCAGAGCTTTCGGGCGCTGGCCTCTCCCCCGAGCTGGTCGAGCTCTCGCCCGAGCCGAGCGGCCGCCTGTTTCGCTCGCACACGATCGATCTCGCCGCTGGCGAGCGCCGCACGCTCACGCTGCGCTTCGCAAGCGCCGACGCCGGTGCCGGGGCTTCGCTCAGCGGTCACGGCCTGACCGTGCAGAAGCAGGTCGCGGCTCGGGGAGCGAGCGACGTGCCGGCCTCGGTCACGTTCTTGATCGACACCAGCTTCGCGCGGGGGCACCAACTCGCACGCCAGCTCGAGATCCTCTCCGCGTTCGCCCAGGCGCTCCCCCCCACCACGGCGCTGCGCGTCGCTGCCTACGACGTGCGCGTAGAGCCGCTCTTCGACGGCGACGCCGCCGGCCTCGACGGCAGCGTGGTCGAGGCCGTGCAGAAGCGCGGCGCGTTCGGTGGCTCGAGCGTGACCGCGGCCCTGAGCTGGGTTGCCAAACACGAGGGAGGCCCCCCCGCGCGCGTGGTCCTGGTGAGCGACGGGCACGACTCGTTCACGGGACTGGACGCGGCCGCGCTGAAGGCGATCGTGCCCCCCTCGACGCGCGTCGACGTGCTCGTTCCCTGGGGCCCCAGCGAGCCCCGAGGCCTGTCGCTCTTGGCCCAGGCTGGCAAGCCCGGCCAGCTGGTGGCACTGAGCGACGAAGCGGCGTCGGCGCGGTTGCTCGGCGCCCGCGATTTCGTGCCGAACGCGCCGACGAACGCGCTGGCGAGCTTCCCGTTCGCGGCTGAGCTGGCCGCTCCGGGCACCGCCGTGCTCACGGTTCAGCGCGCGTCGGAGACGGGCGCGCTCGCGCCTTGGCTCGCCCAGCGGCTCGAGGCCTCCGCGAAGACCAGGCCCGCGGCGCGCCAATGGGAACGGGTCGACGCAGTGGCTATGCACGTCCGCCCACTTCCTTCGTCCGAAGAGCAGCGCGCCGACTTCGACCCGATGGAGGACCTCGCGCAGAAGACCGCCGCCCCGGAGGTCAGCGTCAGCCCCAAGTCACCGCCTTCCAACGCGCCCCAACAAACGAGCCCCCAAGAGACCAAGGGCGCGCCCCCCGCGCCCGCTGCAGCTCCCGCAGAGCCCCGACCGCAGATCCCGCCGGACACCATCCGCGGCATCGTGCGCAGGAACTTCGGCGCCCTGCGCTTCTGCTACCGCGAGGCGCTGCGCAAAGATCCCAAAGCCGCGGGCAAGATCACGATCGTGTTCGACATCGATGAGAGCGGGCGCGTGCCGCTCGCGCGGGCCCGAGCCAGCGAGCTCAGCCCCCAGCTCACCGCCTGCTTCGTGCGCGCGTTCGAGGCGCTGAGCTTCCCTGCGTCCCCCAGCGGCGTGGTGACCATCACCTACCCGATGACGCTCGCCAAGGCCGACGCCAGCGGCGAGACCGAGCCCGAGCCCAGCGTCAAGCAACCACGCAAGGCGGTGACTGGGCCTGCGCTCGCCGCCCCCGACAAGGACCCTTGGGAGGGCACGCCCAAGAAGGTGTACGAAGCGACCGCGCGTGGCGATCACAAGCTCGCGCTCGCGCTTGCCCGAGCCTTCACCCGAGAGGCGCCCCGCGATCCGCTCGGGCTCTTGCTGCTCGCCGACGCGAGCGCAGCCGGCGGGGACGCGGAGCTCGCGGAGCGAGCGCTGACCTCGCTCGTGCTGCTCGATCGCTTCGACGCGCGCGCGCAACGCTGGGCGGCCGGGAGGCTCGCGGGCCTGCCCAGCAAGAGCGCCCACGAGGCCGCCAAGAGCGCGCTGACCCGGGCCCTCGAGCTCGAGCCGGACGGCGTGTCGGCGTATCGCTCCCTCGCGCTGTTGCTCGCCGCCGAAGGCGAGCTCGTGCGCGCGCTCAGCCTGCTCGACGCGGGGTTGTCACGCGCCGCCCAGCGCCACACCTGGGCGCGCGATCTGTTCCGCAAAGACCTGGGTACCTTGGCCGCGATCGCGGCGGGCCAAGACGCGCGGCTCGTGAGCCCGCTCGGCCGCTGGCTGGGCGCCGTCGGGGCGAGCTTGGACGCGGCGCCATCGCTGCGCATCGCGCTCGTGTGGGAAGACGATCAAGCCAACCTCGACCTGGTGGTGTCCGACCGCTCGCTCGCGAGCGCGACGCCCACCACCCCCAACCTGCCCGCAGGTGGGCGGTTGCTGCACGACGTGACGGGCCACGGCGGCCCCGAGGCGTTCGTGCTCGAGCAGAGCACGCGCAACTACCCCTATGCGCTGTCCGTCACGGCTCGGCAGAAGAACGCCGGGTTCGTGGCGGGCGCGGTATGGCTGACGGACAGCGACGGCAAGGGCTCGCTCAAGCTGCTCTCGCGGCCGTACCTGATCAACGTGGTGGGCGGCCGCGCGGAGCTGGGCAGCGTCGACGCTCCGCTGTGAGGCGGGCCAGAACGCCCTTGCTCCGCGGACGGGGCTGAAAAAGGATAGAAGGCGATGCCGACCTTCTCGCTCGCCACCTTCGGCTGCCAGATGAACGTGCATGACTCCGAGCGCATGCTCGAGGTCATGGCGCGGGCCGGCTACGACCACGCCGACGAGGCGCAAGCTGCAGATGTGATCATCCTCAACACCTGCAGCGTACGCGAGAAGGCGGAGCAGAAGCTTCTGAGCGAGCTCGGCCGCCTGTCCAAGCTGAAAGACGTGCGCCCCGACGTGCTGATCGTGGTCGCTGGCTGCGTCGCCCAGCAAGAGGGCGACAAGCTCGTGCGCGCGGGCCGCGGCGTGGATCTCGTGATCGGGCCGGACAACATCGCCGAGCTGCCGCGCCTGCTCGAACAGCTCGGCGCCGGTGCGCCGCCGCTGGCACGCACCGTGTTCGATCTGGACGCGCCGCAGTTCCTGAGCGCCGAGTCGGTCGCGGGCGGGGCGGTGAGCGCGTTCGTCACCACCATGAAGGGCTGCGACGAGCGCTGCTCGTTCTGCATCGTGCCCACCACGCGTGGTCCCGAGCGCTACCGCCCGAGCCACGAGGTGGTGAGCGAGGTCGCGCGCCTGGTCCAAGGTGGCGTGCGCGAGGTGACGCTGCTGGGGCAGACCGTGAACAGCTACCGCGATCCCTCGGGCGCGCTCTCTGCCGCCGCCGACCAAGACGAGAGCCAGTTCGCCGAGCTCCTGTTCGCCATTGCGCGCGCGGTCCCCGAGCTCGGCCGCCTGCGCTACACCAGCCCGCACCCGCGCCACCTGGGCCCAGCGTTGATCCGCGCCCATGCGGAGCTCGCTTGCCTGCCGCGTCACGTGCACATGCCGGTGCAGTCCGGCAGCGACCGCGTGCTCAAGCGCATGATCCGCCGTTACACCCGCGCCGACTACGTCGAGCGCATCCGCGCGCTCCAAGCCGCAGCGCCTGGCCTCACCGTGTCGACCGACGTGATCGTCGGCTTCCCCGGTGAGACCGCGGACGATTTCGAGGCCACCCTGTCGCTGGTGCGTGAGGTCGGCTTCTTGGGCGTGTTTGGCTTCAAGTACTCGCAGCGCCCCCACACCCCGGCCCTGCGGCTGCCCGACGACGTGCCGGAAGCCGAGAAAAGCGCGCGCCTGTCGCGCCTGTTCGAGCTGTCCGAGCAGCTGCTCGCGGATCACTTGCGCGGCCTGGTGGGCAGCACGCAGCGCGTGCTGATCGAAGGCGCCTCGAAGCGCGCGGTCTCGGTCGATGGCCCCGCGCCCCGCAACGCCGCCGCCACCACCCACACCGGCCGCACCGACCGGCACGAGATCGTGCACGTGAGCTGCCCGGAAGCCGCCGTCTTGCACGGCCAGGTGGTAGAGGTGCAGATCTCGCGCGCGCTGCGGCACTCGCTGGTGGGCGAGCTCACCGCGCACGAGCGGCAGCGCGCCGCCAGCGCGCCTGCCCCTCCTCGCGCAGCGCAGCGCCGGAGCCTGCCACTGTTGCAACCCGTGGTGTCCTGATGAGCCGGATCATCCCCTTCGCCGGAAAAACGCCTCGCATCGCCGACGACGTGTTCATCGCCGAGGGCGCCGTCATCATCGGCGACGTCACCTTGGAGGAAGGCGCGAGCGTCTGGTTCGGCTGCGTGCTCCGGGGGGACATCGGCCACATCCGCATCGGCAAGCGCACCAACATCCAAGACCTCAGCTGCATCCACATGACCGACGGCGTCTCCAACGTCGAGATCGGAGACGACGTCACCGTCGGCCACCGCGTGGTGCTACACGGCTGTTCGGTCGGCGCCCGCGCGCTCATCGGCATGGGATCGATCCTGCTCGACAACGTGGTGGTCGGCGAAGAGTCGCTGATCGCCGCCGGATCGCTGCTCTCCCCCCGCACCATCGTGCCCAGCCGCTCGCTGGTCCGAGGCAGCCCCGCCAAGGTGGTGCGCGAGGTGTCCGAGGAGGAGCGGCAGATGGGCTTGTACGGCGCGCAGCACTACGTCGACAACGCCCGCCGGTACCGCGAGCTCGGGGGCGGCTGATGAAGCTCTCGGTCAACGGGGAGGAGCGCGAGGTCGACGACGGCTGCACCATCAGCCAGCTGCTCTCCACGCTGGATCTCGGAGGCGGGCCCGTCGCCGTCGAGCGCAACGGCGCCGTCGTGCCCCGCCGCGAGCACGCCACCACCGCGCTCTGCTCCGGCGACGCGCTCGAGATCGTGCACTTCGTCGGCGGCGGGTGAATCCGTTCAGTCCCTGCCGGGAAGTTCGCACGCGCCCGGAGCGTTGCTAGCATTCGAGGCGCCAGTGTCTCCCCTGCGTTGGACTTTGCTTTCGGTGCTCGGCGCCGGCCTGGGTGTGGGCTTGGGTGTGGGCGCGCACTTCACGTTGCCGGAGTCGCCTTACGTGCGCGGCTTGATGGTGGGCGAGCACGTGTTGCCTGCCAGCGGCGAGATCGGCCCGTTTCTGGACGCACGACGCGCCGCTGTGGGCCAGCAGCGCGTCGTCTTGCGCTACGCCGAGCACGAGTCGGAGCTCACCTACGCCGATCTGGGCATCGACGTCGACGTCGCCGCGACGCTCCAGGCCGCCAGCGCCGTGGGCCACACCGGCAGCTTGGTCGACCGAATCAAGGAGGCGCGACGTGCCCGGCGGGGCGAGATCGACGTGCCGCTCAGCTACCTGTGGAGCGAGCCGAAGGTGCGCGCCCACCTCGAGAAGCTCGCGGAGCGGGTGCGCAAAGAACCGCACGACGCCAAGCTCGACATCAAGAGCCGAAGCAAGATCCCGGACGTCCCCGGTCGCGAGCTGGATATCGAGCTGTCGCTGGGGGCCTTCGAGCAGGCCGACTTCAGTGGCGTGAACGGCGCGGTGATCGACCTGTCCATCTCGCCCAAGCGCGCCAAGGTCACGCTCGCCGATCTGGCCAACGTCGACGTGGAGAAGACCGTGTCGAGCCACGAGACCACCTTCGCCACCTACGGCGTCGGCGTCGGCCGCACCGTGAACATCGAGCGCGCCGCCGGCTTGATCGACGGCGTCATCATCCTTCCGGGGGCCACGATCAGCTTCAACGATCTGGTCGGCCCTCGCACGCTCGAACGCGGCTTCGCGCTCGCGCCAGAGATCCAGGGCGACGAGATGACCACCGGCGTCGGTGGCGGGACGTGCCAGGTGTCGAGCACGCTGTTCATCGCGGCGTTGTACGGCGCGCTCGACATCGTGGAGCGCCGCTCCCATTCCCGACCCTCCAGCTACGCGAAGCTGGGCCTGGACGCGACCGTGAGCTACGGCCTGGTGGACCTCAAGATCAAGAACCCGTTCACCTTCCCGGTGATGATCCACGCTCATTCGCCCAAGCCGGGCGTGATCCGGGTCGACATCTTGGGCGGGGATCCGCCTGCCGAAGTGACCTACCGCTATGGCGTGGGTCACACCGAAGACTTCGTGCGCCGCATCACGGTGAAGCCGCACATGAAGCCCGGCACCAAGCGCAGGCACCAGAAGGGCTCGCGCGGCTACGACGTGATGAGCGTGGTCACCATCAAGTGGAAGAACGGCCGGGTCGAGGAGCGCACCTTCTTCAGCGGATACCGCCCCGCGCCCGAGGTGTATTGGGTGGCCCCTGGCTTCGACGAGAAGGACCTGCCACCGCTGCCGGATCACGCCAAAGGGGTCGAGGGGCGGCTGGCAGAGCTCGACGGCGCGTACACGCCGACCGCACTGTGAGCCTCTCGCGGCACCGGCCGTGCCTCCTGTTGGCGCTGCTGGGATGCGCCGCAACCCCCGCGGACCCTGCCGCTCTGCCGCCCGCGCTGGAGTGCCGAATGACCGTGGAGCCGCCGCTGCCTCCCGGGAGCGAAGCCCCCCTCAGCGAGGTCGCGCCAGCCGGTCAAATGTCCGAGCAAGCCGCGCGAGCCAAGCGGCTGTTCAACGGCGAGCGCTGGGCCGAGGCGCTCGGCGCGATGGACGCGATCGCCCGAGGCGACGGCGGAGACGACCTGGGTAATCGCCAGATCGCGGAGTATCACGCGGCCATTTGCGCCTACCGCCTGGGCGACAGGGGCGGCTCGCTGCAGCGCTTCCTCGCGATATCGGGCCAGCCGAGTCACCACAAGTTCAAAGAGGTCCTGTATTGGCTGGCGCGCTTTCTGGACCAGCCTGACCACAGCGAGCGTGCGCTGGAGGGCATCGCCCATTACGCCACGGACCACGTGGCGCCGTTCAACAACCCACAACAGTTCCAGATCCATGCGCTCTTGACGCTCGCGCTCGCCAAGGTCGCCCTGCGGCAGGGTCGCCTCGACGACGCGCGCGCGCTGTTCGC
The DNA here is from genome assembly GCA_964641275.1 of uncultured Polyangiaceae bacterium. Lineage (GTDB taxonomy): Bacteria > Myxococcota_A > Polyangia > Polyangiales > Polyangiaceae > Xiheicaenibacterium. Next base: position 42,756 of record CAZXMG010000036.1, read on the forward strand.
TGGCGTGCCCAATGGCACGCGCGCGTACGCCGCGGCCACGGAGTGCCTGCGCGTCCACGGCGCGCGCTGACATCTCGCGCTTGCGCTCCGCGCTACGCGCTCGTGAGCGCAGCCGCTACGCGGTCGAAGGCGCGCACGGCCAACCGCGGCGCAGGCTCACCGAGCGAGAGTCCCGCTTCGGTGGCCGCCACGCCTTGGCACAGCGCGCCGTGGGCCACGCGGCGGGCGCGTTCGAGCGCCGCCGCCTGCTCGGCCGGAAGCACGGTGAGGCCCCAGCGATGGATCCGATGCGCCAGCGCCGCGTGCCCCTGCTCGTCGTCGGCGATCGACGAGAGCACGGCGCGCAACCGGGCCGACGGCGCGTGTGCGGCTTGGTGCGTGGCGACCACCGCCGCGTAGGTCTCGTGCACGCAACCCTCGACCGCGTTCTCCTCGAGCAGATCCCACAGGTCACGCACGTTCTCGGGCGCAGCCGAGGGCTCCGCCAGCGCCGCCGGAACGCCCAGCTCCGCGGCGAGCGTTCGCGCCTCGCGGGCAAAAAGCGCGGCGTGCTCTCGCTCCTCTCGCGCAGCCGCCCGGGCATTGGCGATGAGCGCCGGCGGCGCGGCGTGCGCGCTGAGCTCCTTCACCAAGCGATCGAACGCAAACGCAGCGGCGGCCTCTTGGTGATGGGCGCGCTGCAGGTACTCGAGCTCGCAGCGCTCCAAAGGCAGATCGACGTGGCCCTCCGGCATCCGCCCGCGGCTCGGGTAGTAGCAGCTCACGCCCGGCGCCGCCTGGCGCAGCGCCTGAACCAACTTGCTGCCCTCGGTCTCCACCGCGCCGTCGCGCGCCACCGAGACCGCGCCCAGGCCGATCACATCGCGGTCCGCGTGGAGCGATCCCGGACACATGTCCTGCTTGCCCAGGGTGCCCACCTCGAACTGCCCATCGGCTGTGCGCACCGGGATCGCGGTGGCGGGGCTTCCCGGCGCGCAGGCCAAACCTTCGTTCTCGAAGTCCTGGCAGGTCGCGAGCGGCGTGTAGTGGACGCGCGCGATCAGCGCGGCCTTGCCGGGAGAGTCGATCGGGGCGAGCGCCGGCTCGAGCTCGCCGCGGAGCAGCACCTCCTCGACCCCATTGCGACGCAAGACCACGGCCCGGCCGTAGTCCGGCACCTTGGCGAGCCACTCCGCTTTGCAGGGCTCGGGGCTGCACTTCGCCTGCTCGTCGTGTTCGATCACCGCGACCAGCTCCGTGCCTGGAGGCAGCCCCTGGCCCAAGGCCGAGAGGCCTTGAAACTCGGCGGCGTGAGCGACGAGCTCGGGCGTGGGCACCAAGCGGACCGTGCGCGGACCTCGATCGACCGGGGCCTCGGGCGTTCGCGGCGGCTCGCTCTCACAGCCCTGGGCAGCGGCGAGCGTCAGGCTGGTCAGGAACAGGCGAGACAGGTCGCGATGGCTCATTCTTCGCGGGGCGGGCGTCGTCATCGGCCCAAGGTAGCAGCGAGCTGCCCTGCCACAGCCTCGCCAGTTGCCCCGGCTTGGACGGAGTCCACGGTGTGGAGTCCAACGAGGAGCACGAAGCGAAGCGCAGTGAATCAGCGCGCAAGATTCTCCCGTGCGCTCGCAGACAGTTGGCGCCGAAGACACCGCCGCACGTGAGCGCCTCGGCGCTCCGTCAGCGGCAACGCTTGGGGTCTTTGCGACACAGCTGCTCCGGGCTCAGGGTCGGCTTCGGTGCCGGAGGGCGCGTTCCCTTGGGCGCCGCAGGCTTGCCGCCTGCGGAGTGGCTTGGCGTTCGCGCCGAGCCGGCCGCGCTGGCGCTGACCGAGCTGGCCGCGGCAACGCTGACCAGGGGCGTCGGCGAGCCCGTGGGCGACTCCTCGCTCGCAGCGGTCGCGGCGGTCGCGGCGGGGGAGGTGACGCCCGCGGCGGCGTCTGCGCGATCACCTCCGGAACGCCAGAACAAGAACGACGTCCCTGAAGCGATCGCGACGACGGCCAGAGCGACTGCCATCCCCGTGAGACGCCGCGCACGTTGCGCCCTGCTCGGAGTGGCCATGCCCCACACCGCGGGGCCACCGGTCTGCTTCTCTGGCCTGACCTGCTCCTGGAGCTGACGCTGCGTGGTGGGCTCGTTGGTGATGGCGCCCACGGGCCGCGCCGGGATCGGGATGCCCGCCGAATCCGGCAGCCAGTCACCGCTCATTCGCTCGGGCAGCTCCATCACCAGGGTCGGTGTGTAGAGCGGCAACCCTACCGCGCCCGCGAGGCCGTTCACCAACTCGCTCGCGGTCGCGTAGCGGTCGCCGGGAGCGCGCGCCGTAGCGCGCAAGAACCAACTGTCGAAGCTCGGACCCAGCTGCACTCCGAGTCGAGCCGCCCTGACACGAGGAGCCTCGGGAAGACCGCGATCGATGATGCGCATGAGCGCCAGGGAGCTGGGCGCGCTGCGCAGCTCCGGCTCCCAATAGTGCTCCCCCGTGAGCAGCTCGAAGGCGATGTGGCCCAGCGCAAACACGTCTGCTCGACCATCGAGCGCGGTACCGTCGAGCTGCTCTGGGGCCATGTACAGCGGAGTGCCGATGTTGGTCGTGTTGCGGCTCGGTCCGCTCGTCACCGCCTTCGCGATGCCGAAATCGAGGATCTTGATGTGCACCGATCCGTCGGCCCGACGCAGCGCGAACAGGTTGTCGGGCTTGAGATCGCGGTGCACGATCCCCGCCGCGTGCGTCAGGTCGAGCGCGCGCGAGGCTTGCCCCACGATCTCGAGCACCTCCTCGACCGAGAACCGCCGCTTCTCCTCGAGCCTCTGCCCGAGCGAGTAGCCCTTCAGCAGCTCCATGACGATGTAGGGAGCCTTGGACGCCTCGTCGACGCCGGCATCGAACACCGTGACGATGTGATCGCTGTCGATGGTGGCGGTGATGCAAGCTTCGAGAGCAAAGCGCTGGCGGGCGTCGCCGTCACCGGCGAGCCCCGGATGCAGCACCTTGAGCGCGCAACGACGGCGAGTCCCTCGGTGTATCGCCTCGTAGACGGCGCCCATACCGCCTGCACCGATGCACCGCACCACCTCGTAGCGTCCGGCAAAGACGGTGCCTGCGGCGAGGCGATCCATGACAGAGCGGAGGGTAGCACGGCAGAATTCTGGTAGCCTGCGGCCTGTGGCGTCGCGATTCACACTCGCTGCGGCGGTCGGCTTCGCCGCGGGCTTGGCGTTCAGCGCGGACGCGCGCGCCGGCGACCCCGTGCGCGCGGACGCGCTGTTCCAAGAAGCACTGACGTTGCTCGACGCTGGGGACTGGGCGCGTGCGTGTCCCAAGTTTCTGGAGAGCTACACCGCCGACGCGTCGGTCGGTGCGCTGCTCAACCTGGGGGCGTGCCACGAGCGCGAAGGCAAGCTGCTGGAGGCCAAGGCTCGTTACCTGGAGGCGTTGGAGCGCAATCGATCGGTCAGCGACTCGCTGCGCCAAGAAGCGGTTCGCGCCGAGGTGGAGAAGGCGATGAGCGCCCTCGAGACGCGGACGCCGCGCATCCTCGTGACAGGGCTACCCGTGGGCGCGCAGCTCACGATCGACGGGAAACCCGTCCAAGCGATCGCGCTGGCGGGCGTGGCGGTGGACCCTGGCGAACACGTGGTGCGCGCGACCGCCGTGGGCTTCAAACCCAGCGAGGTGCGTGTGTCGCTGAAGGAGGCGGAGCGACGGCCAATCGCGCTGACGCTGGCGCCGCAGCCGACTCCCCCGACACCTGCACCGCCGTCGGGCGGGCCGAAGCTCATCGTTCCCGGCGTAATGTTGCTCGCCGGAGGATTGGCCGCTGCGGGGACGGGAGCTGGGCTCCTGGGCTTGACCGCGGCGAAGGCGAGCGAGGTTCGTGAGCTCTGCGGTCAAGAGTCGCGCCCACCGAGCTGCCTCGGCTCGCCCGAGGCGGCCGCCGAGGCGTCCGACATCAGTGCTTCAGCGAAACAGCTCGAGATCGCAGGCAGCACGTTGACGGCCGTAGGCGCGGCGGTGGCGATCGGAGGCCTCGTGTTGATGGTGGTGAGCCCCTCCGACGCGGAGGCGCCGGCAGCGGCCCTCAGCGTCGACGTGGGCCCGCGTCGAGCCGGGCTGGGCTTGCACGTTCGGTTCTGACGGAGCCGCGCGCCCGGCCGATCAGAGACAGACCTGTTCGTCGCAAGTCCCGCTGCTGCAATCCGCCGCTGCCAGGCACGCCTGGCCTGAGTCACACGGCGCGCAGGCGTCACCGCCGCAGTCCTCGTCCGTCTCGGCGCCGTTGGTGACGCAATCGGCGCAGGTGGGGTTGTCCGGGTCGGCAGAGGGCGGACAGCGGCGCTCGAAGCGCACGCACTGCCCGGCACCGCAGGCGCCCGACGCGCAGTCTGCGCCGACGCTGCAGTCCGCGCCGAGCTGGCACGGCGGGCACGCGTCACCTCCACAGTCGACGTCCGTCTCCGCTCCGTTCTCCACGCAGTCGCCGCAGCTCGGGTTGTCAGGATCCAGCCTCGAGCAGGCGAGCACCTGCGGCGCGCACTGCCCCGCGTCGCAGGTGCCGGTCACACAGTCCGCGCCGGTCGCGCAGGCGGCGCCGAGCTCGCATGGCGGGCACGCGTCGCCCCCACAGTCGATGCCGGTCTCGAGCCCGTTCCTCTCGCAGTCGCCGCAGCTGGGGTTCTCCGGATCAGGCTCCGAGCACGCCAACACTTGCGGCGCGCACAGGCCCGCCTCGCAGGTGCCCGTCGTGCAGTCCGCGCCGTTGCTGCAGAGCTGCCCGAGCTCGCACGGGGGGCACGCATCGCCGCCACAATCGACGTCGGTCTCGAGTCCGTTGTGGACGCAGTCCGCGCAGGTCTCGTTCTCGGGATCGACGAAGCAGACGGGGCCGGCTCCACCGCCCCCGCTCACGGCCCCACCCACGCCCTCTCCCCCGTCTCCCCCCGCGCCGCCTCCGCCGACAGCCGAGATCGACCGGTACTCCCCGAGCTCGGGGAAGCACGCCAGAGCACCGAGCACGACGCACGCGGAGAGCGAAAGCAACGCTGCTCTCGGCCGACCGTTGCGCTCCGTCTGACGCATTTCTCCCACGCAGAGCTCAGTTTAGGGGACGACCCTGCTCGGCGTCTCGCGCTTCGTGGGCACGCCGTGGTCCCCGCGTACGAGCTGCGCCCACACCGGCGCTCGGCACCGAACGGGTGGCCACACGCGCGCGCCGCCACGTACCATCTGGGCCATGAAGTCCTCGCTCGCTTCCTGGGCTCTCTTCTTGTCGTTGGGCTTCGCGGGCGCATGGGCGACGGGCTGCGGGGACGACGGCGCGCAGCCCAGCGGCGGCGCCGGCGGAGAAGGCGCGAGCGGCGCGGCAGGCGCCGGCGCCGGCACCAACGGCGGCGGCGGCTCGGGCGCGGGTTTCGCCAACTCGAGCAGCACCGGCAACACGAACGGCTTTCAGGTGGAGCCCAGCGCGCCACAAACGTTGACCGTCACGTTGGGGCAAGCACCGCCGACGCTCGAGTACACGGCCACCCTGAATGGCGCGCCGGTGAACGCCGGCTGGAGCGTCGACAAGGGCAACCTCGGCGCGATCGCGCCGACCAGCGGCTCCACGGCGACGTTCACGCCCACCGGGACCACGGGCGGGCTGCTGAACGTCACCGCCGGGCTCAACATGACGACCGTGCAGCGCGAGGTCTTCATCGCGCTCGAGGGCTCGCAGAACGGCTACGACCCAAGCGATCCCGCGCAAGCTGCGCAGGTGCCGAGCAGCGTCGCGGATCTGACCGCTGGCGGTGGCGTCGGCGGCGTCGGCGGCGAGGGGTTGGGCTCGGGCGTCACCGACCAAGCCACGCTCGACGCGCTGGCGAGCCCGGCCGGAGATGGAAGCGCCCAAGGGCTCACGTTCATCTACCCCTATGCGGGCACGGTCTGGCCACGTGGCCTGCTCGCGCCGAACCTGATGTGGCGCTGGTCGGAGGGGGACGCCGACGCGATCCAGATCGAGCTCGAGAGCACCACTGGCTCGTTCAGCTGGACGGGCACCTTCGCCGCACCCGACATCTTGCTCCAGACAGGGGATCCGTTCGTTCGGCACCCCATCCCGCAGACCATTTGGAAGATGGCCACCGACACGGCCGGCGGAACCGACCAGTTGACGCTCAGGCTCACCGTCGCGCGCAATGGCGTGGCGTATGGCCCGATCTCTCAGACCTGGACGGTCGCGCCCGCGCGCTTGTCGGGCACGATCTACTACAACTCGTATGGCACCCAGCTGGCCAAGAACTACCCCGGCGCCGTCGGCGGAGACGGCATGTTCGGGGGCGCGGTGCTCTCGATCAAGGCGGGCGACCCCGGCCCCGGCCTGGCTGCGGGCGGCAACGGCGACTCGTCGCAATGCCGCGTGTGCCACTCGGTGTCTGCGGACGGCTCGCGCATGGTGGCCCAATGGGGTAATGGGCCCATCACCTCCGTCTACGACATGACCCCGACGGGGATCACCGAAGCTCCGCTGGTGAACGGCGCGGAGTTCCCTGGGCTGACTCCCAACGGCTCCGCCATGCTCGCGCCAAACGCGAACCTGTACCCCCTCCCCGACTCGAGCGTGGCGCTGCCAGCGAGTGGCCTCACCGCCATCAGCACCAGCTTGGGGATGCCGATGTTCGCGCCAGCGGGCAACCGCGTGGCGTTTGCCATGCTGCTGTCGGGCGCGTACAGCTCACCCACCCAGAAGATCGTGGTCATGGACTACGATCCCGCGACCTACCTGTTCTCGAACCCGTTCGTCGCGGTCGACTACCAAGGGCAACCCGCGGAGATGCGCCCGGGCTGGCCGGCGTTTTTCCCCGACGGCAACTCGGTCATCTTCCACACTCAGCTCGCCGCGGGCGCCGACGGCAATGCCCTGTCGGACCTGCGCACGCGCAAAGGTGCCAAGGCGGAGATCTCCTGGGCGTCCGCCACCAGCTCTGGAGCGCCCACTCCGCTCAACCAGCTGAATGGCAAAGACAGCGCCGGCAACAGCTACCTGCCCCAGCTCCCGGCTCCCATCAGCCTGGCTTGCACGGGGGACGGCGTGCAGGTGGGCGGCATCGACAACACCCACGCCGACGATGTGCATCTGAACTACGAGCCCACGGTGAACCCGGTGGCATCCGGGGGCTACGCGTGGGTCGTGTTCACCAGCCGCCGCTTGTACGGCAGCGTGGCCGAGATCCCACCGTTCTGTAGCGACCCGCGCGGCGTCGATCTGGTGCAGAACATCACCACCAAGAAGCTCTGGGTGGCCGCGGTCGACATCAATGGCGTGCCGGGCACCGACGAGAGCCACCCTGCGTTCTACTTGCCGGGGCAAGAGCTGCTCGCGGGCAACTCGCGCGGGTTCTGGGCGCTCGACCCGTGCAAGATGGACGGCGACGACTGCGAGGCCGGCGACGAGTGCTGCAACGGCTACTGTCAGCCGGACCAGAGCGGGAACTTGGTGTGCTCCAACATGCCGCCGACCGGCGAGTGCTCCATGCCGCAGGAGATCTGCACCACCGCGGCCGACTGCTGCGACCCCGAAAACCTGTGCGTGAACGGCTTCTGCACGATCAAGCCTCCGCGTTGACTCGATCAGCCCCGCATGAGGCCTTCGATTTGCGGGATGCGCTTGGGAGCCGCGGCGCTCAGCACCTCGGGGTCGCCCTCGGTGCAGAGCACGTCGTCCTCGATACGGATGCCGCGCACGTCCGCATAAATGGCCAACCGATCGCGATCGAGATCCGCTCCCAACGGCCCGCACAAGCTCTCGTCCGCGAGAATGCCCGGGATCACGTAGAACCCCGGCTCGATCGTCACCGCCATCCCCGGCGCGAGATCGCGGTCGAGCCGCAAGTAGCGATCGCCAAACCGCGCGCTGCGTGCGCGGCCAGCCGCGTACCCCGCGCGGTCCCCGAGGTCCTCCATGTCGTGCACGTCCAGGCCGAGCAGGTGCCCGACGCCGTGGGGGAAGAACAGGTTGGCGGCACCACGCTCGAGCAGGCCGTCCACGTCGCCGCGCAGGATGCGCTCCTGAACCAGCCCCTCCACGATCGCTCGCTTCGCCGTCTCGTGCACCTCGCGGTAGCGCACCCCCGGCCGCACCCGATCGACGGCGCGCTCCTGCGCGCTGAGCACCACTTCGTACAGCGCCCGCTGCGTGGCCGAGAACGTGCCGCTCACCGGCCAGGTGCGGGTGATGTCGCTGGCCCAGCCCTCGGGGCTCTCACCGCCCACGTCGCACAGCAGCAAGTCGCGCGGGCCCAAACGCCCCCCCTGACCACGCGCGTGCAGCACTTCTCCGTGCACCGTGACGATCGGTCCGTACGCCATCGACATGCCGCGACGCTGCAGCTCGCACACCATCTCCGCGGCGACCTCGGCCTCGGAAGAGCTCTTCTTGGTGACACGCATGCCGGCAACGTGGGCAGCCGCCGAAGCGCGCGCCGCGGCGCGAAGCTGATCCTGTGCGGCCAGGTCGTGGCACAGCCGGGCGCCAATCATCGCCTCGGCCAGCAACACGTCGCGCTCGAGCACGAGCGTTGGACCGCCGTGTGCTGCGATCGGCCTTGCGAGCAGCTCGCTCACACGCGTGGCAGTGGTGGCATCTTGCGGGGGTAGCGTGGCGACGCGGTCGCGCGCGCGGGCCACGTGCGCCGCGAGCTCGGACAAGGGCGCGACCTCGCTCACCCCCGTCTCCTCCGCGAGCGCCGCAAACGACTTGCGCTCGCCGTGCCAGATGGCATCGTCGCGATCCGGCTCCTCGGTGAACAGCACGCTGCGATCGCCCTCGATCCAGACGAAGGCGCCCTCGAGCGGCTGCCCGACCAGGTACAAGAAGTGGCTGCTGGCGCGGAACGGGAACTGGTTCGCCGCGTAGTTGCGCGCTTGCGGCAGCCCCGCACCGAGCACAGCGATGGTGTCGCCCAGCTCTTGGCCCAGGTTGCGCTGGCGCGCGCGCAGTGCGGCCGCGGACGTGATGGGGAACATGATCTCGACGTTAGTTTATTCTGGCCGCGTGAGCGAGGGCACGACCGACGTCAAGCTGGCCGCGCGCAGTGACGCGGCCGAGTACGCGGCGCACATCAAGCGCCACCTGGCCGCTTCGGGCACGGACGGCGAGATCCACTACGCCCCCGTCAACGAGGTGGACAAACGCGACGTGGAGATCGCCTGCGAGCGGCGCTGGGCCACGCCCACCGACCAGCCCGGCTGGGGCAGGGCCTGGATCGTTCGGCACTTCAGCGCCCACCGCATCCTGCCGGGCTCCAAGAAACAAGTGATCGGCCACGTGGAGCTGCGCGGCAGCACGATCCACTCGGGCTTGCACCGCGCCGAGCTGTCCACCGGACTGGAGACGCCCTTTCGCGGCCGCGGGCTCGGTCACGACCTGGTGGCGGCGGCGCTGACCTGGGCGCGCGAGCGCTCGGCGCTCGACTACGTCGACCTGCGAACGTTCGCCCACAACACGCCGGCGCAGCGCCTGTACGCGCGCTTCGGTTTTCGAGAAGTTGGCCGCGTGCCGGCCGCCTTCCGCATGCCGGACGGCACCGAGATCGAGGACATCCTGATGGTGCTCCCCCTGCGCACGTGAGAGTCAGTCGAGCCCCTTCACGAAGGGCAGCACCGCGTCCGCGATCGCGTGCACGTCGCGCGCCGGCTTGGGCGGGTTGAACCACGCGAAGGGCTCCAGCCACTTGCGAGGGTCGAGCCCACGCCCGCCGCGCGAGCACTCGATCAAGAGCGAAAGCGCGCCGTGCCGGTCGTGGAACCAGTCGAGCTCGAGGCCGCCTGCGGTGATGCCCTTGGCCCACTTGGCGCATGCGCGCGCGGTGTAGGGGCGCTCCGGATCGATGGCGCGTGCCAGACGCTCGGCCCAGGCGCGGTGCTCTGCCTCGTCGTGCACGCGCGCGAGCGAAGAAGCCGCGGGGTACAGCACGGCGCCACCGAAGCTGTGCAGCGACAGCGCGCGGTCCACGCGGCAGCGAGAGAGCAAGTGGGAGATGGCCTCGACCTCGGGCTCGCTTGCGGGCGAAGTGCCGGGGTTGAACACGCCGCCGAGCAGCCGCTGCACCAGTCCCAACTCCCCCCACGCGTGATCGAAGTTGCGGTTCAGGTCCACGCCGCGCGCGTTGTGGCGGATGAAGCGCCTGCGGCCGTTGCGCAGGTTCTTCTCGACCCGCAAGAAGCCGTCCGGATTGGCCACCACGATCGCGATCAGCGAGCGCTGATACCCGTCGAAGCCGCCCAGGCGATCGAGCAGGCCCAAGTGCGTCTCGATGCCGATCCACTCGCTCGGGTGGATGCCGCTGAGCGTGACGGTGGTGCGCACCATGGACGCGCGCGGTTCGGCGCCCGCGCACAGCGCGAACAAAGGCTCACCTTCCACGCTCTTGCCGAACACCTCGAGGCGGAACACCGACCGCGAGGCCAGCGCCCGCACGTGCTCCAACAGCTCGCCGTAGCCGCGGTAAGCGCCCAACCCGCGCGCGCGAAGCGGGGCTCCCAGCGCGGCGCCCCTGTGACGCGAGATGGCACGCTCGAGCTCCAGCTCGGGCGTCGGCGGTGGCGGGGCGCTGTCGCGAAAGAGCGGCACCCCCACGCTCTAGAGCATCCACACAGGCAAGCCAAGCCAGCGTTCTCTCGGAGCTCTCAGCGGCAGAGGTACGGGTGGCCTTTGCCGCCATCCATGGAACCGTCGTCCACGCGGCATTTGCCCTCGGCACGGCAGACCTCACTGCTCTTGCAGTCCTCGTCGAGCACCGCCTCGCACGCCCCGCCCTTGGCACGCACCTCGGCGGGCTTGCCCGCCCAGAAACCACAGCGGCCTTGGCCCGCGCACAGCTTGCTGCGCTTGCAGTCAGCTGCGCTGGCCACGTAGCAGCCACCTTCGATCTCCGTGCAGCGGCCCTCCGCTTGGCAGCCCGCGCTGGCCTCGCAGTCTGCGGAGGAGCGGGCGACGCAGGTCGCGTCTTTGACGCCGCAGCGTCCCTCTCTCGAGCAGGCCTCACTCTGTGCGCAGTCGGCCTCGCTGCGGACCACACACACTCCGAACGCGGAGCACTTGCCCTCGGTCCGACACAGCTCGCTCGCCTTGCAGTCGGCCTCATCCTTGGCGACGCAGCTCTGGCCCTTGCTCGTGCAGCGTCCCTCGATCTTGCAGTCGTCCAGATCGCGACACGCGTCGCGGCAGCCGGAGGTGCTCGGCACGAGCAGCAAGATCCACGAGACGACGGTGGCGATCCGGTACATGCAGCCTCACCTTACCCGATGGCGATGTAGAGTAGCGCTCGGGTGATGCGCTACGACGACAACGGTTGGGCAGAGGGCCCGGTGAACGCGCTGCCCCGTCGCGAAGCCACCACGCTGTTCTGCTCGGAGAACGTGCGGCTCGATCCTGCGCTGCTCGCGGCGCACGCGCGCTCACTGCTCGACCTCGAGCTCACGCTCACCCCGCCCAAGCGCTTCGAGAGCGGCGCCTCGCCCAACGCCGACCTGGCGCGCGTCACGCTGGCTGGCGAGAGCGCTTGGGTGCGCGTGTTTCCCGTCGAACGCGGCCCGTTGCTGCGCGCCGAAGCCTTGCGCGTGGCCGAGGGCCTGGGCGGCCAAGGGATGGACCTGCTCGTGAAGCGGGCCACGCGCGTGCTGCAGGTCTCCGATCCGAGCGGCGACCTCGTCGAGCTGCGCATCGCGGCGCTGCTCAGCGCCAGCTTCTTGGCCGTGATCTTCCCGCGCGAAGAGTCTGCGCTGTTCGGCATCAAGGGCGCGCGCGAACGACTCGAGCGGCCGCGGTAACCCGTCGGGAGCCTGACAAGACTGGCGCCCTTCTGCTAGGGTCCCGCCGCTTTGCGCGAGCGCACCTCGTTCATCTCGTTGATGTTCCTGATCTCGGGCGCCACCGGGCTCCTGTACGAGGTCGCGTTCGCGAAGGTGTTGGCGACGATCTTCGGGGCCACCGCCTACTCGATCAGCACCGTGCTGAGCGCCTTCATGGCGGGCCTGGCGCTGGGGGCGTACCTGGGCGGGCGCTTCGCCGGGCGTGTCGCGCGGCCGCTCGCGGGCTACGGCGTGGCCGAGATCATGGTCGGCGTGATCTGCGCCGTCACCCCCTGGGTCTTCGACGCGCTCGCCAGCGCGTACGTGGCGCTTGCGCGCGACACGAGCTCGCTCCCGGCGCTGATCGCGGCGCGCGGGGCGCTGACCTTCACCGCGATCCTGATCCCCACGGCGTGTATGGGCGCGACTCTGCCGCTGCTCTCGCGCGTGCTCGCGCACCAAGCGGACAGCCAACGCAAGCTGCCGCGCCTGTACGCCATCAACACCATCGGCGGCGCGCTGGGGTCGCTGCTCTCGGCCTACTTGGTGCTGCCGACGCTGGGCATCCGCGGCACCATGCGCGCGGCTGCGATCATCAACGTGGTCCTGGGAGTCACCGCGATCCTGGTCGCGCGCCGAGATCCGCCCGTGCCGACCAGCACCGAGCGCAGCGACGAAGTCAGCTCCAAGCCCGGAGCTCCTCCCTCGACCGCGAAGTTGCCGACCGAATTCCTGCTGTTCGCCTTCGCCTCGGGCTACCTGGTGTTCGCCACGGAGGTGGTGGAGACCCACCTGCTCACGTTGCTGATCGGCAACAGCGCGTACGCCTTTGGCCTGATGTTGGCGGTGTTCCTGGTGTGTCTCGGCTTCGGCGCCGCGCGCTCCACCAGCATCTCAGGGCGCGCTGGCTCGGACGTGGGCCTGGCCCGCGGCCTCTCGCTCTCGGCGCTGTTCCTGTCGCTCACGATCCCACTGTGGGATCAGCTGCCGCGCATCTTCAGCGCCGCGGGCAAAGTGGTGGACAGCTGGGCCGGCCGCGAGCTCTGCCGCGCCTTCGTCGCCTTTGCCATTCTGGCCATCCCCACCGCCTTCATGGGCACCACCTTCCCGCTGCTGCTCGGCCGCATCGCGCAGCGCGCCACGGTGGCCAAAGACGTCGCCAAGCTCACCATCGCCAACACCACAGGCACGATCCTGGGCAGCGTGATCACCGGCTACCTGGTGCTCCCCCTGCTCGGCTCACAGCGCTCGCTCGTGGCGGTGGCCATCGTCTTCGCGATCTTGGCCGGGCTGGCGAGCCTCAAGCTCCCGCGCGACAAGCGCTCCACGCACGTGATCTGGGCGGTGTCGTGCGTCGCCGCAGTGCTCGGCGTGCTGGGCCCGCGCTGGGATCTGTCACGCATGACCAACGGCGCGAACGTGTACTTCACCCACGGTCCACCGCCAGACTCGATCGAGTTCGTGCGAGAGGACGTGCACGGGGGTGTCACCACCGTGGCGCGGCGAGGAGACCGGCTGACGCTCTACACCAACGGCAAGTTCCAGGGTGACGACGGCCCCGAGATGGTGGCCCAGCGGCGCTTCGCGCACTTCCCGTCACTGTTCTTGCCGCAGGAGAAGCGCGCGCTCGTGATCGGACTAGGCACCGGCACCACGCTCGGCACCGTCACCGCGTACCCCTTCGAGCACATCGACGTGGCCGAAATCTCGCCCGCGATCATCGAGGCGGCGCGGCTTCACTTCGCAGGGCCGAACCGCCACAGCCTGGACGATCCGCGCGTGAAGCTGCACTTGAACGACGGGCGCAACGTGCTGCTCGTCGGGCGCGAGCCCTACGACCTCATCACCATCGAGCTGACGAGCGTGTGGTTCGCGGGCGCGAGCAACCTGTACTCCACCGAGTTCTATCGCTTGGCGAAGAGCCGGCTCTCGCCTGGGGGTGTCCTGCAGCAATGGGTGCAGCTGCACCACATCCGGCCGCGAGAGCTCGCCGCGATCGTTCGAACGTTGCATCAGGAGTTCGAGCACGTGGCGCTGTTCGAGGGAGGCTCTCAGGGCATCCTGGTCGCGAGCGAAGCGCCGCTGATTGCGTCCCGCGCCCGGCTCGCGCGGCTCGAGCAGCTGCCCAGCATTCAGGAGACGCTCGAGGGTCGGCCGCTCGCCAGCCTGCTGTCGGAGCTGATCCTGGCAGACGACGACATCACGCGCTTGGCCGAAGACATCGCCAAGTCGAGCGGCGGACCAATCCTGTCTACGGACGACAACCTCTACCTCGAGTACGCCACACCCAAGGGCAACGTGCTCGACTACAATGACTCGCTGCGCGACTGCCTCGACCTGCTGCGGCGCTACAGCTCGGGCGACGGCATCCAAAGCCACCTGGGTGACTGAACGACGCCCGCGCAGCGCAGAGAGAATGGGCAGGAAGCCCGCGATCCCTTCTCGACCCATCGCCTTCGTGCGAGAACGAGTGCGTGGGTGCCACGACCACCGTCACCGGCCGAAGAGACCGCGCCGACTCGCGCGAGCTCAGCGGGCGATTCTTGACGGTCGTCCACCACGAGAACGCCGCCTGCATCGGCGCGCGCGTGCCAATCTCGGACGGCGAGCCGCTGCTCTTGGGCCGTGGTGGGCTCGCGCTGGGCGCTGGCGTGCTGGACGACAGAGAGCTCTCCCGCACACACGCGAGAATCGTCAGCGGAAGATCAGAGGTGGTGCTGCACGACGACGGCAGCCGCAACGGCACGTTCGTGAACGGCGCCCGCGTCCAAAGCGCGACGTTGCGCGACGGTGACGTGATCACCGTGGGGTCGATGCTGCTGTTGTTCCAGCACGGCGCCCCGGACCGCCGCGGGGTTGCGCTGCCCGGTCCCGAAGCGCGGGCAGAGCACGTCGCCCGCAACGTGCGCGACCTCCTGCACGCAGTGGAGCGGGCCGTGCTCGAGTCACGCGCCGGTCGGCTGCAGCGCGCTGCGAGTCTGGACCACGCCCTGAGCGCGGCGGTGCGTGTCCTGGCGGCGCCCCGGGAACACGCGCCCCCGCCCCTCGATGAGCAAGCTGAAGCGCCCGCGCACCGCGCGCGAACGGACGGGTCTGTCGCACCAAAGGCCACGCCGCGAGCGCCCAAGCGAAGTGCGCGTCGGCGGCCGTGAACCGCGCCCGAGCCTGAAGGCCAGCTGCCCCTCGTGCAAACATCTGGTTGCACTTTCGCCTCCGCTCGGGCATATGCAACCAGGAGGTTGCATGTGAGCTCGACCGATCGAATCGAGAAAGTGGCCGTGCTGCGCGCCCCTGTGTCACGCGTGTGGCGAGCGATCAGCGACGCGCGCGAGTTTGGCCGTTGGTTCGGCTTCACCCTGGAGGGGCCATTCGAGGTGGGCAAGACCGTACGTGGCACCTTCGACGGCACGCTCGATGAGGGCGCTCTCATGCAGCATCAGCGCGCGCTCGGCCTGGAGCCGTCGAGGGTCAAGCTACCTCCGAGCCCCATGGTGTTCTGCACCGTCGAGCGCATCGAGCCGGAGACCCTCTTCAGCTTCCGTTGGGTCCCCTACGGCATCGACGAGCACGCCGACCCCGAGCACGAGCCGACGACGCTGGTCGAGCTTCGACTCGAGCCTGCGCCGGAGGGGACCCGGCTCACCATCGTCGAGTCGGGCTTCGATCGAGTGCCTGTCCACCGGCGCCTGCGCGCCTTCCGGATGAACGAGGGCGGCTGGGCTGCACAGTCCGAGAACCTGAGGAAGTATGTCGAGGGCGGCTGAGCACGCCGCCGCTCGGGTCTTCTCCGCGCTCGGCGACGGGACTCGCCTGGCCTTGATCAAGCGGCTCGGCGCGGCGGGCGCGCTGTCGGCGACGGCGCTCTCGGACGGCGCCAGCGTCACGCGGCAGGCGATCGTGAAGCACCTGCAAGTGCTCGAGGGCGCCGGCCTGGTCAGCCACGAGAAGCGCGGGCGAGAGGTGCTCTACGCCCTCGAACCGCAATCCTTGGACTCCGCGCGCACGTTCCTGGACAGCGTCTCCGCCAGCTGGGATCAAGCCATCGAGCGATTGCGTGCGCTGGTCGAGGACCCGCCCCCTGCCCCGAGCAAGCACCATAAACGCTCTCACTGAGGTCTGCCATGGCTGTCGACGTCGTCACGGAAGTCTCGATTTCGCGGCCCATCGCGCTCGTCGCCGCTTTTGCGGGGGACCCGAGCCATGCGCCGCAATGGTACGAGAACATCGCGTCCGTCGAGTGGCAGAGCGAGCCGCCCGCGCGCGTGGGCTCGCGCGTCGCGTTCGTCGCCCACTTTCTCGGCAGGCGCCTGGCGTACACCTACGAGATCGTCGAGCTCGTGCCGGAGCAACGTCTGGTGATGCGCACCGCCGAGGGCCCATTCCCGATGGAGACCAGCTACACCTGGGCCGCGGAGGGCCCCGAACAGACGCGCATGACGCTGCGCAATCGCGGCGAGCCGGCTGGCTTCAGCAAGCTGATGGCGCCGTTCATGGCCGCCGCCATGCGCCGCGCGAACGGCAAAGACTTGGCGAAGTTGAAGGAGCTGCTCGAAACGCGGTGAGGGGAGCCACCCCGCGAGATCGTGTACCCTCGCAACCGATGCGGTCTCCCTGCTTCCTATTGGGTCTGTGGGCCATCAGTTGTGCCCCCGAGCGACCCGCCGTCCCGAAGCCCGAGCCACCGCGGGCGCTCACCAACGCTGACGTCGACTCCACGCTCGAGACGCTTCGCGTCCTCCGGGGTTGGAAGCCGACGCGTCCGATCAAAGTCGAGCTCTTGAGCCGCAGCGCGTACGCTAGGGCTGCGGCAGACGTTGCCGGCCCCGACGAGCCCTTCGATCGCAGGGAGGAGGCGTTGGCCGCGCTGCTCGGAATGATTGGACCTACAGCGACCGCCAAGTCTCGGGTGGCCTCGACCGGCCTGAACCCCGACCTCACCCCCGGCTTCTTCTCGACCACGCGTGACGTCGTGTACGTCCTCAACGAGCCGCCCAAGGACGAAGACGACTCCCTGGCGCTGCGCGAGGTATTGGCGCACGAGCTCCACCACGCCATTCAGCATCAACGCTCACCGCGCCCGCGAGCCAGCGGCGACGCAGCCCTGGCGTTTCGTGCCGTCCAGGAAGGCGACGCACGCGTCGCCGAGCTCCTGCTCACGGGTGCGTCGTTTCAGCTGCCGACCGCGCGCACCCTCCGACGTGCCCGGTATCAGCTGGCTGGGCCCCGGTCGCCTGGTCACGCCTCCACCCCGACCCAGCGCTCGCCTTGGGAGACGCTGCCCGCTGCGTCGCGCAGGCTCGCGGCGTTCCCCTACGTCGACGGTCTAGCGTTCATGATCGACATGTTTCGAACGGGTGGCTTCAGGCTGATGGATCAGGTGTACGAGCGATGGCCGAGCACGACCGAGCACATCCTCCATCCGGAGAAGTACCTCGCAGACGAGCAACCCCGAGCCGTGGGCTCGATCGGCGCCATCGAGGGCTGGACACTGGCCTGGGCACCAACCATTGGAGAGCTACGCACGGCGACCGTGCTGGAGCGCTGCCACGGCAGCGACCTGGCCTCGGCGACCGCCGCGGGGTGGGATGGTGACCGAGCGTTCGTGTTGGAGGGCCAGAACGAGTGGATGCTCGGTTGGCTGTCGGCGTGGGACACCGAAGCAGACGCCGCCGAAGCCGAGCAAGCGTTGCAAAAAATGGACAACTGCCTCCAAGCCAACGACGCGGGCGGCAAGCTGGTCGCTGCTGGGCACGAGGTCCGCAAACAAGGCACCGTCGTGGCGCTGGCCCGCGGCGGCAGCGCCGCCGATCGAGTGGCGGTGATCCGTGAGCTGCTGGCCGCGCCGCTGACGCGCGCCCCATCTCAGCCAGTCTCCCACTTGCAGGTTCCGCCGCTGCGCTCGCCCCCCCGGCCAGCCGGCGGCAGGGTCGCCGCGGGCGTCTATCGCAACGACTTCCTCGGGTTGGCGGCGGCGACGCCGCCCGGGTTCGAACTCGGCATTCACACCCAGGCAGGCCTCGGGATCGACATGCCCGAGATCACCAACCAGGCGGGCTCTCACGGCTTCATCGCGCTCGACGATCGCATGACCGGACCCGAGCACTTGCCGGGACGATTCGAGCGCTTCCGGCGCGCATTGGCCGAAGAGTGGGCTGTCTACGGAGAGCCGATCGTCTGGTACGGCCCAGCCGAGACGGTCCAGACCGGCATAGGTACCGCGTACCAACGGAGCGTCACGCCCAAAGAGGGCCGTGTGCGCGCGACCCGGCGAACCATCATCCCCATTTGTGGCGGGGCTGGCGCGTTCCTCGTGACCGGCAACTTCTCCACGACGGCTGGCAGGGATCTGCTGGACCACTGGCTCCGCACGTTGCGTTGGCTCCACCCTGGACGCACGCCGCCAGTCTGCGAGTTTCTCGATCCCGAGACCACCCGCGCGGATCCGCCAGGTGCGGGGCAACCTTGAGCGCTCGTTGAGCCCCGTGAGCGGCAGGTCACCACGCGGAGAACGCTCCAGCACTTCTGGTGCCGGAGCCGGCGCGAGGTTCACGATCGCGAGCCAGCGGCGCCCCCTCGACCAGCTCACCAAGTCGAGAGAGCCCTCGCTCGCGATCGAGGAACGAGGGCGCGGTCACCGGCGAGCCCTGCGCGAAACACGCGCCATCGTGCTGGCAACGCTGCCTACTGGCAACGCTGCCAACTTGCCGCGCTCAGCCGAACAGCGCATCCACAGCGCCGGAGATCTCGCCCAGGCTGGGCTCGACCCCGAGCGCTTGGAACGCCGTCGTGATGACCGTCGCTGGGTGCAGGTCTTGGCCGGTGAGGTTCACGTGCTGGCCCGCGGCCAAGCCCCCCACGCGCCCGGCGAGGAATGCGACCGCGTTGTCGACCGAGTGGTTGGGGTCGCCGCCGCCATCACCGGAGCGCTGGGGATCGGGCGTGAGCCCCTTGCCGCCCTCCATGATGAACAGCGCGGCCGTGTTGTCGAGCACGTTGCCCTGGCCTTCGGGCGTGGCCTTGAAGCGGGACACGACGCGCGCGTACACGTCGACGAACCAGCGGTTGGCCGCGTCGAGATCGGCTTGCGTCGAGGCGTGTTGCACCTCGCCGTGCAGCCCCCCGATGCTGTTCCACGCGGGGTGGCGCATGCCGCTGCCGGTCATCACGGAGGCGCCGCCGAGCGTGATGATGCGCGTCATGTCGCAGGCGAAGGCCAGCTCGATCAGCTCCACGAACAGGTCCGCCCGCGCGTCTTGGTCGGGCACGTCGGTGGAGACGTCGGGCGGGTCGGTGGCGCCGTGTTGCGGGTCGTGGCAATTGGGCGAGACGAGCCCAGTGGTCGCAGAGATGCGCTTCTCGAGCTCCCGCACGCGCTCGAGGTGCTCGTCCAGCGTTTGCCGATCCGCGGCGCCCAAACGAGCGCGCAGTGAGCCGATTCCCTCCTTGGCGTAGGAGAGGCTGCTGAGGCGGAGCCGCTTCTCCAGCTCCGCCTGGGGATCGGGCATGTCGCTCGGCGGTGCGAAGCCCGTGAACAGCTGGCTGTAAGCGAGCGCAGGCGACGTCTGCGGGTCGATGCCCTTGTAGACGATGGCTGGCTCGTCACTGAAGCCCTGCGTCTCCTCGTAGCAGACCACCGTGCCGCCGGTCTGCGAGTCCAGCTGATAGTAGAGGAAGGGGAATTTGGTGGTCGGGGCGAGGCGCTGGCGCAGGACTTGGTCCGCAGACCAGCCCTGTGGCCGCCAGGTGACCCCACTGAAGCCCGAGCGCAGGCCGGTCATCACGGCGAAGGGCGCCTGCCCGTGATAGTCGACGTTGTAGCCGCCGGGCGCGTCGAGCGGCGCCGCGAACAGCCCGGAGACGACCGAGATGTCGCCGGCGACGTCCAGATCGGCGAACGGCTGAAGCACCGGACGGATGTCGTACCCGAAGCCGGCGTTGGCCGGCGTGAGGCCCTCGCTGGTGGAGCCGCTGGTGACCAGCGACGTGGGGCAATGCAGCAAGAAGTAGCGCTTCGGCAACGGGTCGCCCCCAGCGAGCGCCGTGCCGTTGGAGCTCAACATGCACTCCAGGGTGGGCAGCGCAATGGCGGTGCCGAACGCGCCACGAATCAAGGCTCGCCGGCTCAATCGGGTGGTCTTCATGGCGACACCTCCGACGCGACGTCGCGCCGATGACGGAAGCTCGGGTCCTTGGCGACCTCGCGCATCAGCGTGGCAAAGTCGAAGCCAGCGTCGCGGAACGCCTGAATCATGCGCTCTTCATGCTCGTCCGAGGCGCTCCAGTCGCGCAGCGCAAAACGCAGCAGGTGGATGACCGCGCAGTCGGCGATGAGATCGAGGTTCTGGTCCACGAGCTCGCGCGGACCCGCGAACGCCTGCCCGGCAAACTCCCCGGCGCCGTCGATGCTGCACTGCGGGTTGTCTGCTTCCACCTCGCGGTAGCGCCCGAGCCCGTCGTAGCGCTCGAAGCCGAAGCCAATGCCGTCGATCACCGCATGGCAGCCCTTGCAGCTGCCGGTCGCGTGCGCTTCGTACGCGTCCGACTTGCAGGCGCCCTCGGGCACCGTGACGCCCATGTCGATCGCCACGTCGGGTGGGGGCGGCAGGATCACCTGGCACAGCAGCCGGCGCCCGATCATCGCGCCGCGCCGGCTGGGCAAGGTCTCGGTGAGCTTGGTTTGGCTGAGCGAGAGGAAGCTGCCCTGCGACAAGAGGCCCGCGCGGTCGTCGCCGTAGCTGACCCACTCGGCCTCGGCAGGCGCCTGGAGCCCGTAATGGGTGGCGAGCGCCGGCGTGACGAAGGTCTGGTCCGAGGTGAGCAACGTCGTCCAATCGCCAGCTTCGGGGTCGAGGGCGCGCTCGACCAGCGCGTCGGTCTCGGCGCGCATGTCCGTCGCGAGCGCCTCGTCGGTCACGAGCAAGCTGGTGTAGCGCAGCCACAGCTCGTGGAAGGCGCGCATCTGCTCCTTGCCGCGCGCATCGGTCAGCATCTCGTCCACCAGGCTCGCCACCGCCTCGTCGGACAGCTCGGCGCCCTGAGCCCGCGCGAGCAGCTCGGGCGTGGGCGTCGTCCCCCACAAGAAGTACGACAGCCGCGAGACCAGCTCGAAGTTGTCGAGCTTGACCACGCCGTCCCCCACTGGCGCGCCGATCTCGGTGCGGTACACGAGCTCGGGGCTCACGATCAGGCTCGCGATCGCGCCGCGCACGGCCACGTAATGGCCATCCGCGCCCGCCGCGGGATCCGTCGCCAGCGGCGCCACCGTCGCCACCAAGCTCGCGACCTCGTCGTCCGTCAGCGGACGCCGCCACAGGCGCAGCCCGACGTTGCGAATGAACGCCTCGAGGCAGTCCTCGTCCGGCGTGCCGCTGGGCGTGCAGCCCGCGAGCGCATCCACCGCTGCCGTGTCTGCGCTGACGTCGCGGGCCACCTCGAACGCGAGCGACTCGAGCCCGTCCACGAACACTTGGCTCGCCGACTTGGTCGCCGCCAGCGTGTCGAACACCTCCTCTTCGGCGTTGGTCGAGGGGTTCACCGCCGCCTTGGGATCCGCCGCCAGGTTGCGCTCCGCCGCGCCCACGATGCCGAACACGTCTGCGATCGTCGCCTCGATCTCGCGACGGCTCAGCCGCGGGATCGCCGTCGTCGGATCCTCGCTCTGGATGCCGGTCTCTCCCGGGCCCGATGTGTCCGCGCCCCCGATCTCGCCCACACACCCGGCCAGCGCCGTCGCTGCCAGCGCGGGGAGCGCCCAGCCAAGCAAGCACCTTCCCATGCGCTTAGAAATAGCGTGGGAGGTCTCGCCGCGATACCGGCGCGAGCTCGCAGCGACGCGCGCCCGAGCCTGGCTGCAATTGTCCGCTGAGAGTGGCATGGCTTCCGCTATGATCCGGGCGTGCGCGCACAGCTCGCCGCTCTTGGCTGCTTGTTGGCAGCGGGTTGCACCGAGGTCCTCGACCTCGGCGGCTACTCGTTCGAAGCTCGTGGTGGTGGCGGCGCAGGCGCGGCGGGCGGAGCAGGCGCCGCGGGCGGCAGCGGCGCGCAAGCGCCCGGAGGTGGCGGCAACGGCGGCGCACCCCCGCAGGGCGGAGGCGGCAGCGGGGGCTTTACGCCCCTGGTAGCGCCGCAGCCCATGCCGGACTCGGCCAACGTGTTCTGCGCGAACGATTCCGGTCAGGCAGACCCCTGCCCAGCACCAGGTCAGGACTTCTTCGGACAGGACGGCAACTACGTCGACCACCCGGCGCAGATCCTGGAGCCTCCCGTCGGGATGGGCTTCGCCATCACGGACGTGGTCACGGGCCTGCGGTGGCGGGCCGTGGAGACGACGACCTTCGGCGACATCGACTACGACCCAGCCGACATGACTCAATGCCCGTCTGGATGGCGCTTGCCCACGGCCTACGAGCTCGTCACCATCGTGGACGCCGCGCGGCGGCAGGGGGAGCAGGCGGGAACGAGCTACAACATGCTCCCGCAGCTGTTCATCCCGGCGGGGCTCGAGGAGCCGGTGCGCCTTTGGACCACCACCTCCGTTGCCGCAGGGCGCCTGGTGCTGGGGGAAGCCGAGAGCACGAACTGCGGCGCAGACGACCGCGTCGGATTGGTGGCCTGCAACCCCAACAATCCTGCAGGCGATCCTGAGTACGCGTACGTCTGCGTGAGCAACGAGACCCCGGCGCGCACCTTTCTGCCAGACGACTCGATGAGCGGCCAGGCGACCACGGTGGACGATCGCACGCTGCTCGAATGGGAGCTCGGCGACGCCCCCGGCCTCAACTGGCAGAACGCCCTGGCATATTGCGACGAGCTGGTCTGGGGCGGGCACGATGATTGGCGATTGCCGAGCTTCAAGGAGATCGGCACCTGGATCGGCGAGACCAATTCACTCCCCACAGACCTCATGACCCTAGGCATTGGCTATTGGAGCTCGTCTCCAGTCAACGCCGGTAACACCAACTCCGATGAGATCTTCGCGTTCACGCCCACGGGCGAGCTCTCCTCGTCCCCCGACTGGAGCGGCTATCGCGCCCGTTGCGTGCGCGGGCCACTCATCGACCCCGCCGAGCTGCCGCCGACGCCCTGACGCGCCTCACCAGCGGCCGCGAAGGCCCAGAAACCCAGGCGACACCAGCAGCGACGCGCTGACCGCTGACTCGCGCCGCGGCGGCAGCGCCACCAGGAACGTCCCCGCCACCGCGCCCGCGCCGCCGAGCGCCAGCGCCACCGTCGAGGTCCACCCGAACGTCACCGCGTCCTGGTGCACGGCCTCAGCGTCGGGTGGGCATTGCTTGTCGGCGCACTGCTCGTCCAGCGATTGTTTCCGATCCAGCGCCAAGCCGCCCATCACCGCGCCGAGCAGCAACACGCCGCCCGCCACCCCGAAGGTGACGGCCCCCGGCACATAGTCCGCCTCGCCACGCTCGGGCTCCTCCACCTTGCCGCCACCGGGCGCCGCCGCGATCTGAATGGTGATGGTCTGCTTCTCGCGCTCGGCGAGCGTGACCTTGCGTGCGGGCACACCCTCCACGCCGCGCACCTCCACTCGATGCTCGCCCGGATCGAGCTCGATCTCCGCGCCCGGCGCGCCGCGATCCGCGCCGTTCACCAGCACCGTGACGCCCGCCATCGGTGCGCTCAGCTCCACGCGCAGCTTGGCCACGCGCTGCTCCACGTCGAACAGCTCACGCTTGGCCTCGTCGACGGCCGCGCCGAACGGCTTCGGGTCCGTGGCCGAGAGCTTCCATGTCGCCGCCTCACGAAAGCGCTCCCGCGCGTCGAGCAAGCGACCGAGCCCCAGGTAGGCGCGGCCTTCGATCAGGCTGATGGTGGGCGCGGGGCTCTGCGCCTTGGCCTGCTCCAGGAGCTTGATCGCCTGGTCGTACTCCTTGGCCAGAAAATGCTCGTACGCGCGCTGCGCCAGCTCCTTGGCCGACGGCTGCGCGCTCGCGCTCGACGCCCCCAGCGCGAGCGTCGCGCACAACCACAGCGCGAGCCACCGGTCTCGCCGCATCATGGCAACCCGAAGTCGAACTGGGGTCTCGCCGGCGGGCGCGCGGCCGGACGCGGAGGCCGAGCCGACGCGGACGGTGCTGCGGAGCTGGTCGCACGCCCCGCGGACGACTCGGCGGGGGCCACCGCAATGGGCGGCGCGCTGGTGGGTGCGGCGCTCGCAGGGGCGGATGCGGACGCGGAGACCGCGAGCGTCGAGCGCTCGCCTCCCGCCGGCGCCGGCTCCGACCGCGAGCCCAGGCCGATCGCCACGACCGCGCCCGCAGCAGCGAGCGCAGGCACCGCCAGCCACCACGCTCGTCGCCCCGTTGGACGCGCTTGGGGCGCGCGGGCATCCGAGCTGGTGGCGATGCGGGTGGTAGGCTCCGGCTCGACCGCGCGCGGCTGATCCGTCGAAGGAAACGACGCCTCGTCCGCGATTTTCATCGGCGGGTCGCCGGCGATCTGGGAGAACGCCGCGGCGAGCTCGCGGGCCGATTGAAAGCGATCCTCCGGCGCGCGCGCGAGCGCCCGGGCAAAGAACGCGTCCCAACCCGGGCCCAGCTCCGGCGCGAGCTCCGCCACCTGCGGGATCGGCGCGGTGCACACGCTCAGCACGATGTCCCCCATCGCCTGGCCTTGAAATGGCAAACGCCCCGTCAACGCCCGGTACGCCACCACGCCCAGCGACCAGGTGTCGGTGCGCAGATCGATGTCGGGCAGCCCGCGCGCCTGCTCCGGGCTCATGTAGTGCGGCGAGCCCAGGGTCGAGCCCGACTCGGTCAGCGTGTCGCCTTGCTCGCCGCTGCTCGATCGCGCGATGCCAAAGTCGAGCACCTTGGCCACCGCGCCGTCGTCGTCCTCTTGCAAGAAGATGTTGGCCGGCTTGAGGTCGCGGTGGATCACCCCCGCCTCGTGCGCCTTCTTGAGGCCCTTGGCGACCTGGTGCACCAGCCGCGACACCCTCTGCGGAGACAAGCGGCGCTCCCGCTTGAGCAGCACATTCAGGTCCTCCCCCTTCAAGAGCTCCATCACCAGGAACGGCGCCTGCTCGTGCATGCCGCAGTCGAACACCTTGACCACGTGCGGGCTGTCGATCCTCGCGAGCAAGCGCGCCTCGCGCTCGAAGCGCTTGCGACTGAGCTCCTGCTCCGCGAACGACGCGTGCAGGAACTTGATCGCCACCGTCAGCCCCAGGTCGCGGTTCTGCGCCACCCACACCGCGCCCATGCCGCCCTTCCCAAGCGGGTGCTCGAGCACGTAGCGGCCCGCGATCAGCTGTCCGGCGTGGAGGGCTGCGCCCACCCGAGCAGCGTAGCGGCCCGGGGACCCTCGGAGAAGCCCACGTTTCCGCTCGAGCTACGCCCGCTTCCAGCGGTCGCTCGGCGTGCCAGAGATCGAAGTTGGCTTGAAGGCTCATCCAGAACTGGGGGCGCGTGTCCAGCGTGCGACAGAGCTGGATGGCAGTCTCGTGGGTGACGCGATCTTGCTCGGTGCGGAAGGCCGCGCGTCTGCGACCGTACGACTCGCGCAACACTTACCCTTGGAGGCTCCCTTGTCCGCTCGTCGAACCGGTTGGTGGTGTGGCTCGCTCGCGCTCTCGATGTTGGTGGGTTGCTCGCAAGGCCCCCCTCCCCCATTGGGCAGCGGCGGCGAGGGCGAAGGCGGCAGCGACGGCGGCAACAGCGCGCAAGGTGGGGGCGGCGCGTCCGGGACCACGCTGTGGGAGCGCGCCGCGAGCGCGACGATCTTCGATCTCGAGCCGACCGCGGACGGCGCCCTGATGGTGTACGCGGTCGGCGATCCCAGCGAGCTCGAGAGCGCGGCCCCGGTGCCACAGGATCCGAACCAAGCGTTCGTGGCACGGCTCTCCGCGGAGGACGGCCACACCGAGTGGGTGCATCCGCTGCCGACGGCCTACATCATGGCAGGGCACCTGCTCGCGACGGCCTCCAACGGGCGCGCCTCCTTTCCCGAGTACGACGGCAGCTTCAACGTGGTCGAGGTGGCCCCAAGCGGCGACGTTCAGAGCGAGGCCACCGTCTTCGCGTGGGGTGCGAACGATTACGACGCACAAGACCGCCTTTGGACGCCCACTCACATCCTCGACGGCGGGCAAGCGACCATGCACTCGCTCCCGTTCCTGTTCAACGGCTGGCTCGACGTCGAAGGCTACGCCTTGGTGACGGGTACCGAAGGCAGCCCGGACGGGCCTGCGGTCGTGCGCGCGTTCGAGCTGGACGGCACCACGCTGCGCTGGGAGGTCTCAGTCGAGGTGGAGAAGTGCGCCACCTGCCAACTCGCGCTGATCCCGCGCGTGCTGCCCGATGGCTCCAGCTGGGTCTACTTCGCCGTGGCAGACGCAGGCAGCGGGCAGGCTGACAACAGCGCGTCCGTCTCGTTCGCCTGTGGCGACGGGGGCGCCTCGGGGCTGGTCAACTTCGATGCGGACGGCACCTGCGTGCGCGTGCTCGATTGGTCGTTCTCGTTGCCCGCGGAGGTCAACCTCGGCTTCGGCGGCGCGGGCGACGAGCTCCTCGTCGGCCGCTCCCTGCTGAACCCGACCACAGGCGAGGTGATCGACACGTTCGGAGAGCCTGGCCCAGTACGCGTCGCCGCCACCCCGTACGGGCCCGCCATCTACACGCTGAAGATCGAGCCGCACGCCTCCGGCACCGGCAGCGTGCGCGTGATCAGACGGCGGCGGTAACCCGTCGTTCGTGGATTCCGATCGCAGAATGCGATCGCATTCCCGGCGTCGCGCGCTGACCACAGGCGCGCAGAATCGCGATCGCTTTCCCCAGACTGGGCGTTAGCATCCCCCGCTCGCTGGTCCTCCTCCGCGAGGCTGGCGAGGGGATCTATGGGGAGGGCGATCAGCGCATGAGCCGACGGTCAACGCAGCGCGAGGCGTTTCGCCGCCCTTGGCGGCTGGTGCTGCTCCTGCAAGATGTTCGGCAGGGCCGCGCGGTCAAGGCGCTGTGCGACGAGCTCGCCACCAGCCGCGCGACGCTCTACCGCGACATCGAGTTCCTGGAGAGCGTCGGCGTCCCCATCTGCAGCGAGACCGTGAACGGTGAGGTTCGCTACCGGCTCGAGCGCGGGACCTTGCCAGGCCTGAGCGGACCGCTTCGCCACGCCGCGCTCACCCTCGCGTGTGAGGCGCTCGCGCCGTTCGCGGGCTCCACGCTGCTCCGAGAGATCGAGCAGCTGCGCGACGGCGCCGCGCCCAAACGCGCCCTCGCCGTGCACGCCACCGCTCGCAGCGTTGTGGACAAGGACCACATGGCCGTGATCGAGCGCGCGCTCGCTGAGAGCCGCGTGCTCACGCTGCATTACCGCGGCACCCATGATCGCGAGCCCAGGGAGCGAGTGGTCGCCCCGCTCGAGACCAAGCTCGTCAAGAGCCACCTGTACCTCGCCGCGCACGACCTCGACGCCGACGCCGCGCGCACCTTCAAGCTCGCGCGCGTCACGGCCGCGCACCTCGGCGAGCCGTTCGACCCCAAGGTCTTCGGCAAGCCTGACTTTCAAGGCGCGGTCGTCGCGTGGTCCGGCGACCCGGTGGACGTCGAGGTGCGCCTCGGCCCCGCCGTCGCGCGCTTCGTCAGCGAGTACCCGCTGCTCGCCTCACAGACCGTCACCTTCGAGCGGGACGGCGGCGTGTGTGTGCGGGCCACCGTCGCAGGCATCGAGGAGGCGCTCCGCTGGGTGCTCGGCTGGGGCCGCAACGCCGAGGTGATCGCCCCCGTCCGGCTGCGCCAGCGCGTGCGCGAAGAGCTGGCGGCCGCGCTGGGTCAGTACGGGCCGGCCACAAGAAGCGTGCCCGGTGAACAGGTTGTCTCACGGATCATGAACAAGGGTCGGGGCAGGATGGCGGGAGGTGGACGTTGAAGGTGCGCTCATGCTGACGGTACCTGCGCTCAAGGTGCAGCAGTTCAACCAGGAGTTCTTCCTCCTCAACCTCGCCGCTGCAGACGTGGAGCGACTGGTGCGGTTCGAGGTGCTGGGGGACGCGGGGGTCGAGGGCAAGAAGCCCAAGAAGAAGGCGAGCTCCGGCTCGGCCGTGAACTGGTCCGAGATCGAGCAGAAGGTCAGCACCTCGGACAAGGCGTACCAGCGGCCGATCCTGCGGAAGAAGATCGAGGAGCTGGCGCAGTACTACCTGCTGTGCAGAGACGACGCCGGCGTGCCCGCCATCCCCGGCGCGGTGCTGCTCACCAGTGACGAGCCCGTTACGTTCGCCCCGCAGGGCAGCAACCCGTTCGTCGGCCTCGCACAGCTGACCGAGACGGAGGGCACCCTACGGGTGCTCGACGGCCAGCATCGCCTGCTCGCATTAACCGCGCTGATGACCTCCAAGGACCTGTCCGACGCAGAGCGTGCGGCGGTGCGCGGCATCCAGGTGCCGGCGATCCTGTTCGCGGGGCTGCCTCCGCCCAGCGTCGTGGAGATGTTCGCCACCATCAACTCCAAGCACACCCGCCTGAACGCGTCGCTGCTCTTCTCGCTCAAGGGCCGCCAGCTCTACGGCGACCCGCTCGACGCCCACATCCACGACGTGATCAAGTCGCTGAACGACAAGAAGGGCTCCCCGCTCGAGGGTCACATCAAGATGCTGGGCGTGGGCGACGGCAAGGTCGCGCAGGCCGGCCTCGCCAACGAGATGAAGAGCGTGCTCCTCTCGCTCCGCGCCAAGAGCTCGAGCCCCAGCTGGGTCGACGAGCTGTCCGAAAACCTCGCCAAGTTCTACGGCCTCTACTTCCATGAGGTCGCGCGCGCGTTCGAGCCGGTGTGGACGAGCAAGAAGCACTCGGTGCGCACCGCGATCGCGCTCCGCGCCTTCATCCAGGCCTCGGGTGAGGTCGCGAGCCGCGTGTGGGACGCAGGCGGCGACCCGAGGCCCGTCATGCGCGCCTTGATCGACCCTTGGCGCACCCGCATCGGGTCTGATCGCTTCGAGACCGCAGGCGCCTGGCGCGCCAAGGCTGCTGGCGGCGGCAAAGAGACCACCCGCTTGCTCGCCCGCGAGCTCGTCGCCGGGCTCGGCTCCCCCACCACCACGGAGGCCACTTGAACATCGAAGGTTATCTGGACGGGCTCGGTGAAGAGGCCGCCCGCGCCCTGCGCAACGTGCTCAAGAAGGCGTACGAGCACGGCTACCGCGAGGGCCTCGCCGCCAGCGGCCAGGCCGTGCCCGCTCTCCACCCAACGGCGCCCGTCGTCCAGGTCGCGTTGCCATCCGCAGACGGCCCCTCGATCAGCGCAGAGCCCGCCGACGACGACATCGACTGGCTCGAAGACGTCGAGGAGGACAGCCCGCCCACCGCCAGCCCAGGTGTCGAACCCCGCCCCGCCACCAGCGCCACGAGCCCGCAGTCCGTCAGCTGGGACGGCGGTGAGGATCCGGAAGAGGAGCGCACCACCGCTCCCGAGCCTCTGCGGCCCATCAGCGCCGGCGCCACCGTGGGCACGCTCAAGGCCCGCATCATGAAGCACTACGCCCTCGACCGCTTCATCGTGGACATCATCGTCTGCCGCAAGGGCGACAAAGACCGGCGCCAGCTCAAGAGCAACGTGCGGCTGTCCAAGTACGTGGTGAAGGGGTAGCCGTGGGGGGCAAGGTCGACTGGGACAAGGTGGGGGACGGGCAGGGAGAGACGTCCCAGCCCACTCCTGCGCTCGCTCCGCAGACGCCTCAGGATGCATTGCGGGAACCCGAGCCAGGGGTACACGACCTCCCTCCCAACGCCGACGCGCACGAGTTGCTCGCGGGCGCGCTGGGTGTGAAGGAGCCGTTTCCGTGGCAGCTCGCGCTGCTGGACCGTTTGCTTCGCGGGGACTGTCCGCGCGCCCTCGACATCCCCACGGGTCTTGGGAAGACGGCCGTGATGGCGATCTGGTTGGTGGCGCGAGCGTGCGGCGCCAACTTGCCAAGGCGGCTGGTGTACATCGTGGACCGCCGCGCGGTCGTCGACCAAGCGACTCGGGTCGCCGAGCAGCTTCGAGCCTGGGTCGAGGCCAACAACCGCGTGAAGCGCGCGCTCCACCTCGACGCGAGCCAACACCTCAGGATCTCCACGCTCAGGGGCCAGTTCGCTGACAATCGCGAGTGGCTCGCCGACCCCAGCGCGACCGCGATTGTCGTGGGCACGGTGGACATGATCGGCTCGCGCTTGTTGTTCGAGGGCTACGGTGTCTCCCGCAAGATGCGGCCGTACCACGCGGGGCTGCTAGGCGCGGACACGCTGCTGGTGCTCGACGAGGCGCACTTGGTCCCTCCCTTCGAGTCCTTGCTGGAATCCATCACCGAGCGGAGCCAGACGTTCGGCCCGCGTGAGCCAACCTTGGCCGCTCTCCTTCCCAGGCCCCGGCTCCTCTCACTCTCAGCGACGGGCAAACAAACCGAGGGAACATTTCGCCTGACGCCCCTCGACGAGTCGCACGCCGTCGTGCGCAAGCGGCTCGATGCCAAGAAGAAGACCTGGGTCCGCAACGCGCTCGATACGGACGAGACCCCGCTTGCGTCGGCACTCGCGGAGGAAGCGTGGCGGCTCTCGGGCAAGGGCACATCGCCCGCGCGTTTGATCATCTTCTGCAACGCCCGCAAGGACGCTCAAGCCGTGCGCGATGAGCTGACCGCCAAAGCGAAGAAGGCGGGCGTGTCGATCGACCGAGACCTCTTCGTCGGCGGCCGGCGGGTCCACGAGCGCGACCTGGCCGCCAAGTGGCTCGGGGAACGTGGATATCTTGCCGGCACGTCAGGAAAGCCATCACTAGCCAGCTTCTTGGTCGCCACCTCTGCTGGCGAGGTGGGTGTCGACCTAGACGCCGATCACATGGTCTCCGACGTGGTGGCCTGGGAACGCATGGTGCAACGCTTGGGTCGAGTCAATCGGCGCGGCGACGGTGAGGCAACGGTGGTCATCATTCCCGCCCAGCCGACCAAGAAGGAGAGAGCCATCCAGGAGGCCGCACCAGAGGATCGCAAGCCAGACGAACGAAGCACCGCTGCCCGGCTAGCCGTTGCGGACGCGTGTCTGCGAGCCGTTCAGATGCTTCCTCGCGTCGAAGATGCGCTCGACGCGAGTCCCGGCGCCTTCCGTTCCCTCAAGCAGCGTGCCGCCGAAGACGCTGCGCTGCGGGAGCTCCTCGCCGCCGCGAGCACGCCCGCGCCACTGCACCCTGCCTTGTCGCGAGCGTTGGTCGAGTCTTGGTCGATGACCTCACTCGAGCACCACAGCGGGAGGCCCGAAGTCGAGCCCTGGATCCGGGGTTGGGTCGACTCCGACCCGCAAACCACGATCCTTTGGCGCAGTTATCTGCCAGTCAACGAGGCGGGCTCCCCGCTCAGCAAAAAAGAGGTGGAGGCCTACTTCGAAGCTGCGCCTCCACACCTCCTGGAGCAGCTCGAGACCGAGAGCTATCACGCGCTCGATTGGTTGCTGTCCCGACTCGACAGCTTGCCCAAGCGAGGCGAGCCGGCGTCGTCCGACGCTGCGTGTCGAGACGCCGACGCAGCGCTGAAGCTTTGGCGAGACTGCGTGGTTGGCTTCCTCCAAGCGCGGGATGGCACAGTCACCGCGATCCGTGGCGACCTCCTCGATCGACATCCGCGTGGCCCCAAGGCGGCGCGGGACCAGCTCGACCGCGATCTCAAGGGCTCGACCTTGGTCGTGGACGCGCGGTTGGGCGGGCTGACGGAGGGACTGCTGGACGACGCCAGCGACGCAAGGGTGGACGACGTGGGAGAGGCTCGAGCTGACCTCCCGTTCCGCACTCGCGTCGCGAACGCGGCCGCGCAGCCTCAGGACGCGGATTGGTTCGAGGAGCTTCGGCTCGTCACATCTGCGACCGCGGAAGGGGAGCCCACCCATTGGCTCGTGATCGAGCGCCCCAAGCGCCAGCTGGCGAACACGGAGGAGGGAAGGTCGACGAGCAAGGCGCAGTCGCTCGCGGAGCACCAATCCTGGGCGGAGCGAGAGGCCGCTGCCATCGCGACTCGCTTGGGGCTGCCCACCCCGTTCGATGAGATGCTCGCGGCGGCAGCCCGGCTTCATGACGAGGGCAAGCAAGCGGCTCGCTGGCAGCGCGCCTTCAACGCGCCCAAAGGCAACGTCTACGCGAAGACCGTGAGCAGACCGAACATCGCTCTGCTGGATGGCTACCGACACGAGCTCGGGTCGCTGCCCTACGCAGCCAAGGACCCTCAGGTCAGGCAGATGGACGCACCGCTTCGAGATCTCTGCCTGCACCTCATCGCCGCCCACCACGGCTTTGCACGGCCGGTGATCCGGACCGACGGCTGCGAGGACGCCCCGCCCGGCGCCCTGACCGAGCGAGCTCAAGAGATTGCGTTCCGATTCAGCAACCTCGAGGAACGTTGGGGCCCCTGGGGGCTCGCGTGGTGGGAAGCGCTTCTGCGCGCCTCCGATCAAGAGGCGTCGCGCAAGAACGATGAGCGCCCTGGAGGTGACCATGGCTGAGGCTTCAATCCCCGTGGACCTTCTAAATCCGGGACAGGTCTTTGCGTGCCTCGGCTTCATGGAGGCCGCTGACACGTTGCTCGGAGGTGCGCGCGCCGCCTTCGCCTGGACGCCCAACGAGGCGCGCTTCGTCTTGGCTGCGAACGGAGCGGCGGACCCGGTCGCGCACACACTCGGCTTTCTTGCAGAGGCTGAAGTGGTAGCCATCGCGCCCAGCGGCACGGCGAACCTCGGCTCGTGGAACAAGGGGTGGGGAACCACCGAGACGCTCCCCCCCGGCGCCCCGTTCCCGTTCCCGGACCCAGCCAGTCCCGCCACGTTGCCGGCACTGCTTCGGCAGGGCGACCGCGCGTTGATGTTTGATCATTGGGGGGACGATACCCAGCGTGACAATGTGAAGTTCTGGGCAGGTGCGGGTGGGTACCCCGGAGCCGCTCTCCTCCGCGACGCACTCGATCTGGTGCGCCATCGATGCGTGAGCGCCGCCACCGATCCTTTCAGTCTCTCCGCCGCTCAAAGCAGCAGCTTCCGGCTCGACTGGCGGCGAGACTACATCCCGATCGATGCGGGATTCTCGCTCAACGAGCATGGCGGCAAGATCGAGACGGTTGGCTTCCCTTTGGTTGAGATTCTTGGGGCGCTAGGCCTCACGCATGCGCGTCCACAGCGTGTGAGCAGACTGAGCAAGCTCGAATACCGCTATGCCGTGGTGGGACGCCCGGGTGGCTCGAACGCGCTCTTTCCTAAGAGCTGGATCCGCGCTGCTCTAGGTGGTTCACACCTGCCCTTTCCGCTTCGTTCTTTTCGCATGTTCTTGGGCTGGCCGGGAAAGGAAGGCCAAGCCCGCGCAATCACCAACGTTAACGAGGAGGTTTCTTCATGAGCGCGAGCTTGGACGATAAGACCATTGCTAGTTGGATCGACCCCAAGGGCCCCGTGGCTATCTGCTTGAAGCAGCAGCTGATTCCTGTGGAAGGGGAAGGCGGAGTGTTCTTTCCGCCGACCTACGCGGAGATTGGCTACAACATCGACACGCTGGCGGACGGGACGAAGGTCGCCACCGTCGACAGCGTTGGCTCCCAAGCCAATCGCATGGAGCCACTTTTCAAGGCCAACGGTGGCGACAGCGACCTGGCCAAGCTCGTTCCCCAGCTCGACATCGATCTGGGCGACGGCAAGTCCGTCTCGGTGATGGACGCAGGGCATCGCCTGGGCGACGCCATCATCCGCTCGTCCGCGCTGAGCGACGAGGCACAGAAGGCATTCCTGGACTTCTTGGGCACTGGGGACGCCAGCCAGATCGCGAAGCTCTCGCCTACCTCTCTCGTGTTCGGTGTGTGGGACTCGCGTGACACCCAGGCAAAGCTGCCGCGCCTGCTGCAGTCGGTCATCCGGGCCTGGGATGTCGACCCCTTGAAGCGCTCCGCCCAGTACATCACCCCGATCGACTACGCGGCGCTGGAGGTCTTTTCGGAGGAGGAGAAGCAGAAGGCGGAAGGCAACGCCAAGAGTCCCCTTGCACAGCGAGGCTTCGTCCACGTCCCTGCCGTGAACGCGCACGGAGGCGTGGTGGCCCGAGGCGGCATCGTGCGCGACGTCACGATCAACCTGATTGCACTGCGGCGCCTGCAAGGAGGCTCGTCAACAGCAGCCTTGCAGAGCTACATCTTGGGCCTGTGCCTCGCGGCCGCCACCGAGCCACTCGATGGCTTTCTCCGGCAAGGCTGCTTGCTCACGCCCGACCCGACCAAGCCAAGCGACTGGGTGGTCGTCGCGCGAACCGGAGAACGCACCCCGGTTGGGCTCACCTCTGCCGTTGCCCGAGGCTTCGCTGCGAAGTCAGCAGCCTCGTTCGGCGTGGGACCAAGCAAGACTGTCAAGTTCGACAAAGGCCGCGCCAAGGCGGACCTCGAGGAGTCCGGCGCTGGCAAGGCCAAGAAGGCCGCAAAGCAGAAGAAGTAGGCATGGTCGCCCACCTAGCGCTCACCATCCGGCTGCACGACCGGCGATTCCACGGAATCGACGAGTGGCCTCCGTCGCCGGCGCGAGTGTTCCAGGCGCTCGTGGCGGGGTGCGCCCGCGGCGCCGCCTTGCCTGAACCGACCCAACAGGCACTCGAGTACCTTGAACAGCTCGACCCGCCGTTGATCGCTGCACCCAGCTGCGAGCTTGGTCAGGACTACGGCAGCTTCGTTCCCAACAACGACGCCGACGCGCTTGGAGGGGATCTCTCCAAGCTGCCTGACATCCGGACCCGCAAGCGCATTCGCCCGCGCATGCTCGCAGGTAGCGCTGATCTCCTCTTCGCCTGGACCCTGCTTGATGAGACCGGCCCCATCGACGCTCTCATCGGCGCCAGTGAGCAGCTCTACCAGCTGGGCCGCGGCGTCGACATGGCTTGGGCGCAGGCGGAGGTGCTCTCGCCAGGGGAGCTCGAGACGCGCGTCGCGGCCCACGCTGGCGTGGTGCATCGTCCGGCCTCTGGACCCGGCGCGAACGCGCTCGCCTGCCCCACGAGGGGCACGTTGCGCAGCCTGCTCGCTCGCTTCCAGTCAGCACGGTCACGGCTCAAGGCCTCAGGAACCGGCACGGTGCTCTTCTCGCAGCCTCCCAAGGCTCACTTCGCGCAGATCGCCTATGGCGCTGGGCCCTCGCGCTTCCTGTACGAGCTCCGGACTCCAAACGGCGACGATCTTCAGCCGTGGCCGCTGTGGCGAGCGACTTCGCTCGTGGAACGACTCCGAGACAGCGCGGCCGAGAACCTGAGGAAGGCACTCCCCGCGCAAGTGAACCAAGTGGAGCGCGCCCTGATCGGCCGCAAGCGCGACGGCTCGGACGCCTCAGCTGCCGCGCGGCGGGTCCGCGTGTTGCCGCTGCCCTCCATCGGACACACGCACGCGGACCAGGCTATCCGTCGCGTGCTGGTCGAGGTGCCCCGCGAGGCTGAGATCGCTGCCGGGGACGTGCAGTGGGCCTTTTCCGGGGTGGAGCCCTGCGACCCAAGCACCGGCGCGGTGGACCCCTTTCTGCTCACACCCGCCACAGAAGAGGGAATGTTCGAGCGCTACGCGCAGGCGGGCCGACTGTGGCGAAGCATCACGCCGCTGGCACTGCCTGAGCTGGCGATGCGTCGACGGATCGAACCCTCGCGTAGACGAGAAGAGCGCAAGGGCGCTGTCGAACGCTCCGAAGAGGAGCAGCGCGCCCGAGCTGCGGTGCTGAACGCTCTTCGCCACGCCCACGTTCGCGAACGCCCCCTCGCCATCGACGTGCAGCGCGAGCCGTTCGACCTCAAAGGAGCCCGAGCCGAACGGTTCGCAGCGGGGAGTCGCTTCGCGAAGGAGCGGCTCTGGCACGTCCGCCTGCGCTTTGCCGCGCCGGTCGAGGGCCCACTCGCGCTTGGCGATGGGCGGTTCCTCGGCCTTGGGGTGATGGCCCCAGTCCGCGAGTCCCATGGCGCCTACTCCATCTGGATCGAGGGCGGCCTGGCGCCCGGAGCTGCGCCCGCTGACGCAGCCCAAGCGCTGCGGCGGGCCATCATGTCCCGCGTTCAGCACAAGCTCGGCCGAGGACCACTCCCCGCCTTCTTCAGCGGGCATGCTGAGAACGGCGACCCGGCGCAGTCGGAGCAAGAGCCCCATCTGGCCATCCAAGCCGAGCTGCCTCATCGCTTGTTGGTCCTCGCACCTGAGCACCTTGGTGCCAACTCCCGACTCAGCCCGAGGCGCTTCCTCGGCATGCTTGATGAAGCTGTGAGCGGCTTGCGAGAGCTGCGCGCCGGTCGTGCAGGGCTGCTGGAGGTGCGGGCTGCCCCTATCGACGCCGATGACGACCCACTGTTCGGTCAGGCCACAGGGTGGACGTCCGTCACCCCCTACGCCGTGAACCGCCATCGCAAAGCAGGCTCGGCTGCCGAGGCGTTGACGCTCGACGTGCTCGACGAGTGCGTCCGGCTCGGGCTGCCTCGTCCCGCCGTCACGGTCGCCTCTGTTCGGGTAGCTCCCGGGCGCGGCTTGGGTGGACTGCTCGAGCTGCAGTTTCCCCGAGCCGTGTCGGGGCCTTTGGTGCTGGGGAGGACTCGGCATGTCGGAGGGGGGCTGTTCCGCCCCGTCCCGCAGCCCGACCAGCCGTGACTACGCTCGACGGCCGCCCGTCATTCATCGCCTATGGGGCAGTCATACGAGATTTTCGAATAACTGCCACCGATGGCAAGAGCTACGACACCAGGCGCCACAACCTCTCCGCCACAATCGCCCTCGCGTACGAGTCGACTTCGAGCGCGCCGTCCAGTTCCACGAGTTGACCACGCGCGATGCTGTCCACGTTTGCGGATCTACTCTTGTGACAGCCAGCCGCCTCCTGCGCCATGGTCGACGCATGACAATTCCATCGGCCCCTGCGGGAATCACGGCAACAAGCGAGCAAGCCGACCTCGAGGACGAGCTGCTCCAGGCCGAAGTCGCGAGCGGCCACTTGGTGGAGCTCACCGTCGCCGACGTGGACCGGTGCGACGCGTCGGGCGCATGGCCGTGGCCACACTCCTGATCCCTCCCTACCCCAGCCGCTCCAGCTCCGCCCACAGCTCGTCCAGATCCACCACCAGCCCTGGGCACCCCGGCACCACCGCCACCTGCCCGGCGGTCGCGGCGATCACCCGCGTGTACTTGCTCTGCGCGTTGAGCTCGAAGATCTCCAAAGTGCCCAGCGCGGGGTCGAGCAGCCAATACCACCGGATCCCCTTGGCTTCATACTCGCCCATCTTCTCCACGCGATCGCGTCGCTCGTCGCGTGGGGTCGGGGTGACGACCTCGACCACCAGGTCGGGGGCCACGGTCAATGGCCCATGTTTGGCTGGGCGCTGACCACCGGGGAGGATGACGGTCAGGTCGGGTTTGCGCCCGGTGTCGGCAGAGACCTGCACCTTGAGCTCCGAGGCGAACACGAACCCGTCTCGCTTGAGCCAGCTGCGGAACAAGAACACCAGCCAAGAGACCGCCAGCTCGTGCAGCGCGTCAGGCACTTCTTCCTCCCTCAGGACCCCTGCCACGAGCTCGCCGCGCTCCACGGGCGCGAGCGCGGCCCACTCGTCGAGTGACATCGCTCGCCCCGGCGGTGCGGCGGCGGGCACCTGATAGCTCCACGCATTCGACACGCCGACATGCTACCACGCTGCGCACCCGTCGAGGCTCGCAGACCTCCCGTTGGGCGCCTATCATCGCGGTCATGAAGGTCACCTCGCCCGGGGGCGTGGCTGAGGCCGAAGGCGAGGAGCCGCACGCTCTGCGCGCGAAGCCTCTGCCTCGAGAGATCACGAGCGGCCCACCCCCGCTCGTGCCCGCGCGCATGGTGAACGAGGTGCTGTACTGCGAGCGCCTCTTCTACCTGGAGTGGGTGCAGAAGGAGTTCGCCGATAACCACTTCACGGTCGACGGTCGCAACGTCCACAAGCGCGCGGATCGCCCCGGTGGCCGCTTACCCGCACCGCCCCAAGCGGCGGATCCGGAGCCGGGCTCCCAGGCTGTCGAGCAAGACGACGACCGCCCGTATGTGGCCCGCTCGGTGGAGCTCAGCTCGGAGAGGCTCGGGCTCACCGCGAAGATCGACGTCGTCGAGGGCACCGAGAGCGGCACCGTCGTCCCCATCGAGTACAAGCGCGGCTCCGCGCCCGATGTGCCCGAGGGCGCCTACCTGCCCGAGCGAGCGCAGCTCTGCACCCACGTCCTGCTCCTGCGGGAGCACGGCTACCACTGCCACGAGGCGGCCCTGTACTTTGCCAAGAACAGGCGGCGGGTGGCGATCGCCATCGACGAAGCGCTGATCGCGACGACCCTCGCCGCGGTAACGCGCGCGCAAGAGCTCGCCGCCGCAGGCAGCCTCCCCTTGCCGCTCGTCGACAGCCCCAAGTGCCAGGGCTGCTCGCTAGCCAGCATCTGCTTGCCGGACGAGGTCAACCTGCTGCGCCACCTCGGCGAGGCCACCCCGCAGAACGACGCTGAGCCCAAGCGCATCCGTCGCCTCCACCCCCCGCGAGACGACCGGATCCCCGTGTACGTCCAGGAGCAGGGCGCCCGCATCGGCATCGACGGAGAGGTGCTCGTCATCACCACACCCAAAGGTGACAAGACAGAGGCTCGCCTGCCCGCGACGTCCCACGTCTGCCTGTTGGGCAACGTGCAGATCAGCACCCAGGCCATGCGCGCGCTGTTCGACCGCGGCATCACCGTCAGCTACTTCACCACCGGCGCGTACTTCGTCGGACGCGCCGCGGGGCACGACCACAACAACATCGAGCTTCGGATCGCGCAGCATCGCGCCGCAGACGATCCGGTCAAGTGCCTGGAGCTGGCCCGGGCGTGGACGGCCTCCAAGATCCGCAACTGCCGCACCCTGCTCCGCCGCAACCACGGGGACCCGAGCGAGGTCGTTCTCGGCGAGCTCGAGCAGCTGGCCAGGAAGGCTGAGAACGCCACGGAGATCGCCAGCCTGTTGGGCATCGAAGGCACGGCCGCGCGGACCTACTTCGGCGCCTTCACGGGCATGCTCAACGCCGACCTGGGCTTCGAGCTCGACGGGCGCAACCGCCGCCCTCCACGCGATCCCGTCAACGCCATGCTCTCGTTCGCGTACGCGCTCTTGACCAAAGACTTTGCATTGGCGACCGGCGCCGCTGGTCTCGACCCCATGCGGGGCTTCTACCACCAGCCTCGCTTCGGCAAACCAGCGCTCGCCCTCGACCTCATGGAGGAATTCCGCCCCCTCCTGGCCGACTCCACCGTCATCGGCGCCATCAACCAGCAGGTCCTCACCAAGGACGACTTCCTCCACCACCCCACGGCCGTCGTGCTGACCTCGGCGGGCCGGCGCAAATTCATCCTGGCCTACCAGCGGCGCCTCGACCAGCTCGTCGCCCACCCCGTGTTCGGCTACCGCATCAGCTACCGCTCCGTGCTCGAGATCCAGGCCCGCCTCCTCGCCCGCGTGCTCCTCGGCGAGATGCCGACCTACCCCAACTTCAGGACGCGATAGCCATGAGGCAGACCTACATCGTCTCTTACGACATCTCCTGCCCCAAGCGCCTCCGCGCCGTCTTCAAGCTCCTCAAGGGCTGGGGCGACCACCTCCAGCTCTCAGTCTTTCGCTGCGATCTCACCGCCCGGGAGCTCGCCGAAGTCCGCGGCGACCTCGACAGCATCATCCACCACAGCGAAGACCAGGTCCTCTTCGTCGACGTAGGCCCCGCCGACGGCCGCGCCCTCACCTCCTTCGCCACCATCGGCCGCCCCGTCCCCCCAGTCCTCGGAGTCGCCATCGTCGTCTAGCCCCGCCGCGAGCGCCGCATTGATGAACCAACCCCGGGACCCGCTCGCAAGCCCCCCAGATCCCTGACAACACCCAACTTTTCGAGTGCATGAAGCCATTGCCGATGCTATGGTCTTAGAACCCATGGGCCCGCGCAGACAACCGCTCGCAAACCGTCCCGCAAGCCGTCGGCCTTGCTGGGCTTCTGAGCGAGCCCCTTCCACCAGCTCCGGCTGGTGGCTCCATTGAAGC
>CAZXMG010000036.1:82695-90206 GCA_964641275.1 uncultured Polyangiaceae bacterium
CCTTCCACCAGCTCCGGCTGGTGGCTCCATTGAAGCCTCGTAAAACTCCTTCATGGCCCCAGTCGCCTGCCGCCCTTCCACCAGCTCCGGCTGGTGGCTCCATTGAAGCGCGCCAATCAAACCCCGCCCGAGCCACTGACCGATCGGAGCCTTCCACCAGCTCCGGCTGGTGGCTCCATTGAAGCACGGCTCGCCCAGCACCGAGCGACACAGCGCCTTGGCCGCCTTCCACCAGCTCCGGCTGGTGGCTCCATTGAAGCCGCACCGGCTTGGGCTTGGGTGCCGGCTCAAGACGCGCCGCCTTCCACCAGCTCCGGCTGGTGGCTCCATTGAAGCCGCGCGACCACGGGCGGAACGTTGGCGCTGAACGGGACCCCTTCCACCAGCTCCGGCTGGTGGCTCCATTGAAGCTTGATAAGCCGATGCCGGTGAGCCCCACCAACGCAGCCCTTCCACCAGCTCCGGCTGGTGGCTCCATTGAAGCCCTGGCGTCGGTTCCACCAGCGGCAGGCAGTCGGCGAACCTTCCACCAGCTCCGGCTGGTGGCTCCATTGAAGCCCGAAGGTCACCTCATACGACACGGTGACGGGCCGTCCTTCCACCAGCTCCGGCTGGTGGCTCCATTGAAGCCTAGGAGCAAGCGTATCAATCGCAAGCCCAAAGGAGCCTTCCACCAGCTCCGGCTGGTGGCTCCATTGAAGCATGCGTCTCGAGGTGGGTATCGGCGCCTTGAGGAACCTCCTTCCACCAGCTCCGGCTGGTGGCTCCATTGAAGCCTCTCGTGCACCTCGTGCCAGAGCTGAGCCAGCGGCAGCCTTCCACCAGCTCCGGCTGGTGGCTCCATTGAAGCCTTGGCCGCGTCGACGGCTGCGCGCGCTTCGTTGTCGCCTTCCACCAGCTCCGGCTGGTGGCTCCATTGAAGCGCTTGCTCGGCGCGGGACGCGGGACAGAACGCGCGCGCCTTCCACCAGCTCCGGCTGGTGGCTCCATTGAAGCCTCGACATGCGCCGAGAACGTATCCAGCTCTCCAGATCCTTCCACCAGCTCCGGCTGGTGGCTCCATTGAAGCGATCGCTGTCACTGGCCGTGGCGGTACGAGCCCATTGACCTTCCACCAGCTCCGGCTGGTGGCTCCATTGAAGCGGCTTCGATGGGGGTGCGGTTGGGTCGTTTGGAGCGGACCTTCCACCAGCTCCGGCTGGTGGCTCCATTGAAGCCGCGTGCTGGCGCATGGTCTTGTTGATCAGCGTCAGCAACCTTCCACCAGCTCCGGCTGGTGGCTCCATTGAAGCATTTTGACGCGGCTCGCTTCTTTGGTTGCGGCATGGCCTGCCTTCCACCAGCTCCGGCTGGTGGCTCCATTGAAGCGACTTCTCCGGGGTTGACGACGCGGTTGACGGCGTGGACCCTTCCACCAGCTCCGGCTGGTGGCTCCATTGAAGCCGGCTGCGATCTCGATGGGCCACGTGCTCATCGCGCCTTCCACCAGCTCCGGCTGGTGGCTCCATTGAAGCCCGGCAAAGTCCGCGGCCACCTCGTCCGTTGCGTCGCCCCTTCCACCAGCTCCGGCTGGTGGCTCCATTGAAGCACTCTTGCTCCCATGGCGCCCTCTCGGTGCTGGCCAACCCTTCCACCAGCTCCGGCTGGTGGCTCCATTGAAGCGCCATCTTCTCCGGTCTCCGAAATGGGGAGCTGAGTAGCCTTCCACCAGCTCCGGCTGGTGGCTCCATTGAAGCAGAATCTCGGCCTTCAAGGCTTCGATCTGGGCCATCACCTTCCACCAGCTCCGGCTGGTGGCTCCATTGAAGCGTGAAAGTGGCGCCGAAAAAAGTCCACCCACTCACGCGCGCGCCTTCCACCAGCTCCGGCTGGTGGCTCCATTGAAGCGGCGACAGCGGGGCGCCTTGTGTCGGCACCAACTCCTCCTTCCACCAGCTCCGGCTGGTGGCTCCATTGAAGCTTGAGCAAGAAAAGTTTAGCTGCCTCCAGTTCCACACACCTTCCACCAGCTCCGGCTGGTGGCTCCATTGAAGCATACCCCCTTGCACGCGCACCCTAGACGTTCTCTGACCTTCCACCAGCTCCGGCTGGTGGCTCCATTGAAGCACTAAATTCATGATTTCGCTGTTCCCCATGTTGGTCCCCTTCCACCAGCTCCGGCTGGTGGCTCCATTGAAGCTGGCTGACATCTTCGCCAACCCCCCGGCCTTGGCGGAACCTTCCACCAGCTCCGGCTGGT
This sequence comes from uncultured Polyangiaceae bacterium, assembly GCA_964641275.1. Classification (GTDB taxonomy): domain Bacteria; phylum Myxococcota_A; class Polyangia; order Polyangiales; family Polyangiaceae; genus Xiheicaenibacterium. The sequence goes on from CAZXMG010000036.1 coordinate 84,935, forward strand.
GGCTCCATTGAAGCCCATTGGTGACGATGGCAACCAGAAGCCGTATCGGCTCCCTTCCACCAGCTCCGGCTGGTGGCTCCATTGAAGCCCACGCCGGCCTTCAACAGCTCGGCGCTCAGCCAATACACCTTCCACCAGCTCCGGCTGGTGGCTCCATTGAAGCGCCGTTGCTGCCTTCTTCTTTGGCGCCGCCACCGTAGTCCTTCCACCAGCTCCGGCTGGTGGCTCCATTGAAGCATCATGCAAGACGGGCCCACCGGCGTATCGCTTGAGTCCTTCCACCAGCTCCGGCTGGTGGCTCCATTGAAGCCTCGCCTAGTCCAGCAGTCGCAGTTCAACTTGGTGGTCAACCTTCCACCAGCTCCGGCTGGTGGCTCCATTGAAGCCATCGAGCAGCGTCGTTGCGCGGCTGAGATCGTGGGCCTTCCACCAGCTCCGGCTGGTGGCTCCATTGAAGCCGCGTGCCCGCGATCGGCGAGAGCGAGCAGACCTACAAGCCTTCCACCAGCTCCGGCTGGTGGCTCCATTGAAGCGGTGGGCACGGGCGCGGTCGCGATCTTGAGCGTGAGCGTCCTTCCACCAGCTCCGGCTGGTGGCTCCATTGAAGCGTGGGCACCTGCTGGCGTTGCACCTGCCTCGAGCCCTCCTTCCACCAGCTCCGGCTGGTGGCTCCATTGAAGCGGCTGTATGACAGGGCGATCAAGTTAGCAAAGTCGGCCTTCCACCAGCTCCGGCTGGTGGCTCCATTGAAGCGTGGCGTCAGCCGTGTGGTGAAACACGGCGCTGGCACCTTCCACCAGCTCCGGCTGGTGGCTCCATTGAAGCGCGCCGTGCTGGTGCACGACCTGCTCGACCTGCAGCCGCCTTCCACCAGCTCCGGCTGGTGGCTCCATTGAAGCCAAAGCGTCGAGCGGCCGCGACGGAACCAGGGTAACGGCCTTCCACCAGCTCCGGCTGGTGGCTCCATTGAAGCTGGTCACAGGCTCGGACTGCGGGAGACTACCAGTGAAACCTTCCACCAGCTCCGGCTGGTGGCTCCATTGAAGCACCTCGTCTGGCAAGAGCTACATCGTCCGCCACATCACCGGCCTTCCACCAGCTCCGGCTGGTGGCTCCATTGAAGCAAGAGCCCGAAGCGCCTGGTGCGACTTCTTCGCAGATCCTTCCACCAGCTCCGGCTGGTGGCTCCATTGAAGCGCCACCGGCGGATGGGAGCCCGCGGACTTGCAGCCAGCCTTCCACCAGCTCCGGCTGGTGGCTCCATTGAAGCGCGGTGCACGGGACCATGCTCGATGCCGCCGCAGCAGACCTTCCACCAGCTCCGGCTGGTGGCTCCATTGAAGCGAGAAGCGCGTCGAGCTCGGGCACGACTACGCGGCCGCCCGCCTTCCACCAGCTCCGGCTGGTGGCTCCATTGAAGCCACGGCTTGCCGAACAGCTCAGCGAGAACCAGCATCTCCCTTCCACCAGCTCCGGCTGGTGGCTCCATTGAAGCCCGCGATGCCGTGGATAGACTTGCGCGTCAGCTCGCCGCCGACCTTCCACCAGCTCCGGCTGGTGGCTCCATTGAAGCGTCGAAGTAGCGGGCGACGGCGCTCGCGCCAAGGTACCCTTCCACCAGCTCCGGCTGGTGGCTCCATTGAAGCCAGGGAAGAGACTGCGCGTCGCGAGCGAGCAAGGCTCCTTCCACCAGCTCCGGCTGGTGGCTCCATTGAAGCACCGTGAAAAGGCTCCGGCGAACACCACCGAAGAGCGCCCCTTCCACCAGCTCCGGCTGGTGGCTCCATTGAAGCCTGAGTCAGCGACCATGCGCAACGCGCGGATGGTTCCGCCTTCCACCAGCTCCGGCTGGTGGCTCCATTGAAGCGAGTTGAATGGCGCACGAATCAGCCCAGTGTGGTCGGCCTTCCACCAGCTCCGGCTGGTGGCTCCATTGAAGCCGAATTGGTGGGTTCTGTCCGACGGAACGCTCGCGAACCTTCCACCAGCTCCGGCTGGTGGCTCCATTGAAGCGTGCTCGACGCGAGCCGCAGGATTCCAAGGTCACAGCCTTCCACCAGCTCCGGCTGGTGGCTCCATTGAAGCAGCGCGTGCGATTGCATCGGCTGCGACCGGCAAGGCGCGCCTTCCACCAGCTCCGGCTGGTGGCTCCATTGAAGCGACTCCTCGCTGCTGAACGGAAAGAGCACGGCGTTGATCCTTCCACCAGCTCCGGCTGGTGGCTCCATTGAAGCGGGGACGCGACATCGCCATTCACCACCCGTGGCAAGGCGCCTTCCACCAGCTCCGGCTGGTGGCTCCATTGAAGCGCGCGCCGAGTCACCTTGACCACCACCCAGCGACACTGTGACCTTCCACCAGCTCCGGCTGGTGGCTCCATTGAAGCACGTCGAACGCGCGCGGGCCCTTGCCGCCGGGCGTAACCTTCCACCAGCTCCGGCTGGTGGCTCCATTGAAGCAGAGCCTTCATGTCGGCGCGGTCGAAGTCCTTCTGCGCCCTTCCACCAGCTCCGGCTGGTGGCTCCATTGAAGCGTGGCCGACGAGGAGAGCGCCAGACTCTGCGGCGTCAACCTTCCACCAGCTCCGGCTGGTGGCTCCATTGAAGCCTCGCCTCAGCCTTCAGCGTTGACGCGATGGCTCGGCCTTCCACCAGCTCCGGCTGGTGGCTCCATTGAAGCCGAGCGTTGCAGGCGTCACTGTAGGGCCCTGAATGCGCCTTCCACCAGCTCCGGCTGGTGGCTCCATTGAAGCCGGATCGCGCCTCCCATGCCGTAGCCGGTGCGCTGCACCTTCCACCAGCTCCGGCTGGTGGCTCCATTGAAGCATGGCGCCAGCGGACACGTAGGCGCCGGTGAAGTTGCGCGGCCTTCCACCAGCTCCGGCTGGTGGCTCCATTGAAGCGCGATCCATTTGTCGGCCCACGGCTTCAACTGCGCCCGCCTTCCACCAGCTCCGGCTGGTGGCTCCATTGAAGCATGGCGATGCCGGGCGGTAGCTCGCCCATCATCTTCGCACTTCCACCAGCTCCGGCTGGTGGCTCCATTGAAGCCGGCGGAGAGGTGAAGATCGTCCCGCCGAACTCGTTGGCCTTCCACCAGCTCCGGCTGGTGGCTCCATTGAAGCGAGCTTGGCGATCAGCTGCTGTACTCAAGCCAGTCCCACCTTCCACCAGCTCCGGCTGGTGGCTCCATTGAAGCGGTGGGTGCCGACGCGGATCACTGTCACGGGGCTGGACCCTTCCACCAGCTCCGGCTGGTGGCTCCATTGAAGCCAGACGAACACGAACGCGGGGAGTGGTTCAGGCCGAGCACCCTTCCACCAGCTCCGGCTGGTGGCTCCATTGAAGCACCCACGCCTCCGCGCCGCACGATGGGCACGTGATGATCCTTCCACCAGCTCCGGCTGGTGGCTCCATTGAAGCCTGCGATGAGGCGCCAGGTTGATGTCGAGTACGTGGTGACCTTCCACCAGCTCCGGCTGGTGGCTCCATTGAAGCCGCTAATCGCCTCTTGTGATTCGTGGGAGGTACGCGCCTTCCACCAGCTCCGGCTGGTGGCTCCATTGAAGCGCTCCAAGGTGATCGATCTGGACGGGCGGCGTGTCACGGCCTTCCACCAGCTCCGGCTGGTGGCTCCATTGAAGCGTGACGCGGTACTCCACCACTCCGCGGCCCGCCGTCTTCCTTCCACCAGCTCCGGCTGGTGGCTCCATTGAAGCCGCCGCGGCATCATCGTCAACGAATCCGTCGCCTTCCTCCTTCCACCAGCTCCGGCTGGTGGCTCCATTGAAGCCGTCGGCACAGAAGCATGGTCTCACTACGGCGTGGCTTGCCTTCCACCAGCTCCGGCTGGTGGCTCCATTGAAGCGTCCACATGGATCCGCCGGCCGCCGAGCCGCGACGCTCGAGCCTTCCACCAGCTCCGGCTGGTGGCTCCATTGAAGCTGCTTGGCGCTACGATCCGATGTGCGCGCGTCGGTGCACCTTCCACCAGCTCCGGCTGGTGGCTCCATTGAAGCAGCCTTGGGATCCAGCACATGGGATTTGTGCGTGGCCACCTTCCACCAGCTCCGGCTGGTGGCTCCATTGAAGCCGGCGGATGGGTAGGCGCGCGGCGGCCCACGTGACCGCCTTCCACCAGCTCCGGCTGGTGGCTCCATTGAAGCGCCAACATGGCTACGGGCACCGGAAGCGGCTCCGTGGCCTTCCACCAGCTCCGGCTGGTGGCTCCATTGAAGCCGTGGTCAACGGGGAGCTCGTGCATTGAGCGCGGAGCCCCCTTCCACCAGCTCCGGCTGGTGGCTCCATTGAAGCCAGCTGCCAGTCAAGCGCGGGCGTCTCCTCGATCAACCGCCTTCCACCAGCTCCGGCTGGTGGCTCCATTGAAGCGCGTGATTCTCGCGGCGCAAGTGCAAGGTTGCGTACCTCCTTCCACCAGCTCCGGCTGGTGGCTCCATTGAAGCGATGGCTGTTGCGTCAGACATGTTTGCTCAGCAGGGTCCCTTCCACCAGCTCCGGCTGGTGGCTCCATTGAAGCAGCCTCACGCAAAGGTTGCCTTTTGGCGATGGGTATGCACCTTCCACCAGCTCCGGCTGGTGGCTCCATTGAAGCTGCAGTGCCGGAAGTATCATGGGGCCGTCGTCGAATCCCCCTTCCACCAGCTCCGGCTGGTGGCTCCATTGAAGCGCGAACGTGGACGGGTAGGTCACCACGTACACGCCAGCCTTCCACCAGCTCCGGCTGGTGGCTCCATTGAAGCGCTGTGCAACGCCTTCAAGTTGCAACGGGAGCCCTCCGCCCTTCCACCAGCTCCGGCTGGTGGCTCCATTGAAGCTCAAAGAGAGGCCGGTGGCAAGACGTTCTCTCAGTGGCCTTCCACCAGCTCCGGCTGGTGGCTCCATTGAAGCATGGTCAACGCAAGGACTGGTTCGAGTTGAATGGCGCACCTTCCACCAGCTCCGGCTGGTGGCTCCATTGAAGCGGCTCCATCATGCCGACGCCGAAGCCGTGGCACCATGCCTTCCACCAGCTCCGGCTGGTGGCTCCATTGAAGCACCATGCTCATGGCTGCATGGTGAGCCGCGCAGGAACGGGCCTTCCACCAGCTCCGGCTGGTGGCTCCATTGAAGCTCTCTAATAGAGGAGGTTGACGTGTCTATAACCAACACCTTCCACCAGCTCCGGCTGGTGGCTCCATTGAAGCCTAGAGCGTCCAAGCCTATCCTAGAAGGATAGGGGACCCTTCCACCAGCTCCGGCTGGTGGCTCCATTG
>CAZXMG010000037.1:0-86931 GCA_964641275.1 uncultured Polyangiaceae bacterium
GGGCCGCTGCCGCACGAGGTGGTCTCGATCGCACGCTCACTGCACGCCGTCGCGGTGCGCGGCAACCACGAGGATCGCCTGCTGCGCTGGAAGCGAGCACGCGGCACTGGCCGCGAGGTGCAGCTCGGCGCGGTCACGCGGAAGACGGCAGAGAAGCTGAAGCCGCGGGACTGGGAGTACTTGGAGTCGATGCCGCTGTGGGTCGACCTGCCGTCTCATGGCGCCCGGGTCGTGCACGCAGGCGTCCAGCCTGGCGTGCCGATCCATCAGCAAGATCCGCGCACCCTCATGTACGTGCGCACGTTGGACAAGGAGCACTACCCATCGGAGCTGCGCGGCCCGCGCAGCTGGGCGCACCACTACGAGGGGCCCGAGCACGTGGTGTTCGGCCACAACGCCAACCCAGAGCCCGAGATCGCGCTCCACGCCACCGGCATCGACACCGGCGCGGTGTACGGCGGCCGACTCACCGCCATGGTCTTGCGCGCGCAGGAGCGAGTGCCTCCGCCAGAAGAGCGCTTGTCGGTGCTCGTCAGCATTCCTTCGCGACGCACCTACCACGCGCGAGCGCCCGGGGCGCCTCGCGCCGAGCTGGTGCCGGAGCCCTCGCGGAGCCGCGACTCGGTGGCTCCCGCGTCCCGTCGCCGCAGCGCCTGACGAGCCTGACCGAACGCGCTTGGATCGTGTAGCCTCGGCCGCAGCATGTTCGCCCATCGCCTGCGAGGCGCGCTCGGCCTCTCCTTGGTGTGTGCCTTCGTTGCGCTCGCGCCGAGCGACGCCGATGCCAGACCGCGCCGCCCCCAGAAATCCGTACGCGTCGCGCAGCCTGCGGCGCCGGCCAAGCGATCCAGCGTGGCGTCGCTGATCTCACGCGCGCAGGAGATGTTCGACGACTCGCGCTACGAGGAGTCGATCCAGACGTTGTCCGGGGTGGTGGTGCGCTCCGACGCCTCGAAACAGGAGCGCTTGGACGCGCACAAGCTGCTGGCTTTCAACCACATCGCGCTGGGCAACACCGAGGCTGCAGACGCGTTGGTGCGCGCCATCTTCGTGACCGATGAGGCGTTCGAGCTGCCCAAGGGCGAGTCGCCCAAGTTCCGCGACTTCTTCGAGAAGGCCAAGAAGGCCTGGGAGGCAGAGGGCAAGCCCGGCAAGTCCAGCTCGGGCGACGTCGCCGAAGCCAAACCCGTGGTGGTGAAACACGCGCCTCCAGCTCAAGTCGAGAAGGGCTCGACCGTCGCGATCGAGGGGACGATCGAAGACCCTGATGTGCGCGTCGAGAAGGTGGCGCTTTTTCACCGCACCGGCGCCAAAGGCAAATTCGTCGAGAAGGTGTTGGTCTACTCGATGGGTGCGTTCCGAGGGCAGATCCCGCCGGCCGCGGTGGAGCCTCCCCTGGTGGAGTACTACGTGCTCGCGCTCGACAAAGCAGGGGTGCCGGTCTCGTCGCGCGGCGACGCCGACGCGCCGTTGCGCATCGCAGTGCCGGAGGAGGGCGCCAGCGTGATCGAGAGCCCTTGGTTCTGGGTCCCGATCGGCGTGGCCGTCGTGGGCGGCGCGGTGCTGACGGCGGTGCTGGTGACCCAGCTCGGCACCGAGTCCACCGTGCGCGTTCGCGTGACGGAGTGAGACCTCAGGGCCGATGAGCACGGAGCCTCGTTACCCCTACGTGCACGTGGCGACCTCGGCCGACGACGCCGACGCCACCGCAGCGTTGCTGTTCGATCTGGGCGCCACCGGCGTCGAGGAGCGCGACGAGACCACCTACGTCAAAGGGCCAGCCGGCGGCGGCGTGCTGATCGTCGCGAGCTTCGACGAGCATGATCACGCGCAGGCCGCAGTCGAAGAGCTGCGCGCGCGTGGCCTCGCACCCGACTTGGTCGAGGTCGTCGGCGACGCCTGGCGTGACGAGTGGAAGAAGTTCTACGAGCCCTTCGCGCTGACGCCCAGCGTGCTGATTCGACCCCCGTGGCAAGAGGCGGAGCCCGCCCCAGGCCAGCACGTGTTGGTGCTCGAACCGGGGCGCGCGTTCGGCACTGGGCTGCACGCCACCACGTCGTTGGTCGCCAACTTCCTGCACACCCACGCGGCCCTGCTCGCACAAGGCGAGCTGCTCGACGCAGGTTGTGGCAGCGGCATCCTCTCGCTCGTGGCGCTCGCGCTCGGCGCGCCCAGCGTGGTCGGGTTCGACATCGACCCAGAGGCCGTCGCCACGGCGCGCGAGAACGCCGAGCGCAATGCGCTCCAGCATCGCTGCCGCTTCTATGCGGGCACGATCGGTGACGAACCGGGGCGCTACCCCTGGGTGCTAGCCAACATCGAGTCTCGCATCCTGGACCCGATCGCCGAGGAGCTGGCCGCGCGCTTGGCGCCGGGAGGCCACCTGCTGCTCTCCGGCATCTTGCTCGGTGAGGAGGCCTGGATGCGCGAGCGATTCGGGGCGCTGTCGCGCAAGCTGGTGGTCGTGGGTCGCGCGCAGCTCGACACTGGCGGAGAACGAGCCCACGACAAGGACGGCTGGGTGGCGCTGCACCTCCGCGCGGACTGACGGCGTGCGAACGATCCGCGTGCCGGTCGAAAGTCTCTCGTCGGGATCGCGCACGCTCACGGGAGACACAGCACGCTACGTCGCGCGCGTGCTGCGAATCCGACCAGGGAGCTCGTTCGTGGCGTTCGACCCGAGCGCACGGCTCGAGGCGGTCGCCTCGGTCTTGGAGGTGGGTCGTGACTCGGTCCTGGTCGAGCTCGCCACGCCCGTCGCGGCCCAGCTGGTGCCGCAGCGCCAGGTGACGTTGATCCAGTGCCTGGGCAAGGGCGCCAAGCTCGACGCGGTCGTGCGTGACGCCAGCGAGCTGGGCGCGAGCGCGGTGTGGCCAGCGCTGTCGGACCGCAGCGTGCCCACGCGTGAAGCGGTGAGGCGGCTCGAGCGGGTCGCGCTCGAGGCAGCTCGGCAATGCGGTCGCGGCGACGTGCTCGCCGTGCGTCCCCCTCGGCCGCTGCTGGAGCTGCTCGCCGAGGTCGTGGCGGATCGGCGCGTGTGCCTGACGCCGGGCGCGGCTCCGCTCGCGCGCGCGCTCGAGGGCCTCGGGCCAAGCGAGTCGGTGGCGCTCGTCGTGGGCCCGGAGGGCGGCTTGTCCGAAGGCGAGCTCGCGCGAGCCGTCGAGCTCGGGTTCGTCCTGGCAGGGCTGGGGCGCTTGGTGCTCCGCACCGAGACTGGGGCGGCGGCGGCGCTCGGCGCCCTCCTCTTGTTCGACCAAAGCTTGTGATAGCCTCCTCGGTCACATGACTTCTGCGGGTGGGCCCTCACCCGATCACGACGGCCAGTATGAGGGGCGCGTCATCGGGCGGTACCTGATCCTCGACGAGATCGCGTCGGGGGGAATGGCCACTGTCCACCTTGCCCACGTCGAGGGCGACGCGGAGCGCTTCGTCGCGGTCAAATGCATGCACGCGCACTACGCGCGGGACCCGGACTTCGTCTCGATGTTCTTGGACGAGGCGATGTTGTGCACCCGCATACGCCACGAGAACGTGGTGGCTACGATCGACGTCTCGCGCGAGCACAACGAGCTGCTCTTGGTGCTCGAGCTGGTCGAGGGCGAGAGCCTCTCGCGCATCGTCAAAGGACTCTCGGCGAGGAAGGCACGCGTCCCGCAGCCGATCGCCTCGGCCATCGTCCGGGACATGCTCAAGGGCCTGCACGGAGCCCACGAGGCGACCAACGAAGCCGGCGAGGAGCTGATGATCGTGCACCGCGATGTGTCGCCGCACAACGTGCTCGTCGGCACCGACGGCGTGGTCAAGGTGCTCGACTTCGGCGTCGCCAAGGCGCGCGGTCGCGTGCAACAGACGCAGAAAGGCCAGCTCAAGGGAAAGCTGGCCTACATGTCACCGGAGCAAGCGCGCGGGCGGCAGGTCGATCGTCGGAGCGACGTGTTCTCGGCTGGCATCGTGCTCTGGGAGCTGCTGGTGGGGCAGCGGCTGTTCGACGGAGAGAACGAGGCGGCGCTGCTCGTGGCGCTCCTGTCCGAGAAGCCGTCCGCGCCGAGCAAGCGCGACCCCGCTCTGGCCAAGTACGACGACCTGGTGTTGAAGGCGCTGTCCACCAACCCAGACGACCGCTTCGCGACCGCGGAAGAGATGGCTGCCGCGGTCGAGGCTGCGATCACTCCCGCGACCCGAGCGGAGGTCGGCGCGTGGGTGAAGAACGAGGCGCGTTCCTCGCTCGCGCGCCGCCAGGAGCTGATCAAACGAGCTCGCGATCGGGTCATCACCCTGCGAGGGATGGCGGACAACGAATCCACGGCGCAAGACGACGTTCCCACGCGCGCGGTGCACATGGATGCGGCAGCGCTCGAAGAGGCGCGACGCGCGGCGGCCTCGCCATCGAAGGGGCTCCAGCCGCCGCCGCGGCCCAAGGCTGGCCCAGCGCGGTCACCCATCGCGCCCGCACGTGCTGCGGTGCCCGCGCGGGCTGCCGCCCCGGCTCCGCTCCCCGGCCTTCCGTCGACGGTGGCCATGAAGCCGGCGGCGCCCACCAACCAGGACCCCATCCTGTGGGACACGTCGACCACCTCGGACGACGATGGGCAGACGCTGGCGATGAACGCCAAGGACCTGGGCATCGGACCACCAGCGGTCCGCGCCGAGGCGCCCTCGGATCCGCCCACCAGCGTCGATCTGCGCGACGCCACGCTGCCGCTCTACCAGCCGCCCGCAGCTTTCCTTGCCAGCGTCGGTATCCCCACGGGACCGGACGCGAGCCTCTCTCCGTTGCCGCCCATGGTGCCACCCAGCCAGCCCGCAGGGGCGGCCTCGGTGCTTCAGCAACCGCCCAACGTCGCCACGGCCGTGTTCCCCGCAGAGAACGACACGCGCGCCGAGGCCATCCCTTCGCAGGTGACCTCAGTCACCCTCACTACGACGGATCTTCCTCCACCGCTTGCGCCCGAGCACGTGAAGCGGCTCAAGCTCATCGCGGTCATGAGCGGCGCCGTGGGTGCGCTCGCGGCGATCGCGTTGCTGCTCGTGCTGACGCGCAAGGACCCGCCGCCGTCCAAGCCCGCGGCGCCCGCTGCGAGCGCGGTGCCGGTGGCGGTGAGCACCACCCCGGCGCGTTCGGCGGCCCCCGCGACCGCGGAGGTCGTCTCCGCGGAGGCGGTGGGGCCGAGCGCCACCGTCACCGCCTCGGCGAGCGCTCCACCGAGCGCCGCGCCCGCGCCCACGGCGCCGCCGAAACCTCGCGGTTGGCCCGCGCCCACGACCACCTACAAGCCGCCCACCCCGAAGCTCACCTCCAAGCCCACGGCCAAGCCACCCAAGCGCTGACGGGCCGCTGCCAAACTGTCACGACTGGCGGCGGGTCCCTGTGGAGAGCTGCCACGTTGGCGGCCTGCAGCCAGGTGCTTGGTCGAATGAGCGGGACAATTGCGGGCGAGTGGGCAGGCACGCCCGGTGCTTGTGGCTTGCTGTGCTCGCCTCGCTCGAACGTGCCCCCCTCCTCAACCGGATCCTGATCACGGCCCTGGCCATGTTGCTGGGGTTTGGCGCGGTCGTAACGGTGGTCTCTTTGGTCGCGGTTTCTGCGGCCAAAGCGGCCTTTCCGCCGGCGGACGAAACAGCTCTTGCCGCCACGAGCGCGGCGGGCGAAGTCGACTCCGATGCTTCGGCCGAGGCTCCGCCCAAGGCTGCTGTGACCGCCCGGCCTTCTGGCAAAGCGGCGCGCAAACCGAGCGGCGGCCGCCCCACTTCGGCCAAGACCAGCGCCAAGCGCGCCAAGGGAGACGCGAGCGAATGATGCGAGACAGGACGGGCAGTGGAGGGCGCACGGCCGAGCGACGACGTCCGCTCGGGCTCTTGCGCCTGCTGATCGGTGCCGCGTGCGCGGGCGCCGTGACCCTGTTCGCGTTCGACGCGGAAGCGCAGCTCACGCCGCGCGGAAAACCCGTCGTCCGCACACCGCGGGCCGGCGCGCCCAAAGCGCCCGCTGGCGGGGCCGCCGATCCGGCAGCGCCCGCGAACAAGCCCGATCCAGCCAACCCAGCCAACCCCGCCGGCCCCGCGGACCCCAAGGGGGGCAGCGGCGGGCCGACCGATCCAGCAAAGGGTGGCAAGAAAGACCCGCTCAGCCAGCTCGCGACGCCGACCGACATCGAGTACCGCCCGCCGCCTCCGGGGCAGAAGTTCAAGTTCAACCTCGAGGACACGGACTTGCCGGCGTTGGTCAAGGCCGTGAGCCAGATCACAGGCCGGCGCTTCATCTACGGCAACAAGCTGCACCAGATCAAAGTCACCGTGTTCTCGCCAGAGGAGGTCGGGGCGGGCGAGGCTTACGCGGCGTTCCTCTCGATCCTCAACTCCAACGGCATGACCGTCATCCCCCACGGCGCGTTCCTGGAGATCGTCGAGTCGCAGAACGCGTCGCGACAGACCACACCCATCTTCGGCGCGGCCTCGCCCGTCCCCGCCGAGGACCGCTTCGTGACCCGCCTGTACCGCGTGAACAACATCGACGCGGGAGAGGTGGCGAGCTTGCTCGGAGCCAACTTCAAGTCGGCCGACGCGAACATCACCACGTACGAGCCGGGCAACTTGCTCATCATCACGGACACGGGCTCCAACATCCGTCGCATGTTGCGCATCGTCGAGGAGCTCGACGTGGGCTCCGCTGGCGACCAGATCTGGGTGCAGCCCGTGTACAACACGTCCGCGACCGACGCGGCCACCAAGCTGAACGAGATCCTGGGTCGCGGCGGCGCCAAGGGGGCGCCGGGCGCGGTGATCCCCGACGATCGGACCAACTCGCTGATCATCACCGCGAACAAGAACGACTACGAGAAGATCCTGGAGCTGGTGAAGCGCGTGGTCGACGCGCCGGTGGTGGAGGGCGATAGCCAGATTCACGTGTTGCCCCTGCAGCACGCGCAATGCGACGAGCTTTCGCAGACGCTCGGACAGCTGCTCGGCGGCGGTGGAGCGCGGCCGGCCACGGGCGGCACCGCAGGCCGCGGGGCGCCCGCGCCCCGGCCGGCCGGCGGCGCAGCGGCCTCTGCAGGTGCGGCTGGCGGCGGCGAAGAAGTGTTCGAGGGTGCGGTCAAGGTGAGCTGCGACATGGCCACCAACACGCTGCTCACCACCTCGTCCCTGCGCGACTACGCGCAGCTTCGCGCCGTCGTGGACAAGCTGGATCAAGCTCGACGCCAGGTGTTCATCGAGGCCGTGATCATGGACCTCAACGTGAACAACACGTTGGACCTCGGCATCGCGTACCACGGTGGCAGCACCTTCGACACCGACGCAGGCCAAGGTGCCGTGTACGGAGGCAACAACATGCTCCAGAGCGTCACCGGCGTGCCTGCCGAGCTCGGCGCGCTCGCGCTCGGAGTGCGCGGCCCGGAGCTCACCGGCACCGACAACATCCTGGGCACTGGCCTCTCGATCCCCGCGCTGGGCGTGGTGCTCCACGCCCTCGGCAACGACGGCAACTCCAACGTGCTGGCCACGCCGCACATCCTGGCGACGGACAACGTCCAGGCCGACATTTCGGTCGGCCAGAGCGTGCCGCTGCAGACCAACGCCGGCGGCGCGCTCGGCAGCTTGCTCTCGCAAGCCGGCGGCGCACAGGGCGCAGCCGGTGCGTTGGGCGGGCTCGGCGGCATTGGCGGTCTGCTCGGCGGGGGCTTCGCAGCGCCCTACAAGGACGTCGGCATCAAGCTGTCGATCAAGCCCCACGTGAACGACTCGGACCAGGTGCGGCTGGAGCTCAAAGAAGAAATCTCCGAGGTGGGCTCCTCTCCGCAAGGCACCCTGGGCGCCGTGTCGATCAACCAACGCAACGCCAGCACCACGCTGATCGTGCGTGATCAGCAGACGGTGGTGATTGGCGGCTTGATGCGCGACTCGGAGACGATCAGCGAGACCAAGATCCCCATCCTGGGAGACATTCCCATTCTTGGAGCGCTGTTCCGCCAGCACAAGAAGATCAAGGGCAAGACCAACCTGCTCCTGATCCTGACGCCCTACGTGGTCCGCACGCAGGACGATCTGCGCCTCATCTTCGAGCGCAAAATGCAGGAGCGGCAGGAGTTTCTGGATCGCTACTTCGTCTTCAACGAGGATCGCGACTGGGAGCCGCCCAAGGACTTCACACGAGCCAACGGCTTGGTCGAAGAGATCCGGCAGTCGATGCTGAAAGAGCAAGAGCGGCAGCGGCTCGAGGACGACGCCAAGCCGCGCAAGCCCAAGACCCACGAGGCGGTGGAGCCGATCGCGTTGCCCACCGTGGCAGCCCCGGCCAAGGCCGGCGGAAGCACCAGCGCTGCGGCGGGTGACACTCCGGCCAAGTCCACGGGGGGCACCTCCGGCACGGGCACCAGCAACGCGCCGCGCGGCCGGGTCCGACCGTCCACCGTCAACCCGCCCCGAGTGCCGGGCAGCTCTGGCGGCGGAGGAGACAAGGTGGAGTAGCCGTGGGAGCCCTGGCTGCGCACAGCGAGTACCTCGGCGAGATCCTGGTCAAGCGTGGCATCGTGCCAGCGGACAAGATGGCGCCGCTGGTGCAGTCGGTGCGCGAGAAGGGCCAGGCGTTGGTCGAGCTGCTCGTCACCGGCAAGTTGACCGACGAGCGCGCCATCGCGCAGGCCTTGGCCGCCGAGTGTGGGCTGGGCTTCATGCCCAAGGTCGACGTCGACGCCATCCCCGATGACGTCGCCTCGCGCATCCCCATCACGTACGCGAAGCAGCACAAGATCCTGCCGCTGTCCGAGGACAATGACAGCGTCTACTGCGTGGTCGCAGACCCGCTGCTGGTCACGGCCATCGACGACGTGCGCACGATCTTCAACAAGCCCGTGGAGCTGGCGGTGGTCACCAGCGAAGTGGTGCTCGACGCCATCAACCGCGTGTGGGAGCGCAAGGGCACTGGCGGCAACCTCGAGGGCGACCAGGCCAACGAAGAAGACAACGTCGTCGACATCATCGACTCCGACGACGAGGCGCCGATCATCGCGTGGGTCAATGGGCTGTTCGCGCAGGCGGTGCGCGAACGAGCCAGCGACATCCACATCGAGCCAGAAGAGCGCGACGTGGTGGTGCGCTTCCGCGTCGACGGCGAGCTGTACGTGGTGCGCCGCGCGAGCAAGCAGTTCATCGCGCCGATCATGAGCCGCGTGAAGATCATGTCGTCGCTGAACATCGCAGAGAAGCGGCTGCCGCAGGACGGCCGCATCTCACTCAAGATCGCCGGCAAGGCAGTCGACATCCGCGTCTCCACCGTGCCCACCAGCCGCGGCTTCGAGCGCATCGTGATGCGCATCCTGCAGAAGACGAGCGTGCTCTTGGGGCTGGACGAGCTCGGCTTCGCGCCACGCGAGTACCGCCTGATGGACGAGCTGATCAACCGGCCGGACGGGATCATCTTGGTGACGGGGCCGACCGGAAGCGGCAAGACCACCACGCTCTACGCCTGTCTCAATCGCATCAATCACCCCAACATCAACATCCTCACCGCAGAGGACCCGGTCGAGTACGAGATTGGCGGCCTGCACCAGGTGCACGTGCAGCCATCGATCGGTCTCACCTTCGCCAGCGCGCTGCGAGCCTTCTTGCGCCAAGATCCGGACGTGGTCATGGTCGGCGAGATTCGCGACAAAGAGACGGCCGACATCGCGATCCACGCGTCGCTGACCGGTCACTTGGTGCTCTCCACCCTGCACACCAACGACGCGCCGGGCGCCGTCACACGTTTGGTCGAGATGGAGATCGAGCCGTTTTTGGTTCGCTCCAGCGTCGTCGGCGTGCTGGCCCAGCGCCTGGTGCGCATGCTCTGCCCCCACTGCCGCATCCCGTACCGCCCCACCGACTACGAGCTGCGCCAGCTCGCGCTCGACCGCGAGCGGCTCGAGCTCAAGGCGCGCCGCGTGCTGAAGGGGCGCTACCTGCCGAACGAGCTCGAGTACCGGTTCATCGGCCAAGACATCTACGAGCGCGGCGACAGCCGCGACGTGGTGTTCCACAAGCCGGGTGGCTGCGAGGCCTGCGGGCAGAAAGGGTTCTTGGGCCGGCGGGGCATCTACGAGCTGATGTTGGTCGACGACGCGGTCGGGCCTCTGATCTTGAAGAACGCCGACGCGCAGACGGTGAAGCGCGCTGCGCTGCTGGCAGGCATGGACTCGCTGCGCGACGACGGGGCGCGCAAGGTGCTCACTGGCATGACGACGGTCGAGGAGGTCCTCGCCGCGACGCAAGAAGACGTGTTGGTCGACGACTGAGGGGGCGGGCAGCGTGGCAGTCTTCGAGTACCGCGGCATTCTGATCGGCACGGGCAAGCCCACCAAGGGCGTGCGCGATGCCGAGAACGCCAAGGCGCTCCGCGCGCTCTTGCGAAAAGATGGCGTGCTGCTCACCAACGCCACCGAAGAGAAGGCGGCGAAGGAGCAATCCAAGCGCGACATCAAGCTGTTCTCGTTCTTGGGGCGACCGTCGACGAGCGACATCGCGGTGATGACGCGGCAGCTGGCGACGCTGCTGCGAGCCGGAATTCCGCTGTTCGAGTCGCTCAACGCGTTGATCGAGCAGGTGGAAAAGGAGGCGCTGCAGCGCGCCCTCACCAACATCCGCGAGCAGGTGCGCGAGGGCACGAGCTTCGCCAAGGCGCTCGAGTCGCACCCGACCATCTTCCCGCCGCTCTACGTGAACATGGTCCGCGCCGGCGAGGCGTCCGGCACGCTCGAAGCCGTGCTCGAGCGGTTGACCGTGTTCATGGAGAACCAGGCCAAGCTCAAGGGCAAGGTCACGGCCGCCATGGCCTACCCGGCGCTGATGGCCCTGATCGGCATCCTGCTGATCTCGGTGTTGATGGTGGCCGTGGTGCCGAACTTGGTCACCACCTTCCAGTCGATGGATCAGGCGCTGCCTTGGTACACCGAGCTGCTCATCTTCACGAGCGGGATGATGGGCAGCTACTGGTGGTTGCTGCTGCTCCTGCTCGTGGGCGGCATCTGGGGCTTCCGCCGTTGGAAGCACACGCCGAGCGGTCGCTACGCGTGGGACCTGTTCAGCCTGTCTACGCCCGTCTTCGGATCGCTGTTGATGATGCTCAGCATCGCGCGTTTCTCGCGCACCTTGTCCACGCTGCTCGCCGCAGGTGTCGACCTCTTGCACGCGATGGACATCGTGAAGAACGTGCTCGACAACGCCGTGCTCGAGAAGATCGTGGCCGACGCGACCTCTAGCATCCGCGAGGGGCAGACCATCGCAGAGCCGCTCAAGCGTTCCAAACGCTTCCCGCCCATCGTCACGCACATGATCGCGATCGGAGAGAAGAGCGGTCAGCTCGAGGACATGCTCGAGAACGTGGCGGTGGCCTACGACTCGGCGGTCGAGACACGCGTGCAGGTGCTGACCAGCCTGCTCGAGCCGCTGATGATCGTGATCATGGGCAGCGCCGTCGCGTTCATCGCCTTCTCCATCCTCATGCCGCTCATTCAAATGAGCAATTTCGCGGGGTAACCATGGCCAAACGCAAGCCCCGCGAGCAGACCATCTTCTTCCCCTGGGAGCGGCCGACGTCGCTCATCCGGCGCCTCGGGATCTCTCGGGCGCGGCTGTTTGCGGCGTTCTTCGTGTTCGTGGCGCTGTTCGCGCTGGTGGGCTTCCGCGAAAAGGAGAAGATCGGCGTGCGCCTCACGCGCGCCACGATCGGCGCGGTGGCCAAGGGCGTGGACAAGTACCGCGCCGACCACGACGGCGCCTGTCCCCCGGACATCGCGCTGCTCAAGACGCAGGGCTACATCGCGTTCGACCCGGTGGACGCCTGGGGCAGGCCGCTGCGGCTGCTCTGCCCTGGCTTCGAGAACCCCACGCGCTACGACTTGATGAGCGATGGGCCGGACGGTCAGTTCGGGGGACTGGATCGCATCCAATGATTGTTCGGTGAGTGTCGAGACTGCTGCGAAACGGAGAGACCATGAGCACGTGTTTGATGACGAATGAGCGCACCCTGACCGAGCTCCTGGCCCGCGTCCGGCGCGCGCGCCGCGGCCGGCGTGGCGTCACGCTGGTGGAGGTGCTGATCGTGGTCGCGATCATGAGCGTGATCGCGGGTGGCGCCACGCTGCTGGTGTTCCCGGCGTTCAAGGAGTCGCGCGTGAAGTCCGCGGTGGTCAGCGCCGGATCGGTGAAGAACGCGGCCAACCTGTACCGCGAGGTGGACGCCGAGGGGGGCGCCTGCCCCACGATCAAAGACCTGATCGCCGCCAAGAAGCTGGATGCCAAGAAGACCGACGATCCGTGGGGCAATCCCTACCGCATCGTGTGCGAGGACGACGGTGAGGTCGTGGTGATCTCGAACGGTCGCGACGGCAAAGAGAACACGCCCGACGACGTGCGCGACGACTTCAAACCCTCCGACGTGAAGCGCGTAGCCCAGCTTTGAACGAGCGCTACCGCCGCGCGCGCCGCCGAGGGCTGACGCTGATCGAGATCCTGATCGTGCTCTCGATCGTGGCGCTCGTCATGGGCGTGGCCATCGCCGGGTTCGGCGGCGGGAGCACGGCGCGGTTGAAGCACGGCACCACCAAGATCGCGGGGGCGGTGCGCATCGCGTACGCGCACTCGACGGCCGTGTCGAACGTGGTGCGTCTGACCTTCGACTTCACCGAGTCCAAGATCTACCTGGAGGAGGCGGAGGGGCGGCACTTCTTGCGCAACGACGCGAGCGGCGGCTCGGAGGAGATCGAGGCGGACGCGCAGGCCAACGCCAAGGCCGCCGAGCTGCGCGCGCCCAAGGCGTCGTTCAAGGTGGTGAGCACGATGAGCTTCCCGGAGGAGGGCATCGAGCTTCCGAGTGGGATCAACTTCTGGCAGGTGGACACAGGGCATCAGCCCGAGCCCACTCGCGAGGGCAAGGCTTACCTGTACTTCTTTCCGGGCGGCCAGACCGAGACGGCGGCCATCCAGCTGCGCATCGGCAACGCCACCGAGGAGGACACCAGCGACTTCATGACGGTGACGATCTCGCCTCTCACCGGCAAGTCGCACATCCACAAAGGCCGCGTCGACGCGCTCAAGCCGCAAGACGAAGATCAGGCCTCGGATGCGGAGGATCCCGGCACATGAAGCGCCGCTCGCTGCGCCGGGGCTTCACCTTGCTCGAGGTGCTGGTGGCGGTCGCCATCCTGGGCATCGGCTTGACCGCGATCTTCTCCACGCAGTGGGTGAGCTTCGCGAGCGTGCGGCACACGCGCCACCTGAACGAGGCCACCGGGCTGGTCCGCTGCAAGATGAGCGAGATCGAGTGGGATCTGAAGCAGAACGGCTTTCAGATCACAGACGTGGCCGAGAGCGGCCCGTGTTGCGACGGCGAAGAGAAGTTGGGCATGACCTGCAGCTGGCGCGTCGACAAGCCCGAGTTCCCGCAGGGCAACTTTGGCGACCTCGATCTCGACTCCGAGCTCGACTTCTCGTCGAGCGGCGGTCCGAGCTTGATCCCGGGCATCGGCGGTCCCTCTGGCGGGAGCGCGGCTCCGGGCGCGGCGGCGCTCGGGTTCCTGAAGGCAGGGCCCAAGGCGATGGGCCAGAGCGGCGACGTCTCGGATATCGCAGACTCGTTCATGGGTGGATCGGACGGCGTCACCGACGGCTTGGCGGCGCTGGTGATGCAGATCGTCTACCCCGAGCTCAAGGCCATCTTCGAGGCCGGCACCCGCCGCGCGGTGGTGAAGGTCAGCTGGTTCGAAGGCAAGAAGGAGTACTCGGTCGAGATCGAACAATGGATCACCAGCTCCAAGGACGCGGGCCTGTACGCCAACCTGATGGTCCCGCCAGAAGACGACGGTGAGGAATGACGCGCGGGCGCAAGAGAAGCAGGCGCGGCATCACCCTGATCGAGATCATGGTCGCGCTCGGGGTGCTCTCGCTGGTCGCCAGCTTGGTGTACGGGGCGTTCGACGCCATGAGCCGCACCCGCAAGGGCGTCGAGTCGGCCAGCGACCGCTTCCACCAGGGCCGCGGCGCGCTCTCGCGCATGGCTCGCGAGGTGCAGTCGGCGTTCCTGTCGCTGCATCGACCGCTGTTGAACCCGGGCCTGCAGGTGAGCCAGACGGTGTTCAAGGGCACCGACAGCGGCACGATGGATCGGTTGGACTTCTGCTCGTTCTCGCATCGCCGGCTCGGCTTCGGCACGCACGAGTCGGATCAAAACGAGCTGTCTTATTTGATCGCCCCGAACCGCCAAACAGGCGGCAGTGATCTCGCCCGTCGCGAGGCGACCGTGATCGACATCGAGCCGACCCGCGGCGGCGTCGTGCAGGTCATGGCCGAGGACGTGATCTCGTTCGACATCGCGTACTTGGACCCGGTGCTGGGCGAGTGGGTCGACAGCTGGGACTCGACGCAGCCGACGGGCCAGTTCGAGCGCCTGCCGCTGCAGGTGCGCTTCGATCTGGTGCTGGCGCGGACGGGGGGCGGCGAGCCCTACCGCTTCACCACCAAGGTGCCGGTGATGATGCAGGCGCCGCTGATGTTCGGGGTGCCGCTGTGACACCTTACCAACGCATCAAGGCGGCTCGCCAGCAGGGCAAGAAGAAGCGCCGCGGCGTCGCGCTGATCCTGGTGTTGGGCTCGCTGGTGGTGCTCACCGTGTTCGCGACCGAGCTGCAGGAGCGCACCAGCTCGACGCTGTCGGCGGCGCTGGCCGAGCGCGACGCGCTCAAGGCGGAGTACAGCGCCCGGAGCGCGCTCAACCTCTCGCGCTTGTTGATCGGTACAGAGCCGATCGTGCGGCGCGCGATCGAGCCGATGTTCAAGATCGCGCTCAAGTCCAACCCACCGCAGATCCCCGTGTGGAAGTTCACCAACCTGGTGCTCGGGCCGTTCAACGACGCGAGCGGCTCGGAGGACTTCCAGCGCGTGACACAGACGCCGCTCGGGTCGGGCAAGAACCTGGGTCTGGCGGGCTCGCGCTTCGAGGTGAAGATCGTGGACGAGGACGCCAAGATCAACCTCAACGGCGCGGTCTCTGGTGACCCGCAAGCGCGCCAGCGTGTGTCCGGGCAGCTGCTCGGATTGTTCGGTGGTGCGCGCTACAACGAGCTGTTCGAGGATCCCGATCTCGATGGGCAGTACTCCAACCAGCCCGTGATTTGTGGCGCGTTGGTGGACTGGGCGGACTTCGACGAGGCTGGCTTCATCTGCGATCCGGCCGGTCAAGCGTCGGGCGCCGAGTCTGCCGAGGACAATTTCTACCCCTCGGTCGGGCTCAAGTACATGCGCAAGAACGCGCCGTACGACTCGCTCGAAGAGCTGCGCTTGGTGCGCGGGGTGGGCGACGACTTCTGGTCCAACTTCGTGGATCCCGACTCGAGCGACCCGGAGCAGCGCGTGCTCACCGTGTGGGGCCAAGGCGAGAAGGTCAACGTCAACACCGCCAACCCGCAGACGCTGCTCGCGGTGGTCTGCGCCCACGCTCCGGACGCGCCGATGTGCAACGACATCGAGCAGATCAGCAGCTTCCTGACCGCGGTGACGCTCGCGCGGGAGCTCACGCAGGGCGCGCCGCTGTTCAAGTCGCCCAAGGCCTTCGTGCGCGCGATGCGCGGCAAGGGCAAGGGCGTGGGGCCGCTGTTCGAGGCCTTCGGCATCGAGCCGGTGGAGTTCAAGAGCAACAAGCAGGTCGAGCGCTCGGTCACGACCGAGAGTCGCGTCTTCAGCATCTACGCCTACGGCGTGGTCGCGGGGCGCAACCGCGAGACACGCATCCGGACTCACACCGTGGTGGACTTTCGCTCGGCCAACGAGATCGGAGCGGGCGCGGGTGAAGACTCCAGCTCGTCGAGCAGCGAAGACAAAGACGAAGACGAGAGCGAGACCAAGAAGCCAGATCCCGCGTCGCCGAACAGCGGCCTGACCCAAGACATGACCCCGGAGCAGATGGCTGCAGCGTTGGCCAGCGATCCGATGGGTGTCATCATCTACCACCGCATCGAGTAGCCATGGCGCGATTCCTGGGTATCGACATCTCCAAAGACAGGGTGCGTGCGGCGCTGGTCCGCACGTCGTACCGCCGCGTCGCGATCGAGGCGCTGCTCGAGGCGCCCATCCCCGAGGACGGGTCCGCGACCAAGGCGCTCGCCGACTTGCTGGGTCGCGCCAAGGTCGATGCGGTGGGCGTCGCGCTGCCCGGTGATCGCTGCTTCTACCGGCGCGTGGAGCTGCCTGCCACCGCGCAAAAGGAGATGGACAGCGTGCTCGCGTTCGAGCTCGAGTCGTCGATCCCATTCGAGCTCGAGGGCGCCGTGTTCGACCACCGGCTGCTGCGCGCAAGGCCCGCCGAGCCTGGGGCCGAGGAGCAGCTCGTCGTGTTCGCAGCGATCGCCAAGATCGAGGACGTTCAGGAGCGCATCGACCTGGTGAAGGACGCCCTCGGGCGCGAGCCCGACACGGTCGAGCCTGGCTCGATCACCCTGGCGAACCTGGTCTCGTTGGTGCCCGAGCTGCTCAGCAACGAGAAGACGCCCGAGGGGGAGCCCGTGCCCACGGCCATCCTCGATCTGGGCGAGACGCGGTCGGAGCTGCTCCTGCTCGAGCGTGGCGAGCCCTGCTTCGCACGCACCATCTCTCGTGGCACGCAGGGGCTGCCCAAGAGCGCGGAGGATATCGCGCGCGAGCTCAAGCAGTCGTTCTTGGCATGGCGAGCCGCCGGCGGGGCCACGCCCACCAAGCTCCACCTGATCGGCCAGGGGGCGGCAGCCCAGGGCGCCGAGACGTTCCTCGAAGCCATGCTCGGTGTGCCGGTGCACAAGCTCACCGCCATCCGCGCCGAGGGCATCAAGCCGGAGGACCAAGAGCGCGTACCCGCGTTCGCGCGGGCGATCGCGATCGCGATGGCGAACGAGGGCAAATCTCGCTCGCTCAACCTGCGCCAGGGCCCGCTCGAGGTGGCGCGCTCATACGCGTTCCTGCGCGAGAAGGCGCCGCTCTTGACCGGCCTCTCGCTCGTGCTGTTGGTCTCGTTCGGCTTCAGCTTGGTCGCGGAGATGCGTGCGCTGGGCAGCGAGCACGAGGTGCTCGAGCAGGAGCTCAAGGCCACGACCAAGGAGGTGTTCGGCGAGGAGACCACGGACATGGCGCGCGCCAACGAGCTGCTCGAGAAGGGCCCCGCCGGCGAAGACGATCCTTTCCCCCACGCCGACGCGTTCGACGTGATGGTGGAGCTGGGCAAGGCGGTGCCCAAGGACGTGGTGCACGACGTCGCCGAGTTTGACGTGGCGCGCGGGCACGCGGTGATCCAGGGCTTGGTGCCCGACGGCACCGACGCGCAGGCCACCGCAGACAGGATCGCCTCCTCGTTCAAGCAGAACCCGTGCATGCGCGACGTGAAGGTCTCGAAGGTGACGCAGTTCGGCGCCGAGAAGCAGAAGTACATCCTGGAGATGGACGTGCGCTGCGAGGACAAGAAGAAAAAGACCGACAGCTCCAAGGCCGAGCCCAAGACCGAGGAGGGCGAGAAATGACGCTCGCGGAGCGCATCGCCAAGCTCGAGCCCAGGGAACGCACGTTGCTCAGCGGCTTCGGCGTGGTGTTGGCTGCGATCGTGTTCCTGTTCTTGCCGCTGTACCTGCACCAGACGGTGGGAGCGCGACGTGACCAGAACCAGGAGATCCGCGACTACATCGACAAGGTGCGAGAGTCGCGCGCGAAGATCGACAAGAAGCGGGCGGCGCACGACCAGCTGCTCTCGCGCTACGCGCGCACCATGCCGCCGCTCGCGTCGTTCGTCGAAGAGGCCGCCAAGGCCAACAACATCGACATCGAGGAGAGCCAGGGAAAGCCTGACGTCCCGCACGGCAAGAAGTACACCGAGCACGTCATCCTCGTGAAGCTTCGCAAGGTCGGGATGCTCAGCCTAGTGAAGATGCTCGAGCGCATCGAGAAGAGCAATTACCCCGTGGCGATCACGCGGCTCAACATCAAGCCCCGCGCAGACGGCCCGGACAGCTACGACGTGGAGCTGAACGTGTCGCAGTTCGAGCGCAAAGGCGAGGCGAAGAAGGAGGCTCCCAAAGAGGAGCAGCCGGAACCGGAGGAAGAATGAGGGCTCGGCTGTTCGCGGTCGCCAAGTATGTCGTCTATCCGACGTTCTACTTGTTTTGCCTTTTCGCCTGCATCTACCTCACGTTCCCGTGGGACCAGCTGAAGACGCGGATCGAGGCGGAGTTCGACAAGAGCCAAGCGAGCAAGGGTGATCGCGCGTGGGATCTCGAGATCACCTCCATCGACGGCTACTGGCTGACCGGCGTGGAGCTGACTGGCGCCAAGATCACCATGCCGCCGGACGAAGAGGAGGAGACGAAGTCGACGCCCAAGAGCAGCGCGCTCAGCCGCATGACCGGTGGAGCGGCTACGCCGCGCAACCCGCGCGCAGGTGCTGCCGCCGACGATGACGCCTCCGACGATGCCGGCGGGGACTCGCCGAGCGGCGACGCCAAAGACGACAAGGCCAAGGAGAAGGACGAGGCGCCCAAGCCGCCGCAGCCCTCCGTGATCGTCTTCGAGGAAGCGCACGCGCGCGTGCGGATCTTGCCGCTCCTGATCGGGCGCGTGCGAATCGACTTCGCGGCCACGGTGTTCGGGGGCTCGGTCGAAGGAGTGATCCCGATCGGAGGCGGCGATCTCGCGATCGAGCTCAAGAACCTCGACCTCTCTCAGGTCGCCCCGCTCAAAGACATGGTCAGCGTGCCGCTCAAGGGCATGGCCAACGGCAAGCTCGAGCTCACCGCCGCCAACGGAAAGTGGAGCAAGGCCACCGGTGGCTTCAACCTGACCGTGAGCGACATGGTCATGGGCGATGGCAAAGCGAAGTTCAGAGGTCTCGCCGTGTTGCCTCCCGCCAACATCGGCGTGTTCGAGCTGGCGGCGAAGGCCGAAGCGGGGCTCCTCAAGGTGGAGAAGTTCGGCGCCTCGGGGCAAGACCTGGAGCTCTCTGGCGAGGGCACGATCAAATTGCGAGAGCCATGGGACGCCTCGGTCGCGGACCTCTGGCTGAAGTTCGGGTTCTCCGAGGGCTACAAGAACCAGGACGAGCGTATGCAGGCCCTGTTCGTGGACGACGGTCCTTTCCCCGCACTGATCTCGCAGGATCGAAAGATGAAGCGGGCCAAGCGTCAGGACGGGCTGTGGGGCTTTCACATCCACGGCAAGCTGCAGCGCCTGCGTTACGACCCCACGACGGCAGACGGTCCGAAGGGCAAGGCCGCTGCCGCGGGTGGCGAGACGGCGGCCGCAAAGAAGAAGAAGAGCGCCGACGATGACGACGACGACGGGGCCGACGCCCCCACCCCCACGGTGGCCGCTCCTGCTACGGCCAAACGTGCGCCGTCCTTTCCGGGGATGCCTCCCCGACCGGGGATGCGCCAGAACAATCCCCCCGACACACCCGCAGACCAGCCGCCGGATCAGATGGTGCCCGAGCCCGCCGAGCCTGCTCCCGCAGAGCCTGCGCCCGCCGAGCCCAACGCTGGCGGCGAGCCCGAGCCAGGCCCCGATCCGGAGCCCGAACCGGCCCCGCCTCAGTGACCCGGTTTGCTCCTTGGCCACATCAGGGCTAGCTTTGAGACGCCATGGCCAAGGATCTCGATCAGGAGCTGGAGACCGCCCTCGGCGCCACGGACGGCGACGCGGGTGACGAAGCCGCGCTCGCCCGCGAGGTCAGCGCCCCTCTCAAGCCCAAGAAGCCCAAGAAGAGCAACATTGCCTTGCTGGTGGGCCTGTTGGCCATGACGGGTGGGGTGGCTGCGCTGTTCTTGGTCGGCTTCAAAGAGGCGGCCGTCTACGCCATGCCTGTGGACGAGGTGGTGCAGAAGTCGAGCACCCTCAACGGCAAGCGTCTGCGCGTGGACGGCGAGCTGGTGCCGGGCACGCTCGAGAAGCGCTCCGACGGCTGCGAGTATCGCTTCCGCATGAAGCCAGTCGACCAGCAGGCCACCTCCAAGGTGGAGCTGCCGATTCGTTTCTCCAAGTGCGTGATCCCCGACACGTTCCGCGATCAGCCCGAAGGCGGCGTCATGGTCACGGTCGAGGGGGAGCTGATCGAGAACGGCACGCTGCTCGAGGCGACCACGGTCATGGCCAAGTGCGCCTCGAAGTACGATCCGGCGACCCACGAGATGGTGCTGTCTGACGGCACGCGCGTGCAGGCCACGTCGGTGCCCGAGGGCTACGGCGCCGCTCCCAAGAAGTGATCCGCGGATCGCTGGCGATCGCGTTGCTGGCGCTCGCGTGCTCTTCTGCCCCCGTGGGACAGGTGGCGCCGAGCGCGCCTGCGAGCAGCGCGACGGCGTCGTCGTCGGCGCCTGACTCCGGCTCGCTGCCGCCGCCGACCGCCGATCGCGTGCCGCTCGGCCTCGGCAAGCTGGTCGATCTCGAGGCCGCGCTCGTACCGATCCACGGGTCGGAGCGGGCGCTCGTGGTGCGCGACTTCGCGAACGAGCCCATGATCTCGCTGCAGCTGATCTCGGACGACAAGCTCGAAGGGCCCGTGGTGTCCATCCCGGGGGCGCACCTCGTGCTCGCGTACGAGCCGTCACCGGGCGTGGTGATGCTGGCGACCTGGGAACAAGGGCGCGTCTGCCTTCGGCCGCTCGGCGGCGCGAGCACCAAGTCCCCCGTGTGCGCGGCGGTGGACGCCGACGTCGCGGTGGGCTTTGGCGACCGACTGCTGCTGCTGGCCGCGCGGACTCCGCTCCCTGAAGAGGACGAGGAGCCCACCGTCAAGCGCGCTCCCCCCAAGAAGCCCCCGCCCAAGCCTGCGAAGAAGCCGCGGCCCAAGGCCAAAAGAAAGGCTCAAGAGGACGCCAAGAAGAGGCTGTTCGAGAGCGGGAAGGAAGTGGAGCTGTTCGCGACCACCCTCGCCGCGGATGGCACCCTCGCCGAGACGGCCAGCACGGAGCTCAAGTACGTCGAGGCCATGGCCGGTATGTCGCTGATCGGCGCCGGAGCGCGCGGCAAGCGGGTCGATGTCTTGTTCTACGAGCACGCGCCCAAGAAGGGCAAGGAGCCGCGCGGCAAGCTCGGCTTCGCGCAGCTCGACGACCAGCTGAAGCTCGATCAAGGCACCAAGAAGGCGTTCGGCGAGAGCCGGCTGGAGGCAGGCTTCTTGGCAGACCACGCCGACGTGCGGCTGCTCACCTTGGCGCGTGGATCGATCGCGCTCGGCACGCGCGGGCCGCGCGGCAAGTGCGACGTCACCGTAGTCGCGCCGTTCATCATGCAGATGATCCCGGACCAGCGAGACTGCGTGCTGGATCCGGACCGCTTCCTGACGGTTGCGCTCGCCAAGCGCGCGGGCCTCGAGCCGGATCTGGCAGAGCCCCCGGCGCTGTTCGAGAGCGAGACCGCGCGCACGCTCGCGCAGCCGAGCTGGGACGTGGGGCGATCGATCCGATCGACCAAGGGCGCGTGGGCGTTCCAGGGCCCGCGGCTGATGTCGTTCGCGAATCGACTCGAGCCAGCGGAGCTGCCTCGCCCTCTGCGCGTGGAGCAGAGCCGCGTCCGCTGGGGCAACGTTTTGCCTGACGGCGCTGCCATCGCCGAGACGGATGAAGGGCTCGTGCTGGTCGACACGGCCGGCGCGCTCACCAAGCTGGCGGGTGTGTCGTTGCGTCGCGTGTTCGGTCCGGATCGGGCCGACGTGGCCAGCGCAAATCGCGGCCTCGTCGCCAAGATCGGCGAGACCTGGATCCAAGCGCGTGGGGAGCTGCGCCCGCTCGCGCCGCGGGTGGAGCAGCCGGGTCGCAAGCTGCCCGTCGACACCAGCGTGCTGGTAGGTGGCGAGAAGGTGGGCCTGTTGCTCGAGCTTCACGGCTCCGCACTTTCGGTCGCGAGCGTGGACGACAAGGGCGCGACCACGGCGCTCGGTGCGCTCAAGTCGCCCGTAGGCGCAGGGTTCGACGCTGCGATGCGCAGGGCGGGGGGGGCCATCGTCGTGGGGCCGGATCGCGCGGCCTCGGACCGCGTGGTGGCGTTCGTGATCGACGCGCGGGGCCGTGCCACGGCCGCCAAAGAGGTCCCCGGCTTGCTCGCGTCGGATCGTTACGCGCCCCTTCGCGTCCAGGCGTTGCCGGGGGGCGGCGCGCTCTTGATGGACGCTCCGCGCACGCTCGCTGTGTGGCTCGATGACGACGGCAAGGAGCGCGCGCGCACGGCGCTCCCCGCAGCCACGGGAACCTGTCTCGATGGTCGACCCGCTCCCTCCAAGGTGCCCGCGATCACCCCTGGCGAGCTGCTCGAGTTCACGCCCAGCAGAGTGGTCGGCACCTGTCTCGTGGGTGACCCTGGCTATCGCCCAGACGGCACCGTGGTGTGGTTCGGTGCCACGACCCGGGGCTTCGCTACGCGAGCAGAGCTCGGAGTCATGGCAGCCAAGGGCACAGCGCTCGGATCGGGCGTGGTCGAGCCAGCCGTCGCACCGTCCCCAGCGCCCCAACCAAGTTGCCCCTCGGACATGGTGCTCGTGCCGGACGACCTGTGTGTCGATCGCTTCGAGGGCGCGCTGCTCGACGAGACCTCGGGCGTGTTCCTGTCGCCCGACTACCCGGCCACGCCCAACCTGCTCGCCAGCGTGCTGGGCGACTTCGCCACGAAGCGTGAGCGCGTCGGCAACCTGGCCGCTCGCTCGTTGCCGTTGCCGTTCATCTCACGCTGGCAGCGCACGAGCAGCCTCTCGCCCGTGGCCGAGAGCCGCGCGGGCATCACGCCGCACGGGTTCGTCACCGGGCTGCTCGCGAAGAGCGCCTGCGAAGCGGCGGGCAAGCGTTTGTGCAAACACGAGGAGTGGAAGAAGGCCTGCCGCGGCCAGGACAACCGCATGTTCCCGTACGGCGCCCAATACGAGAAGGGCACGTGCAACGTGAACGGCCTCCACCACCCCGGCGCCATGCTCCACGACAACGCCTCGATCTTGCACCTCGACCCGCGGCTCCACCACGTGACGGTCGACGGCAAGCGGCTCTTGTGGCCCACCGGCTCGGCGCCGCGCTGCGCGAGTCGCTGGGGAGACGACGCCATCTTCGACATGGTGGGCAACCTCGACGAGTGGGTCGACGAGAAGGGTGGCGGCTTCGCCGGCGGCTTCTACGCGCGCGGCACGACGGCCGGTTGCGAGGCGCTCATCACCGCGCACCCACCGGGGTACCTGGACTACTCCACGGGCATTCGCTGCTGTCGCGACGCAGCGAATTGAAGCCATCGCGAGCGAGGGGGGGAATGGCGAGCGTGCCGTGCACCCGCGAGGCGGCGCTTGTGTTATGCCCGGAGCTCAGATCATGAGCGCGTTCGACCTCGAGAACCCGACCGAAGAGCACGGCATGTTGCGGCAGGTGTGCCGCGATTTCGCGAACAAGGTGCTCGAGCCGCAGGCCGACGCGCAGGACCGCGCGGGGCACCTGAACGTCGAGCTGATGCGCCGCGTGGGGGAGCTCGGCTGGCACGGCATCACGGTGCCAGAGGAGTTTGGAGGTGCGGGCATGGACGCGGTGGCCGCGGTGATCGTCCACCACGAGCTGGCCAAGGCCGACCCTGGGTTCACGTTGGCCTACCTGGCCCACGCCATGCTGTTCGTGAACAACTTTTTCTTCGCGGGCAACGACGCCCAGCGGAAGAAGTACCTGCCCAAGGTGTTGAGCGGAGAGTGGGTCGGAGCGATGGGCATGACCGAGCCGTCCTGCGGGACGGACGTGTTGGCCATGAGGACGACCGCGCGCGAGGACGGCGATGTGTTCGTGCTCAAAGGGCAGAAGTCGATGATCACCAACGCGCCCGAGGCGGACGTGTTCTTGGTCTACGCGCGCGTGGAGGGCCGCGTCACGAGCTTCATCGTGGAGCGCGACTTCCCCGGCGTGTCCACGCCGAGCAAGTTTCCGAAGATGGGCATGCGCGCGAGCTCGCTGGGCGAGATCGTGCTCGAGGACGTGCGCGTTCCGCGCGAGAACGTGCTCGGCAGCGTGGGCGGCGGCGTCACCAACATGATGCGCAACCTGGAGATCGAGCGGCTCACGCTGGCGGCCATGAGCTTGGGCATCGCTGACCGCTGCATGGACATCATGGTGAAGTACGCGGCGGATCGGCAGAGCTTCGGCAAGCCCATCGCCGAGCACGGTCAGATCCAGCGCTACATCGGCGAGAGCTACGCCAAGACGGAGGCGCTGCGCGCGCTCACGTATTCGGTGGCCCTTCGGACGTCGCCCAGCTCGCAGAACCGCCTGGGCACCGACGCGGCCAAGCTGTTCGGCGCGCCCGTGGGCAAGGAGGTGGCCGACAACGCGATGCAAGTGTTGGGCGGCTGGGGCTACTGCGACGAGTACAAGGTGGAGCGCTTTCTGCGAGACGCCAAGCTGCTCGAGATTGGTGGCGGGACGCTGGAGTCGCATCAAAAGAACATCACCAAGGATCTGGTGCGCCGGCTGGGCGCTCGCTGAAGCGCGATGAGCGACGCGATCGACAGCCCCCCGGACGCGCCCACGGTGCTGGTCGTCGACGACGAGCCGAGCAATCTCACCAGCATCGAGAAGATCTTCCAGAAGGACGGGCTGCGCGTGAAGACGGCGCAGAGCGCGCGCGAGGCGCTGGAGGTGCTGAGGCAGCACCGCGTGGACGTGGTGCTCACCGATCTGATGATGCCCGCCATCAGCGGGCTGGAGCTGCTCAAGGCCATCAAGCAAATAGCGCCCGACGTCGAGGTGGTGCTCATGACCGCGTACGGCACCGTGGAGACCGCGGTGCAGGCCATGCGCGAGGGCGCCTACGACTTCGTGGAGAAGCCGCTCCGGCGCATGAACATCGTGAAGACGGCGCGCAAGGCCGCCGAGCGCCGCAGCCTGACGCTGGAGAACAGGCAGCTCCGCCAGGAGCTGAGCGTGCTCACGGGGCGCGAGATCATCGGCACGAGCCCAGCGCTGCGGCGCGTGCTGGACATCGCGCTGCAGGCCGCGCCCTCGAGCGCCACCGTGCTGGTGTTGGGCGAGAGCGGTACGGGCAAAGAGCTGCTCGCGCGCTTCATCCACCAGCAGAGTGGTCGACGTGACGCGCCCTTCGTCGCGGTGAACTGCTCGGCCATCCCGGAGGCAATCCTCGAGGCGGAGCTGTTCGGGCACGAGAAGGGGGCCTTCACGGGCGCGCACCAGCGGCGTGAAGGTCGCTTCGCCAAGGCGTCCGGTGGCACCCTGTTCTTGGACGAGATCGGGGAGCTGTCGTTGTCGGTGCAGGTGAAGCTTCTGCGTGTGCTGCAAGAGGGTGAATACGAGCCGGTCGGCGGCGACACTCAGAAGGCGGACGTGCGCATCGTGGCCGCCACGAACAAGGACCTGAAGGCAGAGGTGAGCGCCGGCCGCTTTCGCGAAGACCTGTACTATCGGCTCAACGTGATCGCGCTCACCTCGCCGCCGCTGCGCACCCGCCGCGAGGACATCCCGCTCTTGGTGGACCATTTTTTGGGGGTGTATGGTCAAAAGAACAAGAAGCCACGCTTGGGCGTCGCCCCCGAGGCGATGCGCAAGATGCTCGACTACACCTGGCCGGGCAACGTCCGTGAGCTGGAGAACGTGGTCGAGCGCGCGGTCGTGCTCTCGCGCTCCGACAAGCTCATGCTCGACGACCTTCCCGACACGGTACGCGACGCGGAGCCGAGCGAGCCCAGCACCATCACCTTCAGCGTAGGCACTCCGCTCGACGAGGTGGAGCTGCGCCTGATTCGCGAGACGTTGCGGCACGCGCGCGGAGACAAGAGCGTGGCTGCTCAGCTGCTCGGCATCTCCACGCGCACCATCTACCGCAAGCTGGGCGAGGTCGAGTCGTGAGCGAGCGCGCCGAGCGCTACCGCGAAGTGCACGAGCGCGTCGTCTCGCTGCTCGACGGCGAGTCCGACTGGATCGCTGCCCTCGCCACCGTGGCCAGCGAGCTCCACCAGTCGTTTGCACACTTCGACTGGACGGGCTTCTACCGCAACGTGGACGACGAGACTCTGGTGATCGGCCCCTATCAGGGCAGCCACGGTTGCCTGCGCATCCCGTTCACCCGCGGCGTGTGCGGCGCTGCGGCGCGCAACAAGCAGACCCAGCTGGTGCCCGACGTGCACGCGTTCGAGGATCACATTGCGTGCAGCTCGTCGACCCAAAGCGAGATTGTCGTGCCCGTGCTCGCGCCCGACGGACGCCTCTTGGCCGTGCTCGACGTCGACTCGGATCAGCCCGCCGCCTTCGACCAGGTTGACCAGGTTGGGCTGGAGCGCATCTGCGGCGAGCTCGGTGCGCGCTTCGGGAACGTGCTGCGCGAGCCCGCGCACGAAGGCTGACCGCGCCTCAGCGCACGGCGCGCGACACCCGCTTGAACGCCTCGCCCCCGGCGGCGCCCAGCCAATCGAACACCACCGTCTCGGCCGTGGTGATGGTGGCGCCCGCGCTCTGGCACAACGAGAGGCCCGTCGCCTTGTGGTCCTCGCGGCGGGAAGCCACGCCGTCCATCGGCACGTGTACGTCGAGGCCACGCGCGGCGAGCTCGCGCGCCGTCATGAATACGCACACGTGAGCCTCCATCCCCACCACCACCACGCTGCGCGGCGCGAGCTCTTGCAGCAGCTTGCCAAAGCCGGGGGCCTCCACCGCCGAGAAGGTCAGCTTCTCGAGCCGCTTGGCAGACACCCCCTCGAGCTTGTCGGCGATCTGCGGCAGCGTTCGGCCCAAGCCCTGCGGGTATTGCTCCGTCACGAGCACAGGCACGGACAGCGCTTGCGCGCCCTCCAGCAGCACGTGGGTAGCGCGCTCGAGCGCCGCGAGCGAAGGCTCGTGCATGGCAGCGGCGAGCTTCTCCTGAACGTCGACGATCAGCAGCAAGGACGAGCTGGGCGAGAGGCGCTTCATGGAGCCCACCCTACTCGCGCCGTCGAGCGCGGCAAGCGTCAGCTGGCCGCGCGTGGCCGTCCGACGGGCACGCGGCCAGCGCCCCTGGCGAACTCTTGCATCAGCTCTCGTTCCCGAGGCGTCGCGCTCATCGCGGTGAGCACCAGCTGATCGAGCTCGTCCTGCTGCTCCGGCGTGATGCCGCGGTTCTCCGCGCCGAGGCGCTCTCCGAGCGCCGTCAGGCGCATGCGCGTTTGGTCCGTGCCCAACCAGGCAGGCAGCGCCCGCAAATGGCCGATCTTGATCTGTGGCATACCCTGGCGGGCGTCGCGAAACCGTGCGTAGTGCCAAAGACGCAGCGGGGTCGAGTTCAGGTACGCCAAGAGCAACCCTTGGGGGACACTCTTGGAGCCGAATGCCGCCAGCACCGAGTTGCGAAATCCCACGCCGTCCGAGCGGGCCGCCATGGGGAAACGCGCGGTCTGCCGGATCAAGATCTCCACTCGCTCGTACTCGCCCGCAGGTCGCAGCCGCGGACCGATCTCTTGCGGGTCCACGAAGTACGAAGGGGGAAGCCGCGCGAACGGCGCCACGTCGGCGCCGCGTCGCAGCGGCAGCGTGCGCTTTCCGCTCGGCGCGGGCGAGAGCAGGGGACGATCGCGCGCGCTGGTTTGAAAGCCGCGCTCGCCGAAGGTCTCGGGCGGAAACGGGGCACCCTTCGCGAGGCGGTCCACGAACGTGCGGCCCACCTCACCGGCGAAGGAGTCGGCCAACGACCACTCGTTCGCGCCAGGCTCGATCGTGTGCGCGCGCCGCGTGGAGAGCACCGCCATCGCCGGCTGAAACACCCCGGCGAACGCGTCGGCGCCGTACTCGGGCAGCGCCGCATCCGGGCTCGCATACACGTCGTGTGCTTGTCGCGCCGGCGCGTAGCCGGCGAGGTCCGCCATCGAGGTGGGCACGAGCAGGCCAAGGCGCCCACCGGGGCGTAGCAGCTCGGCCGCGCGTTCCACGAACACGCCGTGCAAGGTGACGAACTTGGCAAAGGAGCGCGCGGTGCGCTTCAGATAGCTGGAGTATGCCGGATCGATCGGCTGCGTCGCTCGGCCCGCGAACGCCACCCATGGCGGGTTGCCCACGATGGCGTCGAAGCCACCTTGCGCCGCCACCTCGGGGAACGTTCGTGCCAGATCGAACGGCACTCCGTGCACGCCTGCAGCCGGGGCGTCTCGCCGCAGCGTGAAGTCGGCACAAACGATCTGCGTGGACAGGGCTTGCGCCGCCGCCGGCGCGCAGTCGGTGAGCTCGGCGAGCGCCGTTCGAGCCAGGGTCACCGCGACCGGATCTCTGTCCACGCCGAACAGCGAGCGCACCACCTCGGACATGGGCGCTCCGGTCCAGGTCTGGATCTTCTCGGCCACGAGCACCAGAAACACGCCGGTCCCCAACGCTGGATCGCACACCTTGAGCGCTTGACCGCGTGCTCTCAAGGGCGCGAGCGCGCGCTCCACGATGTCGGCGGCAATGTCTGGCTCGGTGTGGTGCGCGCCGGCCGTGCGGCGGGCCGGGCCGGGCGTGACTCGCCAGCGTCCGCTCGAGCGCTCGAGTTGATGCGCGAGCAGCGCCTCGTACACCGCGCCCAGCTCGACCGCGACCGCGAGGGCGCGGCGTTCGTCGGGGCGGGCCAGCGTGCCCTCGAAGCTCAGGTCGACCGTGCCTGCCCACGCTTCGAGCTCTCGAGGTCCGCCCAGGGCGTTGCGCAAACGCGCGGCCGCTGCTGGGCCCGTCAGCGCCGCGGCCGCCGCGTGCAACACCGAGGTTCTCACGAAAACCACCACCGAGTCGTCGGACCCGTCGCGGCCCTGCGGAAGTGCGGCGGCGATGCGCTCGAGCACCCTGTGCGTGGCTTGGTGAATGCGGGCGCGATCCGTCAAGGCTGCTGCCGCCAGAGTCCGAGCTCCAGGTGGCGCAGGCAGAAGCGCCAGTCCCCACGGAGATCGACGCGCAGCCAAACCGCCCCCATCAAGCGCCCGCTCCGTTCCAGGCGCCCGCGCCAAGTCGAGAGCCCGGCGTACAAGTCGCGCAGCAGCAGCTGCTTCTCACCCAGCAGCGCGTAGTCGGCGCCCGAAAGCGAGTAGCGCAAGCGATCCGCCTCGTGCTGAACGGTGCCGCGGAGCAGGATCGCAGGAGAGCGCAGGGCACCTGAGCCGAGCGATAGGCTGGCCTGTGCCTCCCAGCGCGTCGCTCGCGACAGCCGGGCTCGCCTTGCAGACAGCTCCACCGACAACAGCTCGTCCGGGAGGGCGGCGCGCCGCAGGCCGCCCACGAGTCGCTCCGAAAAACCGAGCGCGAGCATTCAGCGCGGGCTGTGGCTGGGTTGCTCAGGCAAGGAGGGCCCGGCCGTCGCGGCGTCGAAGTCGC
This sequence comes from uncultured Polyangiaceae bacterium, assembly GCA_964641275.1. GTDB lineage: Bacteria > Myxococcota_A > Polyangia > Polyangiales > Polyangiaceae > Xiheicaenibacterium. The sequence continues at coordinate 29,307 of CAZXMG010000037.1, forward strand.
CGTCCGGGAGCAGCAGCCGCTCCACCACGGTGCCGTTGGCGATCGCGTCCACGATCTCGGACACGTCGCTGAGCTGCACTCGGCCGTAGAACACCGTGGGCTGCGCGGCGCTCGATCCGATCGCGATCGCCGGCCCTGCCCAGCACACGTCCAGGCAGCTCGCAGTACACGCGCGCACCGTGGTGGCAGCCATGCCTCGAGCGGCGATGGTGGCCTTGAGCTCGGCGTGCAGCGACTCTGCTCCACGCGTCGCGCACGATCCCTTCGGCGTGCCATCCGGCCTTCTGTTGACACACACGAACAGGTACACCTTGCGTCGGGCCACCGGCGCATCCTACACCGGTCGCGCACAGCGAAAGACGCGCAAAAAGAGCAGCGCCGCGCATCACTCATCTGGGAGAATGGCCCCCGGTCATGACCACCGCTTTGTCAGGAGTGCTGCTGGCGTGGACCGCCATCTACCTGACTGCCGTGGGGTTCGCAGCCTGGGCGCTCCGGCAGAAGACGCAGGATCGCGGCACCAACATTCTGGGTGCCATGTGCGGCTTCTTGGCGGTGTCGAGCGCCACGCTCGCCATGGCGTGTTGGTCCGCACCCGGGACGGGCTTGCTGCTCGCTCGCGCGGGGGACGCGGCGCTCTTGCCGGTGCCGATCCTGCTGATGCAGTACGCGGCGGTCGAGCGTCGAGCGCCGCTCTCGCGCGAGTGGTTGGCGCCGATGCATGGCGTGGCGCTGATTGCTGCGGTCGGTTCGTTCGCAGGTTGGCTGGACAGCGGCGTGATGACGGACCACCGCCTCTTGCCGAACACGCTTGGACGCGTGGTGGTGATCGGTCTCTCGTTGGGCTCGATCATCGCGGCGTACCAAGTGATTCGCGGCATGCGTCCCGGCAAAGGCGGGTGGCTGCTGGTGGTCGCCGCCGCGCTGTTGGCGATCGGCGTGACGTATGGCGCCGTGATCGAGGTGGCCGAGGGCAGCGGCACGCTGTTCGTCGCGCTCGGCTACGCTCTGTTCACGCAGCTCCTGTTCACCAGTCAGCTGGTGCGGTTCGCCAAACGTCGCGAGCGACTGCTGGCGAGGACCATCGAGCTCAGCAAGCGGTCCGAGGTGCTCAAGAGCAGCTTTCGCGATCTCAACGCGAGACAGGACGAGCTCGTGCGCAAGGAGCAGCTCGCCGCCATCGGAGAGCTGGCCGCGGTCGTCGCACACGAAGTGCGCAACCCACTGGCCGTCATCACCAATGCCGTCGCCACCTTGCGGCGGCCCAACCTGAGCGAAGAGCACCGCGCCACGCTGCTGGGCATCTTGTCGGAGGAGAGCCTGCGGCTGAACCAGCTGGTCGGAGACTTGCTCCACTACGCCAAGCCGCTCGCGCTCGAGCGCCAGGCGATCAACGTGCGCGAGGTAGTCGAGAAGGCCGTGAAGGTGTTGGACGACCACCCGAACGTGGTGGTCGAGATTCGGGAGCACGAGGGCTGCCCACGAGTGCTGGGCGACGCGCTGCTCCTCCGTCAGGCGATCGACAACGTGGTGCACAACGCGCAGCAAGCCATGGGTGAGGGCGGCACGTTGGTCATCGAGCTCCGCGCGGCCTCGGAGCCAGAGGGCGTCGAGCTGGTCTTCCGCGACACGGGCGAAGGCATGGACACGGTCGTACGCAAGCGCGCGCTCGATCCGTTCTTCACCACCCGCCCCTCGGGTACGGGCTTGGGCCTCGCGATCGTCGCCCGCGTGGTCGATGCCCATGGGGGCGCGCTCACGATCCGCAGTGAGCGGGGCACCGGCACCGAGGTGCGCATGTTCCTGCCGAGCGCGGTCCCCGCCGATCAGAAGCCCTCTCGCAGACTCCTACCTCCCGCGATCGAGCCGTTCGGCGACTCGGAGTCCTCCAGGAAGCGCGCCTCCTGAAGCGCTGGCCGCCGCCGCTGCGCGAGATTCCGCGCACACGCGTCGCCATTGCGCACCGGAGCGCGCAGTTGCGCAAGGCAGCCTGTGCACAACGCCGCACAAATGCGCTGGCGCGGTTGGTGCTTCCGGGCGCGACGTGCGTTTGCGTCGCGGACGTTTGGGTTGTCTCGGGTTCTGTGGGGTGGTGGGGCTCTTCGGCTGTGCGGACGACGTGGCCCTCGATGGGGGCGGTGCGGCGGGCGGCGGCGGCCAGGCATCTTCTGGCGGCGGACCCACGGACGGCGGGGGCGGCGCCGGCGGCGAGGGTGGCGGCGGCAACGCACCGGTCGAAGTGGCGCTCGACTGGTACACCTGCCCGTTCGTCGACGGACAGCAGGCAGCCAAATGCGTGAATGCCGCCGTGCCGCTCGACTGGGACGACCCGACGAGCCCCAAGATCAATGTCTTCGTGAAGCGCATACCCGCGGCGGCGCAGCCTGCGAGGGGACAGCTGTGGATCCTGCAAGGAGGGCCTGGCGCCAGCGGGACCACGATCGAGTTCACCGTGCCGGACTTCGTGGCCGCCGCCGACGATCTGGACATCTTCATTCCTGATCACCGCGGCACCGGCTTTTCCAGCGTGCTCGAGTGCCCGACGGTCGACGCGTTCCCCGTCTCGACGCGGCCCGTCGATCCCGACGACGTGGCGGCGGAGGTTCCCGACTGCGTCGCGGATCTCCAGGCGGAGTGGGGGGAGGGACTGCGCTTCTTCAGCGGCACCGGCGCGGGGCGTGACTTGGGAGAGCTGATCGAGCGCACGCGCGAGCCCGGCCAGGAGGTCTACGTGTACGGGGTCTCGTACGGCACCCGCTGGGCTCACCGCTATCTGCAGCAGTTCCCTGCGCAGGCGACGGGTGTCATCTTCGACTCGATCGTGGGCGAGCCGAGCCGGTGGCTGCAATTCGACGTGGGTATCGACGCGGCTGCGCAAGGCATCTTGGCCGAGTGCGCCAACGACAGCTACTGCAGCGGAAAGCTCGGCCCGGACCCCTGGCAGTTCATGATCGACCTCGGCGCCAAGCTCGACACTGGCCACTGCCCCACGTCCCTGGACCTCGGCCCACCCGACTACAAGGCGCTGTTTGCGGCGATGGTGGTGTTGGGTTGGTACGACCGAGCGTTGCTCCCCGCTCTTGCTTACCGAGTCGATCGCTGCGACGCCACCGACCAGCAAGTCATCCTGGGCCTGCGCGCCGGGATCGAGGGCGAGCTGTCGCCGTACTTCAGCGGGGCGCTTCACTACAACGTGGTGAGCGGCGAGCTGATCGAGAGCGATCCGCCGAGCATGGCGGAGCTCACCGCCACGGAGGACACGCTGGTGGTCAGCTCGCTCCAGATGCACGCCTACCGCGCGGCATATGATCTTTGGCCGCGCTACGACGCGGCGCCGTACAGCGGTGTCTTTGCGGACACGGACGTGCCGCTGCTCATGCTCAACGGCGAGCTCGACGGCCAGACCACGATCGAGCCCGCGACCGAGTTCGCGTCGCATTACCAGGGCCAACACCAGACGTTCGTGTCCATCCCGCGCGGTGCGCACGCCGTGACCGGAGGGACGCCGCTGCCAAACGGTACGACCTGCGGCCTCGTGCTGGTCGGTCAGTTCTTGCAGAACCCGCTGTCGACCATCGACAGCTCGTGCACCAGCGAAGTGCTCTCGCTCGACTTCGAGCAAGTTGGAGTCAGCTTTGGCCCCGGGACCGTCGACGTCTGGGACAACGCCTCGCCCTTGTTCTCGACGGCGACACCCACCAAGCCCAACGTGATGGGCCGAATCGTAGCGGAGCGACAGAAGCGGGTGTTCCGATGAGAGCCGTAGCCGTGCCGTTGGTCGCGCTCGTCTTGATGGGGTGTGGAGACGACAGCCAAGCGTCGGGAGGACAAGCGCCGGGAGGGGGCGGGGGATCGGCACCGGTCGGTGGGCAGGCTCCGGCCGGCGGCCAAGGGGGAGCGGGAGGCGAAGGCGGTGCCGTCGAGGCCCACCCAGCGGCTGGCGAGGCGTGCAACGCCATGACACAAAACTGCGTCGACCCCGACGCGGCGAAGTGTGTGCTGACCTTCGACGACATCGCCAACCTGCCTTCGCTCTGCGGGCCCGTGTTGGGCTCCGCCGTGGCGGGTGAAATGTGTGATCGGCCCAACGACATATCGGGCGAGGACACCTGCGCGCCGGGCTTCTTCTGCAACCGCATCGACACGCCGGCGTCCCAGCCGGGGGGCACCTGTCGAACGCTGTGCGACGACAACGCTCAGTGCGCGAGCGACGAATGGTGCTACCGCCTGAACAAAGACAGCGAGGGACCGTTCGCGGCCAACACGCGGCTGATTGGGCACTGCGCGATCCGCTGTGACTCGGTGTGGGATCTCTCGTGTCAGGCGGAGACCAAGTGCCTTGGCGGCGACGATGTCAGCGGCGTGCGCCGGTACTCCTGCTTCCCCAGCCTGGGCAAAGCCGCCGGCGAGTCATGCGCGGGCAACAACGACTGTGAACCGTCTCTCGGCTGTGACGCGGTCGAGCAAGTCTGCGCTCCGTTCTGCGATCCGACCCACCCCTGCGGCCTGGGGCAGGGTTGCTCGAGCACGAGCGGACTCGGCTTCTGCCGAGGCGCACCCGCCGACTGGGCGTGCGACGCGGACGCGTTTGCCGACGGCACGACCTGCGATTGCGGCTGCGCAACGACGGCCGACCCTGACTGTCTCGCCGCCACGAACCCCGTCGTGGGCTGCGTCGTCGGCGAGGTCTGCGCGCTCGGCCAGTGCGTGCCGGAGGCATGGACGTGCTCGGCCCAGTACTATGGCAGTGACGACGGCTGCGACTGCGGCTGCGGTGTGGTCGATCCCGACTGCGTCGACGCGACGGTCGCCTCGTGCGAGTTCTGCCAAGACCTCGGCGGCTGCAACGCCACCACGTGCCCCGGCAACATCGACCCGCTGAACAACGCGATATGCCAGTGAAGCGCCGCTGAGCGGCCTCGGCCCGAAAAAGCGAGCGCTGCGCTCGGCTCAGGTGGGACAATGCGCTCGGTCATGAGCACCAGGTCCGGAGGCGCGCCGTCGGCGTCGAGCAGCTCGTGAAACGCGCGCGCATCGTCGAGCTCGACAAGCGCTTCGTGTGGCACCCGTACACGCAGATGAAGCGTTACGTGGAAGAGGTCGATCCGTTCGTGATCGCGCGCGCCCGGGGCGCTCGCCTGTTCGACGAGGATGGTCGCTCGTACCTCGACGCGAACTCCAGTTGGTGGGTGGCGGCGCTGGGGCATGGCCACCCGCGCTTGGTGCGCGCGTTGAGCGAGCAGGCGGGCGTGCTCGCGCACACCTCGCTCGCAGGGGTCACGCATGGACCCGTCGCCGAGCTGGCAGAGGCGCTGGTCGCGTGCGCGCCGCGGGGGCTGACGCGCGTGTTCTTCTCGGATGACGGATCCACCGCGATCGAGGCGGCCATCAAGATGGCGATCGGCGCACAGCAGCGTCGGGGGGAGCGGCAGCGCACGGCGTTCCTGTCGCTGGGGGGAGCGTTTCATGGCGAGACGTTGGGGGTGACGGCCCTCGGCGGCGTGGAGCTGTTCCGCAGGAGCTTTCAGAGCTTGCTCATGCCGGTCCACTTCCTGACGCCGCCTTCCATGGAGGAGGCACCGGGCGGCGAAGCAGCGGCTGCCCTCGAAGCGTTGTTCGACCTCCACGGGGGCGAGCTCGCGGCGGCGGTCGTCGAGCCGCTGGTGCAAGGTGCGACTGGCATGCGCTTCTACCCTCGTTGGTTTCTCGAGCTGCTCGGTGCGCACTGCAAGCGACGAGGGGTGTTGCTGATCGTCGACGAGGTATTCACGGGCTACGGGCGCACCGGACCGTTCTGGGCCAGCTCCGCCGCCGAGGTCGAAGCCGACATCGTTTGCACGGCCAAGGCGTTCTCCGGCGGCATGCTGCCCATGGCCGCCACCCTGGTGCGCGAAGAGATCTACCAGGCGTTCTGGGGGGAGCCCGATCAAGCGCTGTTCTACGGGCACTCCTTTGCTGGCAACCCGCTCGGCGCCCGCGTCGCGCTCGAGGTGCTGCGCGTGTTCGAGGACGAGGCCGTGCTGGCGGGTGTCTCCGCGCGCGCGGCGCGCATCGCCGAGACCTTCACTCGCTTGGGGCAGCTGCCTGGAGCGCACGCCCCGCGCTCGCTCGGCATGATCGGCGCCGTGGATCTCAGCCCGGGCGGCAGCTACCTGGGGGGGGCAGGTTGGCGCGTGTTCTCTCTCGCGCGCGAGCGCGGGGCCTACCTTCGCCCGCTCGGCGACGTGGTGTACGTGGCACCGCCCCTCAACATTCCGCTGGCAGATCTCGACGAGCTACTCTCGATCGTCGAGCAGAGCGTGCGCGATGTGCTCACGGGGTAGCGGTCCCCCGGATCACAAAAGCAGAACGGACGCCCGGCCAAAGCCGAGCGTCCGCTCGATGCGATCAGGGTGCGATCAGAATGCGCCGCAGGTGCCACCCGACGGCGAGGTCGCCGGGGCGTCGCACGACGGCGTGATGGCGCCGGCCGCGGTCACGCAGATGCCGACCTCCGGATCCATGTAGATGTCGAAGTTGCACACGCCGGTGCCGCAGTCGCCGTCGGCGCAGCAGAAGCGCCCGCACTGGTTCGTCTCCGGGATGCAGGTCGCGCCCGGCACGCAGAACGGACCGGCGCCGTTGTCACAGGCTTGGCAAAGCGCGGTGTCGTTCGGCGGCGGGAAGCAGACGTAGTTTCCACCGCTCGAGAGGTCACACGCCTCACCGGCGCCGGTGCAGCCCTCGTTGGTGACGGGGTTGCACGCGTCGACCGGCGTGCACTCGACGCTGCAGCTCGCGTCACGGCAGTCCAGCAGCGCCCCGAGCAGCGGGTCCGCGCCGCAGGCGTCGGGATCGGCGTTCGGGTCGTTGAGGCAAGCGTTGCATGCCGAGTCGTTGTCGCAGGCGTCGAGCTCGGGGCAGCAGGAGTCCTCGATGCAGACCAGACAGGTGTCGCCCGTCCCGTCGTCCAGCAGGCCTGCACAGTCGAGGGGACCCCCGCCGCCGTTGCCGCCGTTGGGGTTGATGCCGCCGCCGCCGCCATCGCCGCCGCCGCTGCCGCCACTGTCACCGCCGCCGCTGGCGCCGGAGCCGCCCGAGCCGCTATCCCCACAACCAAAAGCTGCGACGCCGAGCGCAGCTACGAGCGCGTAAATCTTTCGCATGATTTGAACTCCTAGAGGGCGGCGCGAGGCGCCACGACAAGTAAGAAGAGCGTTTTCCGGTGGCGTTCCACCGTCAAGGCTTGTTGTACCACGACGCGCAGAACCTTCGCGTGTTCAGCGTCGAGCTGGGCAGCGCGTGCACCACGTCAAGCTCGCACCTGGCTTGGCGCCAGGCCAGCTTCACGATCCAGGCTACAGTGCGCGCCATGGGGCAGTATCGCGCCCGAGACCTGCTCTCGGTACCTGGTCTGATCAGCCTGACGCGCGTGCCGCTCGCCGCGGCGTTCGTGCTGGTGGTGGGGCCCTGGGAGCGCGTCGGGATCCTGGCAGCCTCGGGGATCTCCGACCTGCTCGACGGTTGGTACGCGCGGCGCTTCGGCTGCGCCACCCCGACGGGCGCGGCGCTCGACCCCGTCACGGACAAGATCTTCGTCACCACCGTGGTCGTGACGTTGATCCTGGAGGGCGCGCTGCCGCTGTGGGCGATCGTGGTGCTCAGCCTGCGCGATATCGCCGAGCTGCCCTTGGTCGTGCGCTTCGTGACCAACCGAAAGGCGCGCCAAGCTCGTGCGGAGCACCCCAAAGCGAACCTCGGGGGCAAGCTCGCGACCCTGGCCCAGTTCGTGGCGATCGCTGCCGCCATGTTGGGCGCGCCCATGATCGAGCTCTACCTGGCCGTGGCCGGGATCGTGGGTGTGGTCGCCGCGGTGGGCTACTGGCGGGCCTGGGGCCAGTGATGTGGCTCAGACGAAGATCGGCGTGTGACCCACGGCTTCGAGGAAGCGGAGCAGGTCTGCGCCGCTGACCGCGGTGGTGCGATCATTGGTGAGCGGATGGCAATGGACGCGTTCCGCGCTGACCAACGCAGCGTCGAGCACCAGCTTCACCTTGCGCTCGCGGTCGTTCAACACCGCGAACGGTGTCACCGATCCAGGCTCCACGCCCAAGTGGGCGCGCAAGCGATCGAAGGACGCGAACGAGAGGTGGGTGGCGCCGATCGCCGCGCCGAGCTCTTTGAGCGCGAGCGGGCGATCCTCTGGCACGGTGACCAACCACATGGCGCCCTTCTTGTCGCGCAAGAACAGGTTCTTCACGTGGATCCCGTCGTGGTCGATGCGGTGGCGCTTGGCCTCCTCCACCGTGAACACGGGTGGATGTTGGGCGGTCTCGCTCCGGATCGCGAGCCGATCGAGCTCGGCGAACAGCGCCGCTGCGGGATCGTGCGCGCTCAACGTGTGATCGACCATGCGCTCGCCGTCGAAGATGAAGCGGCCGTCGAACGGCGTGCGCCCGGAGAGCAACAGGGGCAGCCACAGTCGATCGTCTGCCCACATCTCGTGGTAGGGCAGCGCGCCGAGCGGCAGCCAATGGGGCGTCGCCTCGTCGGTCTCGATCACCTCGCCCTCGCAGCCGTCGGCACTGAACACGTGGCAATGCAGCGCGTAGCCGTCCACGAACTGAAAGCGCAGCTCCCCTCGCTTGCGGGGATCGATCGGGGTGACGCCGACCTCTTCCTTGGTCTCGCGGATGGCGGCGTCGCGCGGCGCTTCGCCGGGCTCGAGCCTGCCCCCAGGCGCGTTGATTTTGCCCGCACCGAGGCCGCGCTTCTTGCGGATGAGCAGGGCCTGCCCGGCCCGAATCACGAACAGCAATGTGGCCACGTCGTGCGGCTTCCAGCTGTCCCATGCGATCTCGGCGACGGCGCTGTGCACGGCGCGTCTCTTACCCCCACTGCTCGATCGAGACTAGTGCTGCGTCCCAGAGCACGCGGGATGCGGTTTGGAGAAGGATTGCGACTTCTGGGACACGACAACTCGTCCGACCCAAAGGCCGGCCAACGACGACAGGGGGTCTCATCGCGGCCTCCACTTGCGAGCGTGAGCGAGGGCCGCGACGAGACGCCGCGACGAGAAACCAAGGTCGCCCCCCAGCATTGTCCGCTTGTTGGCGCGAGGGCCGAGCGTGTATCCATGGCTCGGACAGGGGATCCTTCGTCGACGCATGGAGCGGGGCACCTTCGCATTCTGGGCACTGATCGGCGGCCTGCTGTGCGCCTCGACGCTGTTCGGCGTGGGGGCCGAGCGTCAGCGGCGTGAGCTGCAAGCTGCCAAGGGCTCGATCGCCACAGGCGACGAGGTGGAGCTGGTCAACGTGATCGACGGAGACACGGTGCTGATGCGCGCCGACAGCGGAGAGAACGTGACCATCCGCGTCGTGGGCGTGAAGGCGTTCGACGCTTCCGCCCGTGACGACACCGGATCGTTCGGGCAAGGCGCCATCGATCAGCTGCGCCGCACGCTGGAGGGGAAGCGGGCCCGCGTCGAGCTGAACGATCCGCCGCGCGACGCCCACGGACGCACTCTTGCCACGTTGTTCGTCGCCGAGGAGGACGTCGGCCTGGCTCTGGTGCGCAGCGGCATGACGCTCGTCTACACGGTGCACCCCTTCCCCGCCATGGGCGTGTACCTGCAGGAACAGTCCGGCGCCCTGTCCGAGCGCCGGGGACTGTGGGCCAACGACGCCGCACGCACGCGTGCGCAGGGGCTCTCTCGCGAGTGGAGCGCGCGAGCCAAATGATTCAGACGCTGCTCCGGCTGCTGAAGCGGCGCGTGGTGAAGAGCCCGCCCGCGCCGCTGCGCATCACCATGCTGCTCTTTTCCGTGCTCGCCTACGGCACCACGGGGTTTCTTTATTTCGAGCTCCCGGCTCGCCCGGAGCTCGGCTGGGCCGACGGTTTCTGGTGGTCGCTCGTGACCATGACCACCATCGGCTACGGCGACCTGTTCCCGACCACGCCCGAGGGGCGCTTCTTGGTCGCGGTGCCGCTCATGTTCTTCGGCATCGGTTTGCTCGGCTACGTCTTGTCACTCGCAGCCACGACGCTGGTCGAGGCCAGAACCCGGGAGCTCCGCGGAATGAACGACTTCAAGGGCAGTGGGCACATCGTGGTCGTGAACTTCCCCAGCGTGGAGAAGGTGTCGCGCATCATCGACGAGATCCGCGCGGAGTCTGCGCTGGGCGAGGACGTCGAGATCGTGTTGATCGACGATGTCTTGGCCGAGCTTCCGCAGGAGCTCGCGCTGCGCAAGGTCCACTTCGTGCGCGGCAACCCCACGCAGGACGCCACGCTCCGCCGCGCCAACATCGACCGAGCCCAACGCGCGATCGTGCTGGCCCGGCCGGGCGACGCGCGCTCCGACGCGCACGTGCTCGCGGTGACGCTGGCGATCGAGGGGCGCAGCAAGGCGGTGCGTACGATTTCGGAGTGCACCGATGTGTCGACCGAGGAGCTCTTGCGCAAGGCTGGCTGTGACAGCATCGTGTGCACGTCGCGCTTCGACGCTCACTTCCTGTCGAGCGAGGTGGTGAACCCCGGTGTGCACGAAGTGGTGGAAGAGCTGCTCAGCCACCTCGACGGCCAGCAGCTCTACTTTGCCGCAACCCAACCCAAGGGAGGCGCCAGGTTCGGCGCGCTCGCCGCATCCGCCAAGCAGGCGGGCCACTTGGCCATCGGGCTGCGGCGCAACAAGAAGACGCTGCTGAACCTAGCCGACGATTTCGCGGTCGAGGCCGGCGACGACCTGGTCACGATCGGCGACGGTCCGCTCGACCTCTCGCGCGGATGACGCCTTCGGCGTGCTGAGCACGAGCACCGAGGCCAACGGCAGCGTGGGTCGCACGAACGTGTACAACACGGGCACGCCCAGCATCAGGCGCGCCGCCGCGATGCCCAGGAATTCCCACGTATGTGCGTCGACCTCGCGCGCGACCGGAGCGCTCGAGCGCGTCATGCGGCCGAGGAAGCGCCCGAACAGCGACACGACGGGGATGCTGCGTAAGCGCCGCACCAAGCGCGGCTCCGCGGCTGCAGGGTCGCCCTCGCTGCGCCAGCCATACGCCGTCTTGCCGCACGCGATCAGCGCCGCCCAATAGAACGACCACAGCACGAGCAGCACCCCGGACGCGCGCTGCGACAACCCCACAGGCGAGAGCGGGAGGGTGAGCACCGCGCACGCAGGGACGACTGCGACGAGCGCCTTGAGCCCACGCGCCCAGCGGCGAATGCGGCGGCCCAACCAGCGAAAGCTGAAGCCGATCCGAGCAGGCGCCTCGGCGTCCTCGGGTGGCAAGCCCAACAGCAGCGTCATGCGGCGGGTAAGCTGCTCGTGAAACTCGCGGCTGAACGCGATCACGAGCCACTCGCTGGCGGTGAACAGCGCGAAGGCCAGCGTGAAGAGCTCCGCGGTGGTGTTGATGCCTTGGACCTGGACGTCCCCCACGGAGGTCGCCCAAGCGAGGAACCTCCCGCGCGCGAACAGCATCAGCCCGACCAACGCGGCACCCGTGAGCAGCGTCACCGCGCCCTGCACCAGCGACACGCGCAGCCATGAGCGCCACAGCTCGGGCGACCGCTTGCGCACGCGCGCCGAGATCTGGAATGGCAGCGAGAACCCCCAAAGCAGCGCCACGAGCCGCCCGCCTTCGGCAGGGCGCGTGAACGCGTCTTGCGGAGCGGGCAGGGGCGGCAGCACGGCCGCTATTGTGCCGGCAGCTCGATGCGCTCGCCAGCGTCGCCGGGCACGGCCGCGAAGCGGTGCTCGATCCAGTCGCGCTTGGCGCGCTCGATGCGCTCGGCGGAGCTGCTCACGAAGTTCCAGAACAAATGCCGCTGTCCGACCGAGTCGCCGCCGAGCAGGACGATGCGCGCCGGGTCGGCGGCGGTGATCGAGAGCTGCGCTCCAGGGCGCGCCACCAACAGCTCGCCCGCGCCGAACAGCTGCCCGCCTGCCTGTACGCGGCCCTCGACCACGTACGCGCCACGCTCGCCTGAGCCTGGCAAGGGCACCTCTCTGCCTTGCTCGAGGCGCGCCTCGACGAAGAACAGATCCGAAGATGTCTCCACCGGTGAGGTGTGCCCGAAGGCGCTGCCGGCGACCACGTGCAGCAGCACGCCGGGCTGCTCGATCTCGGGGATCGTGTCGGCCGGGTGGTGTTGGAACGAGGGCTCGTCCTCCTCGCGCTCACTCGGCAACGCGACCCACAGCTGCAGGCCGTGCACGTGCGCCCCCGAAACACGAGCAGACGCAGAGCTGCGCTCCGAGTGCACGATGCCGCGTCCGGCGGTCATCCAGTTCACTGCGCCCGGGCGAATGGCCAGATCGGAGCCGAGGCTGTCCTTGTGTACGATCTCGCCCTCGAACAGGTAGGTGAGCGTGGAGAGCCCGATGTGTGGGTGAGGCCGCACGTCCATGCCTTGGCCGGCGGCCAGCGCCACGGGGCCCATGTGATCCAAGAACACGTAGGGACCGAGGTGGCGGCGCGTCATGTGCGGGAGCACTCGGCGGACCACGAAGCCTTCGCCCAGATCGCGCGCGCGGCCCGGGAGCCTTGCCTCGATCGAAGAGGGGCCGTCGGGAGGAGGAGTCATCAGCGGCGAATGGTGGTCCATACCGACGGCCAAGGCCAGGTGCTGCTTCAGGAAGAGCGATGGCATGCAGTGTGCTTCGTCCACGGCATGCTGGAGTCGATCGATCAGGTGCCCATGCTCGCGCGGCGCGCGCGCGACCTCGCATCGGCCATGGACGCGTTCGCGAAACGCACGCGATCTCGGGATGCTGAGGCGGCTCGGCGCGCGTTCGAGCTCGCGGTGTTCGCGCGCACGCTCGCGTCCACGTTGTGGAAGATCGAGCCGGACGCGTTGACGTTGGCTGTCAAACGACTGACGGCGCTCGAGGATGAAGCGGCCCTGCTGGTCGCGGTCGAACCGGATACGGTGCGGCCTCCGGCCAAATCGAGCGGCACGTTCGTCGTGGAGCAACGCACGGCCTCGACCAATCGGCTGCTCGGCCTGCGCCGCGTGAGCTGACTCCGCACTCAGCGAGACCGGCGCAACATCGAGTCGGTGGGCGGCTTGCTCGGCGGGCGCCCCGCTTGGCCCGTCCTGCCCTCGATGATGCCGCCATCCGCCGTCATGCCCACGACCACGCCGGGCTCGGTGAAGAGCGCGACGATCGGCGCGGTCCATGCGTCGTCTTCCCACATGATGTCCCAGCGTCCGAGCGGGGGTGCCGTCTGGCCGGTGAAGTGCGCGGTGCGGTGGTGCATCCAAATCTTGCCGGCGCTGGCGCACCAGCCGCGGCTCGAGGCATCGATCGATACGGCGGAAAGGTCGGGCTTGCCTGGCACGACCTCGTGGCGCACGCCGTTCTGGTAGGCCCACACGACGGCGCCGCTCGCGCCCACGGCGACGCCGGTGGTGGCGGTCTCTTCGCCATCGCAAGCGATGAACGCGCGCACGAGCGGGGTGTCGACACGTTCGACCAGCCAATCGAGCGGGCGGTACACGGCGGCGTAGCCCCCGCCGTCTCGCGCGCGACCGACGATGAGCCAGCTCGTGTCACTGATGCGGGTGACGCCCATGATCGCCGCGGCATCGGGCACAGGCAGCGGCTTGAGCCAACGTTTGCTCGTCAGGCAGCAGAGCTGAGGAGGCCCGTCTTTGGACACGCCGACGAGCACCGCCAGATCATCGATGTTGCCGGAGAGCAGCTCGTAGCGCATGCCATTGTCGGCGAAGCGGCGCACCTCGCGCGGGCCTTCGCTGGAGTAGAGCGCGAACGTCGCTTCGTCGCCTCCCACCAGCCATTGCCCCGGGCCTGCGCGCCGCACGAACCGGATGCTGGAGCGATCCGCGATGCCGTCGTGGGACACGTCGCGCCACTGCGATCCGTTCCAGAACGCGAGGCCCTCGTTGGTGGCCGCCATGCAGCGACCGTCTCCGTCCCAGGCCACGTCGCGGATGACCTTGCCGAAGGTGCCGGGGAAGCGCAGCGGCGTCCATTGCCAGGCCACCAGCTGCGTCGTGTCCTCGGCCTCTTCGAGGTGGGCGCGGCGCTTGTGCACCAAGCTGAGCCGCGGCGCCTCGGTGCGGAGCCAGGGCGCGATCATCATCGCCAGGGCGTCGGCGCGCTGGGGGCGAAGCTCTGTTTTTCCCGCGGTTCCGCAGCCGAGCGCGTAGTCGATGGCGCGGCAGGCCTCCTGGTTGGCGCGGATCTCAGGCGCGAGCCAAGGGGACTCACGAATGCTACGGCGCGTGTTGGCCAGCGCCGCCATCAGCGCGTCGCTGGGCGACTTCACGTCGAAGTACTCTGCACCCGTGAGCACGAAATAGATCACGCCGGCCATGCTGAACACGTCGCTCCAAGCGCCCACTGCCTTGGCGTCCATGGTGGCGAGCTCGGGCGCGGCGTAGCCTAGCGTGCCCACGATGAAGCCCCCGAAGGTGGCCGCTACGCCCGCAGGGCGCGCGACCCCGAAGTCGGCGATCTTGAAGATCTCGTCGTTTCCGAAGCCGCAGCACAGGACGTTGTCTGGCTTGATGTCCCGGTGGATGACGCCGACCTCGTGCACCGCGGCCAGACCCTGGCCGATGGCCTCGACCAGATTGGCTGCGCGCTGCGCGTCGAAGGCGTGCCCCGTGGTGCGGATGGCGTGCATCACGCGCTGGCTCAACGTGGTGCCCTCGATCCCGCCGTGGACGTACTCCACGACCAGCCAAGGAACGCGCACGTTGGCGCCACGCACGCGCACGTTGAGCGCGCCGGTGTCGATCAGGCGCACGACGAACGGCGTGGGTGGCACGCGCTCGTTGAGGCGGCCGAGCGCGACCGCCTCCTTTTGCACGATCAGCTCGGCGGTCTTGCCCCACTGCTGCACGAACCAGGGCCGCAGGATCTTGACCACGACGCCGCACTCGCCCTCGGGCGCGATGCGCATCGAATAGAAGGCGATGCCCATCGCCCCCTCGCCGACGCGCGAGAGGATCCGATAGATCACGCCAGGCGTGGTCTCGGACGTCAGCTCCCCGCCGATCAAGGCTTCGAGATCTTCTTCGCCAGAGGCAGGCACCAGAGAGGACACTCGACAGCGATGCTAGCCTACTCCCCCGGAGCCAGGGCACCACCTTGCTGATCGTCCACGCCGCCGACCTCCACCTGGACAGTCCCCTCCTGGGACTCGAGGCCTATGATGGCTGTCCGCGCGACGCGCTCAGGCGCGCCACCCGGCGCGCGCTGGCTGCGCTGGTGGACACCGCCATGGCCGAGCACGCCAGCCTGCTGCTGCTCGCGGGCGACGTATTCGACGGCGCCTGGCGCGACTACTCCACCGGGCTTTGCTTCGTGCGCGAGATGAGCCGGCTGCGCGAGGCGGGCATTCCTGTGGTGATGCTCCGGGGGAACCATGACGCCGAGAGCCAGATCGCCCGCTATTTGCGCATGCCGGACAACGTGCGTGAGCTGCCCACGGGATCGCCGAGCAGCATCGACTTCGAGGGCCTCGGCGTGTCCGTGCACGGGCAAGGGTATGCGCGCCGCGACGTGCGCGAGGATTTGACTCGCAACTACCCGCCGCCCCGCGGGTCGATGTTCAACGTCGGCCTGCTCCACACGGCCCTCGAGGGTCGGCGCGGTCACGAGACCTACGCCCCGACCACCGTCGAGCTGCTCTCCGAGCTGGGCTATGACTACTGGGCGCTCGGCCACGTGCACCGGCACGAAGTGGTGAGCCGCGCACCCTTCATCGTCTACCCCGGCAACCTGCAGGGGCGGCACATCCGCGAGACGGGCAAGAAGGGTTGCGTGTTGCTCACCGTCGAAGCAGGGAAGGTCACCGGCCTCGAGCATCGCGCGCTCGACGTGGTGCGGTGGGCGGACGTCGAGGTGGTGCTCGGTGAGGACGACACGGCTGCCTCGGCCTTGGACAAGGCCCAGCACGCGCTCGCCGTCGCGCTGGCTGACGCCGAGGCTCGCCTCGTGGCCTCGCGGCTCACCCTGACCGGCGCCACCCGGGCGCACGCGGAGCTGGCCACTGCCGGCGACCACTTCGTGAACGATTTGCGCTCGGTTGCGATCGACCTCGACCGCGAGCGCTTGTGGTTGGGGGACGTGCGCCTCGCGACACACCTGCCGTTCGATCTCGCGTCCTTGGCCGGGCATGGTGGGCCGCTCTCGCTCCTGGCCGGCGCCGTCTCGGCCGCCAAGTCGGACCCGGACCTGGGCGAGTCGTTGATGAGCTCGCTCGACGAGCTCCATGAGAAGTTGCCCGAGGAGCTGCGGCAGGACCCGGCATTTGCCTGCTTTCATGATCGAGAGGCCCGCCTCGGCCTGCTCTCGGAGGTCGAGGAGCTGCTCGTGGCACGGTTGATCGGGTCCGCGGGTCAAGGCACGGGATGAGGCTCGAGCAGCTGCTCTTGACCAGCTTTGGCCGCTTCGAAGGCAAGGCGTTGCAGTTGTCTCCGCATGGCAGCCGGCTGTCGGTGGTGTACGGGCCGAACGAGGCAGGCAAGAGCACCAGCCTGCGGGCGTACGAGGGCTTGCTCTTCGGCATCGACTCCACCGACGACGCCTACCTCCACGAGCCCAAGAAGCTCCGCGTCGGCGGGGTGATCGTGAGCGACGCCGGGGAGCGGCTGGTGCTCCACCGGCGCCGCGGTCGCAAGGACACGCTGCGAGACGAGCACGATCAGCCCATCGACGAGCGCCGGCTCGCGCTCCTGCTGCGAGGCGTCGATCGCGAGACCTTTCGCCTGCTGTACGGGCTCGACCACGTGCGGCTGCGTGAGGGCGCACGCACGCTGTTCGCCAAAGGCCACGGCGTGGGCGAGAGCTTGTTCGAGGCGGGCCTGTCGGGGGCGCGCGTGAGCCAGCTCGCCAAGGCGCTGCGCGCGGAGTGCGAGGCGATGTTCACGCCACGAGCGCGTGAACGCCCGCTGAACGAGGCGCTGCGCGCCTTCGGCCAAGCGAACCGCGAGGCTCGCGAGTACGCCACGCAGCCGGCCACCTACCAAGCGCAGGTGCAGGGCATCGAGCAGGCTCGGCTCGACAAGCTCGAGGCAGAGCGCGAGCTCGCCGCGCTCGAGCAACGCCGCCGGTTCCTCGAGCGGGGACGGCGGGTGGCGCCGCTGCTCGCCAAACGTCGGCGCTTGCTCGCGGAGCTCGAGGAAGTGGGCCCGTTCGTGCCGTTGCACGAGGGCGCCGCCGAGGAGCGAGAGCGGGCCACGCGAGAGCTGCGTGAGTCCGAGGAGATCCTGCAACAGCTCGCGACGGAGCGCACTGAGCTCGAGCGCCGGCTCGCCGCACAGCCGGCGCTGATCTTGCCATTCGACCCGGGCAAGGAGCGCGCCGACCTCGCAGAGTTGCTCGGGGCAGCGCGGGAAGCGCTGGCCAAAGCGCCGGTGCTGGCACAAGAGCGAGAGGAGCTAGCGCTGAGGCTGTCGGGGCCGCGACGAATGGTCGCGGAACCCGACGTGGCCCAAGAGCGTGAGCTGCTCGAGCTCGTCGCTGCGCGGGACGACGCGCGGCGCGCCAAGGAGCGCGCGAGCGAGCAAGAGCGGGAGGAGCGCGCGGTCGTCTCGCAACTCGCGGGGCGCCTCGCGGCGCTGCGCGCCCGGTCTCTGCCCGCGATCGAAGCGCTGAGCCTGCTGGTCGAGGAGGGGGAGCGCGCGTTGCTGCGGGCAGAGCGGCGCGAGGCCGAGCGGGTCAAGGCAGAGGACCGGATGGCCGCCGCGCGTCAGCGCTTCGAGCGCCTGGGTGCCAAGGGCTCGCTCGAGGATGTGCGCGCCCAGCCCGGTCCAGCCGTCGAGGTCTGGTCGGCGTTGATCAAGCGCTGCGAGCAGGCGCAGCGCGCCATGGCGGAGGCGTCGTCGCGCAGCCAAGAGGCCGCCTTGGTGTTCGCGACGCAAACGAGCGAGCTCGAGCGTCTGCGTGCGCGGGGCCCCCTGATCTCGGAGGCAGATCTGGCGCGCGAGCGGAGCGCGCGCGATGCCGCGCTCGAGGAGGCGCTCGCCGATCCCAGCGAGTCGCGGCGCAGGCACGTGCGAGAGCTGGTGAAGACCGCCGATGCGACCTCTGATCGCCTGCGCTTCGAGGCAGATCGCCTTGCCCGCCTGAGCGCGTTGGAGCTGACCGTGCGCGAGCTGGGCTCGGCTCACGACCAACAGCGCGCCCGCGCCCTGGCTCATGAGCGCGAGCACCAAGCCGCGCGCCGCGAGCTTTCCGAGTTGCTCGAGCAGATCGGGGCTCCGGAGCTCCCGCCGGAGCTCGTCGCGTCCTGGCTCTCGCGGCGCGAAGAGGTGAGCCAAGCGCTGGCGCAGGCGCAGGCCGCCCGGCAGGCCATGGCGGAGCTGGACGCACAGGCGGAGAGCTTGGCGCGCGAGCTGATCGTCGCGTTGCCTGGGGTGGCGCACCCAGCCGAGCCGCCGTTCGACGGCTTGCGGGTGCTGCTGTCCGTGGCGCGTGTGCAGCTGGCGGAAGCGTTGGAGCTTCGCGCCCAGATCGCACGGCTCTTGGCCGACCACGAAGCAGCCGAAGGCGCCTGCACCCGCGCCACCGCGCGTCGTGAGGTGTGCGAGCAGGCCGAGGCGCGCGCGATCGAGACCCTCTCGCGCGAGCTCGAGCGATGGGCGCTGCCCGACGGCGCGCGCCGCGAGGACGTCGCGCGGGCCGCGCACGAGGCGCGTCGTGACAAGGAGCTTTTGCGCCACATGCGCAAGCTGGACGAGGAGTGGCAAGCGCGAGCGTCGATCGAGGAGCGCTTGCGCGTCCGCGCGCACGAGATCGCTGCGGCCCTCGGTCGGGAGCCCGACGGCGAGCTGGTCGCGCTCGCCGCGGAGCTCTCTGCCGAGCTGGGGCGAGCCCAGCAGCAGCTCGAGCAACGTCGCGAGCTCGAGCACAAGCGCGCCGAGCTGGCCCAAAGGGAAGCCGCGGCCGTCGAGCGGGCTCGTGGCGCTCGCGTGGTGCTCGAGATCGCGCGCGAAAGGGCAGGCGTGGCGCGGCTCTCGGATCTGCCGCTGGCCGAGCAGAAGAGCGCGCAAGGGGCGCGGCTGTCGACGCAGCTCGAGGTGACGCTCGATGCGCTCCTGGTCGCGTCGGACGGCAGCGCCGTGTCGGAGCTGGAGGCGAGCTACGCCGACTTCGATCCCGACAAAGCGGAGAACGAGGACGAGTACGAGCAGGAACGCGCGGCGCTCGAGCGCAGACGCGAGGCCGCCGCGCACCAGCGCGTGGGCTTGGAGCAGGCTCTCGAGCACATGGATGAGTCGCGCGCAGCGGACAAGGCAGAGCTCGCTGCGGAGCACTTGGCGCGCGCCAAGACCTACGCCGAGCGGTACATGCGGCTGAGGCTCGCGCTTTCGCTGCTGGAGCGGCAGGTCAAGAGCTACCAAGCAGAGCACCAGGCGCCGCTGGTGGCAGCGACGTCGCGCTACTTTCACGCGCTGACCGAGGGAGCCTTCGAGGGCGTCAGCGTCACGCTGGACGAGGACGACCAGCCAGAGCTGGTGGCGAAGCGCGGCAGAGACGAGCTCCCCGTCAGCGGGCTGAGCGACGGCACCAAGGATCAGCTCTACCTGGCGTTGCGCCTCGCCAGCATCGTGAGGCACGCGCGAGGTGTGGAGAGCCTGCCGCTGGTGCTCGACGACGTGCTCATTCATTTCGACGAGCAGCGGGCACGGGCCGCACTGTCGTTGTTCGCAGAGCTTTCGGGGGCGATGCAGGTGCTCCTCTTCACTCACCAGGCCCGCGTCGTGGAGCTCGCGCGCGGCATGGCGGACGCGCGCGTGGAGATCGTCTCGCTCGAGATGTGATAGCGTTGCCGCCCGATGCGGAACGTCGAAGCTCTCCTTCTCTCGGCTGTGCTCGGAACGACGTGTTTTGCTGCGTGTGGCCCGAGCCAACCGGCCAACACCGGCGATGGGGCCGGCGCGGAGGCGCCCCTGTCCTCTGCCAGCGCGAGCGCCGAGCCGAGCTCCTCAGGCGGTGCGGACGCGGGCGCGGGAGCGGCGGGTGCACCCAGCGGCGCCGGAGGTTCGGGAGGTGAAGCGGCGGCGGGCGGAGCGGGTGGGGGCACGACCGCCGCGCCGCAGACGCCTGCGCAGCTGGTCGGCGCAGCCAAGGTCGACGCCGGCGCCAAGCTGTACGAGCAGGAGCATTGCAACGGCTGTCACGGCACCAAGGCCAAGCCTTCCGCCAAGTTTCCCAACCTGTTCAAGGTGAAGTGGGACGACGCCAAGATCGAGGCCGCCTTCGCGCTGGTCAAGAAGGGCAAGACGCCGATGCCCGGCTACGGTGACAAGCTCAACGATCAACAGATCGCCGACATCGTCGCGTTCCTCAAGGCCGGCAAGTAGCGCTCAAACGAGGAAGCGTGCAGGGGCGATCGCGTCGCCCGCGAACAGCGAGGCCCCGAGGCCCTCGGCCAGCGACGCGTCTTCGCCGCGATCGATACCGCCGAGCACCAAGCGCACGCCTCGCTCGAGCAGCGCGGAGCAGAAGGACTTGTAACGACCGATCTCGTCGTAGGAGCCGGGAGGGCGGGTCACGTGCACGTAGCTCGGATTCAGCGCGTCGCTCGTCTCCAGGTGCGCATCCTCCGCGTCAGCGACGCGCAGCGAGAGCGCGACTCCCCGCGCGCGCAGAGGCTCGAGGTGCTCGGCGCTCGCACCCACCCCCGCCGGAGGCGACAACAGCTCGACGATCACGCGGCTCGGGTGAAGGCGCGCCTCGGAGATGATGTCGAAGAGTGGCGGGCCCGTCTGCTCGACCTCCTTCATGCAGCAGTAATAGGGCAGGTACAGGCGCGTGCTCACCGGCAGACCTGGGGCCTGCGCGAACTCGAACGCAGCTCGGCGCCGAAACGCGGAGCTCGCCTTGACCAGATCGGCGAAGCCCGCCGCGCGCAGGATGGTCCGCTCTCCGTGCGTGTGCTCGCCACTCGAGGCGTGGAGTGCCGCCATTTCGGCGAAGGGCGCACCATCGCTGCTGAGGATGGGCTGGAACTGGCAGGCGAGGCCCGCGTCCGCGACCAGCGCGCGAACCCGTGTGGTGGTAGTTCCTCGGCGCGCGAAGGCTTGAGCAGCGCGCTGACGCTCCTCCGGCGTGCCTAAGTCGTCGTCGGGCTGGTCTTCGCGCTTGGCCAATCGTACCCCCCGGAACCGGGTACCGCAGTCTAGTACATCGTCCGCGAAGTTTCTTCGCGTAAGGCGATGTACCGAAGACAGAGGTGCAAGTGAGCAGAAGTAGCCCGAGCATTGGTTTGGAAGCCGGCCCTTCACTTGCGAGCGTCAGCGAGGGGCCGGATTCCATACCAATGCGGACGCACGCGAACGCAGCACGAGCAGGCCGCGGCGCCTGGCGAGCGTGTTCCTCCCCTCCCCGGGCGTATGGAATCTGACCACGCAGCGCCCGACGCGATACGCTCCCGTGCGACCATGCGGATCGCGTCCGTCTTGCTTCTGGCCGGGGTATGCGTCGTGGCGCGCCCCGCCGGCGCGGCTCCCGTGACGGATCCGAGGCAGCTCAGCCTGGAACAGCGAGCGCTCGTCGAGCGGCTGGCCAACGAAGGCGCGACCTTGTTTGCGCAGGGGGACTTCGCCAGCGCCTTGCTGCGCTTCGAGGAGGCAGAGAAGACCATCCGCATCCCGACCATCACGCTCGAGCGCGGCCGCTCGCTCGAGCGCCTGGGCCGTTGGGTCGACGCCTCCTCCGCCTATGAACAAGCCGCATCACACGAGCTCGCGGCCGCGGCGCCGCTGCAACACAAGATCGCGCAGCAAGAGGCTCAGAAGGCGCTCGCGGAGATCGCGCCGCGCATCCCCAAGCTCACCGTCAAGGTCAAGGATGGCCGCAAGGCGGAGGTGCTCGTCGACGGTCGCCTGGTCGGGGCGGTGAGCCCTGACCCCATCTTGATCGATCCGGGGTCGCATGTGGTCGAGGTCAAGGGCGCTCGCGGCGAGAGCGCCCGCAAAGAGGTGCAGATGGCGGTGGGCGCCACCACGGCCATCGAGCTCTCGCTGCTGACGCTCGAGGAGCAAGAGCTGCTCCGCCGAGGCGCTTCCGAGGACGGCCCTTCTGTGTTCGCCATATCGGCCTATGCTGGGTTCGCGCTTTCCGGTGCGTGTCTGGTGGTCGGGATCGGCACGGGAGTGCCTGCGCTGAGCCTCAAGTCCGACTTGGAGGAGCGCTGCGCGGACGGGCGCTGTGAGGAAGAGGCTTGGCCAGACGTCGACGAGTACGATGCGCTGCGCTGGACCAGCGGCGTGATGCTGATCGGTGGCGCATTGATCGGCGGTGGGGCGGTGGCCGCGCTGCTGCTCGATCCCGAAGCTCAGCCCAAGAAGACGGCGAGTGTGTCGCCCCTGCTCGGGCCTGGCTTCGTCGGCCTGCGAGGGGTGTTCCCGTGACGCGAACGGGGCTCGTACTGCTCCTCCCGCTCGCGCTGCCCGGCTGCTTTCTGCCGGGCTTCGAGAAGGTCGAGGGCGAAAAGGGTGGCGGTGGTACGAACGTGACCTGCGAATCTGCCAGCTTCGAGCAGCCCGGCCAGGGCGGCGGCGACGGGGCGGATCCGGTGGATTTTTTCGCGGCGCTCCACGCGATCAACTTCGGCGAGACCACACTGGCCACTCGCCCTGGCTTCGATCTGGACGGCGCCTGCACCTGCTGCGAGGGCTGCGACGAGCCGGGCAGCTGCGGGCCTCCCGCTGGCGCAGAGGGCAACGAGTGTGATCAAGTCGACGGCGTCAGCAACGCTGGCCGCGACAACAACGCGGCCAAGTTCTTCGCGGGCCTGACGACGGGTGGGCTGGACGCGACCAGTGACTCGCTGACCACCGCCGCCGAGACCGGCGCGTGGTCCGTGCTGTTCCGTGTGTTCGAGTACAACGGCGAGGTGAACGACAGCGACGTCAGCGTCGCGATCTACACCACCACGGGAGCGCAACTCCCGCCGCAGTGGGATGGCGCTGACGTGTACCACATTCGATCAGACTCGGTGGTCGACCTGGACCCTCTTCGCCCGCGCGTGACGCGCAACGACGCTTACGTGGTGGACGGCGTGCTCGTGGCGGTGTTCCAAGATCCGAGCCCGCTGATCCTGCGCCTTCAGAACGGCTTCTTCTTCGAGCTCAGCTACGCGGTGCTGCGCGCGCGCATCGAGCAGGTCCCCAACGGGTTTGCGCTCCGCGAGGGGGTGATTGGCGGCATCTGGTCCATGCCCAACGTGTTCCAAGCGCTGGCGTCGATGCGCAGCGTGAACGGGGACGCCCTCGTCTGCACCGGCACCATGCTGTATGACGACGCCATCAAAGGTCCGCTGTGCGGCCTGCGTGACTCGTCGCTCGCCGCGGCGCCAGCCTGTCAGGCGATCTCGGTGGGGGTCAGCTTCAGCGCCGACCCAATCCTGACTCCGCCCATGGTGGACGACGTCGTTCTGCCGTTCACGCCGTGCGCCGCGGGCACGGATCCGTCGGGCGACAGCTGCGACTGAGGGTCACATCAGCTTCTCGAGCACCTTGGCGACGCGCGGCTCGGCACCACATTTGGGTGCGTGTTCCACGATGGTGCCGAAGGCGCGATCGATCCGCGTCTGGTACTTGGCGCTGCGCTTGCGAGCCTCCTTGTTGGCGTCGCTCTCCGCGAGCGCAGCCAGGGCTTCCTGGTCCGCGGCGACGAGCTCGTCCAGGCGATTGGCCAGCGCATCGCACTGACTTTCCCCGTGAGACTCGAACGCCTCGGCGATGCCCTCGAGCAGCTCCACCGCCTTCTCCTCTCGAGGGGTGCACGAAAGCTGCGGAAGCCAGAGCAGGGCCAGGCTGATCCAGTGGGTCCGCACCGCCCCGCACACTATCCGAACCTGCCACGTTCAGCGAGCGCGAGCGCAGGATCGAGCGCGGTCACCCAGGGAATGCGCATCGCCTCGCGCGCGAGCGGCAACGCCTGCGGCGAGCCCGCCAGCGCAGCAGCCAGCGCCGCAGCCGAGCGCGCTGCCTTCCGTGCGGTCGGCCGGAGCTCGTCCAGGGCGGGTTGACCGGCGAGCGCGTGTTCCACTTGAGTGTCCAGCGTGGACAGCCGCCGCAGCGCGTCACTCAGGCCCGCGCGGGCGCGCCGATCGCCGAGGCGCATTCGGCGCACGAGATCGAAGGTCTGGGGCGCACTGGCCACGTGTGGAGAGACCAAGGCGTGCCCCCGCACCAGCTCGAACAGGGGTGACAGCGCCGCACCTTCGGCGCCGAACAGGTGAGTGACCGCGGCGTCGAGCGCGAGGTCGGAGCGGTAGGCGCGGCCGCACCGGAGCAGCTCGGCGAACGTGAGCAGCGCGATCTTGGTGGTGGTGACCTCGCGCGAGCCGTTCAGCAGCAGCCCGTGGCCGGACTGAATCTCCTCCCAGGCCACGTTGTCGATCGGTCCGAACACCAAGCGTTCGCGGCCTTTGAGGCCAATCAGCTCACCGGTGGCCATCGGCAACCAGTCGTTGGCGATGGCGTTGTTCCAAATCCAGAGCTCGGCGCCGGTCGCGCGCTCGAGCGCCAAGCGATCCGAGCTCGCCACGAACGGGCTGAAGATGCGGGGGCCAGTCCAAGCGACCTTGTGCCGTCCGACGCTGCTCAGCCCCTCCAAGTAGGAGAGCGCCCCGCGAGGCAGCTCGTTCGCGCGCCCGAAGTAGACGGCAGGGACCAGCCAGACGTGCGCGCCCGAGGCCTGCGCGACCTCGTCGGCGATCAACGCGTGCGCCCGGCCCTTCTTGTGCGACGCGAGGCGGGGCAGCAGCGTGGGCCAGGTGTCATCGAACGAGAGCGCAATCTCCCGAACGCCAAAGCTCATGAGCTCCCGCACGCGGCCGAGCAGGCGTCGCATGCCTTCACCGTCGAGATCTCGCTCGGACCGGACGCGCAGGTTGCCCGCACCGAACAGCCGCTCTGGCGACAGCCCATAGATGAAGCGCACCCCTTCGTCCGCAGCCACGCCAGCCAAACGCGACATCTCGCTGGCCTCGCCCGGTGGCAGCGTTTGCCACCAGCGCGCCCGGTGGTGAGGATCGCTCTTGGGGGCGTACAGGTACGTGCTCAGCCCGAGCTCGCCCAGGAGCTCGACCACCTCTCTGCGTGCGCTGAAGCTCCAGGGGCGGCCGTAGAAGCCCTCGACCACGCCAAAGCCGATCCCTTCGAGGGCCGCTCTCACCAAAGACCAGCATAGGGGATACCATCCCCTCGATGGCCTATCGGTTCGTGCGTTGGTTGCTGCGCCTGATTGCGCGCGCCTTCTTCCGTCAAGTCGAGGTGGTGGGCCTCGAGAACGTGCCGGACGGCCCGACCTTGTTCGCCGGCAACCACCCCAACTCGCTGCTCGATCCCGTGTTGATCATCAACACCTGTGGGCGTCGTGTGAGCTTCGCGGCCAAGGACACGCTGTTCAAGAGTCACCTCCTGCGCAGCGTGCTGCTCGCGCTCGGCGCCGTGCCGATCGCGCGGCGCGACGACCATGGGGGAGGCAAGCTGGACAACGACGCCGCGTTCGAGGCCATGTTCGCCCTGCTCGGAGCGGGGGGCGCGATCGGCATCTTCCCCGAGGGCCTGAGCCACGACGAGTCGCAACTGGCCAAGCTGAAGACCGGCGCGGCGCGGCTGGCGCTGGGCGCCAAGAAGCGGCAAGGCGGGGTGATCCACATCGTGCCTTGCGGGCTCACCTTCGTTCATCCGGCGCGCTTTCGCAGCCGCGTGTTGGTGCAGTACGGTCCTGCCATCGCCGTGGATGACGAGTGGCTCGCGCGATACGCCGCGGATGAGCGGGCCGCTGCTCGCGATCTGACCGCGCAGCTCGAAGCGGGGCTCCGCGCGTTGACGGTCAACGCGCCCGACTGGGAGACCGTGCGCGCGCTCGATGCGGTGCGGCGGCTCTACCAGCCGCTCGATATCAGCATCGAGGAGCGTGTGGAGCTGGCTCGGCGGTTCAACACCCACTACGGGGAGGTGAAACAGCATCCTGTCGTGCAAGAGATGATGGACCGCGTTCGGCGCTACCAAGAGGAGCTCGACGCGTTGGGAGTCAGTGATCGCGAGCTGGCGCGGGGCCTCTCCCGTCGCGAGATCGCCGCCAAGCTCGCGCGGTACTTCGCGCTGGTGCTGTTGTGGTTGCCCCTCACGTTGCCAGGCCTGCCGATTCACGCCATCGCCATCGGCTTTGCGCATTTTGCAGGCCGCCACCTGACGCCGCGCAAGGACGTGGTGGCCACCACGAAGGTGCTGGCAGGGTTCCTGCTCGTGTTCTTGGCGTATTCGCTGGCGACCGGCTGGGTCGCGTGGCGCTTCGGTGTCGCCTGGGCGGTGGCCTGTGCAGCGCTGTTGCCGCTCTCGGGCTACGCGACCCTGCAGGTCTTTGATGGCATCAAGCTCTTCGGTCGGGGCCTGGGGGTGCTGGGGCGCCGGCTGCGCCTCTCGGAGAACGTGGAGCAGCTGGCAGGTGTTCGCAAGCAGCTCGCGGTCGACGTCGCCACAGCGGTCGACACCTTCCGGCCCAAGGATCTGGTGCCCCTCTTTCCCCGAGAGCAACGGGCAGAATGAGCCAGCCTCGAGAGCCGTTGGTCGTGCTCCTGCATGGGCTCGCGCGGACCGAGCGTTCGATGTCTCGCTTGGCGGCGGCGCTCGAGCGCGGGGGCCTTGCCACCTGGGCCTGCACCTATCCGTCTCGCCGCGCCACCATCGGCGAAGCGGCGCGTTACGTCACCGAGCAGCTGCTCGCCCACGCGTCGGGCCGACCCCTGTTCGCCGTCACCCACTCCATGGGTGGGATCGTGCTGCGGCACATGCAGCATGATGGCCTCGATTGGCGTCGCATCGTGATGCTCGCGCCGCCGAATCAGGGCAGCCTGCTCGCCCAGCGCTTCGCGGCCAGCCCTCTGTTCCGCTGGTTCTACGGTCCCGCGGGTGTGGAGCTCTCTTCTGCCCAAAGCTGGCCTCGTCCCAAGGCGCCGTTCTTGGTGATCGCCGGCACGCGCCAGCGAGCTTTCTCCAACCCCACTTCCTGGACGGCCGCGCGCGTGGTGCCCCCGCGCGCTCCCAGCGACGGCACGGTGCTGGTCGAAGAGACCAAGCTCGAGGGCATGGCCGCGTTCGAGACCGTGGACGCCACTCACACGTGGATCATGAACGATGAACGCGCGCAGCAGCTGGCGCTGCGCTTCCTGGGTGGCGCCGACGGTTGACGCAGCTCAAGCCAGGATGCGCGCGAGCGCCGCTTCGGCGCGGCGTACGCTCGGCAGCCTGGCGTCCACGCTGGCCAAAAGCAGCGTGCGGCCGCCCACCGTGACCCGATGGACGTACACGTCGCGGCCCGGCTCCGAGCCATCCCGCTCTGCCTCTCGCGCCACCGCCGTGAACATCGCACGGTCGGCTTCGCGTGCGACGCTGGTCGCGAGCGGCTCCGAACCCTCCCACAGGATCACCGCGGCGGCTCCCGAGCGCTCGCGTTCGCTGTCCAGGTAGTACTCGGCCGCGAGCAAAGGGGAGTGGGCGCGGCGCCTACGGCGATCCGATCTCATGCCCGTTCGTCGCATCCTTCGTGGGCGGTGGCCCAGTTTCTGGCCGGCAGGCTCAGGGCAGGTAGCCGTTGGTCGCGACGATGTCGTCCACCCAGACCGTGTCGAGGCCCGAATTGATGCTGACATCCTTCGAGTAGCGCCACTGGAGGGTGTGAGTGCCGGCGGCCACGTTGAAGCTGGCCTGCGACCACACCGACGAGGACCACTCGTTCTGTTGCACCCCGTCGATCAAGAACTCGAGCTTGTCGCAGCAAGTCTCGGTCGACTCCATGTGCCAGAACGAGATCGTTCCCGCCGTTTCGTAGGTGAGCGTCAGCGTCACGCTCGAGCTCTGATTGTGCGAGATGACGGAGCTGTGCATGGAACGGTTGCCGCTGTGCGCGGTGACGATGTCGAATCCCCAAGGGTTGCCGGTGGTGACGAAGGTCGGCGACAGCGTCGCCAAGGTCTCGAAGCCCTCGTTGAAGTTCGGCTTGCAGCCGCTGGTGTCGAGCGCACAGCTCGCGTCGCACGCGATGGTGCCACCCGCAAAGCTCGAGGCCACGCAGCTGGCCGCGCCGAGGTCGGTGCCGTCGCACACCTCGCCCTCTTCGATCAGATCATTGCCGCAGAAGGTCTCCAGGCACAGGCTCTTGTCCAGGGTGCAGGTCTCTGGATCGCAGCTGATCTCTCCCCCCGCGAACCCCTCGCTCTCGCAGGTGGCGGTGATGGCGACGTCGGGCTCGCACTCCTCTGGCGCTGCGACCGCTCCGTCGCCGCAGCCCGGCTCGTCGCCTCCGCTGCCGCCCTGACCACCCGCAGGCGCGCCGCCGTTTTCGCCGCCCGCTGCACCGCCGCCCTCGGATGCCCCGCCCGACGGGCCGTTCAATCCCTCGGCGCAGCCCAGCAGCCCGAGCCATGCCCAGCAAACCAAGCGCATGGCACCAGCGTAGCAGCCACGGCTCACAGCCCCCACCGATTGTAGCTGCCAGGTCGGCGCGGTTTGGCGCTCGCGCTCGCGGAGGCCGCCGGAGCGGACGACGGGATCGTGCTGGCCGCGGGAGCGCTCGCTGAAGCCGTGGCCACGGTTTGGCTGGTCTCGGTCACCGCGGGCGGCGCGGTGACGGGCGGCGCCGGAGGCAACGGAGCGGCCGTCTCGGTGGGCGCCGCGTTCGACGCCGCACGGCGGCTCGCCTCGTGGATCACCAAGGCGCAAAGGCCGACGGCCAACGCGCTCAGCGTGGCGATCACCCACATCGCCACCGGCTTCTTCTGCTGCGCCTGGGCGATGCGAATCGCGGCGGTGCCCATCTCCCAGGGCACGATGGGGAGCTCTGGGGCGAGCACTCTGGTGAGCTCCTCGACCAGCTCCCGCGCGCTGCCGAAGCGACGGCGAGGGTCGGGATCGGTGGCGCGCAGGAACCACGCACCGAACCCGGGCGGTAGATCTCGCGCTGCTGCGGCGGAGTCTCGCGCGGTCCCGACGATCTGCACGAACAGCTCCGCGATCGTGCCGGCGGTGTAGGGCAGGCGCCCCGCGATGCACTCGTAGACGACGATCGCCAGCGCCCACAGGTCGGTCTGCTCGTCGATCGGGTGGCCACCCAGCACCTGTTCGCGGCTCAAGTAGGCCGGGGTGCCGACGACGATGCCCTGCTGGGTCTGCATGCCTGGGATGGCCACGCTCTTGGCGATGCCGAAGTCCAACACCTTGGCGACCTCACCGGTCTCCGTCCGGCACAAGAAGACGTTGTCTGGCTTGAGGTCGCGATGAATGATGCCAGCGCGGTGCGCGACGGACACGCCCTGCGCGATGTCGCGCGCGATCAACACCGTCTCCTGCGGGCTCAGCCTGCGCTTGTGTCGCAAGCGAGCGGCCAACGTCTCGCCCTGGCACAGCTCCATGGCGATGAAGGCGATCGCTCCCTCGTGCCCGTGGTCGAAGATGCGCACCACGTTGGGGCTGACGATCGCAGCCGCAGCTCGTGCCTCGGTCAGCAGCCGCGTCGTGCTCTCGGGATCGCCCGTGCGCGCGACCAGCTTGATCGCCACGTGATTGCCGAGCGTGGTGTGCCGAGCGCGCCACACTTCGCCCATCGCGCCCCTGCCGAGCAGATGCTCGATGCTGTAACGCCCTCCGACCAACAGGCCGGGTCGTCCGATCAAGCCGGCTTCGTTCACGACGACTCGAGCTTATCAGCTCCGCCCTGCTCGTGCCGCTGCACGACCTCGACGTGGTGGGTTCGAAACAGGGTGATGATGCGGTTTGCGTCCGCGCTCGTCGCTCGGCCGAGCCGCAACGGTCCGCCCGCGAGCTCGAGCAAGAGCCAGACCGGGGCGTCGTTGTCGAGCGCCCGCTCCGTCGCCAGCCGAACATCTGCGAGATCCGCGCGGAACTCCTGGCCGGATCGACGCTGTCCTCGGCATTCGCCGCGCTCGAAGTCCACCAACACGCGACCAAACTCCCGGCGCCGGAGTCGGAGGTACAAACGCGCAGCTAGGACAGCCGCGATCCAGCACCCGACCACCAGTCCGAGCAGACGCGGGATGGCGCCCTGCAGCAGCAAGGCGCCGAGCACGATCGACAAGATGGCGGTGAACGCGGTGAAGCGCTGCACGAGCAGCTCGAACACGCCGTCGTCCGAGCGCGCTGCGCACAGGAAGGGATCGCAGAAGGACATCCGTGCCTCGCGCGTCTCCAGCATGCGACGACCCGAAGAGAGCGTGCGCTCGAACGTCGCCGTCCAGCTGTGTGCAACGTCGTGGGCGGCGGCGGGGATCACTCGCTGGTGACGATACCGCTCAGGTCTGCGCCGTCGAGCGTCAGGCGCCCGAGATCCACGCCCAGGAACTTGGCGCCGCTGAGGTTCGCGCGGTTGAAGCGCGCCTCGCCCAGGTCCGCGCCGCTCAGGTTGCAGCCACGCAGGGACGCCTTGGTGAAGCTCCCGCCGCACAGGTTGGCCCCCTCGAACGAGGCGCCATCCAGCACGGCGCGATCCCACATCGAGTCCTCGGCCATCGCTGCGTCGAAGCGAGCACGGCCCAGCACGCCGCCGTCGAAACGAGCATTCTTGAGCGAGGCGCGCACGAACGAGGTGTCTTCGGCGCTGACTTCGTATGCCTTTAGATCAGGCAGCAGCGAGCCCTCGAAGTTGGCGCCGTCGAGCTGCGCCTCCGTGAAGTCGGCCGTGTCGAGCTGTGCGCCGCACGCGCTCGCCCCGTCGAGTCGCGCGCGAGAGAAGATGGTGCGTTGGCCCGACGCGCGATCGAACACGGCGCGGCGTGCGTCGGCGGTGGTCAGATTCGCGTCGGTGAGGAACGCGGAACGGAGGCTCGCTCCCGTCAGCTTGGCGCTCACCAGGTTGGTGCGCTCGAGCTTGGCGTCGTCGAGCTCGGTCTCACTCAGGTCGGCGCCCTCGAGCGATGCTCCGCTCAAGTCCGCGCCGCGCAGCCGGCAGCGACGCAGGTTGCCGCGGTCGAAACGACAGCCCACCAAGCTCTTGCCGGAGAAGTCGAAGCCGGACAGGTCCAGATCCGAGAGGTCGAGGCCAGCCAGCGTCTCGCCCTCGCGGATGCGACGCTCGACCTCCATCCGCGTCTCGCCCTTGTGTACCTGGGGCGGCGGCTGTGCCGCCGAGACCGGTGGCGCCTCCATCTCGGTGAGCGTCGGGCGGCCCGTTTCGTCCTCGTCGAGCTCCACCGCCGGGGCCTGGGCTTCTTGGATCAGCGGCGCGATCGCGGGCTCCGGCGGCTGCTTCTGGCTCGCCGGTTGCGCCGCCAATTTCAGCAGCACGTCCGGGATAGGCAGCTGCGCGGTGGGCATCTCTTCGCCTTGCAGCAGGTGTCCCGCGCCCACCCTGGTGGTGGGTGGAGGCTCGGCCTTGCCGCTGCCCAGGCCACGAATCGTCGTCTTTTGTGCGCGGAGCGCCGCCGGGCTGGGCCTCGCACCGAGGTGCGCCTTGTCGTCTTCCTCGGCCGCTACGCCTTCTTGCTCGGCCTTTTGCAGCAACAACGCGATCTCTGCTTCGTCCGGGGCGAGCGTGGGCGAGTCGTCGAAGTTGGGCTTCGCCACGGTGACAGGCGAGGTTTCCTGGCGCACCCGATCGATCAGCTGCTGCAGCTCGGCCGGAGGGTGCGTGATGGTCGAGCCGCTCGACGGGATGCCCGAACCGGGCATCGAGAGGGAGCCCGCGAGCTCCTCCACGACCGGCGCGGGACGTGGGGCTTCGAGCCAGCGTGGATCCACCTCGATCGGGGCGCTTTCTGGGCCGGGCGTCTTGGTCGCCGCCTCTTTTCTCAAGGCCGCGGCTGCGAGCTGCGCAGCCGCTGCAGCGCCAGGGGAGGCCAGCGTCTGCCCTGGTTGCCACTCTCTGGTCGACTGCCGGACCACGGGCTGCGAGCCGTCTTCGGCCAGCGCCGCGAGCAGCGACGCGGTGGGCGCGAACGCCTGGGTGGCCCCGGTCACTTCCTGCTTGAGGGGAGTGGCGTGTGCGTCGGACCCCGTCGCCTCCGGCTGCGGTGCCACCGCAGCGAACTGACCACTGCCGCGGTCTGCGGGCGCTTGCACGGCTGCGTGTTGGCCGCTCCCACTCGTGGCGCTCGGCTGGGCCGCCGCGTGCTGCCCGCTGCCGGGACGAGGCGCCGCCGCTTGGGGCACCGCCGCGTATTGACCGCTGCCCTGGCGCGGCACGGCGACGGCGATCGCCGCAGCATGGGCGCTCGAGTGCAGCGTCTCCTCGGCGGGTGGCGCGGGGGGCTTGGGCGGCTCCGGCGGCGCGGCGCTCACGCCCGGCCATGGGATCGAGCGGTTGGGCATCTCCAGGCCGGCGAACAGCTGCACGTTCTGCAACATGCCGTCCTCGACCTCGAAGTTGCCACGCCACAGCACGCAGCACATGGAGCGATCGCCGTCGATCCAGATGGTGTCGGCCGTGAGGCTCACCTCGCGGTGGCTCGTGCTCTCCAAGCTGTACAGCCGCGCGCGGGCGCGGCCGCCCGGGAGCTGTGACTCGAACCGAGCGTGCTCCGGGTGGAGCCCCTCGAGCACGATCCACTCGTTGCCCTCGAAGAAGCTGCAGCGCTGATCCGCTGGCGCAGCGTGGAAGAAGCTCCAAGCGAACGTGTCTGGCAGGGCTGGCTCGCGGGCGGCGAGCACGGCGGGGTCGAGGTTGCGCAGCAGCCGGCGTCGTGTGGGCCAATAGGGCGCGACCGCGCCCAGCCCGGCGGGCGCCTCGGGGTCCTGGGGGTCGACCACGTTGTGCACCGGGAGACCCTGCCCTTTGGGCATCCCGATCGGGTTGTCTTCGAACCCCACCGGGCCTCGATAGCTTCGCTCGTAGCGGATGGGGATCCGCGTGAACGGCACGGGAGCGGTCATTTGGTCGCCGTCGAGCCACATGCGCTCGCCAAACACGTGGAGCGTCTTGTCCACCAGTGGCCGCGAGCCGACGATGGCCAGCCGGACAGGGACGAACGGGCTCGGGGTGGGCGCGTAGGCGTGCCCGCTGAACACGACCTCTGCGCGAGGCAAGTAGGGCGAGACATCGGAGGGTGCGAGCACGCTGCGCTCGACGTTGCCGTCGTGGTGCTGGTCGCCGATCAAGATCGGGGCAGGGTTGACCAGCCTCATCGGTCCGCCGCGCACCAGGTAGAACGTGCTCTTCACCACCACCGTGGCGCGGGTGCGGCCCGACGTGGACCAAAGTCGCACCCCGCACGCGACGTCCTGCGTCGCGATGATCGGAATCGGCCAGTTCCCTTGTTCGTCCACCGGAGTCCGCGGTTGTATCACGCACTTCGGCTGCGACGGAATGGTGCTGCCGAGCCCCGCCAGCGCCGCGCTCGCCTAGCATGATCCGCCGGAGGTTCTGTGTCGCGCCTAGGATCGAGGGGTCGTTGGTGGTCGCTGGTGGTGGCGTCCACGCTTCCGCTGCTGCCGACTGACGCGCACGCCGTGGGCTTCATGTCCTCGGGCGTGGCTCGCCCCACAGAAGAGAGGATCGCGGTGGCGCTTTCGGAGCAGCGCACCGCGGTGTTCACCCAGCTCGTCGTCGAATCGGACGGTGCAGAGGTGGCGGTGGTGGTGCCCCTCCCAGCCGGCGCCCTGCTGGACTGGGCGTCCCGGGCGTTTTTCGAGTCGCTCGAGGTGGCGAGCGCACCGCGGGTGCTCGGTCCAGTGGGCAACGACACCTGCCCTGGGCACGACGAGCCTGCGGTTCACCTCGCCGGGGACGAGGAGGGCAGTGAGCCGCTGGTGCCGATCGAGCTCGCCATCCTGGAGGGTGGAACGTCCGTGGAGATCTGGGCTGCCGCGCGCAACCTGACGGTTTCCGAGCAGCTCTCGACTGCGCTCTCGGTGTCCACGTCGCCACACTTCCTGGTGGCGCTGTTCTCTGCTCCGCGGGGAACGTCCGTGACTGCGCCGCTGCGCGTGGTGGAGCCAGCGCCGCTCGGCGAGCTGCCCACCATGCTCTCGGTCGCGGGCAGCGAAGAGCTGCGCATCACCACGTTCGCGATCGGTCCTGGGCGAGCAGAGCTCTCGCTCTCGCCCATCACCCTCGATCTGGGTGAGCTCGCGCTCGAGGCTGGTCCGCAGACCTCCAACTTCGACGATCTGCTGTTCGAGGCGCTGGCACCGACCACCTACTTCGTAGGCATGGCCAGCCACGAGTCGTTGCGCGAAGACATCTCGCTGCGCTCCGGCGGCCCGATCGTCCGAAACTTCTCTCGCGGCTACTTCGAGCGAGCCTCGGCCTACGGCGACACCACCGCGCAGAACTCCCAGTGTGTGGCGCAAGCCGCTGCGGTGTTGGGCCAGAGCGCCCGGATCGGGACGACCTGTCCGCGCACGCAGCTCGGCATCGTCGGAGGGGGTGTTGGCTGCACCGACGACGTCGTCGACGCGGGCGAGGTCGATCCCGAGCTGCTCCGCTGCGGCCCGCTGGCCGACGATCTCGCCGTGGCGCTGAGCGACCTCGAACCAGACGAAGTGTGGCTCACGCGCACGACGCACCTGATCCGGCCGGGCGGCGCTGGCGCGCAGCTGCCCATCACGTTCCCGGGCGGTGCGCGCCTCGACCCCAGCTTCGTCGCGAGCAGCATCGACTTCAGCGAGTGCAGCGAGGGCGCCGGCGGCAGCGGCGGCGGCTCGAGCTCGGGGCCTGGCTCGGGCCCGAACGGCACCGGCAGCGGCACGACGCCAGGAGACGGCACCACGGTCGAGGTGCCGCTGTACGTGTACGACGGCTGCAGCAGCTGCGGCACGGGCACCTACGTCATCGCTGACTACGTCGAGGCGGACGCAGACTCGGCGCCCGACGCCTACTATGAAGGTGACGACTGCGAGGGCGACACGAGCGGTTCGTACTCTGGCGACAGCTGCAGCGGCGACTCGGTGGACTACTACGACGACGGTTACGACGTCAGCGCAGATGCGTGTGACTGCTCCGACACGGGCGCGGACTTCGCGGACGAGGATTGTTCCTGTGACGACGGCTTCGCCGATTCGTGCAGCGGAGAGTCGTTCGCCGAGGGCTGCGATTGCGGCGGCGACTCCGCATGCTCCACGGCCAAGAAGCGCAAGAGACCTCGCCGCATCAACATGTTCGTGTACGGCGCGCTGATCGTCATCGTGCCGGTTCGGCGCTGGACGCGGCGCGCTTCGGGCCCCGGCGGGCATCCGACCAGGAGATGACGCGTTTCGTGTTCTCGCTGAAGATCTTGTGAACGTCCTCGGCCGAGAGGCCGGCCTTGCGCAGCGCCGCGGCCAGCTTGGGCATGTGGCCGGCGTCGGGCAGGTCGGAGGGCATGGTGCCGCCGTCGAAGTCGGTGCCGATGCCCACGTGATCCACCCCCGCGATCGCGATCATGTGCTGCGCGTGGCGCACCAAGTCGTCGATCCCGGCGGCGCCCTCGGTGTCGACGTACTTGTCGTAGAAGTTCAGCCCGGCCACGCCGCCGCTCCGCTTGATCACCGCGAGCTGCGCGTCGGTCAGGTTGCGGGCGTGATCGGCGATGGCGCGGCTGTTGGAGTGGGTGGCGACGATCGGTGCGCCGTACTTCTCGGCGATGGGCACCAGATCGTCGAACGCGCGATCCGACATGTGCGACACGTCCACGATGCCGCCGGCCTCGTAGACACGCGCGCAAAACTTCTTACCGAGCTCGGTCAGCCCGACCTTCCGCTTCTCTTTGCCGGTCGCGCTGCTGGCGAGCTTGCCGTGCCCCCAGTGGACGGGGCCCACGAAGATGACACCGCGGGCGATGAAGCGATCGATCTGGGTGATGTCCTCGGCGAACGGCCCTGCGCCCTCGATGCTGACGTAGGCGGTGACCATCCCCGCGGGGGTGGGGCCCTTCTCATGCGACCAGAGCAGGTCGCCGTGGCGCTTCACGATCGCGTCGATGGTGTCGAAGATCTCGTCCGCGTCCTTGATGGTGGGCTTGCCTTGGTGCAGGTGGTCGGCGATGTAGATGGGGTACACGATGCCGCCGTACTGGCCCGACTTGAGCGCGGCGGCAGCGGCTTGGCCCGTGCCGGGGACGTCGATGCTCTTGTCCTTGAACTTCACCTGCCAGGGCGTGTCGACGTGCATGTCGATCGCGCGAGGCGGATCCTCGGGGCGCGGGCCGCTGCTGATCGGCGCGCTCGACGCGAGCGCGCTGGCGCTCACGCTCGGGGCCGGTGAAGGTGGTGCGGTGGCCGTCAGCGCCGAGCTCGCGGCGGCGCCGTCCGCGGGCGGCGCCACCGGCCTGTCGCAGCCGGTCAGCAGCAGCCAGACGAGCCACCCGAGCAGCGTGTGCTCGGGCTTCACGCGGGGCGGCTCTTGGCCGAGTCCACCAGCTTGCGTAGCTCGTCGAAGTGCGTCTTCTCGGGCTTGTCGAAGCCGTCCGCGTTGAGCAGCTTGCGCACCGAGTCCCCCAAATCGCAGATCGCGCGGCTGATGGACTCGGCTCGCTGGTCTTCGAGTCGGTTGGAGAACGCGATCACGTCCGACGGGATCGGCCCCGCGGTCGCGATGATGTGCACGTCCTCGTTCTTGTAGCCAGCGTCGAGCCAGCCCGAGGAGATCGGCTGGTCGTTGCCGCCGTCGAACGACGCGAACGTAGCGCCCACATCGGCTTCGCCGTTCATCACCACGCGCACGACCGCCTCGTGCGTCCTGCGCAAGGTCTGCTCTACCAGGTCGGTATCGGGATCGAGTCCCTCGGCCACCAGCTTGAGCCGGGGCACGACGTACCCTGCCGAGCTCTCCTTGGCCACCCACGCAGCGCGTTTGCCCTTGAGGTCGGCGATTTTCTCGATGCCGCTGCCCTTCTTGGAGAAGAGCGCGCTCGAGTAGTCTGCCTTGCCCGCCCGCCGGCTGCACAGCCGGATCTGCGCCGCGTCGGCGCGTTCCAGGTCGAGCGCCACGAGCGGCGGGGCCCAGGCGACGTGGACCTCACCGTCCTGCATCCCTCCGAGCAGCTTCTCGTAGGAGCGAAACACCAGCGGCTTGATGCTGACGCTGGTGAGCTTCTTGATCTCGTCGCACACCGTCTCCAGCAGCGCCGACGCAGCCGGGGCATTGGAGATGATGGCGAAGGTGACGTTGTCGCCAGCGGTCATCCGCGCATGATAACGCACGCTGGTCTTCCGCGCTTCCGTTCGGGCGCGAGCAGGATCAAGATGGGGCCGTCGATGTCGACCGACCTGCTCGCCGCCGTGCGTAAAGCCTGCCTGCCGGCCCTGTGGTCGCGCGGGGTGACCTGGGCGCGAGAGGGCGCGGTGTCTTTGACCGAAGCCAAGACCCAGGAGCTGACGCTCCGGGTTCGGGAGCGAGGACGTGCAGTCTCGCCCACGGTCATCCTCTACCCCGAGGACCGAGAGTGGGACTGCGACTGCGACAGCAAGGTCTCGCCTTGCGCGCACGTCGCCGCAGCCGCGATCGCTTGGAGCCAGGGGCTCTCTGCCAGCGACGATGCCGCACCCCGCGATCAACCGGGCACCGAGCTCTCGCGCGCGACGCTGCGCTACGTGCTCGAGGTCGAGCACGGCGCGCTCGGCCTGACGCGCTGGTTGGTGGTCGAAGGGGTGGCGCGCAAGCTCGAGCAGTCGCTCGCGGAGCGCTTGGCCCGGGGGATTCGAGAGCCCGCGCTGGACCCCACCCACGACGACATGGCGATCGATCGGATCTTCTCGCGGCGCCTGGGCGGCGACATTCCGCTCGAGCACCTGCGCGCGGTGCTCGAAGCGCTCACTCACCACCCGGATGTGCAGCTGTCGGGCGCCTCCGTGAGGACGTCGGGCGAGCCGATCAAGCCGCTGGCCACCCTCGACGATGGTCCCAAGGGAGGGGTGCACCTCTCGATCGTTGCGCCCGCGGGGCTCGAGGTGCTCGCGCTGGGCGTGGGCAGGCTCGGCGGTGTGGTGCGGCCCCTGGCAGAGACCGGACGCTTCGGGTTGCGCTTCGACAAGCTGCCGATCGATCGCGCGCTGTCACCGCCCGAGCTGGGCACCTTGGCCGCGGAGCTCCTACCCGAGCTCGAGCGCACGCTGGTCGTGACGGTGCGGACGCGGCGAGTGCCACGTAGGGCGCGGCGCATCTTGCCTCGTATCGAGTTCGAGCTGTCGCACGAGCACGGGTCGCTGCACGTGCTGCCGCTCTTGGTGTACGGCGATCCGCCTTGCGCGCGCGTCGATGCTGGGAAGCTGGTGCTTTTGACCGCTCCAGCGCCTGTGCGCGAAGAGCCCCTCGAGCGCGAGCTCGTCGCGCGTCTGCGCGACGACCTGGCCCTGGTCCCGGGGAGGCGGGTTCGCTTCGACGGCCGTGACGCCAGCAAGTTCGCCGCCAAGTTGGAGCAGTTCTGCGCACGCGACGCCACCAGCCGGTCCTACGGCGAGGGCGCCCAGGTGCGCGCGCTCGTGCCCCGCATCGTGACGGCGCCGGGCCAGCTCGACGTCATCTTCGAGCTGCCCGAGATCGATGACGAGACCCCCGCACGGCGGGCCAGGGCCCTCGACGTCGCCGCCGCGTTCCGGGAGGGGCACGGCATCGTCGCGCTCGAGGGGGGAGGGTTCGCGCGCATGCCCGAGCGCTTCCTGGCCGAGCACGGGCAGGCGATCTTGGACTTGGTCGCCGCCAGAGCGGACGGCGAGGCCGTGCCCAAGACCGCGTGGCCAGTCTTGCTCGAGGTGAGCGACGCGCTCGGCGTGTCGTTGCCCGACGTGCGCGAGGCCATCGCCCCGCTCGCGAGCGACTTCGATCGCATCCCCGACGCGCCCTTGCCTGCCTCGCTCGAAGGACGCTTGCGGCCCTACCAGGTCGACGGGTTTCGCTGGCTGTCGTTCCTGCGGGACGCTGGCCTGGGCGGCCTCTTGTCGGATGACATGGGTCTCGGCAAGACGGTGCAGCTGCTCTCTGCCTTGAGGGGACGTGTCCTGGTGGTGTGCCCCAAGAGCGTGCTTTACAACTGGGCGGCCGAGATCGCGCGCTTTCGCCCCGGGCTCTCGGTGTGCCGCTTCGACGGTCCGAACCGGAAGCTGGATCCGCAGGCCGACGTCACGCTCACGACCTACGCGGTGTTGCGCATCGACATCGAGGAGCTGTCCAAGGAGCGCTGGGCGATCGCGGTTCTGGACGAAGCGCAGACGATCAAGAACCCCGACAGCCAGGCTGCGCGCGCTGCGTTTCGATTGCAGGCCGACGCACGCTTCTGTCTGACGGGCACGCCGGTGGAGAACCGGCTGGAAGACCTGTGGAGCTTGCTGCGCTTCTCCAACCCGGGGCTGTTGGGTACGCGTAGAGATTTTCTCGAGCGCTACGCCACGCCGATCGCCGAGGGCTCCACCTCGGTCGTGGAGCGCCTGCGCCGCCGGCTCAAGCCGTTCGTGCTCCGGCGCACCAAGTCGCAGGTGCTGACCGAGCTGCCGCCGCGGACAGACGCGATCCAATACTGCGAGCTCAACGAGGCCGAGCGTGCGAGCTACCAGGCGGTGCTGGCTGCCACCCGGCGGGACGTCGTGAGCAAGCTCGCAGAGGGGGCCAACGTCTTGATGATGCTGGAGGCGTTGCTGCGACTCCGCCAGGCGGCGTGCCATTCTGGGTTGCTGCCCGGCAGCTCCGCCACCACGTCCTCGAAGGTCGAACGGTTGGTGGAGTCACTCGAGGAGCTCGTGGCCGAAGGCCACAAGGCGCTCGTGTTTTCGCAGTGGACCTCGCTGCTCGATCGGGTGGAGCCGGCGCTCGAGGCGGCTGGCCTCGGCTTCGTGCGGCTCGACGGCGCGACCAAGGACCGTGAGGGCGCGGTGCGCACCTTCCAGAGCGAAGGCGGTCCACCCGTGATGTTGCTCTCGCTCAAGGCGGGTGGTGTTGGCCTGAACCTCACTGCCGCGGACCACGTCTTCTTGCTCGATCCCTGGTGGAACCCTGCTGTCGAAGATCAAGCCGCCGATCGCGCGCACCGCATCGGTCAAGATCAGCCGGTGATGGTGTATCGACTCGTGGCCAAGGACACGGTCGAAGAGCGGGTGCTCGCGCTGCAGGAGCGCAAACGCAAGCTCGCCGACGCGGCGATGGGCGGCGAGACGGCCGGCGCCGCAGCCATCACCCGCGAAGACCTCTTGGCGCTGTTGGACGAGTAGTCGGGGCTACTCGTCGTCCTTGGGCTGGTCCTTGGGCTCGTCCTTGGGCTCGTCCTTCTTGCCGTACACCTTCTCACACGCGACCTTGACGCCGCCGTTGCAGGCTTTGGTGTAGCCCTTGAGCGACTTCTCCTTGTCGTTCTTCCGCGCGTACAAGATGCCGACGTTCTGGCAGCCGTCCGGGTCGTTCCCGATGTTGCAGGACTTCTCCGCGAGCTTGAGCGCTTCCTCATCCCGCTCCTCGAACAGCAGCATGGTCGAGAGGGCCGAGCAGGCGCGCACGTCGCCCAGGTCGCAGCCCTTGCCGAGCAGCTGGAGCCCGCGCGGGATGTTCTTGTCGATACCCTCGCCGCCCTCGATCAGGGCGATGCCGAGCTCCTTGCAGCCCTTGCCCTTGCCGTCGTTGCACGCGGCCTCGCACATCGGCTGCTTCGTGCACGCCTCCTGGCCGTAGAGAATTCCGAAGGTGAAGTCGACCTCGACATTGCCGAAGCCCTTGGTCAGCTTGGTGAGCTCGAGCGCGAGCAAAGCGTCACACTGCTTGGGCGCGACTTCGTTGTCGGTCGAGGCTGCCTCGCAGGCTTGAATGGACCCGTCGCGTGCCTTGGTGAGCTTGGATGAAGAGCTGCCTGCGCTGGCCCCCGCGCCGAACACCTCCGCGGCCGTCTTCAGCTCTGCCTTTGCGCTGGTGCCCATGGCGAACGCGCCCACCTTGCCGGAGGTGATCACATGCGTGGCGCCGTCGCAGTTGCCCGTCAGCTCGGCCGCGCTGAACGACGCCTGGGAGCCGATCATCTGACCCGCGATGACGAGGCCCAGATCGAACTTGGTTCCGGTCGACGCCTCGGCCTCGAAGCTGGCGGCGATGCCGGCGCCCCCGAGCGGCAACGCGGCGCGGATCTGGTCGCCGCTCTCCAGCGAGAGGACCCGCTCCTTCGAGCTGGTCCCGCGGTACGCGTACTTGCCCGAAGCCTTGCAGGTCTTGAGCACCTTCAGCTCCTTGCAGTTGAACGACACGACGGTCAGGTCCCCCGCGCCCAGCGCGAGCTCGAGGTCACTGCGCTTCTCGGGCGGCAGGTCGACCACGAAGACATTGGTGCTCTCCGCTTTGGCGTCGCACTTCTCGCCCGTAGCCTCGGCGGCCGTGGGTGCGTCCGGGCGGACCGCTTCGGCGGCCCCGCAGCCGCCGAGCTGCATGGTCAGCGGGAGTCCGGTCATGATGAGGATCGGCAGGTAGTTGGATTTCGTGCTCATGTGGATCGCCCGAGATACCACAACGACCCGTCGCGACTCCACCTTCGACACGCAGCCGTCGACTGGCGAAGCGCCAGCTCGCCTCCCCGCGTCAGAGGTGGCCGGCGTGCCAGATGCTGAGCAGGTCCATGGCCCACGCCACGGACACATGGATGGCGGCGCCGCCCCAGATCGACTTGGTCTTGAGCGCCACCGTCCCCAGCAAGAACCCCGTGAACACGGAGCCGAGCGCCTCCGGCAGGGGCTTGCCGAAATGGATCATCGCATACGGCATGATCGGGACGAACACGGCCGCGTAGCCCAGGCTCCTCTTCAAGCCATGGATCAGAAAGCCGCGAAAGAAGAACTCGAGCGCGACGAACTGCGACGCGTACAAGAGCTCCCAGCACGCGAAGTGCGGCCACAGCTGCTCGTCTCTCGCGAGCTTGTAGTAGGGGTACTTGGACTGGAACGCAGGGTCGAACGAGGCGGCGACGACCAGCGGCAACACCAACACCAGCAGCAGCAGGTACAGCCGCTTGTTGTCGCCCTTGCCGCGAAGCCCCAGATCGAGCGGTGATTGCTTCAGCAAGAAGATGGTCGCGAGCAGCGGGATGACGCCGTAGCCGATCACCCGGGCGCTGGCCCACCACACCTTGCGATAGATCTGCGTGGATGCGTTCTTGGCCATGACCCGAGCGAGGTCGGCGGCTGCGCCGTCGAAGCCGAGGAACGAAAGCGCCTTGACCGCCCAGGCAGTGTCTTCCTCTCGCCCAGCAAAGCGGACGAACAGCAAGCTGAGCGCCGCCGTGAAGCAGACCACCGCGACGTCGCGTGACACCCGGCCAGGGGGCGCGATCTTGCGATGCTCCAGCATGTCTGCGTCCGCTCCGTCCCGCAGCTCGGTGACGTAGGGCTGCCAAACTTTGGCGCGAAACAGGTGCAGCACCGCACCGTCCTACCACGGAGGAGAAAAGACAGTTTGTTGGTCACGAAACGACCAGACCAGGTCACACTCCTGGACCTGGGAGGTCCCATGAGCCTGCGCTTCACTGCCCGTGTGTTCGGTGCTGCGGTCTTCAGCTGTGCATTCACGATGTTGGCCGCACCGGCCGAGGCTTGCCCCAACCGCGGGGGCGGCGGCAAGGTCGTGGTCGAAGATGAGGACGAGGTCGGCACGCTGCTCGCGGCCGCTCGTGAGGCCGACCAAGCTGCCACGAGAGAGGACGCCAAGGCGGCCTCTGCGAGGCAGATGGCGCGCCAGCAGCGCGAGCTAGCGGTGCGCCTGCGGGAGAAGGCGCGGCTGTTCCCCGAGATGGATGCAGACCTGGCTTTGGCCAAGGCCGTCGTCGCAGACAAGGAAGCAAAGGCCGCGGACGGCCGAGCCAAGGTGCACGCCGCCCGCGCCAAAGCGCAGCGGTCCAAGGCCGCCGAGTTGCGCGCCCTCGCCAAGCAGCTGCTCGGCGGGCGCAAAGTGATCTGAGCCAACCGCTCAGGGCTCAGCGCCCGAGCGCCAGGCCCAGCACCAACAGCAGCGCAACGAGCACGCTC
The DNA here is from genome assembly GCA_964641275.1 of uncultured Polyangiaceae bacterium. GTDB lineage: Bacteria > Myxococcota_A > Polyangia > Polyangiales > Polyangiaceae > Xiheicaenibacterium. The sequence goes on from CAZXMG010000037.1 coordinate 72,204, forward strand.
ACGCCGACCACGCCCAGCGTCAGGGCCTTGGCCCTCGCCCTGGCCGCGACGCGCGCGGGCGAATCCTGCTCGATGGGCTCGACTTCGAGCTGCGGCAGCATGGGCGGATCGGGCGACAGTGTGGGGGAGCTGCCCCGCGCAGTGAGCTCGCGCTGCTCTCGCTCGAGCGCCTCGAGCAGCGCCTCGACGATCGGGTAGCGATCCTTCGGATCGCGCGCGGTGGCCCGTAGGATGATGGCCTCCAGACTTTCGGGCAGCAGGGGTGCCAAGGTACGGGGGCGCGGAGGTGGCTCGGTGAGCAGCTTGGCCAACACGCGCCCAGGCTCGTCCCACTCGTAGGGGGGGCGCGCACACACCATGTCGTACAGGATCGCTCCGATGGCGTAGATGTCGACCAAGTTGTTGGCAGCGTCACCTCGAGCTTGCTCCGGGGGCATGTAGCAAGGCGTGCCGATCACCGTTCCGGTCTGCGTGAACTGCAGGTCCTCGCTCTTGGACACGCTGAAGTCGAGCACCATCACCGCCGGCTCCTCGGGCTCGCCGCCGACGATGACGTTGTCAGGCTTGAGGTCGCGGTGCACGACGCCAGCAGCGTGGGCCGCGATCAAGGCGCGGCTCATTTGGATCGTGATCTCGAGCGCGAGGTTCAACGGGAGCCGGCCCAGCTCGCTGATCCACTCCGACAGCGGGCGGCCCTCTGCGAACTCGAACACCATGAAAGGGCGCCCGCGTGGGTCGCGGCCTCGGCCCAACAGCTTCGGCACGTAGCGGCTCTTGATCGAGGCGACGATCTCGCCTTCGCGCCGAAATCGAAAGGACACCTCTGGCTTGCTGGTCAGCGCGGCGTGCAGCACCTTGATCGCCACGCGATCGCCGTTCGGGCCTCGACCCTCGAATACGTCGCCCATTCCCCCTTCGGCGACGAAGCGAAGCACCTTGAACCCGCCGTGCAAGGTGGTGCCGACCAACTCGGAGTCGTCGCCAGAGCGCTCGGTCGTCACAGGCAACTCCACGGGACCTGCTTTCGGTTGCTCCGAAGTCCGGTGCAACCGCGGGCCTTCGCGTTCAGGAGAGCTCTCCTTCCTTGGCATCCTTCAGCGTCGCCCCGCTCAACTTGCATGTCTCGCGGTTCGCTCCCCGCAGATCCGAGCCGTCGAGCTCGGCATCCCGAAGGTCGCAGCTCGCCAAGGTGGCCTGGCGCAGGTCCGCGCCTCGAAGCTTGGCGAAGCGCAAGGACGCGCCTGTGAAGTCCGCCTGCTCGAAGCGGGCGCCTGGGGCGATCAGTTTCTGCGCGGTCACCCGCATGAGCTTGGCCTGGGCGAAGCTGGCGCGTGGGAACCGCCCCTGCCGAAGGTCCCCACCGATGAACGAAGCGCCCTCAAAATCCGCGTCTTCTGCGGTCACGCCCGCGAGCGCCGCAGCGTCGAGCACCGCGCCGTGGGCGGACACGGACGGCAACGCCGCCTTGCCCAGCTGGGCGTTGCGCAGCACCGCGCGCGTGAGCTTGGCCGAGCTGAGGTCCGCGCCTGCCAGGTCGGCGTACGCCAGATCGGCCTCCTCGAAGTTGGTCTCGCGCAGGCTGGCGCCCACCAAGCTCGCTTGGCCGAGCTTGGCCCCCTCGAAGCTCGATTGGTCCGCGCGCACGTTGCCGAGCTTGGCCTCGATCAGCGTGGCGAGCACGAAGCTCGCGCCCCCGAAGTCGGCGTCGCCCGCCTCGACCAAGGTGAGGTCGGCTCGTTCGAACACGGCGCCCTCGGCTCGGCACTGCACCAGCGTGGCGCGCCTGGCCTTGCAGTCGCGCAGCGTGGTGCCGATCAGGGTGGCGAGCTTCAGGTTGGCGTCGTCCAACGTGGCGCCTGTGAAGTCGGCTGCGTCCATGCTGCTGCGAGACAAGTCCGCGCCCGACAGGTCTGCCGCGAGCAGCGACGCCGCACGCAGGTCGGCAGAGGAAAGGTTGGCGCCGCTCAGCTTGGCGCCATCGAGGCAAGCCCCGGCGAGCTTCGTCCCGCTGAGGTTCGCGCCCCGCAGCATCGCTTTGGCGAGCGACAGGCCGCTCAAGTCTGCGCCCGCGAGATCCAAGGTGCTCAACGGCTCTCCTTGCTTCAGCCGTTCGAGCACGGCGCGACGAATCCCGGTCTCCTCGCCGGGGCCCGAGGAGGGAAGCAGCGAGCTCGGGTCGTCCGAGGGCAGCGGTGCCGACGCGGGCGGACACCGCATGGAAGCTGGTGCCACCGGCGGGGGCAGCGACGCAGGCGCCGCGTCAGCCAGCTCCTCGCGGTCGTGCACCTCGGTGACGACCACGTTCGACGGCTCGAACGGCAGCCCCCGCGTGACCAGGGCCGGCTCGGGCGGCGCTGTCGGTCGGCCCTCTCCAAGTGGCGCATGCGGGTGGTCGGCGCTCAGCAACGTCTCCTGCCGTGGAGCGTCGCTGAGTCGGAGCTTCAGCGTCTCCTTCTGTGCCTCGGCCGGTGGAACCGCGGCCGAAGGGCCCGTCCACGGCGCGCCGGGAAGCTCGGCCACGATGCCCGCGCGTGGCGCGGCGTCGCCGTAGGGCGTCGCGGGGCGAGTGGACACCGAACGCTGTGTCATCGGCCCCATCGTCAACGTGTCGCCCAAGGGGGCCCCACCCTCGCGCTCGGGCCAGGCGGGCGCGGGAGGCAGCTCCTCGATGCCGTCCTCCCCGACACAGCCCACGGTAAACGCCAAGTCGCTGGGGATGGCTTGGGTCTCGAACACATGCCGAAACACCAGCGACACCACGAGCGTGTCTCCGTCGATGAGCAGCATGTCCAGGTTGAGTCTGGCGTGCTGACCGTCGGGGGAGCTGCCGCGAGTGAACATCCTCGCCACGACCCGCATGCCAGGCAGCCGGGCCTGGAAGCGCGCAGCGATGGGATGCAGGCCGTCGAGCACCACCCACTCGTCGCCTGCGAGAAAGCGAATGCGCTGGTCGTGGGGAGCACATTGGAAGAACGAGAGCGGCAGGTCCTCGGGCAGGTCCAAGAGCGAGCCCTCGAAGCGCTCGAGCGGGTGAGCGCCCACGAGCTTGGCGCGCACCGGCCACCTGCGCGAGAGCGGCCCAAATCCAGCAGGGTGGCGCCCGTTGCGGGGATCGACCACGTTCGGTGCCGACCCCGCGGCCAGCCCCGAGCCCACCGGGTTCAGCTCATGGCCCGGGCCACCAAAGGCTCGCTCCCAGGAAATGGGCATGCGGCGAAAAGGCCGAGGTACGCCCTCCACTCGATCGCCGTACACGTACAGCAGCTTGTGAATCAGGGGCTGGCCACCGCGGTGGAGACCGACGCCGACCACGCGGCTCTGGCCCTCGGAGCCGGGGGGTTGAAACGCCGTACCGCGAAAGAGCACGTCCGCCGCGAGCAGTCGGGGAGCGATCTCCGAGGGCGCCTTCAGACTGCTGAGCGTCGCGTCCGAGGCGTACTCGTCCGCCAGCACCAGCGGCGCGGGCGGCAACAGCATGGCGGGCGCGTTCTCCATCAGTCGCGCGGTCAGCTTCGCCACGATGGTGACGTTGCGGCGCCCCTTGTGGCCAAAGGCGACGGTCGCCGTCGACAGGCGTGGATCGCTGTGGACCGTGACCGCCGGGGTGATCATGGCAGGGCCTCACCGACCGGCGCTCGTGCGGCCAATAGGAAGGCCTCCCGCGCGCGCTCCAGCAGCGCACGGGCCGCGCGCGAGTCTCTGGCCGAGGCCTCGTAGCCGCGTTCGCGCAGCGTGTGCGCGAGCCGGATCAGCGCCGCGGGCTCGCGCACACGCCCCGCCTCCTCCAGCGTCCGCTCCGCTACGGATAGCGCGCCCGCCGCGAGCAGCGCGTCCGCCACTCGGGTGAGCGCCACGGGTGCAAGACAGAGCGTGCGGCCCAAGGCGCGATCGACGAAACGCGCAGCGGCGGCGCGCGCAGGCCCCGTGTCGCGCTCGAGCACCCGCGTGATCGCCAGCCAGGCCAACCTCGGGATGGCCATGTCCGGCGACAGCAGCGCCGTCATGGCGTCGATCCGTCGGTGCCGCGCGCTCCCGGCGTCGTCGCGCTCGAGCTCTCGACAGCCGTCGAGCAGACGATCGTAGGCCGTGCCGGCAGGGCTCTCCCCTGCAGCGGGGGCTGCCCGCGGGTCGAGTCTCGTCGCCAGCGTCGGGGCCGCAGCACCAGCGTGCGCCAGGCAAGCCTTGGCTCTGTCGAGCTCGATCACATCCAGTCGATCCGCCATGGCGTCGACGTGTCTTGCGACCAGCCGCAGCGCGGCGCGCGCGTTCGAGTCGTCCCTTCTGCGCGCGAGCACCTCGAGCGCCGAGAGCGCGCTCGCCCGCTGAAAGCGGCTGGCCGAGAGCAGCTTGCCACGGGCGAGGAGCAGCAGCTCGTCCGCGCTGGCCCCCACCAGGCTGCTCTTCTCGGCAAGCTCGACCACCTGTGCGCGCGGCAACGTCGCCTCGGGGTCGCGGCGCAAGCGTTCGAGCCACGCGCCCATCAAGCGAGCCGTCGCGTGCGTGAGCACCGCCGACGCTCCTTGCTCGAGCGCTCGCCGGGCGACGTCCCCCCACGCCTCGGTCGGGGCCCCGCCTGGCTCGCACAGCGCCGCGAAATAGGCGGGTAGCGCCGCGCCGGTGCGCGTGAGCTCCGCGCGTGCGACCTGTGCGGCCGCTTCGCGGCGACCCGCCTTGATCAGCGGCGCCACGTGCTCGAGCGCGCTCGGGGCAGAGCGGTCGAGCCGGGCGAGCTCGGTCGCCGCCGTTTGGATCTCCTGTGGGTCATCCAGCGCGACCGCGCAGCGGAGCGCCCCTGCCACACCCTTGTCGCGCACCCAACCTTCGGCGGCGAACAGCCGCTTGTACGAGGCGAGCGCGATGTACGGCCCCACGGCCGTCTCGAGCTGCTCGGCGGCGCGCAGCGCGAGCTCGTCCACGAAGCTCAAGCGCGACCGCTCCCGCCGCCACGCTCGGTGGGCAATCCCAGCGCCGGCAGCCGGTCGAGCGCCGTCTCGATGCGCTCGAGCTCGGCGCCCATTTGGTCCAACAGCATCCGCTTGTCTTGTGCAACGGGCACGTCCCCGCGTTCGATTCTGGCGAGCGGCTCGTCCACCTTGCTTGCGAGCAGGCCCAGCAAACGCGTGCGCTCACGCTCCTGGGGGGCTCGCAGCTCGTCCGTGGTGCTCGGCACGAAGTCGAGCAGCGTGCGCTCCACCCGCGTCCGCCAGCGCGACAGCGAGTGGACGCGCATCTCGAGGTAGGCAGGATCGTCCAGGCGTCGCCCAGCGAACTCCTCTTGCACAGCCGTCTCGTACAGGGCCTGGACCTCGTTGAAGGTGCGCCTCCACAACACGGCGTCGATGGCGCCGCGCGCCTCGCTGGCCGCCTCCTCGATGCGCGCAAGGCGCTCCTCCCAGGCGCTGCGGTCGAGCCCGATCAGCGTGCCTTCGCTGCGGTAGACGACCCTGCGCAGAGCATCGAGCTCGGCCTCGAACGTAGCGAGCGGTGGCTCGAGCGGGTCGCCGGGCTCGCCGGCGATGTCGTCGAGCAGGCGGCGCAGTCGCGCGCACAACGCGCTCAACTTGGCCGGGTCCGTGCTCATGACCTCACGCACGGAGCTGGTGAGCAGATCGATCTCGCGCCGATAAGCGTCCCCTTGGTGGCCCCAGAAGTTGCCCCGCCGCTCCTCGGCCTCGCGCAGCAGCTCTTCGATCTCGGCCGTACCCTCGAACTTGGGCTGCGGCGCAGCCTCGACCGTGGCCCACAGCTCTTGGCCGGCGACCAACGCGCGCGCCTCGATGCGCATGGCCTCGTCACACTTCAGCCACAGCTCGACCTCTTTGCCCACCGGCAGATCCCGCGGGATCGACAGCGCCAAGGTCTTGAGCGGCATGCGGCCCTCCATCAGGCGCAGCGCGACCGTGCCGCTCTGGTCGGCGGTGAAGAAGGTGTGATGTGTCTCGGTCGGCAAGCCTGTGCCGCGCGCGAGCAAGATGCGGCGCTCCCGCCTCCCGGCCTTGACGATCTCGACGCCGATCTCCTTGGCGATCACGGAGGCCCGACTCAGTGCGCTCGCGCGCGGCCGCGCATCTCCTCGGTAGAGCACGAACGGCAGCGCCCCCAACTCTTGCCCGCCCGCGTCGAAGACCGAGAGCAAGAGCTCGCTGTCACCGTCGAGCGGAGGTGTCAGCTCCAGCCGAAACGCGCCTTCGCTGAGCTCGACCTTCTCGCCGCCGTGGATCGCGACCGCTGTGGCCGGTGCAGCGCTGCTGGTCACCGTCCCGCTCAGCTTCACCAGCTCCTTGTTCGAGACCAGCGGTGAGGTCAGGCGCACCGACACGGGGCAGTCATCGCGAGAGATGATCACCCCTCCCACCTGCGCCGCGTGCACCGCCGCGCCCAGCGCCACGATCGTGTCCACTTCGTCCGCCAGGGGCTCCTTGCCTTTGGTGTGGCTGGCCAGCCGCTCCTGCACCAGGGCTTGCACCAAGGGCACCCGCGTGGAGCCGCCGACCAGGATCACGTGGTCGATCTCGGCGAGCGACACGTTCGCGCTGCGGGCGGACTCCGCCAGCGCCCGCTCGGCACACTCGATGGTGCGCTCCACCAAGTCTCGGATGGTGGTCTCGTACTCGCTCCGGCCCACTTCGAGCTCGATGCTGATCGGCTCGCCGTCCTGGTCCTCGAGCACGTCTTGCTTGGACAGGTTGACGGTCGTCGCGGACGAGAGGCCCTCCTTGATCTCCTGGGCGATGTGCACCAGTCGCTCGAAGCGGTGGCGATCCTGTTTGCTGCCACGCACGTCCAGCTCCAGCTTGTAGCCGCGCGCGCTCAGCGTCTTGCGCAGGTGCTCGGCGTAGCGGCGGTCGAAGTCGTCCCCGCCCAGGAAGTTGTCGCCATCGATGGCGAGCACCTGATACTCGCCGCCCATGCAGCGCAGAACCGACACGTCGAAGGTGCCGCCGCCCAGGTCGTAGACCAAGAAGTTCCCGCCGGAGATGCGGCGCTTGAAGCTGTGGTAGATGGCGGCGGCGGTGGGCTCGTGCAGGATGCCGAGCACCGAGAGACCGCTCTCCTCCCCCGCCTTGCGCGTCGCTTCGATCTGCAGCGCGTCGAAGTAGGCCGGCACCGTGATCACCGCGCGCTTGACCAGGAGCGAGACGCCGTCGCTGGCCTTCTCTGCCAAGAATTGGTGCATCTCGCGCGCGAGACCCGCGAGGATTTTGCTCGAGATGGCCTCGGGCGAGAGATCGTGCGGGCCGACCGCCAGGCGCACGTCCTGGCCCATGCTGCGCTTCACACTCTCCACCGGCGGCGGCTCCTTGCCACGCCGCGCGCGTGCGGCGCGTCCGACGAGGAAGCTCTCCTTCTCTGCGTCCCAGGCCACCGCGGAGGGCACCGTGCGCCGACCGAAGCGATCCTGGTAGACCACGATCTCTCGTTCGGACGGCGGCAGCACCGCGATCTCCGAGTTGGTCGTGCCAAGGTCGATGCCCACCGCGCGGTCGATCAAGATCATCAGCTCTGGCTCCTCGGGTGCGAAAGCTCACGCAACAAGGGGTCGTCATGGAGGGCGAGGCCGCGAGCGGGGGCCTCTGCGTCGCCCAGGAGCGACTCCAGGCTGGGTCGCTCGCTGGCCGCGCTCGGTGCAACCGAGCCCGGGGTGACCGCCGCTTCCGGCGGCAGAGCTCGCGGCACGCGCGGCCTCGCGCTGCCCGAGAACGTGTGCAGTGCGGCGCGGGCACGGGTGCGCGGGTGGCGTGTGAGCAGCTCCCACGCATCGCGGATCGCCGGGCGCTCCGCCTCGGGCGCGTCCTCGAGCAGCTCCTTCATGCGCTCGGTGATCTCCTGGCTGCTGGCGAGCGGGTCCAGGTCGAAGCGGTCGAACGGGTTGTCGCTCACGTGCTGACCCCCATGCGACCTTTGGCCTCATCGAGGCGCGAGCGAGCCTCGGCGTTGCGACTGCCTTGCGGGAACAGCTGCTCCGCTCGTGTGATCAAGCGCTCCGCCTCGGCCATGTCCGCGCGGGCGGTGAACCAGGTCGTGCGCGCGAGCATCCCGATCGCGCGGTCGCACAGCGAGTAGGCCAAGGAACAGCGAGCGTTGCGATGCGCCGGGCAGAGGCGCAGCGCGCGCTCGAGCCAAGGGATCTCCTTGCCCCAATCCTCGGCCTCGGACAGGAACACGAACACCTGCGCCAGGTGTGCGGAGTACGACAAGTGCTCCAGCGGCTCGGCGAGGGTGCGCTGCTCCATCCGTTCGAACAGCGGCCTGCAAGGTGTGAGCAGCGTCCTCATGCGCGCCCAGTCGCGATCTTGGCGCGCCTCCCACGCGATGGGGATCACCCGTTCGACGGCGAACTGCTCGACGCTGACGTCCTGACCCGTGAAGCTCCAAATCGAGGCGAGCTTGGTCATCCACGCCGGGGCCTCGCGGCCCGCAGCGTTCCGGGCGCGGGCGTCGTCCAGCCCGCTTGCGATCGGCGAGAGCGCCTCGTCGATCGCGGTCGCGCGAGCCCGATCTGCGCGAGCGATCGCGCTCCTGGCCAGGCTGGGGTCCACCGCCGCCATGCGACAGGCTTCGCTCGCGCGGGACAGCACGCGTAGGAGCGTGGCCGCTCGCGGCGAGAGCTCGCGCGCACCGCGCGCCGCCTCCGCGCCCAGCTGGTCGATGAAAGCGTGCCCGGGGCGGGAGAAGCTCGGCCCGAGGTCGCCTTCGCCGGCCCCGTCTCCCGCGAGCCGGCCTCCCAAATCGCGCAGATAGCTCGGGTCTTTCTCGAGGGCGAGCCAGCTCGCCAGCGCGGTCAACAGCAGCACCTCGTCGCTGAGTGGCCGCGTCGCGGAGCCCACCCCCCGCAGGCGCTCGGCGCGTTCGCACAGCACGGCCAGCGCGTGCTGCAATGCAGGCGAGAAGCCGCTGATCGATCCCGAGAACAACAAGCGCTCGAGGGCCTTCGGCTCTCCGTCGGCGGCGCGTTGCACCGCGTCCGGGCCGCCCGCCAGGCCCCGCGCGAGCTCCGCGACCACGCGCGCGCGTGGAGGCAGCTCCTGACCCGACATCGGCTCCACCAGTGAGCGAAATAGCGCCTCGGTTGCGTGCTCGTTCACCAAGCAGCGCAGGAAGGCGTCGTCCTCCGGACGCCAGGCGGACGCTGCCCGAACCATCGCCGGCAGCCTAGCACCAAGGGCCGCCCGTTCCATGGGCCGACGGTCACCTCCGGCGGCGCGGACGTAGGGCCACCACCCCGGCGGGCAACGGGTCTGGATCCAGGGGTGGCAGCGCGAGGACCAGCCGCTCGACGCGGGGCAAGCCGTCTCTCACCGCCCGCTCGGCGCGGATCTCGTCGAACGGCCCGTCGAACACCACGAGCAGCGCGTAGATCCCCGCGAAGCTGCGCACCACGTAGCCGAAGTCCTGCTCACGGAGGGTCTGCGAAAGGTGACCGCCGCGGTGGAGCGCGGCCATCTGCGGCAACTTGCGCACGGCAGCCACCGCCCGCTGCTGTGGGTCGGCCTCGTCCTCCGTGGGTTTGGCCACCGCCACCAGCTGTGGCGGGTGAGACGAAGGCGCCGGCGCCACCGCGGGCGGTGGCACGCTGTCGTCGTCGTCGTCTCGCTTCGGCGGACGCAGGGCCACGAGCACGCCCCGATGGCTCTCGCGCACCAGGCGCAGCGTCTCTCTCGCCTCGGCTGGCAGCGTGCCGGGCTCGATCGTGCCGGGCAGCGTGGTGCCCTTGCTCGCGCTCGCCCAAATCACGGGCGAGTGCGCGTCGATCACCAGCGCATCGAGCGCGTTCGCCCTCGCGGCGATGGCCTTGAGCTCGTCTTGCAGGCTGGTCGTGATGGGCGTTCGCTTCGGTGGCGTGCGATCCTCGAACAGCACCGACTCGAACGCGCGCACCAGGATTTCCAGTCTGCGCGTCAAGGTCTCGCGCTCTGCGATCGGTCCGTTGAACGTCGCCTCGATGCGGCGACCGTCCTGGATCCAGGCGCTCACGGCCTCGGCCCGCTCCGGCGCATCGGGGTCGCTCACGCGCACGTCCTCTGCGCCCAACTCGCGCCGGACGAGCTCGGTGAAGCGCCGCGTGAGGTCCTCGTTCACGAGCCAGCATCTCTCACATTTGGCGCCGCGCGTCAGCGTGCACGGTCACTTCGCGCAAGCTTTTGGGCCGGAGCCGTGACCTCATGCTCGGATCGGCGTCATGCACCTGTTTGCCGCGACGCTCGAGGCCGAAGTAGGCATCGGCCAGCGCGTGGTGTCGTTCGTCGGCATCTTCGTGATGCTGGGGATCTGCTACCTGCTCTCCAGCGAGCGCAAGAGCATCTCCTGGCGGCCGGTGCTGTGGGGCGTGGGCCTGCAGATCCTGTTCGCGGCGATCGTGCTCACGCCCGGCGTCCAAGACCTGTTCTTCAACTCGATCGACGCGGGAGTGCGCCGTCTGCTGTCCTTCTCGGAGGCGGGCTCGAGCTTCGTGTTCCAGTCGATCGAGCCGCACCGGGTGCTCGATCCGGCCGGACAACCGACCGATGTGATCGCAGGGCGCGTGTCGCCGCCGGTCAAGACGTTCGCGTTCTGGGTGCTGCCCACGATCATCTTCTTCTCGAGCTTGATGAGCGTTCTCTACCACCTCGGCGTCATGCAGCGCATCGTCTTCGGCCTGGCGTGGGTGATGCAGCGCACGGCGGGCATCAGCGGCGCCGAGTCGCTCAGCACGGCGGCCAACATCTTCCTGGGCCAGACCGAGGCCCCGCTGACGGTGAAGCCGTACATCGCCAAAATGACCAAGAGTGAGCTGTTCCTGGTCATGGTCGGCGGCTTCGCCACGGTGGCGGGCGGTGTCATGGCGGCGTACGTGAGCTTCTTGTCCTCGATCCCCGGCATCGCCGGGCACCTCGTCACCGCCTCCATCATCGGCGCGCCCGCCTCGATCGCGGTGGCCAAGATGATGATGCCCGAGACCGAGAAGCCCATGACGCAGGGCGAGCTCGAGCTGTCGACCAAGAGCGTGCACGGCAACGTGCTCGAGGCTGCCGCCGATGGCGCGACCGAGGGCATGAAGCTGTTCCTCAACGTGGTCGCGATGCTGCTCGCGTTCGTCGCGCTGGTCGCGCTCGCCGACTACATGCTCTCGCTGATCCCTGCGGGCGGCACGCCGCTGAGCATGGCCAGGATCTTGGGCTGGGTGTTCTCGCCCATCGCGTTCGCCATGGGCATCCCCTGGGACGAGGCTCAACACGTGGGCCGCTTCCTGGGCGAGAAGCTGGTGCTCACCGAGTTCGTCGCCTACATCCACCTGGGGGAAGCAGTCGCCTCCGAGACGCCGGTGCTCAGTCACCGCTCGGCCGTGATCGCCAGCTATGCCCTGTGCGGTTTCGCCAACTTCGCGTCGATTGGGATCCAGCTCGGTGGCATCGGTGCCATGGCGCCCGAGCGCATGAAAGACCTGTCCAAGATCGCGCTCAAGTCGATGCTCGCTGGCGCGATCGCCAACTGCATGATGGGCAACGTGGTGGGCCTGTTCGTGTAAGCTCGGGCGCAAGATGCGCTCGGATTCGATCAGCGACGAGCCCACCACCGTCACCAAGACGCGCGATCCCGAGGAGCGCATGCGCTCGTTCCGGCGCGTGCTCTCCGCGCTGATGCGCAGCGACGCGGCCGGCCACGGCGATCTGGCCTCGGCCCTCGCGCACCTGACCGAGATCGCGGCCGAGACCATGCGCGTCGAGCGCGCCGGCGTGTGGCGCTTCAGTCAGGACCGCTCGCAGCTGGTGTGCGAAGACCTGTACGAGCGCGGCAGTGATCGGCACCTCTCCGGCATGGTGCTCGATGCGTCGGACAAGCCGCGCTACTTTCAGGCGCTCCAAGACGAGCGCAGCGTCGCTGCCCACGACGCCGCGAGCGATCCCCGCACGAACGAGTTCGCAGACAGCTACCTGCGACCGCACGGCATCGTGTCCATGCTGGACGCCCCCATCTTGTTCCAGGGGGATCTGGTGGGTGTGGTGTGCATCGAGCACGTGGGTGAGCCCCGACGCTGGCAGCCATGGGAGGAGCTCGCGTGCGGCTCGTTCGCAGACTTCGTCGCCATGGTGCTGGCGGTCGCTCAGCTCCACGCCAAGGAGGCCGAGGTCGAGGACGCCAGGCAGCAGCTCGACCGCAAGCGCTCCGACATCACGCGGCGCGGGCTGCGGCCGATCGCGGCCGAGGCCCCCCGCGCCTTCTTCGAGTGGACGCCAGCAGCGCTGATCGTGCTCAGCCCCGAGGACGGCGAGTTGGTCGCCATCAACCGCCGCGCCAAGGCGCTGCTCAGGCATTTCGACGCTGGGCTCACCGCGCGCGACATTGGCGAGCTGTTCCTGCAGCAAGAAGACAAGAACGCGCTGCTCAAGAAGATCGACTCCGGGCTCAACACCTTCCGCGTCGAGGCCACGCTGGCGTGCCGCGATGGGCACTCGCTCGAGGCCAAGTTGCACGCGCAAGTCATGCAATTCGATGGGGAGCCCGCGTTGGTGGTGGCGATCGAGGCCACGGGCTGAGGCGTCGCGCGTCGGTCGATGCCCCGCACCCTCGTCGTCTCCGCCACCAACCTCCTGTCGCGGGGCTACCTCGTGGTGCCCACGGATCGGACGTCGCGCGCCGGTCAGCCGGTCAACGGGTTGTTCGCCGTCGCGAGGGCCGTCCACCGCGCGCTGGCCTTCAAGCAGCCGGCGCGGGCGGTGGCGGTGATCGATCGCGACGCCCCCGCTGCTGGCTGGCCCGCAGCGCTGAAGGCCCAGCTCGGCCCCCTGCCCGAGTTGCTCACGGCGCTGGGCCTGCCCGTGGTCGAGGTGGCGCGTGAGCTCGACGTGGTGGCGAGCTACGCGCGCGCGGCGGAGCGTGCCGGCGACGACGTCGTGATCGTCGCGGTGGACAAGCGCTTCGCGCAGCTCGTGGGCGAGCGCATCTGGTGGTACGACGCCAACAAGGACGTCCGCTACACCGCCGAGATCGTCCAGAAGCGCTTCCAAGTGCCGCCCTCCCAGGTGGCCGATTGGCTCGCGCTGGTCGGCGACGAAGCCGACCTGCCGGGCGTTGCGGGCATCGGCGCCAAGGGAGCGACGACGCTGCTCCAGCGTTTCGGGGCGGTGCCAGAGGCGATGGCCCAGCTCGACGCGATCGAGGCCCGCTTGGGCAAGGCGCTGCGCGCCGCCCGAGAGATGGTGCCTGGGGAGCTCGCTCGCGCGCACCTGGATACGTCGCTCCCTCTGCCCCACCCGCTCGAGTCGTTGGCGTACGCCCGGCCCGATCCGACTGCGCTCAACGCGCTGTATGGTTCGCTCGGCTTCAGCGAGCTGCTCGTGAGCGATGGCGCGCAGCGGAGCGCCGAGGTGTGCAGCAGCGCGGAGGACGCCCGTGTGGCGCTCGCCAAGCTCGGTTCGAGCATCGTGACGCTGCACGCGCTGCTCGAGGATCCGAGCCCTGTGTGCTCGGCCGTCGCCGGCATCGCGCTGGCGGCCGAGGGTGTGGAGACGGTCTATGTTCCTGCAGCGAGCGCGGCATGGGCGCCCTTGATCCCGTGGCTGGGTGACGCCGCCGCGCCCAAACAGGGCCACGACCTCGTCGGCACCACGGTCGCGCTTCGCTGGGCGGGTATCACCCTCGCAGGAGTGGTCGGCGATTCGGCGTGCGCCTCGCACCTCTGCCAACCGAGCAACTGGGCGCCCCACGACCTCTCCACCGTGGCCAAACGCGTGCTCGGGCAAGCGTTGCCCGAGGACGACGCCGTGCGTGGCGTGGGGCGCGCGCGCAAGGCGTGGGGCGCGATCTCGATCGATCGCGCAGCCGCCGTCGCGAGCGAGCGGGCCGAAGCGTCGGCCGAGATCTGGCGTGCGCTCGCGGGGCAGGTCGAGCCCACGCTGCTCGCCGAGTACCTGGAGCTCTCCGACACGTTGGTGCGCATGGAGCTCCGCGGCATTGGCGTCGATCCTCGCGAGCTCGACAGCGCCGAGCTCGCGTTTGCAGAGATCGAGACGGAGCTCGAGCGGGCGATCACGGCTTTGGCGGGCAACCCCTTCAACATCAACTCGTCCAAGCAGCTCGGGAGCGTGCTGTTCGAGCAGCTCGGGCTGCCGATCGTGAGTCACACCAAGACCGGCTGGAGCACTGCTACCGAAGCGCTCGAGCGCATCTCGCACGCGCACCCGATCGTGCCGTTGGTGATCCGCTTCCGTCATTTGCGACGCCTACGTGACAGCTGGGTCAGCGTGCTGCGCAAGTGCATCGCCGACGACGGCCGGGTGCATTCGCGCTTTCACCTCGCGCGCTCGTTCTCTGGCCATTTGATCAACACCAACCCGGATCTGGGCCGCGTGCCCGGCCGCACGCCCGAGATGGCGCGCATCCGCCGCGCGTTCGTCGCTCCCCCGGGGCGCCTCATGATGTCGGTCGACTTCAGCCAGCTCGGGCTGTTCGTGCTCGCGCACCTGACCAAGGATCCAAACCTGGTCGAGCCATTGCGCGCCCGCGCCGACATGCATCGGCTGACCGCCTCGGCGGTGCTCGCTCGCCCCGTCGCGGAGCTCAGCCACGACGAGCGCCAGATCGGAAAGGTCGTCAATTTTGCCACCTTTGCAGGCCAGGGCGCGAGCGCGCTCGCGCTCTCGCTCGGCGTGAGCGCCCAGGTCGCCAAGGACTACATCGCGCGCTTCGATCGCCACTACGCGAAGGTCCGTGCCTTCCAAGACGAGCAGCTCAGGCTCGCCAAGGAGCA
>CAZXMG010000038.1:0-86465 GCA_964641275.1 uncultured Polyangiaceae bacterium
CCGAACCGCGCCGTGCTCTGTCTCCACGCGCGCCAGGAGCTCGCTCAGCTCCGGATCTGGTCCGGTGCAGGCGAGCTGGTCTTCGATCACCAGCGCGGCCAGGAAGTCGCCTCCTTCGTGCAGCAACCGGGCGGCGAGCAGCGCCGTCTTCGGTCGCTTCATCAGCGTGTGCACGTGCATGGCGAGCTGCGCGGCGCTGGCGCGCCGCCCGGCCTCGAGCTCGCGCTGGGCTTCGTCGAACATGGCTTCTGCGGCCACCCTCTGCGCGGGGGTCGGCTCCACGCGACAGCCCTCGCCGGGGGCGCCTGCGGGCGGCTCGTCGGCTCGCGCAGCGCCGCTCCCGAGCCCGGTCAGCGCGCCGGCCACGAACGCTGCTCGCCGACTCAGGATCGCGCGCCGATCGATGGCGTCGCCCTTCTCAGCTCTCGTCGAGCAGCGCTGCGAGTCGTCCCACCGCGATCGCGTAGTCCTTGCCACAGTAGTCGCAGTGGATGTCCAGCCCTTGCTCCTCCGCGATCATGTTGCGGATCTCGTCCCTACCCAGCGAGGAGAGCGCCGACAGCACCAGCGTCTCGCTGCACCGGCACTCGAAGCGGAGATGTTGGCGGCCGAGCTCGGTGTGCTCGACGCCGTGCACCAGCTCGTCGATCAGGGTCTGGGCGGAGAAGTCGGGGCGCTCGAGGAAAGACTCGATCGCGGGGAAGTCTTCCAGCCGCTGGGTCATGATCATGTGCATCGGGCGCTCGACCTCCGGCAACAGCTGCACCACGAAGCCGCCCGCAGCGACGAGCGCGCCGCTCTCGCGGTCGAAGTGCGCGCCGATGCGCGCCACCGACACGACCTGCTCGGACTCTTGGAAGTAGGTGGTGAGCGCCTCTCCCACGCCTCCCGCCGCGCCCACGTCGACGATGCCCTGCTGCAAGCCGCCGTTGATCAGGCTGCGCATCATCTGCATGACCGAGCCCGGACCGATCGAGAACTCCTCTGCGCCAGCTCGAATCTGCGAAAGCCCGCGCACCGACCCGTCGGGGAACGAGTCGCCCACCAACGTGCCGCGCCCGGACGCTCCGCGCAGCAACCCTTGCACGCGCAGATCGGGCGACATCGTCTCGCGCAGCAACACGGCGGCAGTCACCAGCCCGGCCAACGCCCCGGCGACCGCGCCGTCTGCGCTCTGGCGCGCGAGCACTTCGCGTACGCTGTCGGTCGTCTTGGCGGCGATGATCCGAAAGCCGTGATCGTTGGTCATCACGCGAATGACGGAGTCCGGCAGAGCCATCGATCCAGTCTACTCTGGCGCGGGAGAAACCATCGAGCGATGGATGTCGGCGACGCTGCGGCAGCCGGCCAGCGCCATGGTCCGCGACAGATCGCCGCTGAGCAGTCGGAGCACATCGATGACGCCCTGCTCGCCGCCGGCTGCGAGGCCCCACAGCACGGGCCTGCCGACGAGCACGGCGCGCGCTCCCAGGGCGAGCGCGGTGAACACGTCGCTGCCCCAGCGAATGCCGCCGTCCAGGTATACCTCGGCGCGGTCGCCCACCGCCTGGGCGATGCCCGGCAGCGCATCGAGGGTGGCAGGGGACGAGTCGAGCTGACGACCGCCGTGGTTCGAGACGATGATGCCTGCCACTCCCTCATCCGCTGCGCGCACGGCGTCGTCCGCGCGCACGATGCCTTTGAGCACGATCGGCAAGTGCGACAACGACCGCAGCCACGCCAGGTCTGCCCAGGTGAAGCTCGCGTCGTGACGCTGCGCCACGTAGCTCGAGAGCGAGCTGCCGTCGTCGGGCTTCTGGGCCACCGCGTCGATCAGGTTGGCCATCACCAAGCCGTCTGGGAGCTCGAAGCGGTTGCGCTCGTCGCGGAGGCGGCGACCGAGCACCGGCGTGTCGACCGTCACCACCAGCGCGTCGTAGCCGGCGATCTCGGCGCGTTCGACGAGTGAGCGCGTGAACTCGCGATCCTTGTGCACGTACAGCTGAAACCACTTGGGCGCGCTGCTGGCCTCCGCGACGTCCTCGAGCGAGGTGGTGGCCAGCGTGGAGGCCACGTAGATGGTCCCCTCTACGGCTGCGGCGCGCGCGGTAGCGAGCTCGCCATCTGGATGCGCCAGCTTGTGGTACGCCGTGGGCGCGATCATGATCGGCGTGTGGATGGGGCAGCCGAGCACCCGCGTGGAGAGCTCCCGCTCTGCGACGTCGGTCAGCACGCGATACCAGACCACCCAGCGCTCGTACGCCCGCTCGTTGCGCGAAAGCGCGCGCTCGGCGTCTGCGCCCGAGCGGTAGTAGTCGTACGCCGTCTTGGACAGCGCGCGACGCGCGGCTCTTTCGAAGTCGCGCACGGTCAAGAGCCGTTCTCGGGCCTTGGGTGGCCGGGTGCGTTTGGCGGTCACGCCTCCACGTGGATCAGCGGCGGCCAGGAACCTATGGAGTACGTGTGATCCAGGGTAAGTGCCCCAGGGCGACCTACATGGGCACACTCACGGCGCGAAATTGTGCCTTGTTCTCGGGGGGCTCCGGCTGGCGTGCCCCGTGCTAGAGGGCCCGGCATGACCAGTCGCCTTCGCTCCCACGTCGCCACCCTGATGCTGTCGCTCGCCCCGTTCGCGTTCGCCTGCGACGACGGGACCGAGACCGGCGACGAGCAGGATGTCACCGACATCAAGAACTCGAAGGTGAAAAACCAATCGATCGGCAACTGCTGGGTGTACGCGTCCGTCGGCTGGGCGGAGTCGCTCCACCTGACCCAGACCGGGGCCGAGCTCAACCTGTCGGAGTCGTGGATCTCGTACTGGCACTGGTACGAGGAGATCGCGGGCGCCCCGCCCGGGCTGACGCAGCTCGCTCAGCTCGACAAAGGGCAGCTCTCCACCGGAGGCTGGTTCGGGTTGGCGGCCGAGCTCATGCGCCGCTACGGCGTCATCGCCGAGGGCAAGTTCATCCCCGAGGAGAGCGAGGCCGCGCGCTCCTCGCGGCAGTCGTCGGCGCTGTCCGCGATCAACGAGTCGCTCAAGAACGGCGCGCTCAAGGACGCCGCCGCGCGCCGCGATCGCAAGCTGGTGCGCAAGGAGCTGGACAAGGCCTGGGGCCTGTCGCCCAGCACCACCGCGATGATGGATCAGGTGTTCGGCGCAGATGTGGCGCGCACCATGCTCAAGAGCGGTCTCAGCATCCCAGCCGACTCCGGCCTGACCTACCCCAAGGAGATCGAGGTGGGTCGCAACATCTCGTTGGCCGACGCTCTCGGGGAGCCGTCGTCGAGCTTCAACTTCCTGCAGCGCAAGGGCAAGTACGCCTGGAACGAGGTGAGCTACCCCACGAGCGAGAGCTCGCGGCGCGATTTCTTCAAGAAGATGCAGAAGTCCATGCACGCCGGCATGCCGGTGATCATGGTCTGGTTCGTCGACTTCGCCGCGCTCGACGGCAAGAACCAGTTCCTCGCGCCGCCGACGACGCCCGGTCGCCAAGGCGGCCACATGACGGTGGTCGAGGACTACCAGGTGAGCAACGTGCCCGGCTTCGGCACGCTCGCTGCAGGCACGCTGATCACGGATCAGAAGGCGCTCGACGCGGCGCTGTCCAGCCAGGCCAAGATCGACTTCATCCGCATCAAGAACTCGTGGGGCACCAGCCTCTCGCCCAACGAGTCGGGCGAGGAGTTCCGCGGCTACCACGACATCTACAAGGCCTACTTGGACGGCCCGCTCACCAAGTGCACCGAGTCGAACGGCGACAAGTGTGGCATCAAGAGCAAGACCGCGGGCCTGACGTCGCTGGTGCTCCCCTCCGACGCCTTCGTCACCGACGCCGTGGTCAAAGAGTCCGAGTGCTCGGACATCTGCGTGGCCGGTCCGGCGCGCTCCGCTGGTTGTGACGAGTGCACCGATCTGATCTGCGACGCCGACGCGTTCTGCTGCAACAACGAGTGGGACGACGTGTGCGTCAACACCGCGAACGAGATCTGCGAGCTCTCCTGCGGGAGCTGAGCGCTCCTTTCGCGCTCACCACTTGGTGTTCTTGCAGTCCACGTTGGTGCTCGACGTGGTGTAGGACTGCTTCCAGTCCTTCTTCTTGCGGTCGATCGGGTCGCGCTTGGTGAAGCAGCCCACCAAGCGCCCCGCCACGTCGACGTCGACCGTCGCCTTGGCGGGCGTGCCCTTGGCCTTCACCTCGACCAGGTCGCCGAAGACGGTGACCTCGTCGCCCTCGTCGAGCTGGCTCGGCAGCTCGGCCAGGGTGATGTGGAAGCGGCGCTCGGTGTCGCGCTGGGCGGTCGTGACGCAGTTGCTGCTTCGGTAGAAGCGCCCGCTCGAGTCGACGCCGCGGATGGGGCCGTACTCGGTGCAGCGCTGATCCGAGTCGTACGCCCAGCGCACCAGGTGGAGCTTGTTCGCGCCGTCCTTCCGTTCGATCGAGTCGACCCAGCCGCTGACGCGCACCAGCTTGGGCTCCTTGGCCTCGTTGCCTTTGAGGATGAGCTCCTTGGTCTCCAGCTTCAGATCGTGGATGTCGTCCGTGGGGTACTGGGCGATCTTCGTCTTGTCTTTGCTCAGCAGCTCGAACACGTCCTTGGGCGGCTCCACCACGTTGGGGCGGTCGTTGAAGGGCGAGAAGTCGTAGGGCCACTTGCTGCGCTTGCCGGTGCGCGCGATGTAGTCGTAGCTCTGCACCAGCGGAGGCATGAGCTCCTGCGCGTGACCCATCATCGCCGTCACAGCGAAGTACTTCTCCTCTTCTTCGTCGCTGCCCCACGGCCGGATGCCGTGAGCTTGGAGCTCACCCAGCATGGATCGCGTCCCGGTCGCGCCGGTGTTGTAGGCGAAGGTGACGTTGGCCTTCTTGTACTCGTCCACGATCGCTTGGCTGATCTCGAACAGGATGCCGGGCTGGTTCTGCCCCAGCTTCGGCAGCGCCTTGCCCTTGGCCTTGAGCGCCTCGCGAGTCTCCTTGTACACCCCGCTCAGGGCCACGACCCGCTCGTAGAACGTCTTCTTGCCTTTGGCCTCGTCGAGCTTCTTCTTGGCTTCGCCGTCGAAGGCCGCGTAGGCGGCGCGGTACTTCTTGTAAGCATCCGGGAGGTCCGCCGCGTAGGTCTGGTTGGCGCGCGCTTGGATCCAGACCGCGAGGTTGTCGAAGTTCAAGTACTCGTCCGACTTCCAGTCCACGATCCACTTGGGATCGGGGTTCTTGCCGCAGCGGATCCCACCCTGCATCTTCTGGCCCTTGGGGTAGACGGTGTCCTGGTGCAAGCGCTCGACGTAACGCGGACCAGGGATGTCCTTGTACGTCATCGTCTTCATCTTCTTGCGCAGGCCGGCCATGCGCGGGTCGTCGGAGGAGTCGCTGCCTCCGTCGTCGGCTTCGCCGCCGCTCGAGGACACCTCGCCGCCGTTCACGGAGATGAAGCCGCTGGTCTGGAACGAGCACGCGCTGAGCAGCGAGAAGAGCGCGGGAATGGCGAGAGCAAGGTGTCGCATGGTGCGCGAGAATACGCCCGCTCGCTCCGTGAGCTACCCTCCCTCACCCCCGTGGTCTCGTGTAGAACTCGCGCATGGCCTGGGGCCCGAGCGGCGACCTGTTCTCTGCCCTGGCCCTGATCCTCGGGGCGCTGCTGCTCTTGCCACAGGCCGCGTGGCTGTTTCGAGCGGGGCGGTTCGAGCGCTTCTTGCTGCTCGCCTCGCTGGCTGCCGCGGGCCTCAGCGCGGGGTACGTCTCCGAGTACTTGCGCGGGGGCCCGCGCATCATCGACGCCACCAGCTACTACTTGGAGGCCAAAGCGCTGTCGCGCGGGATGCTCTCGTGGCCCGCCTCTGATCCCACGGAGGCAGGTCGGTTCTTGGTGCGCGACACGCTCGGCTCCGGGCAGCACCTCGCGGTGATCTTCCCGCCCGGCTACCCCGCCGTGCTCGCGCTGGGGCACTGGCTCGGCGCGCCGATGATGGTGGGCCCCGCGCTGGCGTTCGCGCTCACGTGGTTGACTGGGTTCTTGGCGAGCGCGCCGCAGATCTCTCGGCCGGGCGAGCAGCTCCTGCCGCGACTCGCGGTGTTGCTCTCCGTGGTCTGCGCGGCGCTGCGGTACCACACCGCCGACACCATGTCGCACGGCCTGGCGGCGGCATGTTTCGCTGGAGGGTTGGGCTTTGCGCTGCGCTTCGCCCACTCGGGCAAGGCCCGCACACTGATGGCGGCCGCGGCGTTCGCGGGGCTGTGTGTGTGCGCGCGGCCGGTGAGCGGCGCCGTGCTGACGCTCTTGATCGCGCTTGTTACGTTTCGTCGCTGGTCCGTTCGCTCCCTGGCTGGCGCGATCTTGTGCGCGGCGCCGTTCCTCGGGCTGTTGCTGCTACATCAGCGCGCCGCCACGGGCGCTTGGTGGAGCTCGTCGCAGAGTCTCTACTACTTGCAGGCCGACGGTCCGCCCGGCTGTTTTCGGTACGGATTTGGCGAAGGCATCGGCTGCGTGCACGAGCACGGCGAGTTCGTGCGTCACAACTTGCCAGACGGCTATGGCTTCTCCGCGGCGCTGAAGACGACCGGGCGCCGCTTGTGGCAGCACGGCGTGGACGCGCTCAACGCCGAGCCGCTCACCTGGCTTCTGCTGGTGCCCGCGCTGTGGAGCGCGCTCGGCGCTGCGAGCCCGCGGCTGCTGGCAGCTGCGCCCATCGGCTTGGTCTGCTCGTACGCGCCGTTCTACTTCGACGGCAACTACCCGGGCGGGGGCGCACGATTTTTCGCCGATGCGCTGCCGGTGGAGCACGTGATCGTCGCGTGGTTCGTCGTGCATCGGTTGTTGCCACGCAGGCCGTGGGCCGCGGCCCTTCCGCGGCTGTTGCTGGCGGCGAGCTTGTTCGCGTTTGGGTTGCGCGGCCACAACGACCACGCGGCGCTGCGAGATCGAGAGGGCGGCAGGCCGATGTTCGAGGCAGGTTCGTTGGACGCCTTCGCGGTCGAGCCCAGCCTGCTGTTCGTCGACACGGACCACGGCTTCGGGCTCGCGTTCGACCCCGGCGGCCCGCTGCGCGTCGCGCGTCATCGCGGCGACGATCTCGACTGGTTGGCCTGGCAAGCGCTCGGCGCGCCACCTGCGTTTCGCCACCACTACGACGTGAGCACGGGAGAGGCGATGCTGTGGCAGGTGGTGCCCAAGCGCACGGGGCTGATCGCCGGCGCCAACCTGTGGCCGCCCGTCGCGCAGCAACATGCGGTGGGGGAGCCGATCCGGGCGGTGCAGACCTGTGTCGGTGAGCGTTCGCCGTTGCGCGTGACAGCCACGTCCGCCCAGCCCGCTCGCGTCACACTGGAGCTGCCGAGCGGCCTGGCCGGCGCCCAGATCCAGCCTGTCGTCTCGCGCGGCGCGCCTTCGCTCCTCTTGCTCGCGAACGGCGAGACCGTCCACCGCTGGGCGCACGTCGCAGCGTGCCGTGCGCCGACGGCCTTCACCGTGCCGGCCGATGCGCGTGAGCTCAGACTCCTGGTCGACTCGAACGACTCGTTGATCGAGCTGGCCTTCCTCAAGATCACCCCGTAGGCGGTCAGTTTTGTCGTTGACCGCCCTCTCTCCGTCGTGGGACCTTGAAACGGCACTAACCGTTATCGGGGCGGGATCATGACCAAGAGCGAGCTAATCGATGCCATCGCCGTGCGAGGTTCGTTGACGAAGGCCCGCGCCGAGCTGGTCGTGAATTGCATCTTCGACTCCATGTCGGAGGCGCTCGGGCGGGGCGAAGGCATCGAAATCCGCGGATTTGGCAGCTTCACCGTGCGGCCGTACCGGTCCTACAACGGGCGAAACCCCCGCACCGGAGAGCCGGTGCCGGTGCCCGCCAAACGCCTGCCGTTCTTCAAGGTCGGCAAGGAGCTTCGCGAGATCGTGGACAAGAGCCGCGAGTTTGCGATCACGGGCGGAGACGATGAGTAGCGCTTCGCGGCCGTTGCGGCCCGCGTTCGTGGTCACCACGTCGCTCGTGCTGGCCGCTTGCTCGGAGCCCTCAAGCAAGACGCAGACAGCCCCAGACGACGGCGTGATCGAGACACGCAACCCGCCCGAGCCCGAGCCCGACGCGACCGCGGCCGCACCGAAGCTGCCGCTCACCGACGCTCGCGGGCACAGCATCTTTCGCAAGTCTGACGGCAGCTGTTACGTGCAAGTGCCGAAGAAGGGCGAACCGCCGAAGGACCTCATGTCCGGCGAGCGGTGGGTGGAGAACGAAGCGGTGGCTTGCCCCAAGGAGTTTCAGGATCCCGCGTTCGCCGCAGTGCCCGACGGCTCCGTTCTGGGCCAGGACGACGAGGGCAAGTGCTACGTCGCGCAGACCTACGGCAACCCGCCGCCGCCGCCGAAAGAAGTGCCCTGCCCGGCGATCGTGAAGAAGCCCTGAGCATCGTCGTCGAGCCCTCCGCGCCACGGGCGAAGTGGCACGACTGACTGGTCGTCGATGTGCTCGAGGGTCCGCTCCACACGTGGAGCGATGGGGTTGGGGGCGTGGGCTCCCCGTCGCCGCGGCGCTCGTCTCGGCTTCGTTGGGTCACCCACGCGCCACCAACCAGCGCGGGCAGCGAGCCCCGCCCTGATCGGCCCTCATTGCGGCTGGCTCAGGCTTCGCCGCCCTTGCCCTTCTTGCCGCGCTTGCCCTTCTTGTCCTTGCCCTTGTGCTTCAGCTTGCCGTCGGCCTTGGCTTGCTTCATCTCCGCGAGCGACACCTTGGCGTCGTTGTTGGCGTCGGCCACCTTGATGCGCGCCCACTTCTTGTCGCCCACCTCGGCTGCGGTGAGGAATCCGTCGCTGTTCTTGTCCGACTTCTCGAACCGAGCTTGCGCCTTCTTGGCGCAACCCTCCTTGCCTTTGCCGTCCTTGCCCTCTGCCAGCGCCGTGCCGCCGATGGCGAACACAGAAACGGCCAAGAGCACGCCCATCCATCCCAAACGTCGGTGCTTGGTCATGAAAGCTCAGACGATCTTGCGCCTGGATTCCCTACGGAAGGCACGCGGCGGCGGGGCTATCATCCGCCCTCTCGTTCATGTCCGTCCCTCCCGAAGCGCCACACTCTCCCGGCCCAGACGTGCGGGCCCCCGCGGAAGAGGCGCACGCGCCGAGCGCCGGTCCTCGCCGCCTGCAGCTGGGTCCGGGCGACGTGGCGCTCGCCGCCGCGTTTGCCACGCTGGTCGTTGCGGTTGCCCAGATCGCCAGCTTTCACGGGCTGCGCAACGACGACGCGTTCATCTCCTACCGCTACGCGCAGAACCTCGTGCACCGCGGCGAGCTCGCGTTCAATCCGGGCGATCCGCTGCTCGGCACCACCGCTCCCGGACACGTGCTCGTGGCCGCGTTGCTGCTCGTCGTGCTGGGTGACGCGGCGCTGCCGACGGCGATGGCCGTGCTGGGCTGCCTGGCCTGGTCGGCACAAGGCATCTTGTGGTTCTCGCTGCTGCGGTCGCGCGTGGGGTTGCGCTCGGCGGCGGCGGCCAGCCTGGCCACCGTGGTCGGCTTCGTGCCTGCAGCGCAGTTCGTTCCGCTCGAGACCCACCTGGTCATGGCGCTCGACCTGGCCGCGCTGCTCTGGGCCGATCGCGGCCGGGACACTGCTGCGTCAGCGGCCGTGGGCGTCGCGTGCGTCGTGCGGCCCGACGCGCTCGCCCTCGCGCTGCCGCTGATGGGGTGGATCCTCGTGCGGGGGCGCGAGGCGCGCTCACGTTCGCTGGCCGCCTTCGGCGCCGCCGTGCTGCCCTGGCTGCTGTTCGCCACGTGGCGATTCGGCTCGCCCGTGCCGCACACCGCCAGCGCCAAGCAAGGTTCGGTCAGCCTCGAGCGCTACGCCGAGCACGTCCTTCGTTTGCCGGAGCTGCTCTCCCCCATCGCCCTGCCGTCGTTCGCCAACGTCTTCTTGTGGGCGCTGATCGGCGCAGGAACGTTCGTGCTGGTGCGGCGCGACACCCTCTTTCGCGTGGTCGCCGTGTGGACCGCGGGGCACTTGGCTGCCTATTGCGCGCTGCGCCCCATGGTGGAGCAGCACTGGCACCTGTACCCGGCGCTTGCTGCGTGCGGTGTCGCGCTGATTTGCGCCAGCCATGCTGCCTACGGCCGGCTACGCGCCAGCCTCCATCGCCTCGTCGACGTGATGCTGATCGGGACGCTGCTGGTTGGCGTCGATCGGTTCGTGATGATGGCCAGCTCGCACGAGCAGGCATACTGGCTCGGAGCCCGCGACCAGACCTACCGAGCCGTGGCGGTGCACCTCAAGAAGTTCGGCGGTCGCGGCGATGTGGTGTCTGGCGAAGAGGTCGGCACCATCGCGTTTCATACGGACCTGGCCATGAACGATCTCAACGGCCTGGTGACGCGCACGCCGGTCACCGAGATCGGGCCAGAGCATCCGAACCATCGTTGGTTTCTGGTCCCCCGGCCGTGCCGGTTCGCACCGAATCCCGGGGTGCCGGGGCGTCAGTTCTGCAGCGGCCTCGAGGAGGAGCCGTTCTGTGCGTGCCTGTTCGACGCGCACGCGCCTATCATCGTCACGCTGCCGCCCGGCGCTGCGCCTCCCTGATCGATCATGAAGCCGCTCTCGATCTTGGTTCTCGCCGTGGGGCTCTCGCTCGACGCGGCGGCTGTGGCTGCGGCGCGAGGGCTGCTCGTCGCCGAGCTGCGAGCGTCGCATGTGCTCAAGGTCGCGCTGTTGTTCGGCGGCGCGCAGGCGCTGATGCCGCTCCTCGGCTGGGGGGTGGGCACCCGCTTGGGTCCGCTCGCCGCGGCTTGGGATCACTGGATCGCGTTCGGGCTGCTGTCGCTGATCGGAGGCAAGATGTTGTGGGAGGCGCGCAGCCACGACGCCGAACAGGCCCCGGCGCGAGGCGACGTGTTCGGGCTGCGAGTGATGCTCGTGCTCGCCTTGGCGACCAGCATCGACGCGTTTGCGATGGGCATCACCCTACCGATGCTGGGCGCTCCGATGCTGGTGAGCCTCTTGACCATCGGCACCACCACCGCGGTGTTGAGCGTGGCTGGGTTGTACGGGGGCAGGCGGCTCGGAGCGATGTTGGGACCGCGCCTGGACGCGCTCGGCGGGGTGGTGCTGATCGGGCTGGGGTTCAAGACGCTGATCGAGCATCTGACCGGGTCAGCTTGATGGTGTCGCGCGCCGAGGCACCCGTTAGAGTGACGGCATGTCCCAGGGGGCCCTGTCCACTGTCCGTGCTGTGCGACTTCACCGCACGGGCGCGGTCGTCACTCGCCGTGTGCGCATCGCTGCAGCTGCGGGATTGAGCGAGCAGCGCTTCGGAGGGCTGCCGCTCGCGCTCGACGACAGCACGCTGCGCGCCGCGGTGCTGACGGGAGGCGAGCTGACGCAAGTGTCGGTCGAGGTCTCGCTCGTGGGCCGCTCGGGCTCGGAGTCGGTCGACGAGCCGCGCCTGTGGCAGCTGCGCAGCGAAGAGGACGCACTGCGTGCGGACCTCGGCATGACGGCACGCAAACAGGAGGAGCTTGGCAAGCTCGCGCTGGCTGCGCGGCCAGCAGCGCGAGACGCACCTCGACCCGCCGCCGCTGTGGAGCCGCGCCAGGCCTGGCTGACGCTGCGCACGACGCTGCTGGAGCGCTTGTTCGCGGATCGCGCGCGGCTCGAGCGGGAGCTCCAGCACAAAACCGAAGAGCGCGCCGCGCTCGAGGCCGAGCTCGAGAAAGGCCGCGGCGCCCGCGCGCCGGACGCGATGAGCTTGCGCAAGGTCGCGGTCGCCAGGCTCGACTGCCCGGTCGCCGGTGAGATCGAGGTGGAGATCAGCTACTTCGTGCCCGGCGCGCGCTGGGCACCGGCGTATGTGCTCCGCCTCGTGGAGGGCTCGCGCCACGCGCGGCTCGAGCTACGCGCGAGCGTGTGCCAGAGCACCGGCGAGGACTGGAGCAACGTCGAGCTGTCGCTCTCGACAGCCGACGTGGCGCGACAGCAAGAGCTCCCGGAGCTCACGAGCTTGCGCGTGGGGCGCGCCCAGCCACCACCCAAGCGGCGGCCGCTGCGCCCGGCGGACGTGGACCCGAAGGAGCTCTTTCGCGACTATGCGCGTGGCTTCCGCCCGACACCGATCGACGAAGTCACCCCTGTGCCCGAACGGGCGAGCGAAGCCGAAGAGGCGCTCGAGCGAGTGACCGTCGTCGCTCCGCCGCAAGCGGGCTTCGCGCCGATGCAAGTCGCGGCCAGCGCGCCTCCGGGGTTCGGGCCTCCGCCGGCGCCGGAGGCGCCTGCGGCGTTCCGGCAGCAGCCGATGGCCATGCCGGCGGCGCCCCGCAGCGCCTCGCTCTTCTCGGCGTTTGCAGGCGGCGCGCCGAAAGCTCGCACGGGAAAGGCGCCTTCGCCGATGGATGCGAGCGGCCCGGCGGCGGCGTCGAGGCTCGAGCTCGATCCGCGTTGGCTCGACCTGTCCTCCTTGCGAATGCCTGCGCCCGAGGCCATGGCAGGCAAGCTCACGCTCGCAAGCGAGGTCGACCGCTATGTTGGTGTGGCACAAGCCGGGCAAGCACGCGCGTGGATGGCGGTCGCGGAGGCTTGGGAGCGAGCCTGTCGCCGCGCGCTCTCCACGCAACCGCCCGAACGTCACGTCTTGCCCGCGCCAGAGAGCGGATTCTTCCACGTGCTCGAAGGGCAGTTTCGTGTCGATGTGCCCAGCGACGGCTCGTTCCACTCCATCCCCGTGCTGCAATCGGAGGCCAGCTTGGCGCTGAAGCACGTGTGCGTGCCGCGCGAGAGCGCCGACGTGTTTCGCCTGGCGGAGCTCGACAACCCTCTCGACGCGCCGTTGCTCGCGGGGCCTTGCGACGTGTACGTGGGCCCGGA
Source organism: uncultured Polyangiaceae bacterium (assembly GCA_964641275.1). Lineage (GTDB taxonomy): Bacteria > Myxococcota_A > Polyangia > Polyangiales > Polyangiaceae > Xiheicaenibacterium. Next base: position 12,821 of record CAZXMG010000038.1, read on the forward strand.
GCTGCTGATCACCACCTCGATCGAGACGGTGCCGATCGGTGGGCGCCTGTCGGTCGGGTTGGGGGTGGAGCAACGCGTGAAGGTGGCCCGCAACACGCACTTCGCCGAGGGCAGTCAAGGTCTGATGGGGGGGACCCTGACGCTCAAGCATCGCATCGACATCGAGGTCGTGAGTCACCTCTCCTCGCAGGCCGAGCTCGAGGTGCGCGAGCGAGTGCCGTCTGTCCAGGAGAAGGAAGAGGACATCAAGGTCGATGTGATCGCGGTGACCCCGCCTTGGCGTGTGTGGGAGCCGCCTGCCCCCGAGCCCGCCGTTCGCGGTGCGTTCGCCTGGCGGGTCGAGCTGGCCCCCCAGGCGCGCGCGGAGCTCTCCGTGGAGTACTTGGTTCGGCTGCCCTCGAAGCTCGAGCTCGTCGGCGGCAACAGGAGGGATTGATGACGCCCTATCGAAGCGGCACTGGGGTCGCCAGCGAGCGCAGAACCATGGATCTCGCGCTGCCGATCGCGGAGGTCACCGTGCTCGAGGATCGCGCGCTGATCTTGCGCCGCGGGCGCGTGGCGTTGCCGCAGGGCGAGACCAGGCTCACGCTGGTGGGGCTCGCGCCTGTCTTGGTCGACAAGTCGGTGTCCGCGGTCGCCTCGTCGCCGGAGGTGACGGTGGCCGACATCCGGATCGTGCGCGAGCTCGTGCTCGACGAGACGGCCCGTCCGGAGGAGCTGCGCGAGCTGTCCGAGCGCGTCGAGCGCGCGCAGCTCGCGTTTCAGTCGGTGTGTGATCGGCGCTGGCGGCTCTCGCTCGAGGCCGACGGTCTGGCGCAGCTGTTCGGCCAGTATCTGCGCGAGATCGCGGAGGATGCCACGCTCGGGCGCGAGCTCGGCGGCGCCGAGCAAGAGGGGGCGCTGCGGGTCCTGTTGAAGGAGCGCGAGCTCCGGCGCGAGGTGGCCAGCCTGTCCAGCGCGGAGGCGCAAGAGAAACGTGAGCTCGATCGCTGGGTCGAACGGCGCCGCGCAGCGGACAAGCCCACAGCCAGGCGCTCGTTGTCCCTGTCTCTCTCGGTGTTGGCGCGAGCGGATGCAGAGGTCGAGCTCTCTCTTCGGTACGTCGTGGCGAACGCCTGCTGGCGACCGCGCCATCGCGCGATCCTCAGCGGCGACGAGCGCACGCTGACCGTCGAAGCGCTGGCCGCGGTGTGGCAAAACACAGGTGAAGACTGGGAGTCCGCCAAGCTGTGGTTCTCGACCGAGCGCCCCTCGCTCGGCGCGTCGCCGCCCAAGCTGGAAGCGGACTGGCTCTCGGCCACGCGGAAAGGCCCGCTGGTGGTCGAGACGCGCGAAGAGGTGGTGGAGCGTGCGGCCGTCGAGGGGGGAGCCAAGCAGCTCTTGAGCGAGCTGCCCGCGATCGACGACGGTGGCGAAGCCAGGCTGATCGCGGCGCGCGAGCCCATGACCGTGCGCTCGAACGGCGAGCCGCACACCGCGAGTCTGCTCTCCTTCACCGCAGACGCCGCGGTGAGCCTGGTGGCTGCGCCGGAGCTGTGCCTGGCTGCCGTGACGCGCGTCGTCAGCAAGAACTCGGGACCACAGCCGCTCCTGCCTGGTCCCGTGGAGCTGGTGCGCGGGGGAGGTGCAGTGGGGCGGGGCAAGTTGGAGTTCACCGCCAGCGGGGAGCAGCTCGAGCTCGGGTTTGGCCCGGACGCGGACCTGGCTGTCTCGCGTGAGGTGGAGGCGATCAAAGAGGAGAGCAGCTTGATCGGCTCTTGGCTCACGAAGACGCACGACGTGCGCGTGAAGCTCTCCAACCTCGGGCGTAGCGGAAAGCGCGTCCGCGTCGAGGAACGTGTGCTCGTGTCCGAGATCGAGAAGGTGAAGGTTCAGGTCTCGAGCGAGCACACCAGCGAGCACGCGAAGCCCGACGAGAACGGCTTCCTGCGCTGGAACGTGGATCTGCCCCCGCGCAGCCATCGCACGTTGACGCTGCGGGTGGTGATCAAGCGGCACAGCGACGCGCTGGGCTGATGACCACAGAGCCGCAGAAGCAGGAGCCGGTGCGCCGAGAGGCAGGGATCCACCGCGCTCGTTCGCGCTGGCTGGCGCGCGCCAGCGCCTACGGGGCGGCGCTCTCATTGCTCGTGACGCAGTTCCTGGGCGTGGCGTTCCCGCCCTTCAAGGAGCGCTGGATCGAGCCCTACCTCGACTACAAGTGGGTGGTCGTCGAGCGCGTGCGCACGGTCAACCCGCACGCGGGTCTGAAGGTCGGGCTGGCGGTCGCGGTGGGGGTGCTGGCGTTGACGGCTCTCGTCGGCTTCTCGGCAGCAAAGGCCCGCGGACACGCGGTCGAGCGCCTCGAGCTCGCCGGGTCTCGGCTTCGGCTCGTGAAGCAGGGTGGGGGAGAGATCGTGCTCGAAGCAACCGATGTGCGCGGCGCGACGCTGCGGGACGGCGCGCTGTGGATCGCGCTCGCTGGCGGCGACTCGGCCATGTACAGCGGACCAGACGTCGCCGGCTGGGCAGAGCAGATCGAGGCATGGCGCGCGATCAGGCAAGAGCTGACGGTGGGCTCTCGTTTCGCCGCGGCGGGGGCGGCGGTGGCCAAACACCTCTCCTGGGCTGGCTTCTTGCCGCTGCTCATGAGCAGCACGATCGCTGGCTCGGCCGCCGCTGCGGGCAGCTGGTCCGGCGCGGTGCTGCTGTCGCTGCTCACCCTCGTGTGGCTGGTGGCGAGCGCTTGGGGCGGATCGCGGACACGCGTCGTGGTTGGCGCGGAGGGGGTCGAGGTCCCGCGTTGGCAGGGGAGCCAGCGAGTGCTGTTTCGAGAGGTCGAGGCGGTCGAGGCGCATGCTCAGCACTTGGAGCTGGTGCGCAGCGGCGGATCGCGCGTGCGTGTGACCAGCGACGATCCCGCCGCTTTGAAAGGAGCGGTCGAGCGGGCCTTGTCGGCACACCGCCGGTCGAGGCCGAAGCTCAGCGACGAGCAGTTGCAGCTGCTCCGACGCGGGAATCAGTCGTTCTCGGAGTGGCGCACGGCGCTGCAGAAGATCCTGTCGAGGCAGGACTATCGCCAGGAGGGGTTGAGCCGCGACGCGCTCGAGCAGCTGATCGACGATCCCGAGGTGGAGCCCGAGCAGCGTGTCGGCGCTGCGCTGGCGCTGCCCAAGGACGAGGCCACGCGCTCGCGGATTCGGATCGCCGCGCGGGACGCCATGGATGACCGCGTGCGCGCGGCGCTCGAAGCCGCCGCGGAAGACGAGCTGGCGGAGGACGAGCTCGCGCGCGTGGCGCGCCGGCTCGCCAAGTGAGCGTGCGCTACGGCTCGGCGAGCGCCGCCGCCTCGAACAGTCCGTACAGCTCGTCGTAGTTGGCGACGTCGCTCAGGTTGTGCTCGGTGACGTTGTAGATCGCGACGACGCGGTTCTCTCCGTCGAGGATGACCACGTCGCGGTAGAAGATTCCCCACTCGGTCCACACCGGCTCATCGACCGTCTCCTGCAGCCAGCCGATGTCTCGGCCGGCTGTGATGATGGGGTTGCCGGACTCCAGGTTGGCCGCGTTGATCCCGAACAAAGTGACGTCGTGGCCGGCCGAGGTCAGCGCGTCTTGCATCGTGTCCAGGTGCCCGAACTGGGCACTGCAGTAGCCTCACGTGGAGTGCCCGAAGTACCAACCGGACACGCGCGTGAGGTAGTCGCGAGGGCTGACGGGATCGCCACCGGTGGGTGAGGCAGGGTTCTGATCGATCAGGCTGAAGTCTGGCACCAGATCGCCCACCATGAGGCCGCTCTGGCCGCCGCTGCCACCCATGGCTTCGCCGCCAGCCCCGCCAGCAAGCGCCCCGCCCACACCACCCGCGCCGGCAGCCGCTCCTCCTCCTCCGCTCGACGGCTCGCCGCCGCTGCCGCCCGAGGCGCCCGTGCTGGTGCCGCTGCTGGTGCTCGGACCCTGGCCGCCCCCGCCTGCCTGCTGCGAGTCGACCACCGGGCCACACGCGAAGCTCACGATCGAAGCGAGAAGCCAACCAAAGCGCACCCTCGATCGGTACCAGGCTCGGCCGGTGCCGGCAACGTGTAGCTACGTCAGCTCGCCGACCAACTGGGCGAGCGCGCTGACGGTGGGCCAGTTGCGCATCGTGCTGGTCGTGCCGAGCACGCGATCCGTGACTGCGCTGGCGAGCTTGCTGCGCGCGCTGCCGTTTGGGAAATGCAGGAACAGCTCGCGGCCGCGCACCTCGAGGCCCTCGGGCTCGACGCGCACCCGCGTGAGCGCCTGCTGCGCCTGGCTGCTGGCAGGGTCTGCCAAGAACACCACGTGCAGGTGCTTGGGCTCCGCCCCGGGCCCCGCGAACGGGTGCCGTGCGGCGGTGGCCACGAGCTCGGCGCCACTCCGCAACACGACCGGGGCGGGGAAGCCGTGGTGCTCACGGATGGTGCGCTCGAGCTCCTGGGTCAGCGACTTTGCGCGAGCCGGGGTCGCGCGAAAGACGGCGTTGCCACTCTGAATGTAGGTGCGCACGTCGCCGCAGCCGAGCGCCTCGAGGTGCGCTCTCAGGTCACTCATGGCCATGCGGTGGGACTTGCCCAGGTTGATGCCACGCAACAGCGCGACGTAGACCCCGGTCTTCATCGATGGCGATCCGTCGGGGCTCGAGCGGGCCGTTGCTCGCGCGGGCGCGCGTAGCGCCGTGAGGCGCTAGCGCGCTGCAGAATTCTCCACATCGTGGACTCCGTCCCCTCCGGGGCAACTGGCAAGCCAGTGAACTTGCTCAGTTCTTGCGCGGGATGCGCACCTTGGGCGGCGGATCCTTCTTGGAGGGCGTGGGCTCTTTGGTGGGCGTGCTGTCGCGCACGACGCGGCAGGTGCGGAAGCCCGGGTGCTCCGACGAGCTCATACACCTCGCGCCGCGCAGGCGCGCGCAGTCCTGGTCGCTGTTGCAGATGTGGCGGCTGGTGCCGGTGCAAGAGGCCATGCAGTTGGAGCCGACACCCACGCAGCAGCGCTTGCCCGCGCCGCACTGCGCGTCGCTGCGGCAGTTGATGGCGAACGGGTTGTAGGTGGTGTCGGCGATGGTCTCGGCGGTGGGGTTGAACGTGCCCTTGCTCGCGGGCTTGGCCGTGCCCGCGGGCCACTCGGCGGTGAAGCCTCGCTTCTGCTTTGCCCAAAGGAACGTGGCCTTCACGTTGCGGCCGTCGACGAAGCTGTAGATCAGCGTGCTCGTGCCGGCGGCCACGGGGGTGATCGTCTCGTTCTCGACGGAGCCGCTGTCGATGATCACGCCGGTGGGAACGCCACGTGTGGCGTCGGTGCCCTTGCAGTGGATGCGCACCCACTCACGAATCTCTTTGGCTTCGCAGCCCGTGGGCGCCAAGCCGACGATGGTGGTGTCGGTCGCCGTGGCCCAGTCGGTGTCGGCCGGCTGCGCGGAGCGCGCGGGGGCCGAGGGCGCGGGGGGCGCAGTCTCCGTGGGCGTGGGCGCGGGCGTGGGGGTGGGCGCGGGCGTGGGGGTGGGCGCGGGCGCCGCTTCCGTGGCCGTGGCGGTGGGCTTGGCCGAGGCCTCCGCCTCTTCTTCCTCCTCGGTCTCTTCGCTCTCCCCGTCGGAGGACTTCTTCTTCTTCTTCTTGGTCTCCTTCTTGGCGCTGCCGTCGTCGTCGCTCTTGGCCGGGCAGGCCGCAGAAGTGAGCGAGAAGGCCGCGAGCACGAGCAAGGAGAGCCACCGCACTGCCGGTTGTGATCGTGTCATATGTCCCCAGCCACCCCGACGTTCAGGGCAGGCCCTGAGGTTCTACAGAGGGAAGGTGTGTGCACGCAAGAGGTAGCGCCTGGCCAGCGTGGATCAGCTGCCGTACCAAATCTTCACCACCACCACCTCTTGCGCGCCCTTGGGTCGCTGCACGATGGCGCTGTCGCCCACGGCCTTGCCGAGCAGCGCCTGCGCGACAGGGGAGCGGATGCTGATCTTCTTGGCGCTGAGATCGATCTCGTCGGTGCCCACGATCTGGTAGCTCAGCTCGTGATCGTCCTCGTCGGCGATGGTGAACCACGCACCGAAGTACACGCGACCAAGCTGCTCCTTCTGCGGTGTGACGACGGTCACCGTCTCGAGCCGCTTGGTCAAGAAGCGAATCCTGCGATCGATCTCGCGCAACTTCTTCTTGCCGTAGATGTACTCGGCGTTCTCGCTGCGATCGCCTTGGGCTGCCGCGACGGCGACCTCCTCGGTGACCTTCGGTCGGTCCACGGTCCAGAGGCGCGAAAGCTCTCGCGAGAGCGCCTCGTACCCCGCGCGAGTGATGTGGTTGGCCCCCTTGGGTCGCGGGGCCTCTTCGCGCTCGTCGTCGTCGTCGTCGAGGCTGCTGTCGGGCTCCTTGGTGAAGGCTTTGCTCACGTCGCGGAGCTCTCGGGCGGGCGAGCGGCCGCGGCCCCGGTGGCTTGCGCGAGCAGGTCTTGCATGCGCTTGACCAGCTTGGCCGGGTTCTCCACCACGCCCTCGGCCAACAGCGCCTGGTCGAGCAGCGCCTCGCAGTAGTCTTGGAGTCGCGCGCTGCCAGGCTCGCTGCTGGCGAGCGCGGCGATGTTCTTGACCACGGGGTGGGCCGCGTTGATCTCCAAGATGCGCGGACGCTCGCTGGCTCGCTCATCCATCATGCGCATGATGCGCTCCATGTTGGCGCCCGGGTCGCCCACGTCGGACACCAGGCAGCTGGCGCTGTCGGTCAGGCGCTTGGAGAAGCGCACCTCGCGCACGCGGCCGCCCAACGTCGCCTTGATCGCCTCGAGCGCCGCCTCGCTGCCTTCGACGCCCGGGGTCTCGCCTAGATCGATCTCCCCGTGCACCACGCTCTTGAGCTTCTTCTTCTCGAACTCGGGCGTGGATTGAACCAGCCACTCGTCGATGGCGTCCACCAGGTAGAGCACGTCGAAGCCCTTCTTGCGGAAGGCCTCCAGGTGGGGGCTGTCCGCCACGGCGCGGCGGCTGAGCCCGGTGATGAAGTAGATCTCTTGCTGCCCCTCCGGCATCTTCGCCACGTACTCGGACAGCGAGATCAGCGAACCTTCTTCGCCGTTCATCGACTCGAAGCGGCACAGCTCCAAGATGGCGTCCTTGTTCTTCCAGTCGACGCTCACGCCCTCTTTGAGCACCTTGCCGAACGTGCGCCAGAAGGCCGCGTACTTGTCCTTGTCGGTCTCCGAGAGCTCCTTCAGGCTCTTCAGCACCTGCTTGACGACCATCGACTCGATCTGGGAGATCGCGCGACTCTCCTGCAACATCTCGCGGGACACGTTGAGCGACAGGTCCTCGGAGTCGACCACGCCGCGCAAGAAGCGGAGCCAAACGGGGGTGAGCTTGTCGCAGCTCTCGATGATCATCACGCGCTTGGCGTACAAGCGCAGCGAGGTGCGCTCTTTCTGGAACAGATCGAACGGCGCTTTCTCCGGGATGTACACCAGGGCCTGGAACTGCACCGGTGCGTCCACCGCAAACTGCACCGTGATCAAGGGCGCGTCGCCCGCGTGGCCACCGGTGAGGTGCTTGAAAAAATGAGCATGTTGCTCGGCCGTGACCTGCGACTTGGGCAGCGCCCACAGCGCGGTGGGCTGATTGCACTGTTCGTCGCCCAGGAAGATGGGGAAGCCGAGGAAGTCGCTGTACTTGCCGATGATGTCCTTGAGGCGCCAGTCGCGCAGGTAGTCGCGCTGCTCCTCTTTGACGTGCAAGGTGATCGTCGAGCCCGGGGTGGTGCGGCTGCCCGGCACGACGGTGAACGTCCCGCTGCCTGCGGAGCGCCACAGCACCGGCTCGCTGCCTGCTTTCATGCTCAAGGTGTCGACGTCGACGCGTGAAGCGACCATGAACGCCGAGTAGAAGCCCACGCCGAACTGGCCGATGAGTCGGAGCGCCGCGTCGTCCTTCTCCTCTTTGCGCGCCTTGATCAGCTCGGCGTATTGCTCGAGGAACGCGTTCGAGCCGCTCCTTGCGATGGTGCCGAGGTTCTCGATCACTTCGGCGCGGGTCATCCCGATGCCGTTGTCCTCGATGGTGATGGTGCGCGCGTCCTCGTCCACCTTGATGGTGATGCGCGGCGTGCCCTCCTGGCGACGCGCGTCCTCGTGCGAGAGCTGGAAGAAACGCGCCTTGTCGAGCGCGTCCGACGCGTTGGACAGCAGCTCGCGCAGGAATACCTCTTTGTTCGCGTACAGCGAGTCGATCACCAGAGCGAGGACCTTCTGGACCTCGGCCTGGAACTGGAACTCCGTCTGCTCGGCGGCGGCTTCGCTCATGCGCGCACGAATGGATCCGCGGCGGGCGGATCGCAAGGGGGGGGAGGGGCGGGGCCCGCTTACTTCTTGAGCCGCGCTTCCAGTCGCGCGATCGCCTTCTCGGCGTCCGGCCTGTACGCGTCGTCCTGCGGGGAGAGGCGCAGGTACTCCTTGTAGTGCGCCAGCGCCTTGTCTGGCTCCGCTGCCTCCTTGAGCTCGGCGAGCCGCAAGTTGGCGGGGCCGAGCCAACCAGGGCGCGGCTCCTTGGTCGCGGCGAGCTCGACGGCCTTCTCGAGCTCGAGCAGGGCAGCCTTCTTGTCGCCCCTGTCGTCCAGCAAGCGGCCGAGCTTCCAATGCCACTCGGGGATCTTGTCGTTGCCCTTGATCGCCTCGCGATACGAGGCCTCGGCCTTGGTCAGGTTCTTCTGGTTCTCGTAGCAGCCGGCCAGCGCCGCGTGGGCCTCGTAGCGGCTTGGGCGCTTCTCGAGCGCGGTCATCAGATCGGTGATGGCATCGGCGACCTGACCGCGGTTGGCGAGCAACACGCCGCGCTGCCAATATGCGTCGCCCATGCTGGAGTCGAGCTCGAGCGCCTTGGCGAGCGAGCTGGCGGCGAGGTCGGGCTGGCCCGCGTCGTTCGCGGCCCAACCAACGTAGAAGTGGTACTCGGCGCGGTTGGGATCGAGCTCCACCGCGCGCTTCAAGTAGCGCATCGACTCGTTCAGGTTCGAGCCGCTGATCAACATGGCGCGACCCAGGAAATGGTTGGCCTCGGCCGAGTTGCTGCGCTCGCGGATGACCTCTTTGAGGATGGGCTCGGCTTGTTTGCCGGCGCCCGCAGCCACCTGCGTGGAGCCGATGCGCAGCTTGAGGTCGACGTCGTTGGGGGCGCGCTTCAGCGCCTCGTTGTACATCTTGACGGCCTCTTCTCCCTGGCCGGTCTCCTCGAAGTAGAGGCCCCGCTCGAGCGCGAGGTTGGGGTAGTCGGGATCGATCTTGGAGACCTTGTCGAACACCGCGATGGCCTCGTCGAACTTGCGCATCTTGCGCAGGGTGACGCCCACCTGGAAGCGGGTCTGCAGGTCGTCCGACTTCTTCAGCGCCTGCTCGAACTGGTTCAGCGCCTCTTCGTAGCGGCCGGACTGGAGCGCCACGTTGCCACGCGCGCGCGCGAGCTCGGCGCTGTCGGGGTACTTCTCGGCGGCCTCGGCCAGCTTCTTGTTGGCCTGATCGCCCTTGTTGTTGGCGGTGAGCAGCGCTGCCAGCGAGACGTAGGCGGCCACGCCTTGCTCTGCGTTTTTCGCCTTCTCGATGGCCTGACCGTAATACCCCTCGGCGTCTTTTCTGTTGCCGAGCGCCTCGGACACCCGCGCGATCCAGTAGAAGACGCGCGAGTCCTCCGGATACGCGGACTGCAGCTTGGCCAGGAAGTCTTTGGCCTCTTTGATTCGCTCCAGCGCGATCCAGGTCTTGGCGGTGCCGATCTTGGCATCGAGGTTGTCGGCGTCTTTGCGCAAGGCCGATTCGAAGCGCGCTTCGGCCTCGGAGTAACGCCCGCCGCGGTAGAAAATGTCACCGCTGCCGACCAGCGCTTCGACCGCGAGCGGCTCGATCTTGAGCGCTTCGCTGAACGCTTCTTGCGCCTGCGTCACGCGGGAGCCCAAGAGGTGCACGTTGCCCAGCTGGGTGTAGGCCTCGACCAGCTCCGTCTGGCTGGCAGCGGCCCGGACCTCTGGCTCCTTGGTGATCTCGAGCAGCAGCTTCAGCGCCTCTGGCTCGCGCGTGGGAGTGGCGGACGCGACGCGCGCGATCAACGTGCGCGCCGCGACGTGGTTCTTGGACACCTCGAGCACGCTGCGCGCGGTGGCCTCGGCCTCGGCCGTCTTGCCACCATCGATCTGGGCGCGCGCCAGCCCGAACAAAGTGCGCGCGGACTTGTGGCTGGTGACGGCCTCGCTGAACACCTTGGTGGCGGCCGCGGGGTCCTTCGAGCGCAGCTCGATCTCGCCCAGAAGCACCAGCGCGTCGACGTCGCCGGGGCTCTTGGCCAGCACCTGCTCCAAGCTTTGTTTGGCCTTCGCGAGCTGATTCCCGACGGTGTCTTCTGCCGCCACCGCCAACAACATCGGCACGGTCTGCACGTTGCGGTCTGTACCGTCGAGCAAGGTCTTGGCGGTGGTCTGGGTGCCCGCGTCCGGTCCGAACCGGACGATGCGCATGTAGAGCACGAACGCGCCGTAGGCGCGCGTGTCTTGATGGCGCTCGCGATCGGCGTGCGCCGCCTTCACCTGATCCCCCGCGGCGGTCATGGCCGCGAGGGTGTCAGCGTCCATGGAGCCCTGCGCGCTCGTGCGCAGATCGAGCAGCGAGGCGTCGTACTTCTCGGCGTTGATGCGATCGCCGATGAAGTGCGCGCCGAAGGGGCCGATCGAATCGACCAGCGCGAGCGAGCCGCCGCCGACGCCGAGCAGCAGGATGGCGCCACCCACGATCTTCACGCCGCGCGAGCGACGCTGCGGCGCGTCGTCGTCGAAGTCGACAGACCTCTTCTCGCGCGCGGGCTTGCCCTTGGGCGCGCTGGCGCCTGCGCTGGCGTCGAGGTCGACTTCCGCGCCGATGCCGCTCGAGCTGCCCAGAGGCCCGAGGTTCACCGCCCCGACGTTCACGCCCCCGGCATCATCGCCGAACGAGACCTCGCTGCCGACTCCTCCCGACTGCATGCCCAACCCGCTGGGGCTCGGGAAGAGGTCGGCCGGACCGCCGCCGACACCCGCCACGGGAGAAGGCAAGCTCGCGCCGCCCGTGACCGGCAGGCCAGCACCGCCCACGACGGGCAGGCCGGCGTGCGACATGTTGCTCGGCAGGCCTGGCCCTGCCGCGCTGGGAAGACCGCCACTCGACGCGGAAGGCAAGCCGGGGCCACCGACTCCAGGCAGGCCCGGCCCGCCGATCGCCGGCAAGCCACCCGAGCTGGTCATGGGTAAGCCGCCCGAGCTGGTCATGGGCAAGCCGCCCGAGCTGGTCATGGGCAAGCCGCCCGAGCTGGTCATGGGCAGGCCCCCGCTGCTGACAGCGGGCAGGCTGCCGCCCGGCATGGGGAGGCCAGCGCCGCCACCCGGCATGGGCAAGCCGACGCCCCCGCCGCCCGGCATGGGCAAGCCAGCGCCGCCGCCGCCGGGCATCGGCAGACCCGCACTCCCCGTCGCCGGCATGGGCAAGCCGGCACCGCCTGCGTGCGGCATGGGGAGGCCAGTGCCTCCGCTCGCGGGCATGGGCAAGCCGGCGGCACCACGAGCGGCTGCGGGCAACCCGGCACCCCCTCCGAAACCTCCCGGCCCGGGCGCTGACGCCGGGGGAGCCATCGCGGGCCCACCGAAGACCGCAGGCAAGCCCGCCGCGCTGCCATAACCGTGCGCTGGTTGTGCGGCGCGCGGCGCGGGCAGGTCGACCTCTCCGAAAGGTTGCGGTGCAGCGCCAAACCCTCCCGGCGCGGGCGCGCGGGCAGCGGGCAGGTCGACCGCGCCGCCCTCGTCGCCGAAGTCCAACGACCCGAAGCCACCACCACCGCCGCCGAGCGGCGCGGGCGCGGCGGCGCGCGCGGGGACCGCCGGGAGATCGACGCCGCCGCTCTCGGGGGCGCCGAAGTCGAGCGCCCCGAAACCACCGCCGCGGTTGGGCAACACGGGCAGATCGACCTCGCCGCCCGCCGTGTGAGCGTCGCCAGGGTTGGGCAGCTCGACGTTGAAGTCGAGCTCACCGAAGCCTGCGCCCGCGCCGGGCGCGACGCCCTTGGGCGCTGCCGGTGCTGGCAAATCCGCGCCCGACCAAGCCGGCGCGGCTGGGGGTGCCGGTGCTGCCGCCGCCGCGGGCGGCGCGGGGCGCGGTGGCGCGGCTGCGGCAGCTTGGGCCGCTGCCGCCGCAGCCTCTTGTCCCGGGCGGGCGACGAGCAAGCTCGTGCCGCACTTCGGACAACGCATCTTCAATCCCGACGGAGGGATGCGGCGCTCGTCAATCTGATAAGGCGCGCTGCAGCCGTGGCACTCGACCTTGACCATTGTCTACCCGGGTGGGGAAGCTCAGATGTAACACGCTTCGTAGCCCGGGGGCCAAGGGCGAGGCGGATTCAACTGGGTCGGAGTTTTCTGCCGGATGGCGCGCACCGAGTCGCGCGGGACAACAGCGTCTGGGTGTGGTACCGCGGGCCCCATGCAGCGCTGGACCGCGATGCTTTTCGTCGCCTTCGTCGCGCTGGCCGCCGGGGCCGTGCTGGCGGCGCGTCCACGCCCTGCGGCGCCCGCCGGCCCGCTCAGCGCAGCGTCGTCTGCGCCGGTCCTGCTGCTCGCGTCCGCAGAGGCAGCGCTGCCTGCAGCAGAGCTCAGCATGGACGCAGCGCCGCAGGGGCCGCGCGTGCCACCGTTCAGTCAGGAGCCTGCAGAGAACGCGAGCGCGGGCGCCACCCTGGCCGACGGCGCTCCGGTTCCGGCGCTGCCCGCGGACGCGCCCAAGCAGGTGTCGTTCGGCGTCATCTTGGTGAGCTATCGCGGCGCGCAGGGCGCGGCGGCGAACGCTCGCTCCCGCGACGATGCCCTCGCGCTCGCGAAGTCCATCGCCGAAGAGGCGAAAAAGAGCTTCGCGCAAGCGGCGTTGCGCGGCGACGTGGGGCAAGAGAGCGCGGGCACCTTGCCTCGGGGCGTGCTCGAGCCTGGACCGGAGTACGTGCTGTTCGGCTTGCCTGTGGGCGGCGTCGGCGGACCGGTGGATTCGCCCAAAGGCTTCTACGTTTTCAAACGCACCGACTGAATCGGACCCCACGAAGCACGAAGGAGAGACAGAGCGATGGCCACGATCGACATCAAGCGCAACCACAACCTGGGCTTGGAGGCTGCCAAAGCCAAGGCAGAAGAGCTGGCCAACGGCATGAAAGAGAAGCTTGGCATCGTGTGGCGTTGGGACGGCGACAACATCAAGTTCGATGCCCCCGCAGGCCTGGCCAAGGGCGCCTCGGGGCAAGTGTCCGTCGCGGCGACGCTGATCCGCGTGGAGATCGATCTGCCGTTCCTGCTGAGGGCCATGAAGGGCACAGTCGAGAGCAAAGTCAACGAGAAGCTCGACAAGGCCATGGGCTGAGCCGAACGCGCGCTTGAGGACGGGCCTTTACGAAGGCCCATGCGCGTAGCTACTCTCGCGAACCTCGCATCACCAAGGAGATTGGCTGAGCGCATGACCGAAGGCACCCAGGCCGAGACAGAGAGCAGCGAAAGCGGGCTGATCGACAGGCTGAGGGGGGAGATCGCAGCAGCGCCGAGCCGCAGCCTGCAAAGCATCCTTCTGCACGAAGTTGGCGTCCTTCACGAGAACGCCAACGAAGAGCCGCTGGCCGCCCGCGACTATCTCGCCGCGTACAACGCCGACGCTGATTTTCGCGAGCCGCTCGAGGCGCTCGTGCGCATCTTGTCGCGCCGCAGGTCGTTCAAGAACCTCGGCAAGCTGCTCGACGCGATGGCCAAACACGCGCCGACCGCCGAAGAGCGGGCGCGCGCGCTGCGCGAGATTGCGGTCGTCGCGCTCGAGCACGACAAGAACAAGGAAGACGCGCGTGCCCGGCTCGAGGAGTCGGTCACCGAGAACCCGGACGAGATGGCGTCGTGGCTCGAGCTGGAGATGCTCGCGGCCGAGGCCAACGACGTGGCCGGCGTGATGCGCGCGGTGGAGGCGCGGCTGCCGCTGATCGGAGACGCCACCTACAAGGCGCTGCTCTACATCCAGCTTGCGGAGCTGGCCGCGAAGGTGGGGCAGACCACACGCGCATACGAGCATCTGGATGCCGCCGCCGCGCTCGAAGGGCGCTCGCGCTTCCAGACTCGTTTGGTGCTCGAGCGGGTGGCGCAGACCGCTGCCGACCTCGACGCGATGGCGCGTGCCCTCGAGGGTCAAGCCGAGTTGGTGGTCGAGGTGCTCGACGACCCGGATCGGGGCGAGGAGATCGGCGTGCCGGCGTTCATGCGCACCCCTGCCTTCGCGGCGGACGCATGGCTGCGAGCTGCCGAGATTCGCCGGCGCCTGGGGGAGCTCGACGCAGCGAACGCACTGCTGTCGCAGGCGGCGCGCCGCTTGCCCGAGTCCAGCGTCGTGGCGCGCAGTCGCCTGAGCGCGCTCGAGGTGAGCGGCGATCTCGAAGCCGCCGCAGCGATCGCGCGGGTGGAGCTCGATCGCGTCGCCGCCGATGGCGCGCCCGTGGTGACGGGTGGCTCCGCGGCGGGGCTATGGCTGCGCGTCGCCGAGGCCGCCGCGTTGGCGAACGACCGCACCGCGGCGCTCGATGCGTTGCGCAAGGCGCTGACGGAGGATCCGGGCGCGATCCCCGCGCGTGCGATCGAGATCGATCTGTTGATCGATGGTCAGGATCCGGCGGCGCTGGCTGGCGCGATCGAAGGCAGCGCCTCGTCGTTCCAGACGAACCAGGCCAAGGCCCGCGCCTTCCTGCTCGCAGCCTACGTCTGGGCGTGCATGGCGCGCGACGCGCAAGCCGCGCAGTCGGCGCTGGCGCGCGCGAGCGCGCTCGGCATCGAGGAGCAGGTGACGCAGCGCTTGATGCGGGCGTTCGCGTACGTGACCCACGACGCTGGGTTGGCCGAGGCCGCCACCGAGCAGCTGCTGGCTGCGGGGCCAGAGCCGCAAGAAGTGGCGAGCCTGTTGTTCGAGCTCGGTCGCGCCCGTTTGCTGCGCGGCGAGACCAGCGCCGCAGAAGCGGCGTTCATCCAGCTCGCCCAGGTCGAGGGTGTGGGGCCGCTTGCGCGCTCGCCCTGGCTGGGGCGCATGTTGGCAGCGTGCGCGGTCGGGCTCGCGGCTTCGCCTGCCGACGGCGAGGCCAAGAAGCCTCGCTCCCCGGAGCCCATGGACGCGCTCGCCGCGTCGGAGACGGACCCGCTGCTGTCCCGCGCTCTCAGCGTCGTGGCGGCGCTGCGCGCCGCGCAGTCCGGCGACCCCAACGCGGCCATCGAGCGGCTCAAGCCGCTGCACGAGGCCATGCCGGCCGACGAGATCGTCGCGCTGTACTTGGCCGAGCTGCTGCGGAGCGACCCGCTCGCGGCCGCGCAGGTGCTGACCAAGACTGCGGACGCGGTCGCCGATGTCGAGCTCTCGGGCGCGCTGCGGCTCGAGGCGGCGCTGCACGCCTGGTCGGCTGGCGCGCGCGAGACCGCCGTTCAGGCGTTCGAGCAGGCCAAGGCCGCGCTGCCCCTGCCGGCGTCAGCGCTGTCGTCCTGGGCGCAGCGAGGGCTCGACCCGGGCTCGCTGGCGGGGCGACGCGCTGCCATCGCGGCAGCCGCAGAGACGGGCGACCCTCACGTGGTGGCGCTCGAGCGTTTTGGTCTCGAGGCGATCGCCGAGGGCGGAGACCCGGCCGAGGCGCTGGCCGCGCTCGAGCTCGCCGAGACCGCGCCCGCAGAGGGAGCGCTGAGCGATGTCGCCACGGCTGCCGCGCTCGCGAGGTTGGTGTGGCCCGAGGCGGCGGCCCAGCGCGACGCGTTGCTCGCAGCGCTCGACAAGCTCGATGCGTTCGGCGGCGACGCCACCACGCTGGCACGGGCCGAGCGACTGCGGGTTGCACGCGACGTCGACGGCGACGCTGCCGGCGCCGCCGCGTGCGCCGAACAATGGGCCGAGGTCGAGCCCGACCTGCACGTCGGTCTGGAGTGGCTCTCGGCCGCGATGGCAGCCGAAGATCGCACGGCCGAGGTGGCTGCGCGTCGACTGCTCGCGCAAGGGCTGGAGGGGGCCGCACAAGAGGCCATGCTCGCCTCGGCGGTGATCGTTGCGATGCTCGATCAACCCTCGGTGGGGCAGCCACTGCTCTCGGCCGAGCATGCGGCCGGGGCACTACTCAACCTCGAGCTCGCGCCGCCCGGTTGCGATCCACGCCGTCGTGCGGCCGCGCTCCACGGCCTCGGAGAGGCGCTCGGCACGGACAGCCAGCTCGACGCGCTGACGCTCGCGGGCTTCAGCAGCCTCGCCAGCGGCCAGGCAGAGACCGCGCTCGAGGCTTTCAAGACGGTCGTCGAGGCTCGCCCCGAGGACGTCTGTGCGTGGGAGGGCGTGCGCGCATCCGCGGAAGCACTCTCGCAACCCGTGGACGAGGCGCTGGCTTGCGCCCAGCTGGGTGCGCTGTGCAAAGACGACGCCCGCGGGGCCCAGTTTTGGGAGCACGCGGGCCTGTTGCTGCTGGAGAAGACCACCGCCCACGAGGACGCCGAAATCGCCCTCGATCGAGCGTTCACGCGCGACCCGCGCGCCTCGCGCGCGTTCGACAAGCTGTTCCGTCGCGTGCGTGATCGCAAGGACAACGACCGACTGCTCAGCCTGATCGAGCGCCGGCTCGACGTGGCCGAGGACGAGCGCGAGATCGCCAAGCTCTTCTGGGAGCGCGCGCGCGTGTTGCAGAAGCGCGGCGACAACGATGGCGCGCTGGCTGCGCTCGAGAACGTGACCATGCTCGAGCCCGACCACGTGGGCGCGCTCGCCCTGTCCGGAACGATCTGCATCCAGAAGGGCGACTTCGCTGGGGCCGCCCCGCTCATGGCACGCCTGTCGCAGAACAAAGAGGCACCGCGCCAAGAGCGCCTCGTGTCTGGCATCACCGCGTGCGACATCTACGAGAACAAGCTGAACCAGCCGGAGCGCGCGCTGGAGGTGTTGATCGCGCTGCACCGCGACGATCTCAGCACCACCGCCGTGCGCGAGCGCTTGGCCCGCGCGGCGGCGCGCACCGGCGCTTGGAACGAGGCCACCAAGATGCTCGAGGTGCTGATGGTCGAGCGCGAGACGTCGGCCGGGCGGATCGAAGCCGCGCGGCTCAGCATGGCGATCTGGCGCGACAAGGTGAAGGATCCGGTCAGCGCCAAAGCCGCTGCGCAGAAGCTGTTGGACGAGTCGCCCGACGACCCGGAGGCGCTCGAGGTCGTGCTCGGCACGAGCTTCGACGAGGGCTTCCGCGCCAAGATGTTGGGCCGCGGCAAGCAGCATTTGGTCGAGTCGTTGCAGCGTGATCCCTGTGACACCGAGCGTGTCGCGCTGCTCGCCCGCATCGCGGCGGCCCAGGGCGACCTCGCTTTGCGACAAGCCGCGCTGGGCGTGCTGGTTGCGCTGGGCAAGCCGGATCGCGGCTTGTCCGACGAGCTCGCCACGCTGGACGGCAAGATCCCTGGCCGTCCGCAGCAGACGCTCGACGCACGTGCGCTCGCCGAGATCGCCGATCCTGGGGACGCGGGCGCCGTGCCGCGCCTGATGGTGGCGATCGCCGAAACGGTCAGCTTGGCGCTCGGCCCGTCTCTCGACACGCTCCAAGTGGGTCGCAAACAGAAGGTGGAGGCCAAGGGAGGGCCCCCGATCCGGCTGGCGGTCGCGGAGTGGATGGGCGCGCTCGGCTTCGAGGTCGACTTCGAGCTGTACGTGGGAGGCCCCGACCCGCGCGGCGTGCAAGGCGTGGTGGTGGGCGAGACGCCCGCGCTGGTGGTGGGCACGGAGATCGGCGCGCCGTTCGACGCCGCGGCGAGGTCCGCGGTCGCGCGCGAGGTGTTCGCGCTGCGGCGCGGCCTGTCGGCGCTGCGCACGCGCGACGATGCAGCGGTGGCGTGTGTGGTGATCGCCTTGTGCAACGAGGTGGGCGCGGCCATGCCCAACCCGGGGTACGCGGTGTACGGCGAGATCTCGCGCGCCGTGCACAAGGAGCTGTCCCGCCGCGTGAAGAAGCTCGCGCCCCCGCTCGCTCAGGAGGTCGCCAAGAGCGGCCAGGATCCCAAGGCTTGGGCCACCGTCGCGCGAATGAGCTGCGACCGCATGGCGGCGATCGCGGCCGGCGACGTGTCGATCGTGTTGGCAGACATGCTCGGGCAGCCGCGCACGCAGCTTCAGGGCGCCATCAAAGAGAGCGATCGCGCCAAGAGCTTGCTGCGCTTCGTGCTGTCGCCAGGATATCTCGAGCTCCGCCGGAAACTCGGCATGGGGGTCCGGTGAGCGACCAGAAGAAAGACAAGAGCATGCCGGGCATGTTCCCTCAGAGCGGTGGCGCGGTGCGCGACGCGATCCCCACTGCGGACGAGGGCGATGCGCTGCTCGACATGTTGTTCGATGATGCGCCGCGAGACGGCGAGTCCTCCCCTGGCGCGGCTGGCCAGCCGGCAGCGCCGCAGCCGATCAGAACCCCCGTCCCGCCCCCGCTGCCCCCAACGCGGCCGCCGCCGCCTCCCGACGAGGTGCACGACCGGCCGACGCCAGATGGACCCATCGCGCAAGTCGTGACGCCGCCAGGGTGGGCGACTCCGTCCCCGCGCGTCACCGCGCCGACCATGCCCGAGCCCGACATGGAGGAGGTGGCGACGCGCGCATTCTCCGCCCCGATCCCGGACTACGACGACTTGGAGAGCGGACCTGGCGTCGCGGCCGCCCCGCGAGCGGCAGCCGCGCCCGTCGTGGCAGCCGCGGAGCCGGACGACGACGAGCTCGAGGATCGCACCATCATCGCCAGCGGTGCCGTCGAGGTCGAAGAGGCGGTGGTCGAAGCGATCGCGTACGCAGACGAAGAGCTTGCTGAGTCCGCGCCCGAGGTGGCCGAAGCGAACCTCGAAGATCTCATGGCGGAGCCAGAGATCCAGGCCGACGAGCCCGCCGCCGCCGCCGTGTCGGTGGGCGTTTCGGTCGCTGCCAGGCTGCCGCTGCCTGGCATGGCCGACGAAGAGGACGCGCCCTTGGTTCTGGCCAAGACGCCAGGCATGCGCGAGGCGTTCTCGTCTCGCGCGGAGTGGCTGCGCGCGGAGGCCGGGCAACAAGCAGACAAGTCCGTGCGCGCGCGGATGCTGCTCACCGTGTCCGAGCTCTACGCCCAGGTGGGCGATGATGGGCTCGCGGCCGAGGCGGCGCACGAAGCCTACCAACTCGCGCCCAACCTGCCGCTCGCGATCCGCCAACACCGCGCCATGCTCATGCGTGCTGGCGATTTCGTGCACGCCGCCGAGGTGATGGAGCCCGAGGTTCGTCACATGCCCACGGCCGAAGGCCGCGTGCACGCTGCTTGGCTGGCAGCCGAGGTTGCGCGTCTGGTGCAGCGCGACGATGTGCAGGCCAAACGTCGCGTCGACCAAGCTCTTCGCGCCTTGCCCGCCGATCCGCGCGCGAGCGTGCAGAAGTTCGCCGAGGCGGCGGCTGCGCTGCCGGAGCCCGCGGCCCTGACCAAGGTGCGGCCGAGCGATCCCGAGGGGCTCGCCGCGCTCGGCGCGGCGTTCGGCATGGTGGCCAGCCTGCGCGGACTGCCGCCCGCGCGCACCCAAGCGGAACCGCGGCATGTGGTCGAGGCCGTGCTCAACCTGAAGCACGCGATCACGAGCGGTGATCCGAGCGCGCTGGTGACTCACGCGGCGCACCTGCGAGCGGCGACCTTCTCGGGGGCGGCTGGTTGGCTCTCGGCAGCGCTGACGGCTGCGCGCAACGAGACGCGCAGCGAAGCCATGGCCGCGCTCAACGATGCCGCTGAAGGCAGCGCCGGCGCCTTGGCTCGCCGCGCGTTGGCTGCGTTGGCCGTGGAGCTCGGCGAGGCCGTCGACCCACGAGATCAGCAGGCCTTCTCCCCTACCGACCAGATCGCGTTGGCCGCGCTGGATGCGGCTCGGCAAGATCCTGGTGGGCGCGCCGCGCGCGACATGCTCGCCAACATCGTCGATGGTGCGGGCGCAGCTGCGTCCGGTACGGCGGCCGCAGACGATGTCTCGCTCCTGAGCGGACCGGTGCTGGCGGCGCTGTCGCCCCGTGGCGAGCAGCGACTCTCTCGTCTTCGCTTCGTGCAGGCCGGCGCGCCTGCGGTGCGCGCGGCTGCGCTGCTCGGTCGCGTGCTGGGCAGCGTGGATGGCGTCTCTGCCGAGCAGCGCGAGGCGCTCGACGCGGCGCTGACGGAGCTGGTGCAACACGATGGTCCAGCGCGGCCCGAGTGGGCTGCGCTGGTGCGCGCGCTGGGGTTGGAGCTCGACATCGACTCGGGCACCACCGAGCGCGTGGCCGAAGCGATCGCCACGTGGGGCGCGGACGGCGAGCGAGGTGCAGACTCAGCCGGGATGTTGGCGGCCGCGCTGCTGGCAGAGCTCTCGGGGGACACCGAGCGCGCCCGCGCCACCTACGCGGAGGTTCACAAGGACGACTCGTCTTGCGAAGCCGTGGCTCGCGCCGCGGAGGGCTCGGCCGACGAAGAGGCGTTCGCTCGCACGCTGCGCGATCACGCCGAGCCGCTGCCCGCGGGGCTCGGCAAGGCCGTGCTGTTGACCGAGTGCGCGATTCGCTACACGCTCCTCGCGCAGGCCAGCGACGACGAGAAGCGTGCCGCCGACCTGCACGAAGAGGCCGACCTGGCTGCCAAGGCCGCCGCAGAGACGGCTCCTGGTCTGCCCATTGCGCTGCACTTGGGCGAAATCGGTGCGCGCGGGCGCTCGGATCAGCAGTCGCTGATCGAGTGGTTGCGGTTCCGCCGCGAAGCCAGCGACGACCCCGTCGAGCGAGCGCACGATCTGACACGCGAGGCTTTGTTGGTCTCCGATGGCGAGAACCAGACCGCCTCCGCGCTCCTCGAGGAGGCGCTCCGGGCGCGCCCAGCGGACTTCGGCCTGCGCGACCTGTACGAGCGCCTCTCTCCCGAGCCCACTGCCGATCGCGCGCCTTGGCGTGAGGCGCGTGCGTCGGAGCAGACCGGATCCGAGGCCGCTCGTCTGGCGGTCGAGGCCGCGCTCGAGTACGAGCGCGCCGGCGATCTGGACTCGGCGGCGCGCGCCGCCAAGATGGCAGAGGGACTGGGCGAGAAACAGATCGCCCCCATCGCTGCGTATCGTTTTGCGCTGGCAGGTTTCGGTACGGCCGAGATCGTCGACTCGCTCTTGCCCGAGGCACGCGGCACCGACGACGCCGCGCTGCGCCTCGAGATCTACGAGCGCTTGGCCGAGCTCGACGAGCGCGGCCGCGGCGACACGGCCAGCGGTCTATTGTTCCGGCGCACCATCCTGGAGGAGAACCCCTCGCACCTGCGCACGTTGCGCCGCGTCGCGAGCGCGCTCATGTCTGGCGGGCGAGACGACGAGCTCGAGCCCATCGTGATGGAGCTGGCCCGCAACCTGGAGGGCGGCGAGGCCGCCGCCTACGCCGCGCTGGCGGCACGTCTGAGGCAGCGCATCCGCTGGGAAGACACCGCCGAGCCGGTCGCCATCGCGTTCTCGCAGGATCCGCGCCCGCTCTGGTCGATCCGCCAGATGGACGCGCACGCGCGGGCCGTGGGCGACATGGCCGTCGCCGCGCAGTGCGACCGGCTGTTGCTCGCGCTGACCGATCGCCCGAGCGAGCAAGCGACGCTCTCGCTGCGCGCCGCGCAGGCGCTCCGCTCCGTGGGCGACAACGCCGCCGCCCAGGAGCTGCTGAGCGCCGCCGTGGAGCTCGTGCCGGAGCACGTGGTGGCCCGCATCGAGCTGTCGAGCGTGCTCGAGGCGCAGGGTGACCCTGCCGCCGCCGCTGCACAGCTCGAGGCAGCCAGCGAGGTCATCCAGACGCCGGCCTGGCGCCAGGAGCTGGACTTGGCCGCCGCGCTGTTGTGGCAAGACAAAGTGGGCGACGTGGGCCGCGCGCGCGCAGCGCTCGAACGCGTCGCGGTGGCCGACCCGAACAACGTCGAGGTGTTCGAGCGCCTGCGTCAGATCTACGTGCAGAAGGGTGAGCGGGCCGAGCTCGCCGAGCTGCTCTCGCGTCGGCTGGAAGCGATCCAGGACCCCGGCGAGCGGGTCGAGATGGAGGTCATGCGCGGACGTGCGCTGGCCGAGGTCGGCGACGGCGAGGCGGCCAAGCGTGCGTTGGCCGCGGCGCTCGACGCCAACCCCGATCACGTCGAGGCGCTCGGCACCTTCGCCGAGCTGTGTTTCGACGACGGCGACTACGAAGGCGCGGAGCAGGCCCTGATCCGGCTCGCGCGCCTGACCAGCGAGCCAGACAAGCAGATCGACATCTACTTCCGCCTGGGCAAGCTCTACGACGAGCTGTTGCCCAACGAGGAGCGCGCCGAGCTCGCCTACCAGGAGATCCTGAAGCGTCGGCCCGGCGATCAGGCGGCGCGCGAGAAGCTCGTCTCGCTGTTCCGACGAGCGGGGCAGATGTCGCGCGCAGTCGAAGAGCAGAACGCGCTGATGAACGCGGCCGAGTCTCCGGAAGACAAGTGCCACCGCACGATCGAGCTGGCCGAGATCATGGAGGAGATGGGCGAGCTCAAGAAGGCCGAGAGCACCTTGGTCGTGGCTCGCAAGTCGTTCCCCAAGAGCGACACCGCGCTGCGCGCGCTGGTGAAGTTCTACCAGCGCACTGGCCAGGGCCCGGCAGGCGCCGTGCTGCTCGATCGCGCCGTGGCCGACGCGCGACGCGCGCTCGGGACCGGCCGCTTCGAGACGTTCTTGTTCGAGACGCTCGCGACCGCGGCGGAGCTGCGCGGTCGCACCGACGCAGCGGCCGCCGCGCGTGCCGCCGTCGCGGCGATCGAGGGCAACGAGGTG
This sequence comes from uncultured Polyangiaceae bacterium, assembly GCA_964641275.1. Taxonomy (GTDB): domain Bacteria; phylum Myxococcota_A; class Polyangia; order Polyangiales; family Polyangiaceae; genus Xiheicaenibacterium. Next base: position 35,629 of record CAZXMG010000038.1, read on the forward strand.
GACATCTCCGGCGCCGGCATGCGTGCAGGAGACGCTTCACTCGACGAGCTGCTCGCCCCCGAGGTGATGACCCCAGCGTTCCGCGAGCTCCTGTTGCGCACCGGAGAGATGCTGGATCTGGCCTTCCCCTACGATCTCGACGGGGTGCGGGCCACGCCGCCGCCTCCGCCGGTGGCGAGCATCGGCGAAGAGGTGCGCGCCTTCGCCGGTGCCTACGGCCTGCCTCAGATCCAGGTGCTGGTGTCCAACGTGCTGGGGTCGATCTGCATCCCTGCGCGCGCTCATCCGCCCACGATCGTGATGGGCTTGAGCCTCGCTCAGCAGCCGCCGAGCGCGGAGCGCTCGTTCTTGATCCATCGGGCGATGAAGGTGCTGTCCGCCAACGCCGCGGTGTTCGCGCGCACGGCGCCGATCGATCTGTGGCCGCTGCTGGCCGCCTACCTGCGCGTGTTCCAGCCGCAGTTCTCGCCGCAGGGGGTGGACGCGGGCCGTTTCTCGGAGGCCTACGGCCGCTTGAGCAAGGCCTTGCCGCCCGGCCTCGGGGTGGACGTCGGCACGCTCGCCGCCGATGTGATCGGCAGCATCGGCAACCGCGCGTCGACGTTGAACTCGGCCATCAACGGCTGGGGCTCGCGCGCTGGGCTCTTGGCCGTGGGCGACGTGAACGTGGCGCTGACGAGCATCGCGTGGGCCGGCGGCAACGCCAACGGGCCCCCGCCGGCCGGCAAGGATCGCCTCACCTGGATCGGACGCAACGCAGAGGCTCGCGACATCGTGATCTTCTCCGTGAGCGATGGTTACGTGGACGCTCGCGCCCGCCTGGGCGCTGGTTGAGGCGGCGGAGAGGAGGGGCTCACATGGTGCTGCAAAAAATCGGAGCTGGTGCGCTGATCGCGGCAGGCCTCGCCTTTGCCGCGGGGGCTTGTGGCTCGGCGGGCAAGTCGCTGTGCGATCGCAGCTGCGATTGCACCGGCTGCTCGGATGGCCTGCGAGAAGACTGCTACGACGCCACCGAGGACGCCGAGCTCGACGCGGAGCAGGCCGACTGCTTGCCGGAGTACAACGAGTTGATCGCTTGCTACAGCGACTCCTTCGAGTGCGTGAACGACCAAGTACAGGTCGATGAGTGCGCGGGGGAGCTCCTGAACCTGCTCGAGTGCGCCGACGGCTTGTGAGCTGAGAGGGCCGAAGCCGTGATCGCGGGCCGCCTGATTGGGTCGGTCGTGGCGGGGCGTTACCGCGTCGACGCGCTCGTGGGCGAAGGTGGTCATGCCACCGTCTTGCGTGCGCATCACCTGCGGCTCGATTCCCCCGTGGCGCTCAAGGTGCTCCGCCTGCCACTCGGTCTCTCGAGCGCGCAGCGCGCGGAGCTCTTGAGCTGCCTCAGCGACGAGTCCAAGCTGCTTTCGCGGCTGCGACACGAGAGCATCGTCCGTGTGCTCGACGTGGGCGAGCTCGAGTCCGAGCACGAGGAAGAGCGGCTTCCCTACCTCGTCACGGAGCTCTGCACGGAGGGCACGCTCGCGGAGCTGCTGGAACGCTCGCGGGGTGAGGGCGTCCCCATGGCCAGGGCCTGGGGTTGGATGCGCTCGTTGCTGGACGGGCTCGCGCATGCGCACCGCGCCGGCGTGGTGCATCGCGATCTCAAGCCTCAGAACCTGATGCTGGCGCGCGACGAGCAGGGACGGACGCGGCTGTGCCTGATCGACTTCGGGTTGGCCAAGCTGTGGGACGCCTCCAAACCGGCCGGCAGCTTGGCGACGGCCTCGCGTACGTCCAGCGCGAGCACGCCCGCATATGCGGCCCCGGAGCAGGTGCTCGGCGCGCGCACCGGACCGTGGACCGACGTGCACGCCGCCGCGCTGATCTTCGTCGAGCTGCTGACCGGCAGGAGCCCGTACCCGCTCGAGCCGATCACGGCCACGTTGCAGGCGGCCATCTCCCCCGACCGCCCCACACCGAAGGTGTTCGGAGCGGACGCAGGCCCGTTCGAAGCGGTGTTGGCCCGAGCGCTCTCGCTCCAACCGAGCGACAGATACGCGGATGCGGAGCAGCTGCTCGAGGCTTGCGTGGAGGCGGCGAAAAGTCTCCCATCTCGCAGCGCCGCTCCGTCCACATCGCCTCCTGCCCGACCCGAGCTCATCACCCCGGCCGCGCGTCGTCGCCCGGGCCGGTGGCTTGCCGCGCCGCTCCTGCTGTTGCCCTTGGCCCTGGCGCTCTGGTGGGGGCTGAAGCTCTCGCCGCGCGCCCACCTCGAGCGACCAGAGCCCGCGCTGTTCTTCGCCCACAAGCCGCGCGCGCTGGGCTCGCTCAGCCTGGAGGAGCTGTGGGAGCGCGCGGATCGCCACGGATTCTACTCGCCGCGCACGACGGCGACGTCCGTCGAGGGGCAGCTGAGCGTGCCATTCCAGAGCCGCGGGCGACCCGGCCACCTGATGCTGTACGACTCTCTCGACGCGGCCCGGGTCAGCGCTCGCAGCTTCGTCAGCGCGGGCTTCGACGTCGTGTACGGCGTCAGCGGTCGCAGCGTGCTCTCGATCGCGGTCGACAAGAGAGCGGCTCCACCCGCTCGCACGACGTTCGTGCTGTTCGCCCACGACGTCACCTTCGACGAGCTGGGCGACAGCATGGGCGGACCAGACCCGTTGGGCGTCGCGCCGCCGTGAGGAGGTCTGCTACATCAACAGGGTGGATCGCGCAGGCAACATCGCACCCGGTACGGTGATCGACGGCCGTTATCGCGTCGATCGTCTGGTCGGCAGCGGCGGCTTCGGCACGGTGTACGCGGGGCTCGCGCTGGCGATCGAACTACCGATCGCGGTCAAGGTGCTGCGCGCGCCAGGAGAACTGTCTGCTCCCCGGCGGATGCAGCTGCTCAGCTCGTTCGTCGACGAGGCGCGCATCTTGGGCCGCCTCCGCCACGACGGCATCGTCCGCACCATCGATCAAGGCATCCTGCAAGATGGTGTCTCGGGGGAGCCCACTCCTTATCTCGTGATGGAATGGGCCGGTGACAACTCCTTGCGCTCCCTCTTGCGCGCGCACGGCGCGTTGCCGTTGGCGCAAGCATGGGTGCTGGTCGAGCGCATCACCGCCGCGGTGGCCCACGCGCACAAGTCCCAGATCGTTCATCGGGACCTCAAGCCCAACAACGTGATGCTCCAGCCCAACGACGAGGGGGAGCTCTCGCCTCGCGTGATCGACTTCGGCATCGCCAAGTGGTTCGATGGCGAAGATCTCCCCGGCGCGGGAGGCACGCTCACTCGCACCGGCCACACTGCCTTCACGCCCGCCTACGCGGCACCCGAGCAGATCGCCAGCGCTCGCACCGGGCCCTGGACCGACGTGCATGCGCTGGGGCTGCTCTTCACGGAGATGGTGACTGGTCGTCTGCCTTACGGCGACGATGACAGCGCTGGGCTCGTAGCCATCGACCCGCAGCGGCCGACCCCTGGGCGGCTGGGCGTGGATGTAGGGCCGTTCGAGACTGTGATCGAGCGTGCGCTGGCGCTGCGTCCGAACGAACGCTTCGCTGACGCCGGGGAGCTGCTGGTCGCGTTGCGCGCGGCGGCCCACACCGCCGGGGTGGGCCAGGAGCTGGGCCTCGCGCCGCTCAGCGAGAAGGACCTACCCTCACATCGCGGCGGCGCGGAGCTCTCGCCCCGCGACCCCACTGCCCCCTCCATGACGCGCACCGTGCGGGTCGATGAGACACCTCGCCGTCCGCGGGCGGGCTCGACGTTGCTGCATGCGCCGCCGCGTGTCGGGCGTCGTGCCGTGGTCGGTGCTGCGGGGGCGCTCGTGGCCAGCGGCGCCTTGGCGCTGTGGTGGTCTCGGGCGACTGCGCGGTTCGAGCCGGCGGCTCCGCCCGATCCTACGGCAGCGCCTCCGGAAGTGGCCGCGCCACCCGCTCCTGTGCGCCTCTCGGATCTCACCATGGCCGACCTCGAGGCGCGGGCGCAGCGCGCGGGCCTCTCGATCACCAACCGCACCGAGCACAAGCCCAAGATGTTCTTGTTGAGCTTCTTGGTCGGCGACACCTGGGGCTCGATCCACCTGACCGAGATGCTCGCGCCCCGCGCAGACATGTCGCACGCGGAGCTGCGGCACGCGTTCATGCCGTACCTGGGCATGATCGTGCGAAACTACCAAGACGCGGGCTTTCGCGGCGTGGCCTACGGCTTGGACGGCAACACCAGCTTGCTCGTCGCGTACAAGTTGGAGCAGACGACGATCGAGCTGTTCGATCAAATCGTCGCCGGCATCCCGCTCGACGTCCGGGGCAACACCGTGAAGGGGCCCGACCCGGCATCGATCGCTGCTCCTCCTCGGGGCGGCCCAGTGCCTGCGGTGTCGCTTGCGACACTGAGCGTCGACGAGCTCCGCTCCAGGATGCTCCGGGCCGGCGTGGAAAAGGTGGAGGTGGCACAGCCCGCCGAGCACCCTGCTGTCATGAGCTTCCAGCTCGGCGGCAAGCAGGGCAAGGTCGAGCTCCACTACGCTCGACCGGACAAGACGCCGGCTGTGCTCGATCAGCGCGTGGACGCGCTCGCCAAGGAGAAGCCTCCCGGCTCTTTCGCGCGGGACGGAGGCGCGCTCTTGGTCGTGGCCGGGGAGCCGGGGCTCGATCGCGCGCGCCTGCTTCGCGCGCTCATCACGGGCCTGACGGTGCAAACGACCTCCCCCGACGTCGCGGCTGCGGCGGCGTCCACGCCCTGAGGGCAAAGAGCGCGGGCTCGCCGCAAGTCTTGGGGTGCGCTAGCTTTCCACTGGCTTGCCAGTTGAATCAGAAAGCAAGATTCTCCGGTGCCCGCTGAGCCATGAGCGCCGAAGGCTCGTTCACGTGCAGACTGGCACGGGAGATTTCTGAGCGTGTCTGCGCCCGGTCGAGAGCTGCGCGAGCCGCGTGCCCCCGAGCCCATTCCAGCGCGCGCGGCCACCATCGCCGCCGTGGTGGTGGCGAGCTTGGCGCTGACCAGCGCGCTGCTCCTGTCCGGGCAGCCGAGCGAGAGCGCGAGCCTGGTGCAGTTCGTGGGGCGGTTTCACACGCTGCTCGTGCACCTTCCGATCGGGGTGCTGCTGCTGGTCGTGCTCGGCGAGCTGCTCTCGTTCGTGCCTCGCTTGCGATCCCGCATCGATCCGGCGCTGGACTTGATCCTGCCGCTGCTCGTGGTCTCGGCGTTCGCAGCGTTCTTCTTGGGCCTGCTCTTGGCGCGCGGAGGCGGCTTCCCCCGCGGCCTGATCGCCGAGCACCGCAACCTGACGCTGATCGGCATCGTGCTCAGCGCGGGCGCCTGGGCGCTGTGGTCGCAGAGCGCAGCTCGACCCGGCTTGCGTGCCGCCTACCGCGGTGTGCTCGCGGCGGCGCTCGGGTTCATCACGCTGGGCGCGCATCACGGCGGCACCATGACGCGCGGCGAGGGGTACCTGACCAAACACGCCCCCGCGTTCGTGCGTGAGCTTCTGGGCGAGAAGAAGCCGCCGAAGCCGAGCGATGAGCAGCCCGAGCCGAGCGAGGAGCCGCTCGTGTTCGAGCACGTGGTGTTGCCGGTGCTCAAGGCCCGCTGCTTGGAGTGTCACGGCCCCGAGCAAGTGAAGGGTGGTCTGCGCGTGGACGACCTGGCCAGCCTGTTGAAGGGCGGCGAGTCTGGGCCCGCGGTGGTGGCCGGATCGGTGGACAAGAGCCCGCTCGTGACGCGGGTGATGTTGCCGCTCGAGCACGACGACCACATGCCGCCCGCCGACAAGCCCCAGCTCAGCGCCGACGAGCTGGAGCTCTTGAAGTTTTGGATCGAGCGTGGTGCCAGCGATACGCTGCGCGTCAAAGACACGCTCGCCCCCGAGGGCGCGCGCACGATCCTGCTCCGCGCGATCGCGCTTCCGAACGAGATCGGCGGCGCCCGGCCGGTCGCGCCGAGCAGCTCGAGCAGCGCGGCGAGTAGCTCGAGCGCGCCGCTGGCCACGTCGGAAGCGTCCGTATCGTTGCCGAGCGAGCCTGGTCAAGAAGGCAGCGTGTGGTCCGCCAAGGTCAAGCCCGTGCTCGACGCGCATTGCGTGCGCTGCCACGGCCCAGACAAGCGCAAGGGCCGGCTTCGCGTCGACTCGATCGAGGCGCTGCTCTCGGGCGGCAAGGGGGGGCCGGCCCTGGTGCCCAACGACGCCAAGGCCAGCCCGCTGGTCGCGTTCATGCGGCTGCCGCTCGATCACGCCGATCACATGCCGCCCAAAAAAGAGGGCCAGCCCAGCCCGCTGGAGATCGAGCTGATCGCGTTCTGGGTCGACCACGGTGCGAGCAGCGAGCTCAAGCTCTCGGCGCTCGATCCCAAGCTGGCGAGCGCGGCGCCAGCCGCGACCACCTCCGTCGTGGCAACCGGCGCGCCCTCCGCCACCATCCCCCCGCCTCCGCCGGCGCCGTCCGTGCCAGCAACCAGCGAGCCCGACGTGGCCGTCGAAGCGCTGCCGGCTGAGCTCGCGCTCTACACCGAGCTGGTCGATCCGGTGCTCCGCAAGCGTTGTGGCAGCTGCCACGAAGGCAAGACGGCGTCGGGGGGCTTTCGCGTGGATGACCACGCCGCCATGCTGAGCGCAGCGTTCGGCGAGCCCGCCGTGATCCCGGGGAAGCCGCGTCAGAGCCTGTTGATCCAGCGCGTGCTGCTGCCGCTCTCGCACGATGAGCACATGCCCCCGAGCGATCACCCCCAGCTCACGCGCGGCGAGCGCGAGCTGATCGAGCTCTGGATCAGCAAGGGGGCTGGCAAGGAGCTGTCCGTCGCGGCGCGCGAGCTGTCGCACGCGGGGCGCGGCGCGGCGAAGGTCAGCTTGGACGAGCGGGCTGCGCCCCCAGCAACGAGCGCCTCGGCGAGCGCCGCGCCGCCGACGCCGGCCTCGGCGAGCGCGTCCTCACCCGCCGCGCCATCGAGCCAGCCCAGCGCCGTTCCGAGTGGCGCGCCGAGCGCGTCGGCTGGCCCCTCCGCCGAAGCGCGAGCCGTCGCCCCCCAGCCCCCGGGCGGCGGGTGTGCATCCTGCCGTGCTGCGTCGGCGCCCGCGGAGCGCGTCGGGGGGCTGCTCGCATTGCTGGGTGTGGTGACATTTGTGACCCGGCGAGCATTCCGTTGGACAAGGCGGCAGGTGTCGATACGTTAGGGGCGTCGCGGAGGGAGAGCCATGTCTGCCGTCTACATCGTGTCTGCGCTGTCGATGCTCTATGGGCTGGGTTGGCTCATTTTTACCTTCACCGAGCCGCCGAGCTCGCTCTCCTACGTGTTCCGCGCGCCCGGCGCGTTCTACTTCTTGCCGGAGCGAGCCGGCCGCTTCGTCATGGCGCTCATCTTCATGGGCGTGATTCCCGCGGTCTCCACCACCATCGTCTCCATGGCCATGGGCTGACGACGATGCCCCGTGGGCAGCCGGTGTAGGTCCTGGTAGCCTCCACACTCATGGCGTCCCTGCATCCTCGGGCCCTGTCGTGCTGCTCATGGCTCGTGTGGGTCGCCGCCTGCACCGGCCAGATCGGCGACGATGACAGCAGCGGCGCCGGCGCGAGCGGGCCCGGCGGCAGCGAGCAAGCGCTGGCCTCGCCCACGCTTCATCGGCTGACGCAGGTGCAGCTGCACAACTCGTGGCTCGACCTGTTGGGCGAGCCGCTGGCGTTGCCAGCGAACCTGCCTGCCGACGACCAGGCCTACGGCTTCACCTCGATCGCCGCCGCCCAGAAGACCATCTCGCCGCTCGAGGCCGAAGAGTACGAAACCGCGACGTATGAGGTCCTCGATCAGGTCTGGGCAGATCCGCTGCGACGCGAGGCGCTGGTCGGGTGCGCTGCCACGGACACCAGCGAGCCCTGCGTGAGCGAGTTCGTGGAGCGCTTCGCGAGCCAGGCCTGGCGTCGCCCGCTGGCAGCGGGCGAGCTCGACGCGCTGCTCTCGCTGTCGGACACCATCGGCGCCTCGCTCGCCGACAGCAACGAGGGCTTGAAGTTCGGCTTGGCGGCCGTGCTGCAGTCGCCCCATTTCTTGTTCCGGGTCGAGCTCGGCGAGCCGGTGCCCGAGACCCCGACGCTCTTGCGCTTCACCAGCTTCGAGATGGCGAGCCGCCTCTCGTATCTGCTGCTCGACGCCCCGCCGGACAGCGAGCTGCGCCAGGCCGCCGAGCTGGGAGAGCTCGACGACGTGACTGCGGTCGAGGCGCACGCCCGGAGGTTGCTCGCCGACCCGCGAGCGCGGCCCGCGCTCACCCGCTTTTTCCGCGACTTCATGAACCTGAGCAAGCTCGACACGCTGGACAAAGACCCCGAGAAGTTCCCGCAGATATCGGCCACGCTCGGGCCCGCCATGCGCATCGAGATCGAGAAGATGTTCGAGCACGTGGTGTTCGACGACGCAGGCGACTTCCGGCGCTTGTTCACCAGCGACCAGACCTTCGTCAACGCTGAGCTGGCCGCGCTGTACGCGATCGAGGGGGTGGAGGGCGATACGTTCTCGCAGGTCACGCTCGAGCCTGGCAGCAAACGCGCTGGCGTGTTGACCTCGCTCGGCTACCTGTCGCTCAACGCGCACAAGACGCAGACCTCGCCTACTCATCGCGGCCGCTTCGTGCGCATCAACCTGCTGTGCGAGGACGTGCCGCCGCCGCCCCCCGGCGTGAGCACCACGCTGCCCGAGCCCGAGCCCGGCGCGCCGCCGATCACGCTGCGCGAGAAGCTCAGCGTGCACGTGGAAGATCCCTCGTGCGCTGCCTGCCACCAGGCGATGGACCCGATCGGCTTCGCGTTCGAGCACTTCGACGCGCTCGGCCTGTATCGAGACGTGGACGAGAACGGTCTCAGCATCGACGCTGCCACCGAGGTCGACGGTCAGGCCGTGAACGGGGGCATCGAGATGGGCGAGCTCATCGCGGAGCTGCCAGAGGTGGGCGCGTGTATCGCGCGGCGCTTCTACGAGCACGGCGGTGCGCACCTGGCTACCTCCAAGGAAGGCGAGAGCGTGGACGCGCTGGTCGAGCGCTTCGTGGCCAGCGACTACGACTTCCAGGCGCTGGTGGTCGCGCTGGTGACCAACGACGGGTATCGCTACGCCAGCCCGGAGCAGGGAGGTGAGCCGTGAGCGCACGAGATCGCATCCTCGACCGCTTGCTCACCCCCGCTGGCCGCCGCGGCCTGCCGCGGCGCGTGTTCCTGCGCGGCATGGCGGGCGGCGCTGCCGTCGCGCTGGGGTTGCCGCTGTTCGACTTCTTGCTCGACGAACACGGCGAGGCGTTCGCCGGGGGAGAGGCGTTGCCCACGCGCTTCGGCATGTGGTTCTTCGGCAACGGCGTGCACCTGCCCACGTGGACGCCGGCCAGCGTGGGCGCAGACTGGACCGTGCCCGACGACTTCGCGCTCGCGGCGCTGCTCCCGCACAAGGAGTACGTGAGCGTGATCAGCGGCCTCAGCGTGAAGACGCCGCGTCACGCACACCACTCCGGCATGGTGACGGTGAACTCTGGCGGCCCCCACTACAAAGTCGACGACGTGCGCGACACGATCGTCTCCACCTTCAAGTACCCGAGCATCGATCAGGTCGCTGCGGCCCACTTTCAGAGCGCCGACCCGACCCCGTACAAGTCGCTCGAGCTGGCCGTCACGCGCTTCCGCGGCACCGACGAGGGCACCACCTTCCAGTATTTGTCCCACAACGGCAGCGTCGCCGGCGAGTCCAACGTGAACCCTTCCGAAGAGTCGCCCCACGCGTTCTTCGATCGGCTGTTCAACCAAGGCACCGCAGAGCCGCTGGTGCGCAGCGCGCGCGCCCACGTGCTCGACGCCGTCAAAGATCAGGTGAGCAGCCTCAAGCCTCGGCTGGGCACGAAGGACCAGCAGCGGATGGAGCAGCACCTCACCAGCATCAGTGAGCTCGAGGCCCGGCTGAAGGCGCCGCTCGCCGAGTGCAACAAGCCCGCCGATCCCGGTGAGCTGCCCGACATCGACTCGAACGAGCAGATCGCCGAGAAGAACGAGGTGATGAGCGACCTGATGGCGCTGGCGCTGGCGTGTGGCCTGACGCGGAGCTTCTCGATCATGTACTCGACGTGCGGCTCTGGCGCCGTGTTCTGGATGGTGGGCGCGACCGACGGCCAGCACTACATGAACCACACCGAGCCGGCGCCCTACACCAAGCAACGCGACGCGGTGAAGTTCACCATGCAGCAGCTGGCAGTGTTCTTGGACAAGCTGAAGAACACGCAAGAGGGCGCCACCAACCTGCTGCACAACACCTCGCTGTACGTGTCCACCGAGCACACCGAGGGCTGGACGCACTCGCAAGACGACTTGCCCATGCTGCTGTGTGGCCGTGGCGGGGGGCGCTTGCGGGGCAACTTCCATCACCGCGACGACAACGGCAACTCGACCAAGGCACTGCTCACCGCGCTGCGTGGCGCGGGCCTGCCGCTCACCAGCTTTGGTTACGAAGAGGGGCAGGTGAGTGAGTGGCTCGGGGACCTCGAGACCCCGGTCTGATCCGAGCTTGGAATACCCCGTCAGGCGTCGGGCGTTCACCGATCCCGCTCATGCGTTCGCGGCTGTTCGTTTGGTTCACGGCTCTCTCGTGCTGCGCGTTCGCTTGCGACGAAGCTCCTGACCGCACGCCCACGCCAGAGGCAACAGGCCCAGCGGTCAGCGCGGTCGAGAGCCCATGGCCCGTGGTGAGCGCCGAGCGCTCCGCCCCCGCCGTTGCGAGCAGCGCGCCGCCTTGGGCCCCCGCGCCCGCCGCGCCCACGGACGCCGCGCGGGCCAAGAGGTTGGTCGAAGAGACGCCGCTCGTGCGTCGGCTCCTGGCGAACGACCCAGCGCTGCGCGTCGTGTCGCTGCCAGCGCAGAATCCGCCACCCGTGTGGCACATGTTGCAGGTGGCGCCCGAGCGTCGCGAGCCAAACGTGGTCTACACGGAGCTGCGAGTGAAGGCCGCCACGGGTGAGATTCAGGCGCAGACCAGCTGCGAGCAAGGCGGGTGGGCGCCGATCCAACGCGTGGATCTCGAGGAGCGCGCGCTGGACGCGCTGTTCGCTTTGCCCGAGCTGCGCGGCTTCGATCGCTACCTGCGCAAGGTCTCGGGTGGCAACGTGCGCATGACGGTGCGCCTCGAGGACTGCCTCCAGGATCGGCTCGGCTTCTACGTCGGTGAGCGCCAGCCTTCGCACACGGTGCGCGCCTACACCGCGGTGATCACGCTGCCGGACCTGCGCATCTCGATGTTGGACTTGGGCGGCAACTCGCTGCCGTACGCCAGCTGGAAGCAGCAGGAGCAGCCCAAGCGTTACGCCGAGTTCGGGCTGCCCCGCGAGCGTGGCGCGGGCCCGCTCGGGTATGGCGAGCCGCAGAAGGTCACCGTCGAATCGGCGTTCGCGCACCCCACCAAGGCGGCGCTCTCGGGCATCGTCGAGCTCGCAAGCGTGGAGCACTACGACGACGGCTTCCCTGTGTTCGTGGGCACGCGCAAGCAGAGTGACGATCCCGTCCGAAGCGAGCTCGAGCGAGTGGCCAAGGCCAACGGCTACTGGCCCTTCGAGATCGTGTGGGACGCTGGGAAACGACGCGTTCGCTTCGACGGCGTGGACTACCAGCGGAACGCAGGCGCTGGCTGGTCGATCATCCCCAAACGCTGAGCGGCTCGAGACCGCTCAGAACTCGCGGGAGAAGCGATCGCGAGACTCCTCGTGGTGACCGTTGTGCGACTCGGGGTGCAGCCGCTCGTACTCGCGCTCGATCTCCGGCATCTGCTTGGCGAGGCGGGAGCGCACGATTTGCTCGACGATGCCCCACAGCGCCTCTTTGTCTTCGCACTCGGCGAGCACACCGAGCGGAATCTGAAAGCCGCCCTTGTCTGCCCGACCGCCGCCATAGGGCTTGCCCGAGCGATCTTTGCCGAACACGGCGGTGAGGAACGTGGCCGGCTCGACGCTTGCGCTGTCGGTGCGCAGCGAGCCGTCGATGCGATCCTCGACCACGCCGAACACCAAGACCGTGTCCAGGTCCTCTCGTTGCAGGATGAAGTCTGCTGTGGTCGCGATGGCGTCGCGATCTCCCGCCGACACGTAACCCACGCCGGTCACCGCGAAATCGCGCACCACCACCATGTTGGCTAGGGCGCGGCCGAGCAGGCTCATGCCCGAGGCCGAGTGCACGCGGCGCCCCACGCGCTTGAGCACGTCGCTGTCGCAGAAGCGCTTCACGTACGCGGCCGCGGCGAAGTCCGCGGCGGTGGCCAGCTGGAAATCGTTGGTGTCGGTTTGGATGCCGAACAGGAGCGCAGTGGCCACGCGCGAGGCGCCCATGGCCGTCTCGAGCGGCGCGAGCCCCTGGGCCATGTACTCGGCGTAGATGGACGAGCTTGCGCCCATGTGCGGGCGAATGTCGACGAAAGGCGCGTCCACCTCCGCCATCTTGTGATGGTCGACCACGCTTAGCAGCTTGAGATCGGCGGGCAGCTCGATCGTCGGCTCCGGCGTGGACGTGTCCACAAGGGACAGATGCTTGAAGGCCGCCAGGTCCTCCGGCTTGGTGACCTGCAACATGTCGATGTTGAGCAGCTTCACCATGGCGCGGTTCTGCCGGTGCGAGACTGGCAGCACGTTGGCGATGGTGCACGGCACGCCGAGCTCCTGGCAGATCCGCTGGTGCGCGAGCGCGCTGCCCAGCGCATCCGGGTCGGGATGCCCGGTGATCAGGACGACGTTGGGAGCGCCGGCGACAGACTTGAGGACGGTCTCGAGGCTCTGCCGGGGAGCCGGGGTGGTACCCATGCGAGGCACAGACCTTACCACGTGCGGTCGCGCGATGGGCAGCGTCCAATTCGAGTCAGCGCTTCCGATGTTCAGGTGCGAGCGCCGGCTGGCCGCCCGAGCGGCGCGGAAGCAACAGAGCTTGCAAAGCGTCGTCGCCCGAGCGAAGGCAGCTCCGATGGTAGATGCGAGCGCGATCTACACGGTGGTGTCTCGTCCTGGGCCGGTCGAGTCTCGGCTGCTCGCGGCGATCGCGCCTCGCGTGCACGCGCGGCGCGTGGTGGGCGGACGGGTCTCGCTGCGTGTGCTCGAGGGCACGCAGACCTTCGCCGCCGCCACGCTGCCCAAGCTCGTGTTTCTGCATGGACGCGGCCATGCCGCCACGATCTGGGCCCGCTTCCTGACGCACTTCTCTGCGACGTGCCCGACGCTCGCGTACGACCTGCCTGGCTTCGGGCACTCCGGCGCGCCACGGCTGGCGGGAGACGATGCGCGCTCTGCGCTCGACTTCTTCGCGCGTCCGATCGAGTCCGCGCTCGAGTCAGCAGGCGAGGTGGTGCTCGTGGGACACTCGCTCGGAGGCCTCGTTGCGCTCGAGCTCGCGCTGGCCGGGCGCGTGAAGGTGCGCGGCCTGGTGCTGATCGCGGCCATGGGCTTGAGCCCGTATGTGACGCCGAGCGCGCGACTCTACTTGCGTGTCGGTCCGGAGCGCATCGCACGCGCGACGCAGCTGCTCCACTTGCCGAGTCGCGGGCTGTCGAATGGCGCGCTGCCCGACGAGCTTTCGGCCTTGCGCGCCGAGCTGCAAACGGCGCCGGGCGGACGCGTCCTGGCCAAGCGAGCGTTCGACGCGCTGGTGCCGCTCACGCGAGGAGCCATCTCGTTCCAGCCTCGCTTGGCCGAGGTGCCCGTGCCGGTGCTGCTGGTGTGGGGCAACGCGGACGAGGCGTTCCCGCTGCCGATCGCCATGGAGGCGGAGGCGCGCTTCCCCCACGCGCGGCTCGAGCTGCTCTCCGCCGGGCACTCGCCCCACCTGAGCCACGCTGCCCAGGTCATCGGTGCGATCGAAACCTTTCTGCGCGATGACGTCCACGTCGCACGCTGATCCCTGCTAGAGCGTGGCCGTGGGCCGCATCCAGCTTCTGTCGATCCCCGAGCGCCTCGACACCTACGCCGACGTCACCGGGGACGGGGTCGTCATGGGCTTCGTCGACGTGGGCTTCTATCCGCACCCGGATCTGATGCGGCCGGGGCGACGCATCAAGGCGTACGCCGACGCCACGCGCGACGTGCCGGATGGCACCGAGTTCTTCACGCCGCAGGCTTTCGGCTGGCACGGCACGATGACGGCGTGCTCCGCGGCGGGCAACGGCTGGCGCTCGGGCGGCAGCTACCGCGGCATCGCCAGCGACGCGGAGGTGGTGTTGATCAAGGCGGGCGTGGGCGGAGGCCGCGTGCTCGGCGAGCACGTGGCGCACGCGATCCGCTTCCCGCTGCGCTTTCCCCAGCTGGGCATCCGCATTCTGAACGTGTCGCTGGGGGTCAACGCAGAGGACCGACACTTTCAGCAGGTGGAGCAAGCCGTCGAAGAGGTGGTCAAGAGCGGTGTCGCCGTGTTCGCCGCCGCGGGCAACGTGCCGGGCCGCAAGGTCGGTGCGCCGGCATCTTCGCCCTTCGCGATCACCGTGGGTGGCCAGCACGACCGCTTCTCGCCTGACGTCACCGGCAACAAGGATCGCGCTTGGCCGTCGAGCCACGGCTCTCACCGCGAAGGCGTGCAGAAGCCAGACCTGCTGGCGCCGGCGATCTGGGTGCCTGCACCGATGCTGCCCGGCACGCTCACTGCGCGCGAGGCCCAGCCCTTGTTCCAGCTGCTCAGCGTGCTCGAAGAGCTCAGCGCCGAGCATGGCTTCAGCGAGCGCAACAGCCTCTCCACCCCTGAAGAGCGCGAGCAGATCGGCGGGCTGATGCGCGCGGTCGAGGCCCGCATCCGTCGTCAGAAGTACATCTCGCCGGACTATCAGCACGTGGATGGGACCTCGTTCGCGGCGCCGATCGCTGCCAGCGTGGCCGCGCAGATGCTGGAGGTAGCGCCCAAGCTCAGCCCTGACGATCTGCGCCGCGGGTTGACCGAGACGGCGGAGTCACTCCCCGACGTCCCACGCGAGCAGCAAGGTGCCGGCGTGCTCCGGCCGCGCGCCGCGGTCGACTGGGCGCGCGCGCGCGCCTGACGTTCGTCACGCCTTGCTTGGCGCTCGAGATTCCCGGACACTCTCCAGCCGAGGTGGCCGATGAGCGCGTGGATCCCGTGTAACAGCTGCAATTGCGTGGTGAAGATCGGCGACGAGCGCTGCCCCAGCTGCGGAGCGCCACTCGGCCGCGCCGAGCCGAGCGGCCCGCGGATGGCCGTGCTGGCGTTGCTCGGGCTGAGCGCGCTCAGCGCATGTGGCGGCGGCAACAACGAGATCAACGCCGCGCCGGCGTACGGCATCGCGGAGACGCCGCCGCCGCCGAGCGCGACTGCGCCGGCGCCGGAACCGTCCCAGCAACAGAAGCCGCCGCCGGATGTGGCGCCGCTGTACGGGGTGCCGGCCACGCCCAACCGCTGATGAGCCGGCCCAAGACGCCACCCTCGCCGCGTGACATCGATGACGAAGACGTTCCCACGCCGCGCGATCCGAGCGGGCGACCGCTGCTCGGGCTGGTGGTGGTCAGCGACGACGACGCAGACGTGCTGCCGGCCACGCTGGAGAGCGCTCGCCCGTTCGTGGACCGCTGGCTGGTCGTGGATCTGGCTTCGGATCCGCACGCTGGCCCGCGCGCCAAGGCCGCCATGGGCGAGCTCGCGGGCTCGTGCGAGGCACCGCCGCTGCTCTCGCAGGTCGACGACGATCGCGACTCCCCCGTGTTCGTGCTGTGGCTGTGGCCCGACGAGGTGCTCGAGGGAGGGGCGGCGCTGCGCAGCTTCTTGCTGCGCGAGGCGAGCGCTGGTGCAGCGCGCGAACCAGCCTTCGACGTCGAAGTGGCCGCGCCCGTCGCGCACCGCGAGCGGCGTCTGTTCCGCACCAGCGGCGCGATCGGAGAGCCGCTCTTGGGCATGCGCGAGATCGCGGCGCGCATCGTGGCGGGGGAGCTCGCACCCATCACGGTTCCGGCACGTTCGGCGAGCGTCGTGCCCGGCGTGCGCGTCAGGCACCGCGAGAACCTGACCTCGGTCACCCGCCAGAAGAAGCGCAAGCGGCGCGACCTCGCGATCCTGGAGCGCGTCGTCGGCGCCGACGAGTCGGATCGAGACGCGCTGCTCGAGCTGGGCCGGGCGCAGCTGAAGGCCGGGCATTTCGAGCTCGCGATCGGCACGCTCGAGCGCCGCGTGCGCGCGGGCGGCTCCAGCGCGCAGATGTTCGACGCCAAGCTGCTGGTCGCGCGCGCGGCGCACGCGGCGCATGAACGCTGGCCCGACGTGCTCGATCGCTACTTGGAGGCCTACCAGTTGGCGCCCGAACGACCGGAGCCGTTCTACGAAGTCGCGCTCCACTACGCGGAGCAGCGCGCCGACGCGCTCGCCCACTTCTTCGCCAAACGCGCGCACCAGCTGCAGCGCGCCCTCGGCAGCAAAGACGGCTTGAAGAAGAGCGATCGCAACCGCTTGGCCGAGCTGGTCAAGCGTCTGAAGCCTATGGAGTAGCCACCAGACGCCATACGCTGTGCACATGCACCCGCAAGACGACGACCCGGTCGTCCTACCCAAGGACGGAGGCCAACGCGCGCTGCGCTGGATGCTCGGGTTCGGCGGTTGGATGGGGGTGAGCGTGGGTGCCCTTTGTTGGTATTTCACGGGCCTGCGCGACTCGGACAACCTGTTCCTCTCCAGTGCCCCCGCGCTGTTCTTCGTCGGAGGCGTGGCGGCGATCGCCATCCACCGCAGATGGCGCAAGCCAGGCGAGGATGACTTCTAGTCCGCCCGAAGGGCGGCCAACGATATCCAGGGGGCGAGACCAGACAGCTCCCGTGCGACGAGAAGGGGGGGACGACCCCTGGCTAGCGCGCCCTGCTCACGCCGCGGGGGGGCGTGACGCGCCGGGCGGGCGGTTCGACACGTGCGCCGGCTCGTCCGACAGGCCGTCGAAACGTTCGAAGAAGGCAAGCATGGCCCGCTTCTGTGCCTCGGGCATGAACTCGAAGTTGCGCCCGCGATCGATGATCTCCCAGAAGTCCTTCGACTCGACGCGGGAGAGCTCGTCGCGGATGGCGCGCAGGCGTTCGCGCGATTCGCTGGCCATGTCTTCGTGGATCAGGCTCACCTTCTCTTCGGCGCCGGCCATCAGGTAGTAGCTGGCGAGCTTCACTTGCGCCTTGCGCACGCCCTTGAGCGCCACCTCGTGGGCGTGCTCCATGCCGGGCCGATCGATCTCCAAGAACAGAGACAACATCTGATCTTCGGCCGGAGATTGGAGCTCGTGGGCGAGCTGACAGAGCGCGCCCACGTCGTAGGCCACGGTCTCGGTCACGAACGACAACTTCATGTCGTAGCTGACCAGCGCGTAGTACTTCATGTGGCCGGCCGCGGTCAGCGCCTCGTCGTGGTGGCCGCGCTGCATCAACGTCTCGGCCAGCAGGCGGTACTGGTTCAGCACGTTGTACGCGGTGCGCACGTCCTTGGCGTTGAGCGTGGCGCGCATGTAGCTGTTCATGAAGCGGAACACGAGCTCCATCAGCTCGGCGTCCTTCACCTCGGCGGCCTTCTCGCCGATGTAGCGCGTGTCGATCGCGACGAGGTAGTTGATGTCCTTCATCGTCGCGAGCGCCTCGTTGTAGATGCCGAGGTACTGCCGCATGATCTTCCACTCGAACCAGGTGCGACGCGTCTCCAGGTCCTTGAGGCTCTCTGGATCCATGGCCACGAAGTCCGGGTTGTCGCGGATGGCCGCTCCGATCTGGAACCACTCCGCGCGCGCCTGTGACTTGCCGTCCAAGTAGCGGACGGCCAGATCTTTGAGCGAGTCGACGGCTCGGCTGGCGATGATCTTGTCCTTGCCGGAGATGGAGTTGGAGGTGATGTCCGAGAGCTCCTCCATGGCGGCGAGCGCGTCTGCCTGGGCCTGTGCGGTGCGCCCGTCTCCGCGTTGGGCACCAGCTTCCGCGGTCTTGGTCGCCTCGCGCTGGATGCGCTGAATGATGTTGCCCGGCTCCAGGAAGCGGAACACGTAGCCGAAGTAGGGCGCCATCATGGTCAGGCCCACGATCGTGAGCAGGAGCATGAACACCAGCGACGCGCGCGGCACGAACTCGGCCTTGAGCGACAGGCTGATCCAAACGCCGGTGACGCACGTCACGACGTAGAACGCCATGATCGACAGGTTGGTGCGATCGCGGAGGAACATCGCGGTGACGCCGGTGTACCGCTCGGCGGAGAGCTGCACCACGATGCTGACCACCGTGACGACGATGCCGAGCACGGCCGCGACCATGGCGCCGAGGCCCGAGACGGCGTCGGTGATGTGATCGGGGTCGAACAGGAAGTAGCCGCTCAGGCCCTCGCTGGTGTTCTCGCCCGCGCCGCCAGTGAACAGCGCGTCCACCAAGTAGATGCAGGCGAACATGGCCCCGGAGACGATCAGCAGGCTGACCATGGGCATCAGCCACAGGCGGCGAAACGAGCCCCGAGCGTCCATCGGCCCGGGCACTCTAGCAGAGGCTCACTCCGTCCTGCGGCTCGACTTCAGGCGCACGCGCGCCAGCGCGACGGGCCGCTCGTCGCGCGAGCTCGGCGGCGCGACGGGGCCGACGCGCACGATCCGGCGCTCGCACAGCTCGTACAGCACGCGCAACGTGTCGAGGCGCGACCAGCCCGTGAGGTCCGTCAAATCGTCGATCGTCGCCCGCCCATCGATGCGAGAGATCACGTAGGCCGCCCAGCGATCGATGCCCAGCGCGCCCAGCGCGTCGCCGTCGATCAAGAGCTCGAGCACCGAGCGACTCGGGCCCAGCTTGCTCAGGTAGCGATCGGCGAGGCGCTCTCGGCACTCGTGGGCGGCCTCCTTGGCGTACGCGTGCGCCGGGTCGCGCGCGAGGCAGCGCTCGGCGAGCTCCAACGCCGCCGCGTGATCGCCTGCGTCGATCCGCGCGCGGATGGGCTCGCTGTCCGCGTCGTCCTGACTGGGGGCGTCGCCCAGGATCTCGTCGGTGATGCGGCCGAGCTCGGCGTCGGACATGCGGCCGGTGAGCATGGCGTCCACATACGAGAACGTGGCGCTGGTGATCTCCGCGGGTCGCGCAGAGCGCGCCAGCTCGACCAGGTCGAACGCCTTGGTGGTGCGCTGCGGCGGGTCGCTGTCGTCCCCAGACATGAACCGACCATGCTACGCCCGCGCGGACCCGCGGCCAACTGCGGGCCACCTTTGGCAAAGGTCACCGCTCCTTGACCGCCTTCAGTGCCCACGCCTGCGAGTCAATTCAGCACAGGGCCTATGCGGTAGTAGCGCCGGAGCTTCTCGTGGCAGGCCTTGCAGCGGAGCTCGGCCACGCGCAGGCGAACGCCGGCGAACGCGACTGCGTCGTGCGACTCCACGCGCACCCCGGCGCCGCACACGGGGCAGCGCTGGCCCTCTGCATCGGGCTCCACCTGCGCGGCCGAGGCCAGCTCGATGGGCCGGTCGGGCGCGCCGCCGGGGCCCAACAGGTGCACCTTGCGGGCAGCGGCCGCATGTTTCACCACGTCACGGTCGGCTTGCCGCCGTGCCGTGCGCGCGCGCTTCTTGGGCGTGCTCACTGCGGCTTTCGGTGCCGATCCGTCTTGGGTGCAGCGGACAGCAGATCTTCGACCGAGAAGCCGGGTGGGGGCCGCGCGGTCTCGCGCTGGGACATGGGCAGCCGCTCGATCGCGGGGGGGAGCTTGCCCGAGCCCGGCCGGCTGAGCGCGGGAAGGTCGTCGTCGGCGAAGGCTGCGCCGTGCCCCATCCAGCGGCGGGCCGTCTGCAACGTCGCGCGCAGCTCGTTCAGCAGGTCCTCCAGCGACTCGTCCTCGCTCTCGGCGATCAGGCCCAGGCGGATGTTCTTGATCAGCGCGCACATCATGTCTGCGATGGCGCGTGGATCGCTCCACTTGGGATCGTGGGGATCCTCTTGGTCGTCCAAGTAGATCACCATGGCGTCGGCGATGGCCTCGGCCTCGAGCAACTGCTCCTCGACGCTGGGCGTCGGGTCTTTGCGCGCGCTAGCCACCGAGCGTTTGCTCCAGCGTCTGGAAGAACGCGCTGCCCTCTTCGGGGATGCCGGCCGCGACCTCGAGCACCTTCATGGTCTTGGTGTCGATCAGGATGTTCACGGGGTACGCCGCGCCAGCGAACTGCGCGCCGATCTTGTAGGCCGGGTCGATGGTGGCGGGCCAGCGCGTGTCGTAACGCGTGGTCCACTCGGTGAGGTGGCTCAAGAGCGCCGGGATGCCGGGTGTGGGTCCGTCGGCCAGCTGCAGCAAGAACTGCGCACCTTGCGGCGCGTACAGGTCGTACTCGTGCGGCAAGATCTCCGAGGCCTCGAGCTGGCAGGGGCCGCACCAGGACGCAGACACGTTCAACCACAACACCAGCGGCAAGGTCTGCCCGGCGAACGGCGACTCCTCGGCGTACAGGCCCTCGCCAGTCGGGTTGTAGAACATGGCCAGCTCGATCGGCACTTCGGTCGCGTTCTCGGCGCTCGGGTCCGGAAACCCAGCCAGCTTGTAGTTCTCGATCACCTGACCGACCGAGATCGCGTACGGCCCTGGCGGATAGGGCAGGCCCGTGCTCGGCAGCTGGCCTTGCCCCTCGGGGAAGGGCGGCGCCACGTTGCCACCGTCGCAGCCCAGCACGATCAACGCTGCGAGCGGGGCAGAAGCGAGTAGGAAGGGCGAGCACGACACGACAGCCTGAGCTTTCCAGCCGAAGCCGGCAGCGTCAAGCTCGCGCCTACACTGCGGGGATGCCGGTCTTCTGGTGGATGGCTTGCACGGCCTCGGGGCTCAGCTTGAGCAGCACGGGCAACATGCGAAGGTGCGCCTTCTCGGCTTCCGTGTCGGCGCTGACCGAGAGCAGCGACACCACGTACAGCTGCTCGGCGAGCTCGGGGCTGTTCACCTCGGCGCACAGCGCGGTGATGGGCTTGGGCGCCGAGAGCTCCGCCTCGAAGGCGGCGCGCTCTCCGGGGCCGACCCCGGCCGCGTCGAGTCGCGCCAGGATGTCCGTGCGCTCCTTGTCGTCGAGGGATCCGTCCGCGTAGGCCGCCGCCACCATCGCGCGCACCAAGAGCAGCGCGTGCGCTTGCTGTTGGGGGGTCGGGCTAGCGCTCTCGGCGGCGGGCGCGAAGGGAGACACAGGCTGCGGGGGCAGCGCTTGGTAGTCACTGGCCGACATGGCGGGCGCGCTGGGCGGCGCGGCGGGTTGCGTCGGCAACGGCGCGGGCCCCGCCGCTGGCGCCACCTTGGCCCAGGGTTGCGCTGCGGGTGGCGGCTCCGCGGCTTGTGCGCCCTGCTGTTGCCATTCGTAGCCCGGCACCGAGAAGTCGCCGCTGCGCATGCCGCTGGTGCTGCCCACGACGCCGCTGAAGAAACCACCCGCGCCGCCGGGCCCAGCAGCTCCGGCCAAACCCGGCGCGGGCAGCTGCCCGGGGGCGCCCGCGGGCTTCTGCCCCTGAAAGTGGCGGTACGCCAGGTAGCCCAAGCCACCCACCGCCGCGACGCCTGCCGCGCCTGCGACCACGGTGCCGAGCCCAGGCCCGCGGCCCTTGCCGAAGTTCGAGCCGATCATCGATCCGAGCAAGCTGGTGGCGTCCATGGTCACTCCTCGCGCCGCAGTGTGGGCGGGGAGCGGGGCGCTTTCAAGCTCTCGTTGACCCGCTCACGGGGCGAAGATCTCGACCTGCTGCGCGGGGAAGTCGACGCGCTCGCCCACGCTCGGCAGGGTGATGGGCCGAAGCGTCTGATCTTGCCATTGCATGAAGCGGAGCGACGGGTCCTCGAGCGGTACCTTGAAGTCGAAGCGCGCCTCGGTCGGCCAGCCCTCGCTGTCGATCTCGGTGACCTCGATCGTCACGTCCGCAAACGACACGCGCGCGCCGACCTGGAATGGCTGCAGCCCACGAATGAGCAGATCCGTGCCCGGTTGCACCAGGGCGACGGAGCTCCTCAGCGTGAGCGAACGCTCGCTCTGGCGTGTGAGCTCGAGCGGGCGCACCCCTGCGGCCATGGCGAGCACGCTGTGCGGCGCGTGCTCTCCGCGGTCGGCGCGAATGCGCGCCAGGTAGCCGAGGAAGGTCGCGTCCGGAGCGTTGATCACGACCAAGCGCTGCGCGGCGAGCTCGGGCGCGTTCGGCACACCCGCCGCCGTGCGCAGCAGGATGCGATCGAGCGCGAGCATCTGCGCCGTACCCACCACGAACAACAGCGGCGCCAAGATCAGGTGAAATGGCGCGGTGAAGTACACGACCGGCCTCGTCCACGGCGAGCGCGTGGGGTCGCGATCTCGCCACGCCCCGAACAGCTGCGCCAGCGCGCCGACCAAGCCGAAGCTCGCGAAAAACAGCAGCCGTCCGCTCGGGAACGTGGCGCACGACGGGATCACCGACAAAAGCGCGCCCGCCAAGAAGAAGCGCGTGGTGGGATCGCGAAGGAGGAGCGGCCTCGACGCCAGCGCGAACGCGGCCACCAGCAGCGTTGCGACCGCGACCAGCCCAGCCTTCTGGGTCGGGCCCATGAGCAGGTAGAAATCGGGACCAGGCAGGCCGAGCTCTGCCGCCACCAGCAGCGGGGCATGTGCGAGCGCGTTCTCGGCGAACTGTGCGGGCTCATGGATCGGGTCGACGTACAAGCCCGAGCCCCGCGCACCGTAGTCGCCCAGCTTGTACACGCACGCCCACAACGAGAACGACGGCACGAAGGGCAAGAGGCCGCGCAGCCTGCGGCCATCGAGGAACCACGCGTGCGCGACCAAGTAGGCCACCGCGCCCAAGGCTGCCTCTGCCGAGAACAGCGCGAGGCCCAGAGACAACGAGGCCGCCACGTCGAGCCACACGCGCCGCTCGCGCACCGCCCGATCGTGCAGCCACAACGTCATCAGCCCGAACGTCCCCGCGACGAGCGCGTTGCGTTGGGCGATCCAGCCCACGAGTAGCCCATGGGTCGGGTCGATCGCGAACATCAGCGCCGCCAGGCCGGCGATCCAAGGGACCGCGATCCACCTGCGGAACAGCGCGCCCGCCAACGCGACCGTGGCCGCGTACCAGAGGATCGAGTGCGCGTGGATGAGGATCGGCTCGCGCAGCAGCTGGTAGTCGAGCCACATCAGCCCGGACGAGACGGGCCGCAACAGGACGATGCGCGCGTCGAGATCGCTCCACCAAGGGCCGAAGCCCCGCTCGATCAGCCTGAGCGTGTGGTCCGCCGGCCCGGGCACGAAGGCGAACAGATCGAATGGCCCGAGGTCGTAGAGCGCGCTCTCGCCGAGCGCGGACTGGCGCTGCAGGCGATCGTCGAGCGCCAGACCGAAGAACAGCGACGGGCTCGAGAGCAACACGGCCAGCAACACCGCCCAGCGCGTGACGGTGCTGCGCGCGAGGGCGGTTCGCGTGCGGCTCACGGCCACCACAGCATCATGCGAGCGGGTCGCACCAGGAGCTCAGGGTATCTCATCCGCCGCGCAGCGGCGCAGGCCGCGCGGCGATCCACGCGGTTCCGCCGGGAGCGAGCCTGGAGTAAGGCATCCCGCATGACCGTGGTGGTGACCGGAGCTTCGGGGCACGTGGGCGCGGCCTTGGTGCGCGCGCTGCTCGACGAAGGCGAATCCGTGCGCGCGCTGGTGAGGAGCGACACGCGCGCGCTCGAGGGGCTCGACGTCGAGGTGCACAAGCTCGATGTGGCGGACCGCGACGGCGTGCGCGACGCCCTCCGTGGGGCGCGCGTGGTCTACCACGCCGCCGCACGCATCACGCTCGAGGCGGTGTCCGACCCAGAGGCCGAACGCGTGAACATCGAGGGCACGCGCGCGGTGATCGCAGCGTGCCGAGCCGCGTCGGTCGAGCGGTTGGTGCACTTCAGCACGGTGCACGCCATCGACCCGCAGGGCCACGAGCTGCTCGGTGAGGGCGGGGGACTGCCTTACGAGCGCTCCAAGGCCAGCGCCGAGCGCGAGGTGCTGAGCGCAGCCCAGAGCGATCTCGACGCCGTGATCGTGAGCCCGTGCGCGGTCGTCGGCCCGTACGACCACAAACCCTCGTACATCGGGCGGGTGCTGTTGATGTTGGCCAAGGGCTGGGTGCGCGCCACGGTGCGCGGCGGGCAGTCCTGGGTCGACGTGCGCGACGTCGCCAAGGGCGCCATCAACGCCTCCAAGAAGGGCAAACGGGGGTCGCGTTACGTGCTCGCCGGTCGCTGGCTGCCGATGCACGACTTCGCCACCGTGGCGAGCCGGGTGGTGGGCGTGTCTCCGCCGCGGGTCACCATTCCGCCGCGTGTCGCCAGCGCGTTCGCGCCGCTGGCCGAGCGCGCCTCGCGCCTGATCGGCCAAGAGCCACTCTTCACCAAGGCCTCGCTCGAGGCGCTCGAGCCCACCGCGCGCCAGATCGACCCGCGCGCCAAGGACGAGCTGGGCCACGACACGCGCCCGCTGGAGGAGACGCTGCGCGACACGTTCGAGTGGTTCGCGCAGCGAGGTCTGTTGGATCGGAGGAAGGTCGCATGAATCGCGTGGTGGTCACCGGCAGCAGAGGGTTCTTGGGCAAGCACTTGGTCGCTGCGCTCGCCGCGCGCGGTGACGAGGTGATCGCGCTCGACGTGGCGACGGGCGGCGACGCTGCGGCGCCGGGCGTCAAGCCTGTGGCCGTCGACCTGCGTGACCGCGCCGCGGTGCGGGGCGCGATCGAGGGCGCGTCCACCGTGTTCCACGCTGCCTCGCGCGTGCAGACGCAGCGGCACGGCTCGGACGAGGTGTTCGCCGTCAACGTGGGCGGCACCGAGAACGTGCTCGCCGCCTGCCGCGAGGCGAACGTGCCCAAGCTGGTGTACGTCTCGAGCGCCAGCGTGGTGTACGACGGCAAAGATCTCGAGAACGGCGACGAGCGCTTGCCGTACCCGCCCTCGTTCCACGCCCCGTACGCCGAGACCAAGGCGATTGCGGAGAAGAAGGTGCTCGACGGCAACGAGCAAGGCGGCGTGTTCACCTGCTCGGTGCGGCCCCACGTGGTGTTCGGCCCGGGCGATCAGCGCTTCTTGCCGGCCGTTTTGTCACGCGCGAAGTCCGGCAAGCTCAAGGCGTACGTGGGCGACGCGACCAAGCTGAGCGACTTCACCTTCGTCGAGAACCTGGTGCACGGCTTGTTGTTGGCCGAGAAGCACCTGGGCCCCGGCGGCACCGCCAATGGCCAGGCTTACTTCATCACCAATGGCAAACCGATGGCCTTCTGGGAGTTCGTGGGTCGCATCCTCGACGGTATGGGCTACGCCCGGCCGCGCTTCAAGGTGCCGTACCCGATCGCCTATGGCGCGGCAGGCCTGCGCGAGACCTTCGACTCGTTGCGCGGTCGCCGTACGCCCGAAGAGGGGCTCACTCGCTTCGCGATTCGCTATCTGACCACACACCACTACTTCAGCCTGGCCAAAGCGCGGCGCGACCTCGGCTACGAGCCGGCCGTGGGGCTCGACGAAGGCATCGCGCGGACGGTGGCGGATCTCAAGCGAAGCAACTGACGGCGCGGCGGTGGGGCGAGGGCGATGAGAGGAACCTGCTGATGGCCATCTCCTGGGCTCGGTTGTCGATCTCCGCGGTTCCTGGGGGGCGTCCCTAGTTTTTCTTATCGCGGCGTCTCCTCGCGGGCCTCGCTGACGCTCGCAAGTGGAGGGCGGGAGGAGACCCCGCGACATGGGATCCGTCTGGTCTCGCCCCCTTAGCCGTTGGCGCCCGTGACTACGGCTTTGTCCAGGCGGCCATCTCGTAGGTCTTCTTTGTGGATGAGGACGTAGACCCAATTCGTGCCCCAATGGAAGTCCGCAGCGGGGTCATGCGTGATCCGCCAGACCTGCTCGTAGTGCTCGATCGAGCTGGGTCGCCCCGGAGGGGCCTCGAACCCGTAGTGTTCTTCCAGAGCTTCGCTCAGGTGCCCGAACAACCTATGGAGTTCTGAGCGCGATCTTCCGTCGTCCTCATCCACCCCTCGAATGACGAGCTCGTTGAGGGCTTCGTGAAGCTCGTCGTCATCCGACGGTATGGCTTTGAACAGGTGCATTCCGCGCAGAGACCATCCAGCCGTAAACCTGATCTCTGCTTCGTATGTGGCCACCCATCCCATGGGCGCCACCTCTCTGTACCTCGCCAAGGAAGGAGTCGGGTACCACCTGATGGCCATCCCCATAGGAGTCGAGCCCTCGTTCGTAACGTCTAGCGCCAGTATTCCTTGGGCTGGCATTCCCTCGGGCAAGTCTCGGCCCGCGGACCTGAGAGCGGCGGCGACCTCCGCGAAGTTTACTTGCCCCAAGAAGGCGCCTTGCGCACCTTCGCGAGACTCGTGATACGGCAGGCCTCCCCACTTGCTCGCGAGGGGCGACAAGCTTGGAACAGCGGCCTTCTTGCCGAACAGTCGTGCCACCCGGCCGGGAGACAGTGGATTCGAAGTCGAGCGTGCAGAGCCGAGGTAGGCACAGGCTCGCACGTCTGCCAGTGATCGCCCGATGACATCCCGGAGCCGAGGCGGTCGCGCTGCCAGGAGTGTTTTGAGCGCGGTAGGCAGCTTCATTTGAGGTCGATCGCCCACGAGCACCGGCTATCAGAACGGCACTGCGACTGCAAACGCACGGACGCTGGATCAGGGCAACCGAGACGCGGGGTCGGCGCGGCGGTGGGGCGAGGTATGGACGCTTACTGCGCGCGACGTGGCTCGCGGATGCGCCCACCCCCGCCAACGCCCGGCTCGAACAGGACGCAGCGGCCGTCTCGGCAGGCAGCGACCACACGCACGTCTGCGATGCTGCAGTCCTTGCGGGGAGGCACGAAGCAGTCCTTGCGTGCACACTGCAGGTGCTTCTCCTCTGCGCGGGCCTTGGTCACCGCCCGGCGGTCTTGATCGCACAGCGTCGGGACGCAGCACTCGTCCTCCGTGAGCAGCACGCAGTCGGCGTCGGCTTGGCACTCCGCGGCAGTCGCGGAGACCTGGCTCGCGGCGCCGGTGGCAGCGGAGGCAGAGGCCTTCGGCAGCTCAGGCCGAGGTGCCGCCACCGACTCTCCGGCCGGGCTCGACGTCGCGGCGGACGACGGCGCTGCTGGAGTCGCGCTCGGGCTCGTGGTGTCGCTCGGAGCGCAGCTCGTGAGCGCAGCCACGCTCGCCAGCGTCGGAAAGGAGCGCGCGCAGGTGAGCGCCACGCGATGGGCAAGGAGCGGCCGCATTGAATGATCGCGCTTCACTTGTGATCGAGCCGCCAGACGCCGTCCCAGGCCTCGGGCCTGCGCGCTGCTAGCGCGCGGCAACGTGCCTCCAGCTCGCCGGCGGCCGGCAGCGAAATGGCGGCGAACAGCTCGGCTGCGGCTTGGAAGTCTCCATCGCGATAGCTGGTGTGCGCCGCCGCGTACTGCTCCCTGATCTCGGTCGGCACGGCCGGGGAGGTGAGCAGCGCGATGGGCTTCTCGCGGCCCTTCACGACCACCCGATCCACCTCCAACAACCCGGCGTCGTCCGGCATTCGCCGCCGCGTCTCCTCGGTGAGCAGGATGGGCGAGCGGTAGAGCTTGGTGAGCCCCTCCACGCGGGCGGCGAGGTTCACGGCGTCTGCGACCATACCGACCGAGAGGAAGCCGCCGCCGCCGACGGTGCCGAGCAGCACCGCCCCCGAGTGGAGGCCGATGCCCGCTGTGACCGGGAAGCGGGCGCCCCGCGCTCGGCGCTCGTCCAGCCACTCTTGGATGCGCTCTGCGGCCTTCACCGCGCCCGAGGCCTCCTCGAACACGGCCACGAAGCCGTCACCCGTGTTCTGCGCAATGAAGCCGCCGTGCTCGCGTACGCGCGGCTCGAATCCGTCCAGGAGCTCGTTGACCAGGCCGAAGACCACCTCCGGCGGGTTGGCCTCACCCAGGCTCGTGAAGCCGCGGAGGTCGAGGAACATGATGGTCAGATCCAGCTTCGTCGCGTCGCCACGCTGCGCCTCGCGCACGTTGGCGCGCCCGAGCCTCCGCAAAAACGCCTCCGGCACGAAACGCGCGGCCGCGCGGTGGGTGGCCTTCAGGTCTTCCAGCGCAGCGAGGATGCTCTCGGCCGTGAGGGCCCAGACCAAACCCCCGACCCAGAGGATGATGACCGCAGAGCTCGCCCAGTCGGCGGCCAGGCTCCATGCCGGCATCGCCTTCGCGAAGGTCTGGATGATCGGATGCGCGAGCAGAGTCAGCCACGCCAGCGCGGTCGCCCGCTCCACAGCGTCTCCGCTTCGCAAGCCGGCCCACACCGATCGCAGGATCAGCGCGGCGGCCGGCACGACCACCGCGAGGGTGTGAAGGACCGCGGAGCGGGCCGCCACCTCGGGCCAGAAGATGATGAGCGCGTAGCGCGCTGTCATCAGCCCTACCCAGGCGAAGTACCACGGGCGAGCCGTCCGCAGCAGCGGGAGGGCCGAGCTCATCAGTCCGCAGTAGGCCGCCGCGCCGAGCGCATACCCGAGCGTGCGGTAGCCGAAAAACAACGGCAGCAGGCTGATCTCGACGAGGACGAACGTCGTCGTCGAGAGAGCGAGCGTGATCGCGCTCGCGCTCAGCACCAGGTGCTCTGCGAGGCGGCGTCGACGCGCGCCGAACGCCAGGTGGAACAGACCGAGGGCGCCGACCGCCGCCAACGAGAAGAGGACGGGTAGGTTGTGCAACAGGTCATCGAGGATGCGCGAGACCCGTGACGCTTCGACGACCGACGGGACGCCGACGAGCAGCTCGACGTCGGGTCCAGGCTGCCAGGTCCACGTGCGCTCCGACCAGAGCCGCACCGCCACCAGGATCTCGCCGTCGGCGAGGTGTCGCTCGGGCACCACGAAGACCGGCGTCGACAGGTTGCCCATGTGGGAGCCCACGGCGCCCTCCGCGCCCAGGCGCTCGCCGTCGACCCAGACCTCCTTCGCCGCGCGACCTCGCACGAGCAGGCCGACCGCCTGGCCCGGTCTCACCTCCAGGCGGGCCCGGCACCAGGCCACCTCCCCCTTTGCGCTCGGCTGTGGTCGACCTTCCACGGGTGGCAACCAGGTCGCGTCGTCGAGCACCGGCCGAGCCCCATCCTCGCGGTCGCCCCAGGCGCAGAGCAGATCCGGGCGCAGGACCTCCCCGAACGGGCTCCGCTCCTGCGCTGCGGCCGCGCTTGCCACGAAAAGCAGCGCCACTGCCAGTGCCACCACCCAAGGACGCGACAGCGTCAGCCCCGGACGATGATCGAGCACGCGCGATGGTCTCGGAGGCACCTGGCTGGGTCAAGGGCTGGTTCCAACGCGCATCGACGAGGGTGGGGCCGCCCGAAGCCCTCGGAATCGGTGTGGCCCAGCAGGGCGAGTGGGGCCCTGCCGTGGCAGGCCGATGGCTCCCCCGAGCGTGAATGCTGTCAATGATTTTGAACGGTTACATGCGCGTTCTGGCGCGCGGGATCGTGAGCCGATCTGGGGCGTTCGTGCGTCCGACGGGCATGCAAAAGCTCACCTCTCTGCTCGTTCTCGCGGCGCTCGGCGCCTTTGGTTGCGCCAGCTCGTCCGGCGGCGACGCAGCTCAGCCCGACGCGACTGCCGACGCGACGGCCGCAGCGACGGCTACCTCCGACATGCCCGAGCCGCCCCCCAGCGCGGCCGAGACCTCGAAGCCCGTCGAGCCGCCCAAGCCGCCTCCGCTGCCGGAGTCGTTCACCAAGGTGCAGGCGCCCTTCCAGGCTCTGATCACGAAGCTGAGCACGGACATCGGCGCAGCCAACGGCGACTGCAAGAAGATCTCCGCGGGGCTCACCGCCTTCGTCGCCGACAAGAACGCCGCGAAGACGATCGCCGACTACAAGGCCGAGGAGGCGAAGCTCGCGCCCGAGCAGTCCAAGCCGATCATCGAGGCGAACAACACCGCGAGCAGCGGGATGATGGCCCCCGTCATGAAGTGTGGCCAAGAGCCGGCTCACAAGGCCGCCATCGGCGCGGCGACGGCCAAGATGGCCACGATGATGGCCGGCTCGGCAGCGCCCGCCGCCGGTTCGGCGACGCCCGCGACGAGCGCCCCGCCGGCCAAGACCGGCGCGCCCCCCGCCAAGAAGTAATCCCGCTGGCTGCCCCGTTCCGGGCAGCAGCGATGGGGACGGAGCAAGCGCGGTCGCGCTCGCGGTGTTGTCTGCAGTGCAGGCGCTCGCGAGCGCAGCTGCGCTTTGTTCGCGCTTGGTGTCTGCTCGAGCGCGATGGGAGCGGTCGCGCGCCAGCCCACAGACGCAACAGGCCAGTCGTTGCTGGCGCGTGCGCCATCCCTTAGCATCGCGCCGTGTCGGAGATGACGGGTGCCGTCGGTCAGGTCCTCGCTGGCCGGTACCGCTTGATCGCCCCGATAGGACGAGGAGGCATGGGCTCGGTCTGGCGAGCCGAGCACACCTCTCTCGGCACGCCGGTCGCGATCAAGCTCATCAACCCGGAGCTTGCGCGCGGCCAGAACCTGCTCGCGCGCTTCCACCGCGAGGCGCAGGCTGCGGCCAAGCTCCGCAGCGTCCACGTCGTGCAGATCCTCGACCACGGCGTCGACGAGGGTGTGCCCTACATCGCGATGGAGTGCCTCGAGGGCGAGTCGCTCGCGCAGCGCCTGACGGCTGAGCGCAAGCTCACGCCGGCGGCGACCGCGCAGGTGATGGCCGGCGTGTGCAGAGCGCTGTTGCGCGCCCATCGACTCGGCATCGTCCACCGCGATCTCAAGCCGGACAACATCTTCCTCGCTCGCGAGGAGACGACGACGATCGTGAAGGTGCTCGACTTCGGCATCGCCAAGCTGCTCGACAAGAGCGAGCGGGTGGACCCAGTCGCAGCTACGCAGGCCGCCAGTGGAGCGACGCAAGACGCTGCTCCGGACAAAGGTCTGGACAGCAGCGTCGTGGAGCGCACCGAGACTGGAGCGCTGCAAGGGGCGACTCCGAACCTGGGGCCCCAGGAGCGCACCGCGACAGGCGCCGTGCTGGGGACGCCGCGCTACATGAGCCCAGAGCAGACGCGCGGACGTTCCGATCTCGATGGGCGCTCCGACCTGTGGGCGCTCGCCGTCATCGCGTTCGAGTGCCTCACCGGAACCCGCACCTTCACCGCGGCGACGGCCGGCGACTTGATTCTCCAGATTTGCTCCGATCCCATCCCCGTGCCGTCCTCGATCGCGTCGGTCCCCGACGGCTTCGACAGCTGGTTCGCGCGTGCGACAGAGCGCGATCCAGCCGATCGCTTCCAGACCGTGCGCGAGTTCGCGGACGCGCTCGCCGACGCGCTGACGCCTGGCGAGCGTTGGCTCGACGGAGAGCGCGACGCGGGTGCTCGCGGGACGGCTGGCGTCGTGAGCCGGAGCTCCGACGGCGGCAGCGCTTCGGGCGGCAGCGCTTCGGGCGGCAGCGCTTCGGGCTCGAGCTTGGACCCAGCGCCCATCAGTGGCCGCTCGGCCGCGACGGAGCACTCGGTGCCCACGGTGAGCTCGAGCGCGGCGCCCTCCCCCGTGCGGCGGATGGCCATCGGACTGGCCGTGGCCGCCGTGCTCGCGGGAGGGGTGTTCGCTGCCCGAACAGTGTTCCGCCGACCCAGCGTGCCGGCGCCCGTTGCCTCGACCGCGCCCGTCGATGCGAGCGTGCTCGCACAGCCCGACAGCGTGCTCGCGTGCCCGGTCCTGGAAGCCGAGGGCGTCTTCGCTCCGAGCGGCTGGCTCGGCGCTGCCGTCGCGCAACATGTCTGCCAGCGGTCCACGTGGCTGCTCGCTGGTCTGAGCCGGCGTACACGCATCCCAGCGGAGCTCCTCGGGCTCAGCCCGACGCCGAGCATGGAGGCGCCGCTCGACCCCTTCGGCGCGCCCGACGCGCGCGAGCGGACGCTGCAGGCGGCGAAGCAGCGTGCAAGCGCGTACGTCGACGGCCGCGTCGTGCGCACGCCGGGGGGCTACGAGGTGAGCCTGCGCGTGATCGAGTCGGCGAGTGGAAGCTCCTCGGCCACCTTCGAAGGGCGAGGGGTCAGGCTCTTCGCGGCGACCGACGAGGCGCTCGAGGGTTTGGTCAAGGCCGGCGTCATCCCGACGCAGCCGCTCGATCCAGAGGTCGTCCGCGTCTACGACATCCGCACGGCGTCGGCCGGCTGGGTCTTCGACGACAACGTCCCCCACGAAGACGTCGACGCGGTCTGCGCCCGCGCAGCCCAGCACGTGAACGACCTCGGCGCCGCCGCTGGCACCCTGCACGATTGCGCGGGCAAGGGTGGTCTGCCCAAGAAGCCCCCGGTTCTCGCCCCGACGACCGTTGGAACTCTGGCGATGACGACCCTCGCCAACGTGGGCGAAGCCGAGGTGCTCGCGAAGGCTCGGCCCCTGCTCGAGGAGAAGCTGCGCGGCGAGACGTTCCCCGCAGGTAGGGTGCTGCTGATCGAGGCGCTCGCCATCGCTCGCAGCGGCCAGAGCGCTCGCCCGGAGGAGATCGAGCAGTTGATGATGGAGGCCCTGAGGGCGTCGCCGCGCGCGGTCGACTGGCCTTTGGTCATGATGTTCTCGACCCCCCAGTCGCGTGTGGCCATGGCGCGAGCGGCCCACGCGTGGAACGCGCGCGAACCATTCCCGGCGTGGGTCAACTTCGGACTCGACGACGCCGCGTCTCTTCCGTTCTACCGCCGAAGCTGGGAGCTACGCAGCTTCGCTGGAGACGTCCTGACGATGTACGCCAAGGCGGCGATCCTCACGGGCCGCCGCGAAGAAGCGAGCGCGCTGGCGGGTGCGTGCCTGACGGGGCCCGCGCCCTATCGCCCGCTGGGCGAGGCGATATCCGCGCGCCTCGACATCGAGGACGGGCGCTTCCTGGCGGGTCAGAAGCGGCTGCTCGCCGCCATCCTCGCGATCGATGCCTACAGCGCGAGCGACTGGCGCGCGTTCAGCCCATTCCACACGCTGCTGCTGCTCGCGCGGGTGATGGGAAACGAGCCCTCCGTGGCGGACCCGGTCGTTTCGGCGTTCGTCCTCGCAGACCCTCCACGCGCGAAGTTCACCGCCGAAGACGACGTCCTTGCGCAGACGACCCTGCTCAACTTTTGCACGGGTGCGAGTCCGAAGATCGCCGAGCGTTGCTTTGCGCGCTTCGACGAGTGGAAGCAGCAAGGCAAGCTGAGCAAGAGCGAGCTCCTCGCCAGCCAGCTCGCTGGGGGGCGCGCGTTCGTGAAGGGTGACGTGGCCGCCGCGCTGAAGGCATGGCGGCCCCTGTTTCGCGTGAAAGGCGCCGCCATCCTCCTCCCCTTCGACGAGCTGCTGAAGGTCGAGCCCGACCTCGCGTACGACGCCTCCGTGGGCGAGACCGTGACCGAGTTCCTCGGCGTCCCCGTCAATGCCGCGCGCGACGCCAAGCGCGCGGCCCGCAAGGGCGACAAGGAGAAGGCGCGCGCGCATGCCGAACTGGTGATCTCCAAGTGGCGCGACGTCGACGTCGAGGTCCCCGCGGTGGCCGAGATGGAGCGCTTGCTGAAGACGCTGAAGTAGCTGCGCGCTCGACTTCGGGGCCCAAGAGCGCCCTCAGGTCGGCATCTGACTCACGAGACGCACGAGGTTGTCGAGCGCGGCGGCGGTGCCGCGCTTGGCGCCGTCGATCATGTCTGCTCCGACGAAGGACGCGATCTGGTCGGTGAGGACGAGCCGCGTGCGCGCGCCGTCTGGCACCAGGTCCATGGTGACCAGCGAGGCGGAGAGGGAGGCGCTGCCGCTCGCGACGCGCTCTGCGTAGACGATGCGCTGCGAAGGCACGATGTCCTGGTAGTGGACCGTGCCCTCGTACTTCGGGTCTGACTTGGGGCCGCAGCGGTAGCGGTCCACGCCGCCGACGCGGAAGCTCGCCTCGGCGTAGACGATCACCTCGTCGTCCGAGGGGACGCCCCATTGCGCGCGCAGCTCGACGTCGGCGTAGGCAGCGAAGACCCGATCTGCCGGCGCGTCGAACACGCGCTCGAGCACGAACGTGTCATGGGTGACCGACGAGAGTCTCATGACGGTCCCTTCTTGTCCGCGCGGGGCGCTGGTCTCGCCATCAGCCCGCCCAGTCGGTCGAGCTTGCGCTCCCACTGCGAGCGACGATCCGTGATCCACCGCTCGGCCACGCGAAGCCCCGATGGATCCAGGCTGCACGTACGCACTCGGCCCACCTTCTCGCTCTTGACCAGGCCGGTGCGCTCCAAGAGCTGCAGGTGCTGCACCACCGCCGCCAAGGTCAGGTCGAAGGGCCGGGCCAGGTCGCTGACCGACGCGGGGCCCGCGCTCAAGCGCTCCAGAATGGCCTGCCTCGTAGGCTCGGCCAGGGCGACGAACACCTGGTGGGCGTCCACATACTTCAGCACAAGACCAAGTATTGCGAATGCCGGACGCATCTGTCAAGTCGCTGCTTGAGTATTGCCGCCGCCCCGGTCGACATGCTGAGGGTCGTCCTCGATCACCGACCGACCGCGCTTCTCGTGCCGCCTGCGCGAGCTCCTGACGATGGGGTCAGTGCTCCCCGTCACCAGCCTCCATCCTTTGCACGACGGCAGCGACGGTGGACGCGTCGACCTCCGCCCGCCTCATCAGCCGAACCGCGCGCCCCACGTCGTCCGCGTCGACTGCGTCGAAGAACGCGTCGACCAGGCCCACTGCGGCGAGCTGCTCGAGCACCGTGGTGCCCTCGAAATCGGTATCGTCCATCGCCACCTCCGAGGCCGCGGATGCTACCCCGACGGAGCTCGGCGTGCCGTCGCGCAACGCGTCCTTGGAAGCGTGTTGATCGCACGCCTTGCTCTCCGTGAAATGCCGACCTGCGGCGCGCGCTGAGCAGACTCGCTCAATGCTTCTGGGCGGAGGGCTCGGCCGACGCGCCCGGGGTGAGCTCGGCGCTACCGGAGGCCTCGGCGGCAGCGCGCGCGGAGGCGGACGCGGCCGCGCGGGCGGCGCTCACGGAGCTCGGCGAGCCAGCGGGGACACATTGCTTGGAGGTGTCGGGACGAGACGTGAGGATGCCGCCGGGGGCACCCACACGGGGCTCGGAGCCGGCGGGGCAAACGAGGCCGAAGCTGAGGCACACAGTGGGCTTGGCGCGATCGTTGTTGCCCTCGCTGCAGCCGGCAAGGCACGCGAGCGCAGCCGACACCAGCTGTGCCCGGCGCGAGAGAATCGCACGTGTGTCATCGTCGTCCACCGCCATCACGGTAGCGGCGGCTGGTCTCCTCGGCCAGCGCGGACCCCCAGGCGCCCCACGGTCCGCGCAAAACTTGCGGGCTGATAGCGGGCCCTGCTCCAGCTGCGAGCTTGTAGCATCCGACGCATGAGAGCTGGGTTGGGGGTGCTGATCGGGGTGCTTCTGGTTGCGCTGCTCGGCGGTGCGTCCACCGCAAACGCGGCGCCGCTGATGATCACGCAACAAGGCAGGCTCTACGGTGAGAACGAGGTGCCGATCTCAGCGACGCTCGATGTCTCGTTCTCTCTTTATGCGAATGAGGGAGATGTTGTCGCGCTCTGGACGGAGGTGCACAGCGTCACCTTCGAGGATGGCTACTTCTCCGTCGCGCTGGGATCGATCACCGCGCTGGACGCCACCCTGTTCGATGGCTCCGTGCGTTGGGTCGGGATCACTGTCGGGGACGACCCCGAGATGTCTCCTCGTACGCCCGCATTGAGCGTTCCATACGCGCTGAGCTGCAACAACGCCACGGGGGACATCACCCCTGCCTCCGTGAGCATCTCCGGCTATGGCGCCGTCATCGATGACCAAGGGGTGTGGGTGGGTGACCCCACGGGGCTTCAGGGGCCCCCAGGCGCGACGGGCGCGACGGGGCCTGCTGGCGCAACGGGCGCGACCGGTCCTGCTGGCGCGGCTGGCGCCATTGGCCCCATCGGCCCCGCTGGACCTACTGGCCCGGCTGGTCCCGCCGGCGCAGCTGGCGCCATTGGCCCCATCGGCCCCGCTGGGCCCACCGGCCCGGCTGGACCCACCGGCCCGGCTGGACCCACCGGCCCTGCCGGCGCCACCGGCCCTGCTGGGCCCACCGGAGCCACAGGCGCTACTGGAGCCACTGGCGCCACCGGAGCCACTGGCGCGATGGGGCCAGCCGGTCCGCAGGGGCCATCTGGCGTCGTCGCTACGGTGAGCTTCGCCGGGGCCGCGCCCGGCAACATTGGTCTGAATGGCTTTTGGCAGTTCATTGGCCCCACTGCGTCGGTGACCATCACCTCGACCCAGCGATTGGTGGGCGCAGGCTCGGCCGTCATGGGTCACCTCACGCTCATCGAGACTGAGCTCAGCATTGGACTCTGCTACCAAGTGGGCGCCGGCGCGGTCACCAACTTCACCGGCAATCAGGTCCTCGATCCTGTCGTGAGCCATCCGCGACAGACGTTCTCCGTCGCCGCTTCGGTCGTGCCGGGCGTAGCAGGCACGTACACCGTCGGCTATTGCGTGCTGAACCCTGCCCCAGCCGGTCCCATCACCGACAACGGCGGCGTACAAGGTCACGTCTTGGTCGTGGACTGACTCCACCTTCGGCATGGGATGCGCGGCGGCCTCCGCGGCCGTCGACGTGGTCGCAGCCGGCGACGACACGCGAGTGCCCTGGGACTCCGCGGCGGAGCCCAGGCAGCCAGTGAGCAGGATCAGGGCGGCCACGTTGGTCGCATCTTGGGCATGGAACGCCTGTTCGCACAGCTCCCATGCCGGTGTGCGCGAGGCGGTTCACCTCAGAGCGCGCTCAGGATCGCGCCCATCATGGTGTAGCTGACGGCGTGATAGCCCGCCTCGATGGCGATCAAGGTCCCCGGCCTGCGCTCGAAGAGGAAGGTCGTGGTCAACGCGGTCGCGACCCAGCCCACCCCCGCCGCCGCGCCGGCGCCCACGCCGAAGCTGATCGACGCGTCGGGGCCGAGGAAGAACGCGAGGTTCGTGGAGCCGATCAGCGCGCACACGGCGGCGCCGCCGAAGGCCCGGCCGACCCCCTTCTTCAGATCCTGATCGCTCAACCCGACCAGGGTCTGCCAAGCTCTGCCGAACAAGAGCGGCGAGTACCACACGCCCCCCAGGAGGAACGTGGCGGCTGCCGCCACGACGACCGCGAGCCAACTGACCTGTGCTGCATCCATACGAGAGCTCCTGTGTCGGCACTCTCTCAGCGGGCGCGCCCCTCTCGCCTGGCATCCCGGATGAAGGCGCAGATCCGCGGGATGAAGTCGCACCGTCAGGAGATGGAGCGGCGCGCCTGTCTGGTACGTTCGGACCATGGTGCGCGCTGACCCTCCGAGAGACCTCGTCGCTCGCTGCATCGGGATCCCCGCCTTTGGCGCAGTCATCCCGCTGTTGTTCGGGTTGTATGGCGACGTCCCCGTGGGGAGCCCCCTGTTCTTCGTGGGGCAGGTGATCTTCCTCGCGCTGTCGTTCGCGCTGTGGCAGGGCAACCGCTGGCTCCTGTTCGTCACGGCGGACCGCTTCGATTGGCTCGAGCGTCCGCTCCACCGCGTGCTCCGGCTGCTCGCGGGCATCGTCCTCTACACCGTCCCGCTCACCTTGGCCGCGATCGCGGCGTGGTTTCATCTGGGGCGGCGCGAGCCTATCGACTTCTCGACGGTTCAGAGCGTCGCGCTGATGAACGTCGTGTGCGTCATCTTCGTCGCCCACGTGTACGAGACGGTGCTGCTGCTCAAGGCGCGTGAGTCCGACGTGGTGCGGATCGCAAAGGCCGAGCGGGCGCTGCTCGAGAGCGAGCTGCTCGCGCTCCGCCGCCAGATCGATCCCCATTTCTTGTTCAACTGCCTGAACACGCTCGGCGCGCTCGTGGAGGAGGATCGCGAGCGCGCGCTCACGTTCAACCAGAGCCTCGCGGGCATGTTGCGCTACCTGCTCGAGACGGGGGAACGAGCGCTCGTGCCGCTGGAGCAAGAGCTCGAGTTCGTGGACCAATACGCCACGTTGATGAGCTTGCGTTATGGCGAGGCGTTCCGCCTCGAGATCTCGGGCACGCCCGTGTCAGGGGGGCTCGTGCCGCCCACCAGCCTCCAGCTGCTCGTGGAGAACGCGGTGGCCCACAACCGTGCGTCCCAGCGCGAGCCGCTCGTCGTGCGCCTGGAGCTCGGCGCGCACGAGGTCTCCGTGTCGCACCCCAAGCGGCCGCGTCCGGACTCGCGCGGCACGGGCCTGGGTCTCAAGAACCTCGCCGAACGGCTCCGGCTCGCCGAGCGCGGCAGCCTGGTGGTGCGCAACGACGACGATCACTTCTCCGTGTGTGTGCCGATCGCGGAGCGCGGCGTGTGAGGATCGTCATCCTCGAAGACGAGGCGCCGGCGCGCCGGTTGCTCGAGCGGCTCGTCCACGAGCTCGCGCCCAAGAGCCAAGTCATTGCCTCGCTCGACTCTCTCGAGTCCGCCCGTGAGCTGTTCGCGCGAAAGGAGCCGGTCGACCTGGTGCTATCGGACATCCGGCTCGCAGACGGCAACGCGCTCACGTTGTTCGAGGCCGATATCGTGCAGGCCCCGGTGATCTTCATCACGGCGTACGACACCTGGCTCGCCCAGGCCTTCCATTACCTTTCCATCGACTACCTGCTCAAGCCGGTCGACCGCCAGGCGTTCCGCGCAGCGCTCGGCAAGGTGGAGACGCTGCGGCGTCACTTTGGGCGCGCCGAGGCGGGTGAGGCCTCGCGCCTGCTCCATGCCCGTCCCCGCGACCGGGTGCTCGTGCGTCACCGTGGGGAGGTGCGCGTCTTGCGCACCGCCGACGTGGCTTTCTTTCGCGCCGACGACAAGCTCACCCTCGCGGTCGATCGGGAAGGGACCGAGCTCATCATCGATCGCACGCTGTCGGAGCTCGCCGCCGAGCTCGACCCAGCCTGCTTTTTTCGAGCAAACCGTGCGTTCCTCGTAAACGTCGATGCGATCGAGGCCTTCCGCAGCAATGGCCGCGGACGGTTGCTCGTGAGGCTCACGCCGGCCCCCCAACAAGAGGTGATCGTGAGCCAAGAGAACGCGGCTGCATTCAAGGCCTTCGTGGTGGGAGGAGCGGAGCCTCGAGGTTGCTGAAAACGATCTGAAAGGGACTGTCCTCGCCGCTGTGCTTCGCCGGCGCCGTCGAGGTGTGCTTCTGCGCGTCACGATCGCCGCGCTGACGCTGTGCGCCGCCGGCTGCGCCAACCCGAGTCGACCCATCGCGACCGCGGTCGATGCGGCCTGATCGCGGTGTTGGGTAAGGAGGTCATGTTCGTGCCCCCGCCCTCGGTTGCCCCCGGTGGTGGCTTCGCGCCAAACGAAGCGAAGAAGGAGCTGGTCGCGCGCTACTGTCGGGCGCAGACTCGCGCGATGCTCCCCATCCCCGTCACGAGGACCGCCGCGCGCATCGTGCCGGATCCGAGCCGCACCATCACCAAGCCCTTCCTCCCAGGGGGGGACCTGTCGGTGAACGGCGGCACTCGCTTGAGCCGCATGCTGTCGCGCATCCTCGCGATGCGCGAGGCCGAGATCGAAACGACGCTGCGCACGACCGAGGCGCGCTTCGACGGACGCCACGCGGACCTGCGATCCGTGCTCCAGGCGAACTTCGCCCACGTCGCCGGGATGATTCCGCGGGCGGGCGAGCTGTCGGAGGAGCATCGGCTCTTGATCGGGGCCTATTTCACCCACGAGTACTCGATCGAGTCGGCGGCGCTCAGCAACCCCTCGATCGTCGAGGCGCCCGATCAGAGCGACGTGGCGCCGGGCTCGCGGCGGTTCGTGCTCACGTTGCGCGCGATCGGTGAGGGGCACCTGTCGTCGATCCAGTTTCGATCGGGCGTGATCGACGCCCAAGGCGAGATCGAGCTCGAGGCGCCGTCCCGCTTCGCGATCACCGCGCGCCGCCGCGCGCCCATCTACGACAAGGCCATGTTCCGCGCCAAGCTGACGGAGCTGCGGGCGTACAACGAGATCGCCGTCGATGTCCTGGACTCACTGCCCGAGCGCTTCACCCTCGACCAGCTCGAGGCCGTCATTCGGGCGGCGGACGAGCGGCTCGGGCCGAGCCCCGACGCGGCGCACGCCACGCGCACGATCCATTGGCTGGCGTCCTCGAACTACGAGAGCTCGTTCC
This sequence comes from uncultured Polyangiaceae bacterium, assembly GCA_964641275.1. Classification (GTDB taxonomy): domain Bacteria; phylum Myxococcota_A; class Polyangia; order Polyangiales; family Polyangiaceae; genus Xiheicaenibacterium. Next base: position 75,661 of record CAZXMG010000038.1, read on the forward strand.
CTCCAGCTTCGATTCTTTCCGAGAGGGTGCTGTTCCCCGCAGGGCCGGCCGAGAGTCACGGGATGGAGGATGCGCGCTTCGTGCGCTTCACTGGGGAAGACGGGGCAGTCACCTACTTCGCGCCGTACACGGCCTACGACGGCTACCAGATCTTGCCCCAGCTGATCGAGACGAGCGACTTCGTGTCGTTCGCCATTGCGACCTTGAACGGGCCTGGCGCGACGAACAAGGGGATCGCGCTCTTTCCCCGCAAGATTCGCGGCAAGTTCGTGGCGCTGTCCCGGGTCGACAACGAGAACAACTTCTTGATGTGGTCGGACAACGTGCGCTTCTGGCACGAGCGCGAGCTGATCCAGTCGCCGCGGCGCCCATGGGAGCTGACCCATATCGGCAACTGCGGGTCGCCCATCGAGACCGAGGCGGGGTGGCTCGTCATTACGCACGGCGTCGGGCCCATGCGACAGTACGCGATCGGCGCCATCCTGCTCGACCTGGACGACCCGTCGCGTGTCCTCGGCCAGCTCGCCGAGCCGCTGCTCGAGCCCGTCGCGGACGAGCGCGACGGTTACGTCCCGAACGTCGTGTACTCGTGCGGCAGCATGATCCAAAATGGGCGACTGATCTTGCCGTACGGCTTCGCCGATCTTGGCGCCCGCATCGCGACGGTGCCGCTCGCTCCGCTGCTCGCGGCGCTCACCGCAAAGGGTTGAGCTCCGCGCTCGTCGCGGAGGGGTCGCGCAGCGCCGCGCAATAGCGGCGATAGAGCCGCGGCAGCTCGAGGCTCGGCGCGCGGGAGAAATGCTCCGCGTCGAGGTCGATCCAGAGATCGCTGATCTGCTCCGGGGCGCGTGCGCGGTGATGTGCCCGAGCGAATGTGCGGGCGGCGCCGGCGGCGGGCTTCTCGGAGCCGTCGGCGCGCCAGATCCCGAACGAGCGCTCGTGGATCGCGAGGTCGAGCGGAGGACGGATCCAGATCTCCTCGGCATAGTCGGCGTGACACCACAGCATCGCCCCCGTGCTGCCGCTCGCGACCAGCGCTTCGAGCGCGCGGTGAAGGTACGACGCGGCTTCCTGTTCGCTGACGAGCGCCGGTACGACGTCGGCCGGAGGCCGCTCGTCGTCGCGGTCGGCGCCGTGGCGGGTCGGCACGCCGAGCTCCGAGAACAGCACGTCCGCGCCTCCCCCGAGCCAGCGCGTCACACGCATCAGGAACGGAAGCAGCCGCTCGTCGGTGGGACCCGCCGCCCACGGCGCATAGCCTGGGTAGCCGTGCATGGTCAGAAAGTCGCATGCTTCGGCCGCCTCTCGCGGACCGAGCCTGCGATCCTGCTCCAGATCCTCCATGTGGAGCCCCACGGTGATCGGCACCTGGTCGTCGGCGCCGCGCAGGGCGTCGGTCACTCGCAGCAGCCAGTCACGCGCCAGCGTCGTGCTGGCGGGGATGACGCAGTTCGAGCTCTCGTTGCCGAGGTCCCAGGCCCAGAGCGCGGGGTGACCAGCGACCGCGCCAGCGACCTCGCGAGCCTGGAGCACCTGCGCGCGCCAGATCGCAGCGTCGTCGTACCAAGAGGCGAGCCCCGACGTGACGACGCGCCCCGCGGACACGACACGGAAGCGAGCGTCTCCAGCGGCCCCGCCGAGCGCCCACGGCGGGATCCAGTTCACGCCGCTCATGTGGCCCGTGAACAGCGTCGGCATCACCGCGAGCCCTGCTGCGCTCGCGAGCTCCAGGGTCGAGACGAGCCGCGCGACCATGCCGAGATCGACGCGATCCGGGGCGGGCTGAAAGTCCTCCCAGAGCAGGAACAGGCGGACGGAGTCGAAGCCGCAGCTTGCGATGCGCGCAAAGTCCGCGGCCACCTCGGCCGGCTCGAACGCTCGCCAGAAGCCCATCGCCGAGCGCGCCGGCCAATAGTTGATCCCCAGGCGAAAGGGTCGTGGCGGGCCAGCCTGCGCGGGGGGCGTCAAACGCGCGCTCCGGCGGGGGTGCGCCGCGCGACGCGTCGGTAGAGGTCGATGTACTCGTCGACCATACGGCGGACGTCGAAGCGACGCTCGACCGAGGCGCGCACCGCGCTGGGATCGAGCGCGCTCACTTCCGCCAGCCGAAGGGCAGCCTCGGCCGCCGAGCCGACCAGCCGGCCGCCCTCGGGTTGCACGATCTCCGGCATCGAGCCGCGCCGGCTCGCGATCACGGGGGTGCCGCAGGCCATGGCCTCGACCACGCTGAAGCCGAACGGCTCGTCGAAGTTCACCAGGTGCAGCAGGGCGCGCGCGCCGCCGAGCAGCTCGTTGCGCCGGTCGGGGCCCACCGCGCCGAGGAAGCGCACACGGCCACCGTCGATGTGAGGTTCGACCGCCCGCTCGAAGTAGGCCCGATCCTGGATGATGCCGGCGATCACCAGCGGCATGCCTACCTCGCGCGCGACGAAGATGGCCTCCTCGGTGCCCTTGTCTGGGTGAATACGGCCAAAGAACAGCAGGTAGTCGCGCGGGCCCCGGCCCAGCTCGAAGGAGCCCATGTCGATGCCATGATGAATGGTCGCCGCGTAGGTGAGGCTCGGGTGCCGATCGGCGGCGCTGATGGCCACGTAATGGCCGCGGCCATTGTACTTCTGGTAGACGGGCAGGATCCGCTCCGACGAGAAGCCGTGAATGGTCGTCACCACGGGTGTGTCGACCAGCGCGGAGTAGGTGAGCGGCAAGAAGTCGAAGCTGTTGTGGATGACGTCGAACTCGGCGGCGCGCTCGAACGCCTGCGAGATGTGCAAGCACTCCCACACCTTGGCGTCGAGATCGGCGCGCTCGGAGTAGCCACAAGGAGCGCTCGGCGCCAGTCTGGCTGCGGTGATGGAGTCGGCGGTGGCGAACAACGTGACGTCGACGCCGCGCGCGACGAGGCCCTCGGTCAGGAGCGACACGAACAGCTCCCACGGTCCGTAATGGCGGGGTGGAACGCGCCACGAAATCGGTGCGACCATCGCCACGCGCAGCGGCGCTTGCACGCCGCGCTCGGTCGAGGTCACGACGGGGCCCGAGGAGGGTTCGTCGCTGGCCGCTTCGCGCCGTCGCGGAGCCGCAGCTCGCTATCGAGGGTGTTCATGTCGCACAGCGCCAGCAAGAACGAGAGCGTCGACTCCGCCCCCTGGTTCTCATTGGGCCGATCCGCGTGGAGCCCGTCGCGGCAGCCGCCGGTGGTGGGATCGTAGACGGAGGTGTGCAAATGGTTGTCCCCGAGGTACCAGCGAAAGGCGCGCCGCATCTCCCGAGGCCAGCGGTCGTCGCCGGTCGCGCGCCACGCGTCGAGGCAGGCCGAGATGGTCGCGCTCGCTTCGAGCGGTTGCTGGTCGAACTGTGCTCGCTCGCCTCGGCGCGAGTAGAATCCATTCGAACCGATCGGGGCGAAATGGCCCTCTGGCGAGCGCTGCAAGTCGACCAGCCAGCGCAGCGCCACCAGCCCCGTCGCCAGCATCTCTTGGTGGCCCGTGCGGCTTCCCGTCAGGATCAGCGCTTGGGGCAGGCGCGCGTTGTCGTAGCTGACGACATCCTCGCACCAGGGCCAATCGCCGGCGCCGCCTGCGGGAAACCGAGCGAGCAGCCGCTCGCCCAGCGTCTTCTGCAGGGCCTCGATCTCGCTCTCCCCCTGGAACGCACGCAGGTATTCGTGCATGCCGAGCAGGCCGAACGCCGACGCGCGAGGGCTCCCGAGCTCCACGAGCGTAGGCAGCGCGGCGTGGAACAAATGACCGGCGAGGCTCTTGCGCCCCGGCTCGCGCGCACGCCCCACCACCGCTCCGAGCGCCCACAGACCGCGGCCGTGGCTGTCCTCGCTGCCGCGCTCTTCGGCCCAGGTCCGCGAGTAGCCCATGAAGTTCCTGAAGCGGCGCAGGTCCTTGTGGAACGCGTGGCTCATGAACGCGAGGTAGCGCGAGCCGAGCGAACCCGTGCTCGAGCGATCTTCGAGGCCCGCGTCTTCGAGCAGCGTGAGCAACAACAGCGCGCGTGCGTTGTCGTCCAGGCAGTAACCGTCTTCATAACGCGGGATCGAGAACAACGCGTGCTGCAAGATGCCGGTGTCATCGGTCATGGCGCAGACATGGCGCAGATCCACCTCGGGCAGGTCGATCTTGCGCTTCGCCAGCGTCATCGCCGACAGGACCGACCGGCGCTGGCTCGCGCTCTCCTCCTGGGCGCGCTCGAAGCTCGAGACGTAGCGCTGCGCGACCGCGGGCCAGCCCATGTCGCGCCCGTACTCGGCCGCGCGGGCGCCGAGCGCGCGCAGTTCGGCGGGGTCGGCGAGCAGCGCGTCGAGCGCCGTGGCGATCGCGCCCGCGTCCCTCACCGGCACGAGCACGCCGCGGTTCTCGGCCAAGAGCTCGCTCGCGTAGCGATAGGGTGTGGAGACGACCGCCTTGCCGTTTCCGACGGCGTACGCCAGGGTGCCCGAGGTGATCTGCTCCGGGTTGAGGTACGGCGTGATGTAGACGTCAGCCGCCGCCAAGAACTCGGCGAGCTCTGCCGCGCTCACGAAGCGGTCATGAAAGACGACGTGCTCGCTGACGCCGAGCCGCTCGGCCCGCTCCTCGAGGCTCCGTCGGTAGCTCTCGCCGTGCCACTCCTTGACGTGCGGGTGAGTTGCGCCCAGGACCACGTAGGTGGCCGTCGGGTGACGCGCCACCACGGCGGGCAACGCATCGATCACATACTCGATGCCTTTGTCCGGAGAGAGCAAGCCGAACGTGAGCAGCAGCGAGGTGCCCTCGACGCCGAGCCGCTTCTTGCTGGCGCGGCCGCTGGGCAGCGCTGGGATCCCGTGGGGGATGAGATCGATCTTGTCGGCGGGCACGCGATGCACGTCGCGCAAGAGCTCGGCGCCGCGCCGGCTCATCACGATCACGCGGCTCGACAGGCGCGTGACCTCGTCCATCACGCGGCGCTGCTCGACGCTCGGCTCGCCCAGGATGGTGTGCAGCGTCGTCACGATCGGCATGCGCACGTCTGCGAGCAGCGCGAGCAGGTGGCTGCCCGCCTTGCCGCCGAAGATGCCGTACTCGTGCTGCACGCACAGCACGTCGACGCCGCTGACGTTCAGGAAGTCGCTCGCGCGCCGGTACGACGCGACGTCGCTCTCCTCGATCTCGAAGCGAACCCGATCGCCGTAATCGTGACGCCTGCCGGCGTCGTTCATGGCCACCACCCGGCAGTCGATCGAGCGAAAGCGCCCGGCGATGGCGTCCGCCAGGTCGGTCGTGAAGGTCGCGATGCCACACTGCCGAGGCAGGTGGTTTCCCAGCAGCATCACGCGGCGGATGGCGGAGGGGGTCTCTTCTTCGGTCATGTGCGCGCTCCCGGCACTCGAGCGCGCAACAGACACGTACGTACGGAGCGTCACGCCCGACGCCCCGAGCCCGGACCGCACCACGGTTCGCAGCGGGCGGAAAGCTCAATCCGCGCCGGGCGGTGATTCGGGCAAAATCGCGCGGAACCATCGCGCGCGCCTCTGCTCGTCAAGTACTCTCTTTCGCTGGTGGCCACCAAGCGCTGGGTCCCCTCCGTTGCCGGGAAGGCCTGCCTCGGCGAGCTCCGCCAGCTCCCCGAGGCAGGCGTTGCGGGCCGCACCATCTCCGGCGGGATCAATCCGCTCACCCAACAGGCGCTCGTCCTCCACCAGCCCGGCAGCGTTGAGGTGCTGACCTTGCTCGCGTCCGATGACCCCGAGCAACGTGCGGAGGGCGAGGCCGGCATTTACGACGTGTTCCTTCACCAGGGCACACTGTGCCCTGCCGCGCCGCTCGGACTGCCCTTCCTGGCGGCGCTCGCAGCGGGGGAGCCCTGCGATAATCGAGGCCAGCTCATCTATGCCGTCGGCGCTCTCGTCGCCGCTTGCGACCGCACCTCTGGGCTCCACCGCCAGGTTCGCCAGGCCGCACTCGCCTCTGCGCATTGGCTCGAGCGTGCCAGCCAAGCTGCCTCGCCCGACGTCAGGCGCGTCGTCGAGCTCACGCTCCGCGCCGCCCATCCGGCCCGCCGCGACAGCGCGCTCGGTCAGGCGCTGACCGAGTCACTCGCTCAGCTGGCCATGGCCGAGGAAGACCGCGCCGCCGAGGCCGAGCAGTGGATCCCCACGCTCGCCGGACCCGATTGCTTCTCGGAGATCGAACGTATTCCCCTGGTTCGCAGCCGCCAGCGCCGGCGAGAGGTACGTGCGTTGCTCCAGCCCCTGCTGGCGGCCACTCCCGACGCCCGCAGACGAGCCCGCCTGGCGTTCTTTCGGGCTACCCAACCCGGCCGTTGCGTGGTCGACCCTACGCCCGTGGCTCTGCCATTCGTCGCTGCGCTGCTCGCGTCGGAGCAGACTCCCGACCGCCTCCAGCTCACGTTCGTGTTGCTGGAGACGCTCAATCGCACGATGCTTCACGAGTTCCCCACGCACCCCCGCGTACGGACCGCCTTCGTTCGCTCGTCGCTGTGGCTCCAACGAGCAGCCGCTACGTTGCCCGAGCTGCCCTGCCTACACGATGTGCTCCGCGCCGCCGAGCGGGCGGCGCTACGCCCCACCCCGCCACGCGTGCGGGCGTTCCGCAAGCAGCTCGAGCGCCTGATCGAGGTCGTGCCGCTGCCCTGAGCCCTGGCCCCGCGCGCTCGCGCGGTCCACGGACGTCCCCCTCAGTCGGGCGACTGGGGCAGCGGCGTCACGAGCAGCGCCCGTTCGATCAGGCTCGTCGTCCGCTCACCCTTCAACGCCGAGTCGAGCCGTGAGCGACTGGTCGCGGTCAGCGGCCACCGCGTCGAGGCAGAGACGGTGACGCTGTCCTCGATGTCGAGCTCCGTCACCACCCCGGCGTCTTTCGAGCGCTCGGACGTCTTGGCGCGGTAGGTGAAGCTCTGGGCTACACCGTCGATGGCCGTCACGGTCAGCTCGACGTTGGGCCCGAGAACGGACGCCAGCTTGGTGAGCCTGTCGCCGACCCGGACCTCGTCCGGCAGCAGCGGATGGAGAGCGGCACGCAGGACGAAGCTCGTGACGTCGTGGAGCTCGAGCTCTTCGGCCACGCCGACCTTCTTTCCGTTCTGGGTGATCTCGGTCGGCAGCCCCACGCCGGGGACGACGTAGCGGCCCGAGAGGGTCACGCTGGCGGGGCCGTTGGCGTTTCTCGGGGTATGTCTCTTCACTGCGATTTCATGCCGATTGCAGATGCCGTCGGCGAGCGCGAGGCAGGTCACCTCGGCCTCTACCTGCTGGCCTGGCTCGCGTTTGGCTTCGGCTACGTTGGCCGGCGCCAGGGCGGTCGCTTCGGTGACGCTGGTGCGGATGGCGAATCGATCGCCTACCTGCGGCGGGCGGTTGTGGAGGCGGAGAACGGAGATCGCGGGTGCCGCCGACGCGCTGGTTGGCAGTGCGCTGGTGAAGGGTTCCGTCTCTCCTGCGGTCGAGGCGCTTGGCGTGCTCGGGGCAGCGCTCGTGGGCACGACCGGGCGACCGCCGACAGGGTCCTCACAACCCAACGCGAGAAGCAGGCAAGCGAGTTGTCCGTAGCGAGGTCGTCGCGCGCTCACCCGCGATGCTCTCCCACGACGGGCGCGGGCCCGCAACGCTCGCACATCACCGGGTCAAGCGCCCGAGCAGGCCGGCCTCGCGGCGCGAGAGCAAGCCGGCGCCATCGATCGGTCAGTCGCCGATCACGTCGCCGAGCGTGGCGGCGTCCAGCGCGCGGTCGAACCAGCTGTCGAGCGTTGCGAGGTTACGCGTCGCCAGGATGCGCGCTTCGACGCTCGCATCGACGAGGATGCCGCGCCGCCGCAGCAAGCGCACGAGGTCTTCGGCCTTTCCCTCGGCCTTTCCCTCGGCCTTTCCCTCGGCCTTTCCCTCGGCCCAGCCCTCCTGGTGAGCGGCCGCCCGCGTGTCTGCGAACACGATGTCCAATGCGCGACCCATGTGCTTGTGCTCCTCCAGCAGGTGCTTGATTGTATCCAAAACGTCCTGGCTCGCGAGGCCCAGCAACAGGGGCAGGTAGACCGGCGCAGTGCGAGGATCGCCCTTGCGAAACAGCGCCTCGACCACCAGGCGCACTTCCTCCGCGCGAGCCTCGTCGTCGCCACGGCGCTGGCCCAACCGGGTCAGCGCCGTGAGCACCCCCAACTCGGGATGCGCGAACACCTCAGCGGCGGACTGGATCGGCGGCAGGTCCGAGGGGCCGAGCGCCAACGCGGTGAGCGTCAAGCTGTCACCCAGCTCGTGTGGGGCGCGCGCCCACGCTGCCACTGCGTCATCGAATGCAAGGACCAGCAAGGTGACCGGCACGCCGTGGCGCGCGTGCAGGTATGCCACGTAGAGGGGCCAGGCGCGCAACTTGGCGGGATCGACCTCGCGCTGGACCTCCACCACCACCACGCGTGCCACCTTGCCCGAGCGATCGCTGAGCTTCACCACCAGGTCGGCGTTGCGGGCGGAAGGCACGGCCTCGGTCAGCTCGGAGTCGAGCAGCGCGGCGTCGAAGTCTGTGTCGACGGGCTGGCCCGCCGGAGCGCTCGCGAGCCGCAGCAAGTCGAGGACGGCGTGTGGCGCCTCGCGCAGCACCTCGATGGGAGCCTCGTGAACCAAAGTGACCCGCGTCACGCGCTTCGCCATGGCAATCCGCGGTCCAACTCGGGAGTCGGCCGGATCTTTCGATATCAGCGGGCAGAGGACGCGTCGCCGCTGACGTCCGCCGATCTCGGGGTGGCGGCCGTCACGTCGCGGGAGCTCACCGGGTCAAGCGCCCGAGCAGGCCGGCCTCGCGGCGCGAGAGCAAGCCGGCGCCATCGATCGGTCGACCCGCCTCGGTCGCGACGATTTCGATCGAGATGGGCTTCTTGCGCGTGGTGCCAGGCCAGTCGAAGCGATTGCCGTCGGTGACGACGTACTCGCGGCCGGAGGTGGTGAGGACGACGCGCCCCACGACGGCGCCGCTTTGGAAGTCCGCGAACGTGATTCCCCCCTCGTGCGTCCACGCGATGCGCCCCTCGTCGCGGCTGAACGCACAGCCATGAGGTGTACGGAGGTCGATCACGAACAGCTCGTGGGGGGCGCGCTCGGCGGCGGAGGTCTCGCGCGTGTCGATGGCCAGGGCGCGTCGGGTCGTGAGGTCGAGGCCGGAGAGGCGGCCGTTGTGGTGGAAGACCGCGAGTCGCTCGCCCGAAGGCGCAAAGACGAGCTTCGTGACCTCGGCATCGAGGGCGAGCGGGAGCGGTGCTCCCTCCTGGAAGCCGTCAATCGCGAGGCGCGAGATCGCGCGCTCGTGCGCCGAGTAGAGCGCGTCTCCGCTGGGGTGCAGCCAAAGCACCGTCTCTTTGGGGAGCGTGGCCACGTAGCCGGCCTCGCTGTCGAGCGCGTCGGCGCGCCAGACCTGGCCATTGCTGAGGTGGATCCAGGGTCGCCCGTCCGGGCCCAAATGGACCAGGCGGAGCGCGTGGCCGTGCTCGGCGACCCAGGTCGTGCGCAGGTCGATCCGCCAAGTGCGCCGCCCCGACTCGAGGTCCCAGATCTCGCCGACCTCGCCGGTCATGGTGAATAGAGCGCCGCCTGCGATCGTGGCGTTCTCGTAGGATCGCGCGAGTGAAACAGGCTTGTCCGCGCCAGGCGCGAGCAGCCGCGCCGTTGCGCCGAGGAGGACCAGCCCGCCGCCGCTGAGGCGCGCGATCTCCTCCACGCCGGCGCCGACACGGCGCACCTCGCCCGACGTGGGATCGATGCGCACGAGCTTTTGGCAGCTCGAGACCAGGAGTGCCCCTTCCGTGTCGATCCCGACCGCGTCGCACGAGAACCCAGGCGTGGTCGCGAACAGCTCCTCCTTCGAGGGCAGCGCACGCACACGAAAGGTGCCCGTCTCGTAGTCGCTGAGCGCGAGGCTCTCGCCGTCCTCGGCGAGGATGCCACCATAGGTGGCGATGCCGAGGTCGACGCTCCTCGGCGCAGCGTCGCCGAGCAGCCGGAACCGCCCGGCGCCGTCGAGCGCCCACGGCACGCCGCGGTGAAACCCGACCGAGCGAATGCAGTCCTCCATTTCGAGCAGGCTGGTCGTGACCCCGGTCCCGAGCTCGGTGAGGAGGACCTCGCCAGCGCGTGTTCCGAGCACGACGCGGGTGGTCCGCTCGTCGACGGCGAGGGTGTCGATGACGCCCCAGCGCCTCTGCGTGTAGGGGATCCGTCGCGTGGGCTCGCCGAGCCGGGCGACATCCACTGTGCGCATCGATCCGATGATGAGCGCCCCGTCGGGCGCGAGCGCGGCGGCGCTCAGGCCTGGCGAGACGACCTCCGCCAAGGCGGCCTCGTCTGCCCCGTCGGTCGCGCGAAGCAACCGCGTGCTCCCCAATGGGCTGTCCGTGAACACCAGCGCCAAGATCCTCCCGTTCGACACGTGCAGGAGCTGGACCCGTCCGGGCCGCGCGAACTGCCGCTCCCAAAGCACCGCCCCCGTACGCGCGTCGTAGGCCGCGAGCGTGTGGTCATCGCATGCGACGAGCGCGTCCCCCTCGGCCTCGAGCCGCGTCACGCCGGATTGGGCGCGACCGGGGATCGAGAACGTCGACACGAGGCTCCACGTCCGAGTGTCGAGCACCGAGACGCGCTGCTCTCCACGCGCGCCGCTCGCGAGCGCCACGGCGAGCAGCCCGCTCGACACCCAGGTCGCGGACACGAACCTCCCGACGTGGGGCGCGAGGGTCAGGGTCGCGCGCGGGGTGGGTGGCTCGTCAGGCGGGGTGTCTTCTGCGGATGGGCCATGGCTCGTGCGGCTTCCGTCGGAGCGTAGCTGCTCCGCCCTTGG
>CAZXMG010000039.1:0-83615 GCA_964641275.1 uncultured Polyangiaceae bacterium
GCCCGTGAGCTTGCGCAGCTCATCCATCATCGCGTCACGCCGGATCTTGGTGGCGACCGCGCTCACCAGCTGGCTCGCGTACGCTCCGTCTCGCCGGCGCCGCGGCACGTCCACTCCCAGGGACTTCGCCAGACGCTCGAGGTTTTCGATCTTGGCCCGTCGCAGCAGGGAGGTGTCGAGGAGCATGTACGGCCCATGCGTGTACACGAGCCACACGTTCCTGTCGAGTGATCTGCTCGTTCTTGGCGGGCATCCCCGTAGATTGTGCTAGAGGGTACGACCTCCGCCGCCATGCAGCACCCCAGCTTTGCGTCGCTATTCGAAGGGCGTCCGGTGATCTTGGCGCCGATGGAGGACGTCTCGGACGCCGTGTTCCGGGCGCTTGCTCGCCGGCTCGGCGCCCACCTGTGCGTCACCGAGTTCGTCAACGCCGAGGGCTTGCTTCGCGGCTGCCGCACCGCGAAGCGCAAGATCACCCTCGACCCAGGTGACACCCCCACCGCCATCCAGATCTACGGCTCGGACCCCGAACGCTTGGCGGAGGCCGCGCGCGTGGCAGAGGCCGCAGCACCCGCGTTCATCGACATCAACTGCGGCTGCTGGGTGCCCAAGATCGCCGGCCGCGGCGCAGGCGCCGGCTGGCTGCGCGACCCCGCCAAGATGGTCGAGATGGCGAAGCTCATCGTCGGCACTGTGAGCATGCCCGTGACGGTGAAAACCCGCATCGGCTACGGCCCCGAGAACGAGATGCCCATCGTCGATCTCGCGCGCCGCCTGGAGGACGTCGGCGTGCGCGCGCTCACCATCCACTGCCGCACGGCGCAGATGGGGCACTCGGGCGCAGCCGACTGGAGCTGGGCCCACAAAGCCAAGCAGGTCGTGCGCATCCCCGTCGTGGTCAACGGGGACGTCAAGACCGCCGAAGACGCAAAGCGCGCCTTCGATCAGACCGGCTGCGACGGCGTCATGGTCGGACGCGCGGCCATCGACCACCCGTGGATCTTCGGCGAGGCGCGCAGCCTGCTCGATCACGGCGTGCTCCTGCCCGGCCCCACCACCAGCCAGCGGCTCGCGCTTTGCCGCGAGCACCTCGTCGCCAACGTCGGCGAGCGCGGCGAGCCTTACGGCGTGCGCGTGACCCGCCGCCACCTCACCGGCTACCTTCGCGGCATCCCCGGCGCCGCCGCCATCCGCAAACGCCTCTTGTTCTGCGACTCGCTCGCGGGCTGCCTCGAGATCCTGGCCGAAGAAGAGCTGCGCCTCGCTGCGTGAGGGGGCGCCTCGCGTGGTGGGGCGCTTCGTGGCATGAGGCTCGCGCTTGCGCTGCGCGCTACGCGCTCGGACCGGCGCTTGCGCTGCGCGCTACGCGCCGAGCAGGGCGTGGCGCAGCCTGGAGCCGGCGCCCATCCAGGTTGCAGATCGCTTCCACCTGACGGCCAGGTCCCCGCGACTTGAAACGTTCGCAGCCAGCGCGGCGGGCGTGGTTCCCGGTCCGGCGGCGCGCCTCGAGCGCAGACGCAGGCGCCGAAGAGCTTGCGCCACAAGCCGCGTGAGGGTCTAGCATTCACGAGAATGGCTGGATCACGCCGCGACCCGTTCGGACTGTGCGGCACGGTCGTGGCCGACAAGCTGCGCGTGCAAGAGGTCGTGGGGGAGGGCGGCTTTGGCGTGGTGTACCGCGCGCACCACGAAGGCTTCGACGAGCCGGTGGCGCTCAAGTGCTTGAAGCTCCCTGCGCACCTCTCGAGCGAAGAGCAAGACGCGCTGGTCGAGAGGCTGCGCGACGAAGGCAAGCTGCTGCTCAAGCTGTCGCGGCGCACGACCGGCATCGTGCAGGCGCTCGACATCGGTGCCCTCACCAGCGCCGCCGGGGCGCGCATCCCGTACCTGGTGCTCGAGTGGCTGGAGGGCACGACGCTCGCCGAGCAGCTGCGCTTTCGCCGCGTAGCGATGGCCACAGGCCCCAGCTTGAAGGAGGCGGTCGAGCTGCTCCGACCGATCGCCGCGGCGCTGGCCGTCGCCCACGCGGAGAACGTCGCGCATCGGGACATCAAGCCGGACAACCTGATGTTGGTCTCGGAGCGCCAAGGCGGCGCAAAAATTTTGGACTTCGGCATCGCGAAGGTGCTCGAGGAGGCGAGCTCCGCTGCGGACGCCAAGACCTCGGGTGCGATCCCGGTGTTCACGCCGGGCTACGGCGCTCCGGAGCAGTTCGAGAAGAAGCGCGGCGCCACCGGCCCGTGGACGGACGTCTTCGCGCTCGCGCTCGTGTTCGTGGAGGTCGTCGCAGGGCGCCAGGCGATCGCGGGCGACGAGCTCATCGATCTGTACAAGAAGGCCACCGATCCAGTGACGCGGCCGACGCTCAAGACGCTGGGCGTCGCCGCTCCGGCCGCTGTGGAGCAGGTGCTGGCGCGAGCGCTCAGCGTGGATCCACGTGACCGATACCCCGACGCCGGGCGCTTCTTCGCAGCGCTCGAGGCTGCGGTGGCATCCAGCCCGGACCTGGTTGCGAGCGTGACCGATCCTTCCGCAGCCGACCCGGGCTCGCTCTCCTCGGCGCCGACCGAGGAGTTCGTGGCGGGCGCCCAGGCGCCACGCGCCGTCACGGTCGAGGATCCGAGACCTGCGCCCACCGCGGAGCCGGCGCAGCGCACGACGGAGCCGCACGCGCTCACGGCCGCGCCGACGGCCGCGGCAGGCAAGCGACCGAGCTGGCTCGTGTTGGCGGTGGGGCTGACGGGACTGGCGGCGGCGGTCACCGTGATCGTCTCGCGCGGCAGAGGTCCAGCTCCTGGCGAGGGCGCGCCGCCAAGCGCCGAAACAGTCACCTCTGCACCAGCGCTGGAGCCACCCGCGCTGGGCCTGCTCACGCTGGAGCAGTACCGCGATCCACCCGCCGACCAGGCGGGCAAGCCGCTCACCACCACCGCATGGCGAGCGGCGAGCAAGAGCTTCGAGGTCGCTTGTGCGCAGCCAGGCGCGCCGGCGCGCTGGTGTGCCGGCGCCGATTTCAGTCAGGGTCAGATCGCGTTCCTGCAGAGCGACGCAGAGCGCGCAGAGCGCCACTACCTGGCAGCTGCGGAGAAGGATCCCAGCTGGTCTGCTCCCCACGTAGGGTTGGCTTCGGTCTGGACCACGCGCAAGAACCTGGACAAAGCGCTGGATGAGGCTGCCATCGCTCAGCAGCTGGAGCCGGGCTGGTGGGGAGCGATCGCCGTCGGTGCTCGCGCGTACTCTGCCCTCGACAAGCTGGACGGGGCGATCACGGAGTACCTGCGCGCGCTGGCGCTCGCGCCGCGCAGCGCGACGCTGCTGTCCGAGCTCGCGCTCACCTACCACGCGGCGCGCATGGACACGCAGGCGCTCAGCACCGCCCAGCAAGCGCTGGCCCTGTCGCCGGACCTCGTGCACATTCGCGTGATGCTGGCCGAGCGTTCGCTGGAGGCCGCCGACGGCGACGAGGCCTTGCTCCAGGCGGACAAGGCGCTGGCGATCGCGCCTCGTCACGTGACGGCGCTCTTGGCGCGCGCCGACGCGCTCAATCTGCTGGGGCGGAAGGACGCCCAGTCGGCCTATCAACGGCTGATCGAGGTCGCGCTAGCGAGCGGCAGCAGCAAGCTCGAGCCCGACCTCCAGACGGTGGCCGATGCGCTCGCGCAGGCGCGTCCAGCGCCAGGGCGCGCTCAGCGCGGCAAGGCCGGTCCGGCAGGCGCGCCTGCAGAGGGGACGCCCAGCAGGTCCAAGCCAGCGCCTACCTGTCGTTGCCCGCCGGGAGACCCGCTCTGCTCCTGTCTGTGAGGTGGCCACGCGCGACGCACCTCTGGGGCGCGCCCACGCCCACGCGCGCTCGCGTTCGAACGAGCAGCGCGTGGACGTGGGCTGACGTCTGCCCTCTCGGGCGGACTGGTCCTCCATGGGGGGCTGTCGCCAGCCCCCCTCCCCGACGCGGGTAAACCGCGATCGGGGCCCCTCCCCCGAGACGCTACGCGCGGGGCCCCACCCCCGCTTGTTTTTCTTGCTAGCGGGCCGAAGGCGCGTAGGTGGTCGTCCACTCGCGCATGGCTTGGTCGCCGGGGCGGTCGAGGTGCACCTTGTCGTCGACGTACTTCACCCAGCTCATCGGGATGTAGTGATGGGTGCCCTTGGCGTCCTTGGTGAGCTTGATCATGTCAGGACCCTCCATGTGGTCGACGACGGCGAACTGGCCGTTGTTGGAACAAACGACGGGGGCATGCGGCTTGATTTGGTTGGCGTTGATCATGGCGAGAGCTCCTTGGTGAGAGCGGGCCTTGGTGCACTGGCCATGCCACTCGAAACGGCCGCGGATCTCGGCGACAGCGCCGAGAATGCACGACCAACCTGCCCCACCTGGGGCGCTTGCGGGCCGCGCGCTCAGAACGCACCAGCGAGGTTCATGCCCGTCGCGTCGCCGCGCACCACGACGACCGAGCTTCCGAACGGCGCGCGATAGTGCAGCAAGGTCGGCACCGCGAAGCCCACCCCAAAGCCGACCGCGCTGCCCACCAGCACATCCGACAGGTAGTGACGATCGGCCATGACCCGCGTCACACCAGTCACGACGGCGGTGAGCGACGCAAAGCCGCACGCGACCCCGTCTGCAGCCGGATGCCCCCAAAGAGGAAGGAAGCTGTGGTTGGCGCACACGACTCCCGCCGAGGCAGAGGCCATCGCGGTGTGACCGCTGAAGAAGCTCTCTGTGCGACTGCTCAGGTCACAACCAGCCTCTGCGCCGCCCTGCGCGGCGAGGCATGCTCCGACCGCTGGTCGCTCGCGCGCGAAGGCGGCGTTCGACACGAACGAGAGCAAACCCGTGTACGCCAGCGCTTCGCCCGACACCAGGAACAGGTTGAGGGCTGCCTTCTCATCGCCACGCACCAGCAGCGAGACGATGAACGAGTCGATCACCACTGGAACGACCGGAAACATGAAGTAGGTGACGTCGCCAGCGACGCCGGCCTCGCGGCGCGCTCGAGCGCTGTCGAGCCGCAGCGCCGCGCGGGGAGGGTCATCGAACGCGTTGCCGCCCGTCCAACGCGGCTCGCTGGTCGGGCCCGCGAGCGTGAACACGACCATCCCGAGCACGGCGCCGGTGGTGAAGAAGCCCTCGAGCGCCGAGAACTCCGGCCATTCGTCGCGCCACAGGGACGCCGCCGCAGGCGCGCCAGCTGGCTCCGCCGCGGCTGCGCGGCCTGCCAAAGCCATCACCAGCAGCGCCGCGATCGCCACACCCAACCACCGCACACAGCCACGGGACACACCACCCAGCAGCATGGCTCGTGCCACGCTCCCCACGCGGACTGCTGCTCGCGGCAGGTGCAGCCCCCCGAAAGGCGCACGAGGCCGATTGCCGCCCTGGTGTCGCGGCCGTAGGCCTCGCGCCATGGGCTCGATCGGCGGGCGACTGTCCGAGATCCGCGCGCGTATCGACGCGGCGCGCGGAGCGTCGGGCCGCGAGGTGCGGCTCGTCGCGGTCAGCAAGGGACACCCGGCCTCGGCGGTGCGCGAGGCGTTCCTGGCTGGCCAGCGAGACTTCGGCGAGAACTACGTGCAGGAGCTATTGAAGAAGCGAGCCGAGCTGGCCGACCTGACGGACCTGCGCTGGCATTTCATCGGCCACTTGCAGCGCAACAAGGTGAAGGACGTGTTGCCCTGTCGGCTGGTGCACACGCTGGATCGTGCGGAGCTGGCGGCGGCGCTGGCCGCGCGCGCGGCGGCGCCACAGGACGTGCTGCTCGAGGTCAACGTCGCGGGTGAGCCGCAGAAGGCCGGCTGCTCGCTGGCCGACGCGCCGCTGCTCGCGCGCGCGGTCGGTGCCCACGAGCAGCTGCGCCTTTGCGGGCTGATGACGATCCCGCCGGCGAGCGACGACGCCGAGGCTTCGCGCCCGGTGTTCCGCGAGCTGGCCGAGCTCGGCCAGCGGCTCTTGGCGGACGGCCTGGTGCGAGAGCCGATGGAGCTGTCGATGGGCATGAGCGACGACTTCGAGGTGGCGATCCAAGAGGGCGCCACGCTGGTGCGAGTCGGCACGGCCATCTTCGGGCCGCGGCCGCTCAAGACAGGGCCGGCTTGATGGCGAAGCGCGCGGCCAAATCGGTCGTCGACACGTCGCTGTTCGACGCCTCGCTCCGCAACGACCCCGACATGCGCGCGTCGGTGCCGCTGGCCGAGCGCATGCGCCCGCGCGCGTTGGGCGAGCTGTACGGGCAGGGGCACCTGTTCGCCACCGACTCGCCGCTCGCCCGCGCGGTGGAAGCGGATCGGGTGCGCTCGATGATCCTGTGGGGCCCACCAGGCTCGGGCAAGACCACGCTGGCGCGCATCGTGGCGGAGCGCACCAAGGCGCGCTTCGTGGCCATGAACGCAGTCTTGGCCGGCGTGGCCGAGGTGCGTGAGGCCAGCGCGGCCGCGCGCGAGGCGCGCAAGTACCAGGGCGCGCGCACGATCTTGTTCATCGACGAGATCCACCGCTTCAACAAGTCGCAGCAAGACGCGCTCTTGCCTCAGGTCGAGGACGGCACCTTCACGTTGATCGGTGCCACCACGGAGAACCCGTCGTTCGCGGTGAACGCGCCGCTGCTGTCGCGCTGCAAGGTGTACCGCCTGCGCACGTTGGAGGAGGCCGACGTGGTGTCCTTGCTCGAGCGCGCCCTCAGCGCCAGCGACGGCCTCGCGGGCGGGATCGAGGCGGACGAAGAGGCGCTACGCGCCATCGCGCGGCTGTCGCAAGGGGATGCGCGGCGCGCGCTCACCTCGCTCGAGATCGCCGCCGACGAGGTGCTCGCGCGCGGCGACCGCCGCTTGTCGATCGCGGACATCGCGCAACAGACCGAGCACAAGACGCTGCTCTACGACAAGGCGGGCGAGGAGCACTACAACGTCATCTCGGCGTTCATCAAGTCGATGCGCGGCTCGGACCCAGACGCAGCCATCTACTGGCTGATGCGCATGCTGGAGAGCGGCGACGATCCGCTGTTCTTGCTTCGGCGCATGATGATCTTCGCCAGCGAAGACATCGGCAACGCCGACCCGCGCGCGCTGACGGTAGCGGTGGACGCAGACGCCGCCTTTCGCCGCATGGGGATGCCCGAGGGCCTGTACCCGATGGCGCAAGCGGTGCTGTACTTGGCGACAGCACCCAAGTCGAACCGCGCCGCGGTCGCGTGGCAGTCGGCGCGCGCGGCCGTGCGCGAGCAGGGCGCGCTCGAGGTGCCGCTCAAGCTGCGCAACGCGGTCACCGGCTTGATGAAGAAGGAAGGGTACGGCAGCGACTACCGCTACGCGCACGATGAGCCGGACGGCGTCGCGCGCGGCGAGACGTACCTGCCGGACGCGCTCGTGGGGCAGCGCTTCTACGAACCGAGCGAGCGCGGCTACGAAAAGCAGATCGCGGCGCGCCTAGCCTGGCTTCGCGGCGAGCCCAAAGAGGAGCCCAAATAGCGGTCAGCGGACGACGGTGTCGCAGCCCACCACGATCTCCACGGTGGCGTCGGCGGCCAGGATCAGGTCGGAACAGGCCTTGCCGATCAGCTCGACCTGTCCGTCGGCGTTGTAGTCCCAGCACGGGTTGACCAGGCACTCGTTGGATGGATCGGCGCGCTTGGGTAGGTCGGTGGGCGTGCCCTCGAGCGTGAGCGTGACGTTCACCTTGGCGGGGTCGATCGTCTCGCCCAGCGGGGGCTCGGGCAGCTCGTAGATGCAGCCCAACGCCTCTCCGCGGATCGCGGTGATGGCGTCGGCGAACGAGCTGGCATTGAAGGCGCCGACCGACAGATCGATATGGCAAGGCACGATGGGATCCGTGCCGTTGGTGTCGAATACCGCATCCGGCACGTCACAGCCGGGGTCGACCGACAGCGGGGCGCCGCTGTGTGCGTAGCTCGAGAGCGCGCGGCGCATGCTGTAAGGCGCGGTGGCGAAGCTGCCTTGCATCTCGCCGTTGCTGTTCGAGCCGGGCAGGCCGAGCACGAACGTGAACACCGGGTCGCTCGGATCGGCGTACTTGTTCGCGATCAGCGCGTTGACCGAGTCGGGGTACTCCCAGTCGAGGCACGCACCGTCGGAGTAGCCGGGCCGCTGCGGGCTCGACACGCTGGTGCAGCTGAAGCCACCGTCGGTGACCAAGACCAAGATGCGCTGCTCGATGGGGATGGCCTGCAGTGCGTTGTAGCCCGAGACGAGCGCGTCGTAGATGGGCGAGCCGTCGTCGGAGTTGGTGAGCGGTGAGTTGCTCGCCAGATAGTTGTAGATGTCTTGGCGCACACCGCCTTGGTTGGACTTCAGGGTGCCCGCCGGTGTGATCGCCACCTGCGGAAGCCCGCTCACGCCACACGACACTTGGGGGATGAACAGGTTGCACAGCCCCACGTCGCCACCACAACACGCGTCGCACAGGCACTGCGGCGTCGCGGTGAAGCTGGAGGGGAACGTGACCAAACCGAGCGACAGCGAGTCGAACGCGTCGGCGTCGATCGCGCTCACCACCGCGAGCTGCGCGGTGGACCACTTCTGCTGCGTCGTCATGCTGGCGCTCTTGTCGAGCACGAACAGGATGGCAGCTGGCGCTTGCTGGGCTTCAGCGCTGAAGGTTGCGCACTCCAAGAAGCCGCCCGTCCCGCCGCTGCCCCCAAAGCCGCCGAAACCTGCGCCGCTGCCGCCCGCACCACCCACCGCGCCAGCGCCAGCACCGCCTTGGCCACCGCTACCGCCGCTCGTCGGAGGGGTGCCTCCCGCTCCGCCTTGCGCTCCCGCTCCGGCGCCAGTGCCGCCGCCTCCGCTCGGATCGGCGCCCGCGCCGCAGGCCAGCAAGGCACCCCACACGACGAGCGGGCACCAAACGGGAGCGTGAGCGCGCGAGCTCTTGTGCGTCATGAAGATCCCTCCGCGATCGAGCCTACAGCTTGGGCCCCGGCCGCACTACCAGCCCTTTTGCCAAACGAAGCGAAGATCGAAGCTGCCCTCGCCGCTGATCAGCGGCGCGACCTCGCGCGTCGCGAGCACGTCGAGCAACAACCGCTCCTCACCCGCGACCTCCATCGTCTGCGAGATCAGGCGCACACCGTGGGCGTAGTCCGAGTAGTGGTCGTCGTGCACCAAGCTGAGCTCTTGGATCACCGAGCCATCCGCGTTGAACCAGCCGTAGATGGGTGTACGTCGGGGCGTGGAGAGCATGCGGCTGGTGATGACCAGGTCCTTCTTGGGCCCCGACAGAAGCGCCCCCAGTGGCTGCGCCGCCGCGACGCGCCGCTCCTCGATGATGCGGTGGTGCTCGACGAAGTAGCTCACCCCGGTCATCTCGTTGCCAGGCGGCAAGTACGGTGACGGGATGCGCAGCGGCGCGCTCTGATGGATCGCGTCCACGAGGCGGGTGGTCGGCAGCACGCAAGCGGTCTCACGCGCGATCTTGCGCGCCGCCCGCACCGTCATCGGCACGCGCACGAAATCCGCATCGGTGCCGATGGCAAGGTAGTCCGGCACGACGAACACCCGCCCCGAGAGCGCCGCGCCGTCGGGTGACTTGGCCCGAAGCTCCACGGCCACCAAGCGACGCTCGAACTCCGGCACGTTGCCGCGCAAGATCTCCGCCACGATCGCTTGCTCGCGCTCGCCCACCCCGAGCCCGATCGCGCGGTCGATGAACTGCGAGCCGGTCGGCGCGTCCGCGGGTCGCGGTGGCAACGACAGCCGCGGGCCCGCAGCGGGGGCGCTCGGCGCCGTGTGGGGAGCCTCGATTCGGGACGTGGCCGGCCCCGACCCGCAGGCGATCAGACACACGGACAACACGAGCCACAGTTGCGACTTCACCTGCTCGAGAGGCTAGCAGCTGGGTGTCACGCGGTGGTCGTGTCGCGCTCGAGCCCGCTTGCACCAGCAAGCACGCAGCTCAGCGCGCGCGGTGGTTGCGGCTCGTTCGCCTGCGCCAGCCTGCGACGATGGCGAGCGCTACCAGCCAGCCGCTGAGCACACCTCTGCCGCGGGGCTCCGAGCGACACGAGCACCCGGCCGCCGGCGGCGCAGCATCGCCCGTGGGGGCGCTGCTCTGAGGCGCTGCCGGCGCCGGATCCGTGGGCGCAGCGGGCGGCGTCGGCGCAGGCAACGCAGGCGGGTCCGAGGCCTCGAGCTTGAACGCTGCGAGCTCCCACTCACCTTCGACAGCCTTGGCAAGGTCGACCTTGGCCTTGCTGGGCTTGGTGGGTGACTGCCCCTTCGGGGGCGGGCCCCACACGCCGCGCTGCGGGCTCTGGCATTTGATCGCGCCCTTCCAAGGGTGCCTGCGCACATAGCGGGGCTGGTAGTTGTTCCCCGCCTCAGAGAAGTAGGCGCGTCGCTCGGGCTTGCCGTCCGGGCCGATCTCGCGCCCGCCCTCGAGCGCGCGCGCACCGCCGACGACGAGGTCCTTCTCGTGTCCGTGCTGAGCGTTTACGCGCAGCTTGGTCAGCACCAGCTCGCTCAAGAACTTGCGAGAAGTGGGCGAGAAGGTGACCACGGCGTCGCCAGCGCGATCGAGGTCGGCCTCTTTCAGCGCGGACTCGGCGCACGTGACGAGGGCTTCGTCGCCCGGAGTCTTGCTCTTGGCCGCGCTGACCTCGTCGCCCGAGAGCTCGATCGAGACGGTCAGCTGCCCACCCAACCCAGGCTTCTCGGCGAGCGCCTTCGCGTAACAGGTGGCGAGCGCCTTGCGCAGCAGCTCGGGCCCGCCAGGCTCGTCCGATACGGCGGCCGCATCGACGACCACCTCGTGCTGATCGCGCGCCGCAGAGGGCAACAGCCCGACGCCCAACGCCGCCATCACACCTGCGTCGAGCGGCGCGCTGCAACCCTCGCAGTCCATGGCCCGCCAGGCATACTCGGTCAGCACCGAAGCGGGCTCCTCCGCGCTCACCTTGCCGAGCAGCGCGCCGTAGAAGCCAGCCAGGTTGGCGGCGGCTCCCTCGTGCAGGTCGAGGTTGGTCGGGACGCCGAAGTTGGGGTGGTTCTTGGCTTCGAATCGGGTGCTCGGCGCGACGAAGTACAGGTCGAGCGGACCGGACTTGTTGGCGGCTTGGGCGCGTGTCGCGATCATCGCGTCTCCACCCTCGAGCTCCAGCGACAGCGCAGGCAGCGAACGGCCCAGGTCCTTGGTCTCGATCTCCGCGACGATCAGGCGCTGCCCCGCGCGCAGGTGGGAGCCCAAGACCTGGAGCGTGAGTTTGTCGACGGAGAAGCCATCCGTGAGCGACTTGAGCCCCGCATCGGCGCCGCCCTCGATCACGCGCACCTCGAAGCTCGCGGCGTTCTGCGGCGGGCTCGCTGAAGCCGACTTGGCGGCCTTGGGAAGCGCTTCCGCGGGGATGACCGGCGGCGAAACCATGCCATGGAGCTCGCAGGGATCCTGTTCCCAAACCTCCTCGAAGCGAGGGGAGGTCACCGACTCCAGCCGCGCGAACGGGCTCTCGGGCAGCGTCTTCTGACCCTTGAGCTTGGCCGTCGTAGGCCAGATCAACGCGACCCGCGCGCCTTTGCTCTCCAGCTTGGCGGACAGCGTGACCACGCTGGTCGGACCTTCGCGCAGCACCACCACCGAGCCGCCGCGCGGCTTGGCGCTGCCGTCCTTGGACAGCAGCACCAACGCTTCGGCCGGGCGCGGCAGCAGCATCGCCACCAGCGCGAGCAGTGAGACCTTCCAAGACCGCATGTGCGCGGGGATAGTCACCTGGGTCGCCAGGTGGATCCAACCTTCTTCGTCAGGGCTTCTTGGGAGCGATGACGCGCGTCTTGGGGGGCGGGCTGCCGGGCGGCGGGTTCGGCGGGTTGGGAGACTTCGGGGCGATCCCTCGCTCCTTCGGCGGCTCGGGCGTGGGCAGCTTGCGCGGCTCCCTGGCCTTCTCGTTGCCCTTGTCCTTGTCGACATCCTTGGTCTTCACGCGCGGCTTGCGCACGAACACGCCGCGGCTGATCTTGGGCGCGGCCGGCTTCGCCCCCGCCTTCGCAGGCTCAGGGCGCTTGGTCTCGATGCCGTGCGACTCGCCCAGCTTGAAGCGTACCGCGCGGTGCTCGTTGCGCTCCACGCCCTTGCGACCGCCGCCGACGTGCTTCAGCTCGAGGTCGTACGACGCGGTCTTCTTGCCACCACCCTGCACCACGACGCGCTTCACCTTGCGATCGTGCTTGAGCTCGATCTCGTCGTCGGCGTCGGCTTGGATGTTCGCCACGCGCACCGACACGC
This sequence comes from uncultured Polyangiaceae bacterium, assembly GCA_964641275.1. GTDB lineage: Bacteria > Myxococcota_A > Polyangia > Polyangiales > Polyangiaceae > Xiheicaenibacterium. Next base: position 12,227 of record CAZXMG010000039.1, read on the forward strand.
CTTCCTTGTCGTCATCGATGGCGAGCTTGAGCGCCGGCATGCGACCCGTGCCGGAGCGATAACGCACCGACCCGCCCTCCCGTGGGATCGACAGCGTATCTTTCTCGGTCTTGGCCAGTTTGACGCCGTCCACGCTCATCGCCGTGCCTGCGCCGAACACCGTCACGCCGCGATCGTCGTCGCCAGCAGCCGGCGTTGCCGAGTCGTTGCCGACGATGTCCACGTCGTAGTCATTGTCCGCAGGCAGGACGTACATGGGCTCGAGCGGCGTGCCGCCCTCCATCCAGGTCGTGAGGTCCACCACCTCGGCATCCGGGATCTCGTTGGTCACTTTGCCGCCATCGATGCTGAGCTTGCGCCCCTCTTGATCGGTGATGCTGACGGCGCTCGAGCGGGGCCAGATCGTGGTCTTCTTTTCGTTGTCTTTGCAGAACGGGCACACGGCCTTCTTGAGCCGCAGGTCGAGCGGGATGACCACCAGGTTGCGGCTGTCGGCGCCACCACCCCAGGGCATCTTGGGCACGTCGGGGTTGATCGCCGCCAGGTCGTACTTCCACGTGTTGGCGTTGTGATCGATGGCGATGAAGCGCTCTTTGTCCGGGTAGTTGTTGTCGTAGATCTTGATGTGGTGAATGCCGTTGCCCTTGTCCTCGACGGCGTAGGGCGTGACCGCGTGACCGCCTTGCCCAGGCGGCCCCCAGAAGGCGAGCGTCGCGAGCTCTCCTTTCTTGAACATCTCGACCAGCTTCTCCTCCACCTTGATCGGGGTGTAGGTGCGGCGGCCCATGCGCGTCTCGCGCATGACGGGGTCGACGGCTTGGTACGCCCAGTAGTAGCCGATGAGCGGGGTCACGTCCTTGCGCTCGGCCGTGTGGGCCGAGAAGTTGAGCAGGCCCTGCGGCTTGTCCACGCCCTTGAACATGGTGAGCGACGCCACCGCCATGCCCTCGCACTGCCCTCCGTTCATGGCGCGGTTGATCATGTGCGCCCACTCGGCAGCTGGCAGCGTGAGCGTGCACTCCTTGGTGTCGCCATCGACGCACGCGCGCGCGCCGAACATCTTCACCATCACGTTCTCGTTCAACACGGGCGGGGTGGAGGGGTAGCGTCCACCGGTGTTGCGGAACGCGAAGCCGTCCTTCTCCGGACGAAAGCCGGTGTCGGCCAAGAAGCCGGGCTTCTCTGCCGCCTTGGTCTTTTTCTTCTTCTTCTTCTTCTTCTTCGGCTCGTCTTCGTCGTCTTCCTCCTCTTCCTCTTCCTCGTCGTCCGCGCGTTCGTCGGACTTCTGGTTGAGGAGCTCACCGATCTTGTCGCACCCTGTGGTCGAGGTGGCGAGCAGCGCAAAGGCGAGGAGCAACGGCAGCTTGGTCATGGCAACCTTGATTCTACGAGACGTGTGAGCGCGAGCTTCCTTCACCCCATCGAGAAAGCTGGCTCGAGTTCTCTCTTTGGTTCAGCTGGCAAGCCAGCGGAACTCACGTTTAGCAAGTTCCGAGCCCCACGCCTACGAGCGCCGAAGGCCCGCTTTCGCAGGCTGGCGTGCGCTCCGACGAGCCCAGGAACAGTTGCACTGCAACACCAAGTGGTTGCTCACCGCTCGTGACAACTGGCCGCGGTATCGGCGATGCTAGAAGCATGCCCCGCTTCCTTCGGCTCACCGCGCTCGCGGCCGTGATGGTCTCCACCGTGTCGGTGAGCGCAGCGCCCACCCTCCGCTTCCAAACCGAGCAACGCGGCGACTTCGTCCTGCTCGGCAACACGCTGGGGCACGAGTGCGCCGGCGGTACGCCCGCGCCTGTGGTCGGCACGGTGGGCGCCTGCGGCGGCAGCACGGGCGACAGCGCGCCCGACATTTTTTGGCGCGCGGACGCGCCGGCCGCCGGTCAGGCGCAGGCGAACAACACCATCACGGTCGCCCAGGCTCGCAGCACCGCGGTGCTGAACATCCCGGTCGGCGCGACCATCACCAACGCGTTCCTGTACTGGGGCGCGACCAACTCCAGCGCGACAGCCGACACCACCGTCACGCTGGCGCGGCCCGGCGTGTTCACCACGGACGTCACGGCGACGGGCTCGTACCTTGGATCGAACAACGGCTACCAAGCCTTTGCGGACGTCACGGCTCTGGTGCAGGCCAACGGCACCGGCGCGTACCGGCTGAGCGGTGTGGACATGGCCGACGTCGTCGGCGCGAACAACAACAACAACTACGGCGGCTGGTGGATGGCGGTGTTCTACCAACTGCCCACCGATCCGCTGCGCAACTTGGCGCTGTTCGATGGGCTGGACGTGGTCTCGAGCGGCGCGCCGCAGAACGCCACCATCTCCGGCTTCTTGGTCCCCAACGCCGGCTTCGACGGCAAGCTGGGTGTGGTCACGTTCGAGGGCGACAACACACTCACTGGCGATCAGCTGTTCTTCAACGGCGGCGCGGCGCTGACCAACGCCGCGAACCCCTCGACCAACTTCTTCAACGGCACGCGCAGCTTGCTCGGGCTCCCGGTCTCCAACGTGGGCGACCTGCCTCAGCTGCTCGGCACGGCGCAGAGCATGTCCGGCATCGATCTCGACGTGGTCGACATCACCGCCAAGCTCACCGCAGGCCAGACCTCGGCGCCGATCCAGGCCACCAGCACCGGCGACGTGTACCACCTCGCCGGCTTCATCACCTCGATCTCCACATTCAAGCCCGACTTCAGCACGTCCGCCAAGACCGCCGTCGACGTGAACGGCGGTTCGCTCGTGGCGGGGGACGTGATTCAATACACCATCGTCGCCACCAACACCGGCAACGACGCGTCGATCAACACCGTGTTGACCGATCCCTTGCCGGCCGGTGTGACGTACGTCCCCGGCTCGCTGTCGATCACCGCAGGACCGAACGCCGGCGCCAAAACCGACGCCGTCGGCGACGACCAGGGCGAGTTCGCAGCTGGCACCGTCACGGTGCGCCTGGGTGCCGGCGCCAACGGCAGCGCGGGCGGCACGCTGCTATCAGGCCAGTCCTCCACGATCACCTTCCAGGTCACGGTCAACGCCGGCGCCGTCGGAACGATTTCCAACCAAGGGACCATCACCGCAGCGGGCCTGCTGGGCTCCCCGCAGGAGAGCACTCCGACCGACGGCAACGGCAACGGCTCCGGGCAGCCGCCGACCGACGTGATCGTGGATCAGTGCCTGACCGACGCGGAGTGCGCTGCACCCACGCCGTTCTGCAACACGACGCCCACTCCGAACGTGTGCGTGGAGTGCCTGATCGACGCGCAGTGCCCGGCGCTGACGCCCACCTGCTCGCCGCTCACCTTCACCTGTGAGTGCATCCCTACCGGCGCCGAGACCTGTGACGGCCTCGACAACGACTGCAACGGCACCATCGACGATGGCTTCAACGTCGGCGCCACGTGCAGCGCCGGTGTGGGCGAGTGCGAAGAGAGCGGCGTGCTCGTGTGCGACGTCGGTGGGAGCGCGGTGTGCAACGCCGTGCCAGGTGCTCCTGGCACCGAGGTGTGCGACGGCCTCGACAACGACTGCGACGGCACCGATGACGACGGTAACCCTGGCGCGGGCACGGCCTGCAGCAGCGGCCTGCCGGGCATCTGCGACGCGGGCCTCACGAGCTGCACGGCAGGTGCGCTCGACTGCGTGCCGACCACCATGCCGGGCGACGAGCCCGAGATGTGTGGTGACGCGCTGGATAGCGACTGCGACGGGGCGGCGAGCAACGGCTGCGACGACGACGACGGCGACGGCCTGACCAATGACGAAGAAGAAGACATCGGCACGGACCCGAACGACGCCGACAGCGACGACGACGGCCTGATCGATGGCGAAGAGCCGAGCCCCGGCGAAGACAGCGACGGCGACGGCCTGATCAACGCGCTCGACCCCGACAGCGACAACGACGGACTGCTCGACGGCACCGAGCTCGGCAAGGACTGCGACAACCCCGACACGGACGCGGCCGCCAACAACTGCGTGCCCGACGCCGACGACGGCGCCACGGTGACCGACCCGCTCGACCCCGACACCGACGACGGCGGCGTCAACGACGGCTCCGAGGACGTGAACTTGAACGGCGCCATCGACGGCGACGAGACGGATCCCACGGCTGGCCACGGCGACGACGACGACGAGAACCTGGACAGCGACGGCGATGGCCTGAGCGACGGGCTCGAGGACGAGATCGGCACCGACCCGAACGACGCAGACAGCGACGACGACGGCGTCACCGACGGTGCGGAGCCCAACCCCGCGCTCGACAGCGACGGCGACGGATCGATCAACGCGCTCGATCCGGACAGCGACGATGACGGCCTGTTCGACGGCACCGAGCTCGGTTTGGACTGCGACGATCCGGCGACCGATGTGGAGGCTGGCAACTGCATCCCCGACGGCGACGGCGGCGACACCACCACCAGCCCGCTCGACCCCGACACTGACGATGGTGGCGTGAACGATGGCGACGAGGACCTGAACCACAACGGCGTGATCGACGAGGGCGAGCTCGACCCGAACGATCCCACCGACGACGTGCCCGTCGAGCGCTGCGACACCGATGCCGACTGCGGCGACGAGAGCAGCGGGCGGGTGTGCGACGACGAGTCCGGCATCTGCATCGATGGCTGCCGCGGCAGCGGCGGCAACGGCTGCCCGGATGGTGCGGTGTGCAGCTCCACCGACGACTCGATCGGCACCTGCGCCTTCGAAGAAGGCTACTTCGCCGAGGGCGGCGGGGTGTTCTGCGGGACGCGGCCGCTCCGCGCGGGCCACGGCTGGCTCGCGGCCGCGGCGCTCTTGGGCCTGGCGGTCACCCGCCGCCGGCGCCGCTTGGGCTGAGTCAGTCGGACAGCGCCGCGAGGGCGTCTCGGATCTCTCCGAGCGCCTTCGTGTCGCCCGCCTTGCTCGCGACGCGCTCACCCTCTTCGAGCCAGCTGCGCGCCTCAGCGGGGCGAGATGCTCCGCTCAGCATCGAGCCACACATCAGGTACATCGGCACGTAGCCCGCGTCCTTCTCCCGAAGGGCAGCGAACGCGGCCAACGCGTCGTCGATGCGGGCGAGCGACTTGAGCTCGAGCGCGTACGCATAACGAGCAAAGCTGTCGGCGGTGCCGTCGGCGATCACCTTCTCCAGGTACGCGAGCCGTTTGCTCACGAGTCGGCGCTCTCCACCACGCTGATCGAGGGCAGGTTGCGGTACTTTTCGGCCCAATCGAGGCCGTAGCCCACCACGAAGCGATCCTCGATCGTGAAGCCCAGGTAGTCGATCGGCACTTGGATGCGGGTGCGCGCGGGTTTGTGGAGCAGCGCGCACACCTTCATGCTGTTGGGCTTGCGGGTGCGGAACAGGTCAATCAAGTGCGCGATGGTGAGCCCGGTGTCGACGATGTCCTCGACCAGCAGGATGTCTTCGCCCTCGATCGGCCGCGAGAGATCTTGGGTGATCTGCACGACGCCGCTCGAGCTGGTGCCCTCGCCGTAGCTGCGCACGCCCAGGAACTCGACGCGCATCGGCAGGTCGATCGCGCGCGCGAGGTCCGCCGTGAACACGAAGCTCCCCTTCAACACGCACACCAGGACCAAATTCCGGCCTTGATACTCGCTCGCGATCTGGCGGCCGAGCTCGGCCACGCGCTTCTTGATTTCTTCGTCCGAGATCAACGTGACGATGCGCTGGCCCATGGGCGCTAGCGCGTACCAAACCCACCACCATGCCGAAAGGGTTTCTTTCCCCTCGGTTGCGAACACCGTCTACAAGGGCGCGTGGTCGCCACTCCGAGCTCACCCCCGGCACCCCACCTCACCTCGCGACACGAGCTGCGCGTGCGCTTCGTGGAGACGGATCTGATGGGCATCGTTCACCACGCGACCTACCTGGCGTACTTCGAGGCCGGTCGGGTCGATTGGCTGCACAAGCGCGGTGTGCGCTACGAAGAGTGGGTGCGCGCGGGCGTGCACCTGCCAGTAGTCGAGACGGGGCTTCGCTATCGCAAGTCTGCGCGCTTCGACGAGTGGCTCACGGTGGAGACCACCTGCGCCGCCGTCACGCGCGTGACCGTGCGCTACGAGTACCGCATCGTGCGCGGCGAGGACCTGCTGTGCGAGGGCTTCACCCTGCTGGCTTGCGTAGGCGCGGACCTCGCGCCCAAGCGCGTGCCCGAGCCGATCGCCGAGGTGCTGCGCAGCGCGGAGCTGCCAGTCGAAAAATGGACGTAGCCACCACCCACCATCCGCTCACCTGGCGAGGGCATCGATGACTGTGCCGTGCTGTGCCGCGCGAGGGCCGGAAACGCTCCGAATAGCCGCCAAATTCAAGAATTCTGTGCGGCACGAACTGTGCACGTTATGCTGACGCCTATGCTTCGCCTGCGAACCACGCTCTTCGTTCTCCTGCTTGGGGCAGGGTGCGTGTTCGACCCGCAGCCCGATCCTCCGCTCGCCGCAGAAGAGGGCGGCAACTCCGGCGGGACGGGCGCCTTCTCGCAGGGGGGAGGCCAGAACGGCGGCGGGCAAGATGGGCTCGGCGGCGGCGGCGGTGGCTTGGCCTCCGGTGGCGGCGGTGCGCAAGGTGGCGAGGGCGGCGCAGGAGCTGCGGGAGCAGGTGGAAGCGGCGGCGCGGGAGGCACCGGTGGAAGCGGCGGTGCTGGTGGAGCGGACGGTGGCGGCGGAAGCGGTGGTGCCGAGTGAAGCGCACGCAGCTTGCTCCTGGCTTCTTGCTGCTGGCCTTCGTGGCGGGCTGCGTGTTCGACCCGCAACCCGAGCCCCCGATCGACGGCGCGGATGGTGACGGCGGTGGCAGCTACAGCCCAGGCGCGGGCGGCGCTGGTGGCGCCAGTTCGAACGGGGGTGGCTCACCAGCGGCGGGCGGCGCCGGCGGCAACAACGACGGTGGCACCGGCGTGGGCGGCGCGGGCGGCGACCTCGGCGGTGGCGGTGGCGCGGGTGGTGCCGGCGGCGCGGGTGGTGCCGGCGGCGCGGGTGGTGCCGGCGGCGCGGGTGGTGCCGGCGGTGACGGCGGCACTGGCGGCTGACCTCAGCGGCGCGTGTAGCTCTCGGCCAGGTTGGCGAGCACGTCGGCGAGGATGCCGTCCGCGACGCGCAACCTGCGCGACATCTCCCGTGCGATGTTGAGCACCAGGATCGCGTACACCTTGGGATCACGCCGGTAGAGCGTCTCCAAATCGCTGGCCGACATCTTGAGCACACGCGAGGGCGCCAGCGCGCGAACCGTCGCGCTGCGCGGCATGATGTCGAGGATCGACATCTCGCCGAACCAGTCGCCGGGCCCAAAGATGGCGACGCGCGACTCGCGCTGCGTCTTCGATTGCTTGATCACTTCCATCTCGCCGTCGAGCAGCACGAACAGCTCGCGCCCCGGATCGCCCTCTCGGAAGATCACGTCGCCAGGCTTGATGCGCAAGACCGGCAGGCGCTGCACGAACTCCGCGAGCGTCGTGGGATCGAGCCCGCCGAATAGGCCGATGTCCGACAGCTGCTCGAGCGAGGGCACGTCTTCCGGCAAGGTCATGGCGAACGAATCGTACATCGCCCGCGAGCGTTCTGCCCGACAAGACGTGCCCGGCCGGCGTGTCAGTTGGGGTTGCAGGCGCCGTAGGCCGTCGTCCCCACGGCCAGCGGCACGCCGGCGCTCAGCTCCAGCGGATCGCACGTGAACCCAGTCGGGCAAGGGGGCCCCCCCACCACACACCACTCGAAACAACGTTCGTCGCTGGCCGAGGTGGGGAAACACGCCATGCCCGGTGAGCACTCGCTGGTCTCGAGGCAAATCTCCTGCGCGAGCTTCGTCCCCGACGGCGCACACAGCGTGTACACCTCGTCCGTGCCAGTGAGCCCGAACTGGCACGAAGTCCCGGCCAGCGCGCAACCCGCGTTGGTGGAGAGCTCGCAGTCCTCGGAGCAGAGCAGCGCGTCGGAGGCCGCGAGCGGAACCACGCAGCGGCCCCCCGGCGCCACACAATCGGTGTCGTCCGCGCAAAAGGCAGAGCAGGAGTTCAAGTCGGGGCCATAGCCGACACACACCGCGCCGGGCGCGCACAGAGCGCTGTCGCTGCAGGGCTGCCCGGGCTGGACCGCGCCCGCGGCGAGGCAGACGCGATCCCCGACGCCATCGACCGAGCACGCGAAGCCGTCTTCACAGCCACACTGAGGACTCACCAGCTTGCACGGCTGCTCGACGCAATTGTTCCCGGTGGTCGTGGCGGGGCCGCTCCCGCCAGGGCCCCCACCTCCACCACCCGCGCCGCCGTTCCCGCTGCTGGTCCCCGTGGAGATCGGATCACCATCTGCGCACGCAGACAGACATGTCCCGACACCGGCGAGGCACACGAGGAAAGCAAAGGCTCGGCGTGGGTACGACATGGGACCTCCAAGCAAGGCCCGTCGATTCTAGCGGATCGCGGGGACGGCTCAGAGACCCTTCTGGAACACGATCCGGGCGCGGCCAGGCCCAGCATAATCTTCCACGTTGGACACCTTGAACCCAAGCGCCGCGTGGAACCGAACCGACCCCTCGTTGCCATGCGTGGTGATGGCCTTGAGGGCCGAGCAACCGCGCGCTCGGCAGGCTTCCTCGAACTTGGCGTAGAGCAACCGTGCCACCCCCTTGCGGCGATGCTCGGGGTGGATGCCGATCAGGTGCACGTAGCCAATCTCCGAGTCGTGCGGCTTGGCGCGGAACGCGAGCATGAAGCCGACCAGCGTCCCGTCGTCGATCTCGACCACCCGCGCTTCTTCACCCAGCTCGTAGAAGAACATCGGGTGCGCCAGCGCGCTCGTGGGCCCCTCCCACCACTGATCGATGACCCGCACGATCTGGTCGTAGTCGGCTTTGGTGAGCGACCGCGTCAACATGCCCAGGCCCGAGCCTAGCAGCCGAGCCCGTGGCAAGGTACAGCTCCGTGGTCGTGACACAGGCGCCCAGCATCAAGATCGCTCCTTCGGTTTTGTCCGCGGATTTTGGTGCATTGGGGGACGAGGTGCGCGCGATCGATCGCGCTGGCGCCGACTGGATCCACGTCGACGTGATGGACGGCCGCTTCGTGCCCAACATCACCATCGGACCGCTGGTGGTGGAGGCCATCCGCAAGCACACCGACAAGCCGCTCGACGTGCATCTCATGATCGTGGAGCCCGAGCGCTACGTGGCCGACTTCGCCAAGGCGGGAGCGGATCGCATTCTGGTCCACGTGGAGGCGTCACCCCACCTGCATCGGACGCTCGAGGCGATCAGGGCACTCGGAAAGAAGGCAGGCGTGGTGCTCAACCCGCACACGCACGAGTCGAGCATCGAGCATGTGCTCGGCGAGCTCGACCAGATCTTGATCATGACGGTGAACCCCGGCTTCGGAGGCCAGTCGTTCATCGCGAGCACCATGCCCAAGCTGGCGCGGCTCTCGGCGCTGTGTCGGGAGCGGCACCCGCAGGTCGAGATCGAGGTGGACGGCGGCATCGGGCCCACCACCGCCGCGCTGGCCGTCGCACACGGCGCGGGCGTGCTGGTGGCGGGCAACGCGGTGTTCGCAGCACGCCGCACGCTCCCGAGCGGTGCCAGCGTCGACGAACGCGCCGACGCGTATCGCGTGGCGATCGACGCGATTCGGCGCGGAGCATCGGCTTGAGCCTCGTGCGGCGCTCGCGAGCGTGGGCGCTGGCGCTGGCAGCGGCGGGCTGCGGCGCCGTGGGTATCAGCCAAGACGAGCGGCCGCGCGATCCCTTTCCACCGCTCGAGACCTCCACCGCCAAGGCCGCCCCGGAGCCCTCGCAGAAGCCTGCGAGGGTGGTGGACCCGCGCGTCACGGCGGTGCTGGAGGAGGTGGCCGATCTGAGACGCCTGCCCATCAAGTCAGAGATCAAGATCTCCGTCATCAGCCGCAAGGAGGCGCTCGAACGCGCGAAGAAGAAGGTGGCCGAGGAGCTGCCAGCGGGTGTGCTCACACGCCAAGGCGACGCGCTGCGCGCGCTCGAGCTGATCCCCACGGACTACGAGCTCGAGGCGGGACTTCTCGCATTGGTGTCGGCGCGGATCGCCGGCTTCTACGATCCCGACGACAAGGCCATGTTTTTGCTCGACGACCTGGCGTCATCCCAAGACGAAGAGACGCTGTCGCACGAGCTGATCCACGCACTGCAGGACCAATCCTTCGAGATCGGGCCGCTGCTCGACTACGCACCAGGCCAGAGCGATCGCATCACGGCCGCGCAACACCTGGTCGAGGGCGACGCCACCGTGCACGGCTTCTTGCACGCATACGGCGAGGACTTTGTCATCGACTACGAGTCGCTGCGCTCTGCGTTCTACGTCCCCACCGCCATGTCGTCGGTCGGCGCGCAAACACCTCCGTTCTTGATCGGATCGTTGGTCTCGCCCTACGTCGAGGGGTACACGTTCGTCGAGGCGCTGCGGCGCCGCGGCGGCACGTCGGCGATCGACCAAGCCTTCGGCAGGCTGCCGATCTCCACCGAACAGATCCTGCACCCGGAGAAGTACCGGGCGAACGAGAAGCCGAGCGAGGTGCCCGCGCTCGGCGGAGCGGCTTTGGGCGCCGACTTCAAGGCCGTCTTCGACGACACGAACGGCGAGCTCGGACTGCGGCTCATGCTCGAGGAGTGGACCAGCGAGACCATCGCCGCCACCGCGGCGGCCGGCTGGGGAGGCGACCGCATGGTGGTGTTCGAGGCAAGCTCTTCCGGCGAGACGCGCTCGGCCCTCGCATTCGTCACGCGGATGGACAGCGAGAACGACGCGATCGAGCTGGAGAAGGTGGTGCAGGGCCGCTTCGGCCGCAGCTGCCAAGAGCGCTCGGACTTGGGTCCGCTCACGTGGAAGCGCGCCGGCAAAGACGTGATTTTGGCCGCAGGTCCGTTCAAGCGCGACCAGAGTGGGCTCAGCAGCGCGGGCTCCTGCGCCGGCTCCAAGAAGTGGCTGGCCGAGCTCAGCGCCGCGAAGTAGCGGGCTTGGCAACGGGCGCGTCGTTCAGCCCCACCACACACACCTCGCGCCGGTTGCTGGGGAGCTGCGTCACCAGCACCCGCGAGAAGCCCATCTCGCGCACACGCGCCACGTGCGCCTCGAGCGCGGCCGCCGCGCGAGCGTCGTTGAGCTTCAGCGTCAGGATGGCGCCGTTGAGCGTGCGCATCAGCGGGCCCGCGACGCGGCCCACGTAGCGGAGCGCCACCGGCGGGGCGAGGTTCATGTCGGCCACGAGCCAGTGCGTCGGCTTGGGCAGCTGCGCCCGCGTGAGCGCGCCCGCAGGCTGGGCGAGGTGCGTCACACGCGCGCCGCCCGGACCGCGCAGCGCGAGCACCCGAGGATCCATCGCGCCCGGGTCGACGCCCAGCACCGACACTCCGCGCCGCACGAGCGCCAGCGTCGCGCCGCCAGGTGCACTGCCGAGCTCGATCGCGCGCTGACCCTGCCGCACTGGCAGCTCGAAGCGAAGGACCGCCTCCTCGAGCTTGAGGTACGCGCGTGAGGGCGCGTCTTCAGGCAGCGTCACCGGCGGCAACCCTGCGCGGAACCCCGCGTGATCTGGGCCGTGTACATGGCAACCCACCCAGCGCTCGGGCGCGTCCTCTGCCACCACCACGTCGATCACGAGGTCTCCCGTGGCGATCGGTCCGTCAACCGACGCAGGCAGCGTGGCGGAGAGCTCTCGCTGCACGTGCGCTGCGAGCTCGCGTTGCGCGTCGGTCAGCTCGGCGAACGCGCCCGCACCTCGCACCAGCACATCGAGGCGCACCGCACGCCCACTGGCTGCGGCTCGTGCGGCCAGGCTCTCCACGCGCTCGCGCGGCGCCTCGTGCCCGAACGAGAGGCCCCATGCGCGCGCGAAGACGGATCCCAGCTCGGCGTCGGCGGGCCAGAGCTTGCCCGCCTTGAACGTGACGAAGCCGGGCCGCCCGAAGGCGGGCTTCAGCTCCGGATGTCTGGCGGCGAGCTCTCGCTTGAGCCAAGCCTCCGAGCCGACCTGGCAAACGGCGAACAAGAACGAGGACTCGATCACGGATCGGCGCAGCAACGGAAGCCGGTCGAGTAGTCCCAGTGACCCACGTCGTGCGCGGTGGTCGCGTACAGGCAGCCGGGCCCGTTGACCACGGTGTCGACGTAGAAGCCGCCGCGGAAGGTGCCCGCGGGGTTGCTGGTCCACTCGTGCAGATTGCCCATCATGTCGAACAGGCCCTCGAAGCTCTCGCAGCCCGCGTAGTCGCCGGCGGGAGCGAGGCCGTTCGGCAACTGGTTGATGCACGGGTGCCCGAGCTCGGACCAGATCCAGTCCTCGGTGCTCATGAAGTACTCGACCACCGGATGCTGGTCGCGGTGATCGTTGCACGTCCCCAGCATCAGCGTATCCCCGTAGGGGTAGGTGTCGCTGGCGGGCCCCTGGCACGCGCGCAGCCACTCGGCGTCACTGCACAGGCGCTTGCCTGCATTCTCGCACGCCTCCGCGGCCTGCACGCCGGTGATGTAGCCCTGCGGGATCGCGCCAGCGGCGCTTTGGGCGCGCACCGCGGTGTTGCCGGGATTGAAGTAAGGAGACACGGGTCCGTCGTCGATCAGACGGACCAGGAACGCCTCGAAACGATCGACACAAAAATCTTCGACCAGCGCCATGCCATCCGGGCACCCGCCGCTGCCAACCGCTTCGGACAGTCCTGCGTTGGGGAACGGCGTCGCCGTCGGATCACACTCCCCTTCAGCAAGCTCGACGCAGCACTGGATGTCTGCAGGGCCGGGGCAGTGACCAGGCACCGGCGCCCAGCCCTCGATCACACACTCGCTGACATCGACACAGACGCCCGGGTTGCCGTCCACGTCGCATGGATCGCCCACCAGCCCTGCGCCACCGCCACCCGCGGGAGCGCCGCCCTGCGGGCCACCCCCCTCGCCCCCGATCGGAACGCCACCGCCGTTCTGTGCCACGTCTCCGCCGGTCCCGGCTGCTCCGCCCCCGCCCTCCGGCTCCGTTTCGTCGCCCTCTGCAGCCACGGTGCAGCCCCACAGCAACGAGCAACAGACGAGGATCGAGCGAAGGTTCACGGAGGAGCTCTCAGGTTGCGCGTGCGGATGGATCGCACCCTCTTCTCGAGGTCCCCCGCGACGTCGTCCGAGAGCGCCATACCTCCGAATCGGACCGACAGGTAGACCTTGGTGATGTCGAGCACCTCGTCCGCCAGCGGGTGGCTCGAGGCCGCCATGTTCTCGGCGTGTCGCAGCGGCGGTGTGCCAGGCGAGCGAAACACGCCCTGCGCAGCGAGCGCCGTCTCGAGCGTCTCGTAGATGGCGGTGGCGCGCGCCAAGTGACGCGACTTGATCGGCGCCTCCTCGCCGAGCTTCTCGCCCGGCTTGCGCCGCCGCAGGAGCCAGGCCGCGAGCACGGCGGCGACCACGCCCAGCACGATCCACGGCAAGGCTTGCCGACGGTCGCCCGCTTGCTGCTCGCGTTCCTCCTCGGTCAGCCGATCCCACATGCCCTTCTGTTGCTGAAAGTCGTAGCCGATGACGTTGCGGCGCCAGCGCTGGCCGAGCGCGTCCACCGCGTCGGCGATCGCCGCCCACGGCTGCGACAACTCGCCCGCCGGCCCCGACCCTGCGGCGGGCGTAGGATCGAAGGTGGTCCAGCCCACGCCGTCCAGGTACACCTCGACCCACGAGTGGGCGTCGCCCTGACGCACGACGTAGAAGCCGCCGTACGAGTTCCACTTGCCGCTGGCGTAGCCATTCACCGTCCGCGTAGGCACGTCCACGTAGCGCAGCAGGACGGCGAGCGCGGTCGAGAAGAACTCGCAGTGGCCCACCTTGGAGTCGAACAAGAAGTGGTCGAGTGGCTCGCTGGCCTTCTTCGACGGAGTGTCGAGCGCCCAACGGTACTCGGCCTTCAGCTTGGCCTCGATCGCAAGCACCTTGTCGCGTGGGGTCTCCGCGCCGGCGGTCCACTCGCGCGCGAGCGCGGCGATCCGGTCGGGTAGCTCGGGCACGCGCAGGTAGCGCTCGCGCGCGCTTGCATCGAGGCGCGTGAAGGCTTGCCGTCCGTTGTCGTGCCGGTACACATCGTACGACACACCCCGCTCTTCGCCCGCGTAGCGGAACTCTCCCTCGGGACGCCGCTGCGCGTACGGACGGCGCTCGTTCGAAAGCGCCAGGTCCTTGGTCCGAAACTCGAAAGCAGCCGCGTTGGGCGGCAGAAACAGCACCGGTGGGTCGATCGCCTCGAGCTCGATCTGCATCGCCGGCTGGCCCTTGGTGAAGCGCGCGCCCGGCTCCACGACCACCGGCGTGAAGCCCTCCATCTCGGGCCCGCTCGGCCGCTCGGACTGCGACCACGTGCCGCCCCCTTCGTAGCGGTCGAGCCCCGTGCCGCGCAGGTGCAGCTGGATGACCTGCGGGGGTGGGTCCGGCTGGTTGGGCAGCTTCACGCGCAGCGCGACGGTGCGGTTCTCGCGCAGCACGCCGACCTTGCCGAGATCGACCTTGGGAGAGAAGCCGATCACCGGATCGCTTTGCGGATTCTGCACCAACAAGAGCGACAGCCCCACGCGCGGGAAGAACACGAACAACACCGCGGTGAACACGAAGATCGGCACCGCGAGCAGACACATCGTCACCAGGAACGTGCGGCCCACCACGCGCCGCGAGCGCAAGATGCGCGGTACGTCGACCGGCAGGCCAGTGCGGTCGCGCGCGCCTTGCCGGTAGTTGCCCTCGACCTCGCGCCGCAGGTGGCTGAGCACCAGCGCGCCTGGCGCCACGATCAACACGCCTGCGAAGCACAGTCCGTAGCCGAGCCCGCCACCGAGCACCGTGCCCGCGATCAAGTGCAGGAGCGCCAGCACGATCACTTGCTGGTCGTGAGCGGCGCCCCTGCGGGTCGCCAAGCGCACCAGCTGGAGCGCCGCGGCAAACTCGATCAGGACGTCCAGACTGTTGACCACTCCCAGCGCGAAGCGCGTGACTTGCAAGCCGATCACCGCCAAGAGCGCGATGGTGTCGACGTGGCGAAACGCCGGGTGCCGCTGCCAGGTCTCGCGCACGCTCAGCGCCAGGACCAAACCCACGAGCACGATCACGCTGATCGGCAACGAGAACTGGCCGCTCGAGACCAGCGCGAGCACGCCCAACGCGGCCAACGCGTTGGTCATCAAGCGGTGGACGACTCCGAACCTCACGCGTCCGCCTCTGCGCGCCGCTTGGCCGCGCCGTTCGAGGCGGGGCCGTGGTCGCGTGGCTTGGGCGGCGCCACCCCGCCGGGTCCCGGGCGCAAGCTGGGGACCTTCTCCGCTTCGTCCACCGGATCGACCAAGGCGAGGAAGCGCAACACCGGGTCGGCGCCCACGTTCTCGTCGGCGACGATGCGTTGCCCCGCGTTGGTGCGCACCACCACGCGATCACCGCGCTTGAGGTGCGCGACGCCACGCGAGGCTACCTCGCGGACCCGCCGCTCGAACTGGGCGGGGTAGTCGTCGGCTGGGGACTTGGGTCGCACCACGTCGAGCAGCAGGTCGACGTCGGGCCTCGCCTCTCGCACCCGCTCGCGGATGACCATCTGCGGCATGCCGGCGCTCTTGCGCCAGTAGATGTCGCGCGGGTCATCGCCGTCACGCATCGGGCGGACGGTGTAGATGTCGTCTCCGCCGCCGCGGCCGACGATCCGGCCCGATTGCCCGGGCTGCGCGCCCAGCTCGAGCGGCAGGCTGATGGGGTCGACGGCCGGGTAGATGATGAGATCGCCCGGCGCCGCCACCTCTCGCGACTTCTCGAACAGGCCGAAAGGAAAGCGAGTCGCGATACGAAAGCCGGTGTGGTGGTCCCGACCGCGGCGGGCCGGCGTGCGCCGGTAGGCCGCGACCTGCGCCGAGACCGGGCTGATTTTGAGGAAGAAGCAGCGTTTGTCGGCCGGCTGCCCGGCGCGCAGGTCTTCCACCTCGATCGCGTACGAGGGGATGCGGCCCTTGTGGTTGAACACCTCGATCTCGACCAGGTGGGCGCGGCCCACCTGCGCCCGCATCGGGAGGCGACGCGTCACGGTGAGGCGCCGCAAGCTGAGCTCGCTCATCACGCCCGAGACCACGATCAGCGCCAGCAACATGCCGAGCAGCAGATAGAGCAGGTTGTTGCCGGTGTTGATGGCGGCGAAGCCCACGCCGAGCGTGATGCCCAGGTAGTACTTGCCCTCGCGCGTGAACTTGAGCCGTCGCGTGGTCGCGCGGCGCTGGTCGACGGGCTCCGGCCGCGGCGCCACTTCGGTCGGCTTGGTGCGAGCCTCGGACGCGGCCACGCTCGGCTCGGCGCGCGGCTGGGACTTCGCCGCGGGCGAGGGCCGCACGCTGGCAGCCTCGTCGAACAGGGAGATGCCCGCCAGCGAAGGAGGCGCGGGGGGCGCTTCAGACCCGTCGGGCTGCGCTGCGTCGTCCTCGCTCTCCGCCTCCGGCTTCAGGGCGCCCATGATCGCGGCCGCGGCTCAGAGGGGGACCGGCACGCGCGCCACCACGTCACGAACCGTCGCCTCGGACTCCTCGCGCGAGGGCATGTAGCCCTCCGCGTGCGACGAGAGGCGCACGCGGTGCGCGAGCACCGGCACGGCGAGATCGTGGATGTCATCGGCGATGCAGTAGCCCCGCCCGCGCAGCAGCGCGCGCGCTCGGGCGGCCTTGGCCAGGTTCATGCCCGCGCGGGGCGAGGCGCCGAGCGACAGCGCAGGAGAGGTGCGCGTGGCTTGCAGCACGGCTTGCAGGTAGTTGACCAGCGAAGGATCGAGCTCCACGCGGTCGACCTCCCGTTGCAGGGAGACGAGCTGCGCAGGATCGATCGCTTGCTGGATGCGATCCGAACCGGCCTCGCCGAGCAGGAGGCGAATCTCCACCTGCGGCGGGGGGTAGCCGATCTTGATCCGCATCATGAAGCGGTCGAGCTGCGACTCGGGCAGAGGGAAGGTCCCCGCGAAATCTTGAGGATTCTGGGTGGCCACCACGAAGAACGGGTCCGGCAGCGGCGTCGAGACGCCCTCGACCGAGACCTGGCCTTCGTTCATCGCCTCGAGCAGCGCGGACTGGGTGCGCGGGCTCGCGCGGTTGACCTCGTCCGCCAGCAGCACGTTGCAGAACACGGGCCCCTGGCGGAACACGAACTCGCCCGAGCGCTGATCGAAGATCGTGACGCCGAGCACGTCGCTGGGGAGCAAGTCGCTGGTGAACTGCACGCGCCGCCAGTCGCCGCCGACCGAGCGCGCAAGTGCGCGAGCCAGCGTCGTTTTGCCGACGCCGGGCACGTCCTCGATCAACAGGTGGCCGCGGCCAAGGAGGGTGACGAGCGCAAGCTCGACAGCTTCCGGTTTTCCTTCGAGAGCGTGCTCCACGGCAGCCCGGAGCTTCTCCACCATCGGAGAAGGCGCCCGGGCCATGGACAGGGCCGAGGTCATTGCACTCATGCTAGCACGCTCTTCCTGCGAAACAGGGGGGTCGATCTTTCGGGGCCCCGGACTTGGCCGTCTGGCCCGGGTCATGGGAAAGGACGGAGCGAGCCGCGCTTCTTGCGCGTTTCTGCCGAACTGACGTGAGCGAGCCCGAAAAGCCGTCCGGGAGCCCCCCCACCACCAGCTCTTCGCCGCCTCCCGACGGCAAAGCTGGCACGGACTCCGCTCCGCCCCCGATCCTGCCGGAGTTCCGGGAAGGCAGCCTGTTCTGGCGCATCGGCGGGATCATCCGCCAGATGCGGCCCGAGCAGTGGGTCAAGAACGTCTTCGTGCTCGCGCCGCTGGTGTTCTCCAAGCACCTCACCCACGAGTCGGTGATCATCTCTGCGGTCGGCGCGTTCGGAGTGTTCTGCCTGCTCGCGAGCGCGGTGTACTGCATCAACGACTTGGTCGATCTCGAGGCCGACCGGGTCCACCCCAAGAAGCGCTTCCGACCCATGGCCTCGGGCCGGGTGCCCAAGCGGGTGGGCAAGATCATGGCGGCGGTGCTGATCGGAGGTGGGCTCTTCGGGGCGTTCCTGGGGCCCCTTCCCTTCTTGGCCACCGCGGCTGGCTACCTCGCCCTGCAGCTCGCCTATTCGTACGGGCTCAAGAAGATCGCCTACGTCGACGTGGGCTGCATCTCGCTCGGCTTCGTGTTGCGCGTGCTCGCGGGCTGCTTCGCCGTGCGCGTCACCCCTTCGTTCTACTTGATCGCTTGCACGGCGCTCCTGACCTTGTTCTTGGGCTTCGGCAAGCGCCGCCACGAGCTGGCCGGCGCCAACGCCGCCAAGCAGCGTGCTGCGCTGGAGCAGTACTCGCCTGGCGTGTTGAGCTCCGCCTTGGCCGTGACGGCGGTGCTCACGGTGGGCACGTACCTGGCCTACACGCTCGACCCTGCGACCCAGGCGCTGTTCCACTCCAGGTGGCTGTGGGTCACCACCATCCACCCTCTGTTCGGCGTGTTCCGGTTCCTGCAGCTGGTGGCCACGCGGCCCAAGGCCGAGTCTCCCACGCAGGAGTTCCTACGCGACGTGCCGTTCATGATGAACCTGGTCCTGTACGTGATCGAGGTGATCGTGATCGTCTACCAGCTGAGGCCCGGCTGACCGCATGGCCGAGGCAGCCGAAGAGCAGTCCGCCGCTGAGGGGGCCGCGAGCGGCTCGAACGCCTGGACGGATCTCGGGCTGACCCTGCCCATCTTCGTCGTCTACCACCTGGGCGTGGTGCTGCTGCCGATGCGCAACGCGGCCGATCCGGTGACGCAACGCCTCAAAGACCTGGCCGATCACAACCTGGCCGCGTACGCGGCGCTGACCCTCGCCATCGGGCTGGGCTTCGTGCTGCTGCTCAGCGCGTTGGGCAAGGGCCACGCGATCGAGCTCAACAAGTTCGTCGTGGTCGGCATCGAGGGTGTCGCCTACGCGGTCGCGATGCGTTTCGTGGGTGGCGCGGCGCTCGAGGCGCTGCCGCTGTCCGCGAGCTCGGGCGGCGACGCGCTCAGCTCGGGTCCCTTCGCGGGGCTGATCATGTCGCTCGGGGCCGGCTTCTACGAGGAGGCGATCTTCCGCGTGGCCTTGTTTGGCTCCGGCGCCTGGGTGATCAAGACCATGGAGGGCTGGGGGCCGACCGGATTGGGGCTGCTGCTCGGCTGGGCGCTGGTGTGCGCGTTGGCGTTCTCGGGCTGGCACCACCTCGGCCCCGGCGCCGATGCGTTCGACGCCCGCGTGTTCGTCTATCGCGCGGTGTGTGGGCTGGTGCTGACCGCGATCTACTTCTTCCGTGGGTTCGCGCCGGCAGTGTGGACGCACGCGCTGTACGACGTCTGGGCCATGAGCTGAGCCAGCAACCTGCCCCTTTGTTGACCCCGACGCCTTGCGAGTGTACCCGGACCAGGGAAGGAGCCTGCTCATGCGCCCGCGCCATCGGTCGACTCGTGTCTTTGGGCTGTGTGCTGCGCTGTCAGGCGCCGCGGTAGCCCTCTCTCCGGCTGAAGCCCAGGCGCAAAACGTCCAGGCAGACAACCTCACCAACAGCACCGACGCGGCGAGCTCGGGCGCCGACACCCACTTGTTTCGGCCGCCAGTCGACTCCAACGGCTTTCTCACCGTCAACGGAGCAGAGGTCCTCGGCCACCTCGACTTCAGCCTCGGTCTCTACCTCGACTACGGCTACGGCATCATGCCCACGTTCGAGGGCAAACACGGCGACGAGGGCACCTACCTCTTGGAGCACTCGTTCCAAGGCACGTTGCAGTTCAACCTGGGCCTCGCCAACCTGCTGGTCATCGGCCTGTCGGCGCCCGTCGTGCTCGCCGGCCACAACACGATCGAGAACGTCGGGCCCACCGGCCAGCTGTACGACGTGCCCGAGACGTTCGCGCAGGGCCTCGAGTACATCGCGCTCCACGCCAAGATCCGCATGGTGCGCCCGGAAGACAAGCCCTCCGTCGGCCTCGCAGGCATCGTGCAAGGTGGCATCGGCGTGGCCGGCTCTTCGGACCTGATCGGCGAGAACGGCGGCTTCATCTGGCCGCAGGTCGCGCTCGAAGGCCGCGCCGGTCCCGCGGGCATCTGGCGCATCGGCTTGAACGGCGGCTTCCGCGCCAACTTCGGCGGCACGAACGCGGTCTACGGCGTGGACGGTGACGGCGACCCAGTGCTCGAGCACGGGGTGTTCGAGTACGGGCAGCTGGTCACGGCCGGGCTCGGCACCAGCGTCCGCGTGGTCGACCCGCTGGATCTGATCGCCGAGACGTATGCGTCCTTCCTGGTCACCGGCGAGAACGACACCGCCCAGCGCATCAGCGCGGAGGCGATCGGCGGTCTCAAGGTGTTCATCGACGGCAAGTCCCACCTGTTCCTCGGCGGCGGCGCGGGCTACGCGCCTGGCTTCCAGGCCGCCGTCGCGCGCGGCACGATCGGCTTCGTGTTCGAGCCCTCGATCGGCGACCGTGACGGCGACGGCTTCAAGGACGACGAGGACGACTGCCCGGATCAACCCGAGGACAAGGACGGCTTCGAAGACTCGCGCTCCGACGCGCCCGAAGGCCAGCTCGGCTGCCCGGATCCGGACAACGACAAGGACGGCATCCTCGACACCGACGATCAGTGCCCGAACAACCCCGAGGACAAGGACGGCGACGAGGACACCGACGGCTGCCCCGAGAGCCGCGACGGCGACCGCGACGGCGACGGCATCCTCGACTCCCGCGACAAGTGCCCCGACGAGCCGGAAGACAAGGACGGCTTCGAGGACAAGGACGGCTGCCCCGACCTGGACAACGACAAGGACGGCATCCTCGACGTGGACGACGCCTGCCGCGACATCCCCGAAGACAAGGACGGCAACGAGGACGACGACGGCTGCCCGGAGCCCGATCAAAAGGGCCCGGTCATCATCCAGGGCAACGAGATCCTGATCCTGGAGAAGGTGCAGTTCGCCACCGGCAGCGCCAAGATCCTGCCTGCATCCAACGGCATCCTGGACGCGGTGGCCAACACGCTCAAGGAGCACCCGGAGTTCCTGATGGTGGAGATCCAGGGCCACGCCGACGAGCGCGCCGCCGACGCGTTCAACCTGAACCTGACCAAACAACGCGCCAAGTCGGTCATGGACGCACTGCTGCAGCGCGGGACCGCGACCAGCCGCCTGCGCTCGATGGGCTTCGGCGAGTACTGCCCGCTCGACCCCGCGTCGAACGCGGAGGCTTGGGAGAAGAACCGGCGCGTCGAGTTCAAGATCGTCCGCACCAAGGACGGCCCGACCGGGGTCGAGCTCGGCTGCGAGACGGCCAAGAACAAGGGCGTGCAGTCTCCTCCGCCCTGACCGATCGGCGCTGACCGAGTAAGATGAGCGCATGCGCCTACCGGCTCTCGCGCTCATCTTGCTTTTGTCGCCCGCGTGTATCGACACCGACACCGCCGTGTTCGTCGACGCCACCCTGGACAACCCCACCCTGACGGTCGACCAGGCCACGCTCGGCACCTCGATGAGCGGCTCGTTCGAGCTCACGTTGCACCTCGGCGCACGCGCGTCGGGCCCGAGCGAGGTCACGTTCCAGTCCTTCTCGCTGAAGGATGCGAACGGCGATGTGATCGTCGAGAGCCTGCCGGTCGAGGCTTCGTCTCCGTCGCCGATCACCGTCGAGCCCGGCGGCGCCGACAGCGTGGTGACCTTCAGCATCGACACCGGCGCCGATCTGCTGGCTGCCGAGGTGGTCGATCAGATCTGCGCCGGAGAGGTGTTCATCAGCGGCGTGATCGACGACTCGCTGGCCACGAGCTCCACGCCGGTCGAGTCCGAGCCGTTCAGCCCCGCAGGTTGCTGAGCAGAGCGGCGCTCACTTGAGCTTGTCGATCTCGGCCAGCAAGGTCGACACGCTGGGGCGGTCCACCACCGACTCGCCCACCTTGGTGAACACGATGCGGCGGTCTTTGCTCACGACGAACACCGAGGGCACCGCGATCTCGTCGCCCTGCATCGCGACGCCGAAGGCCAGCGCCGCCTTGAGCCCGGGGTCCGCCAACAGCGGGTAGGAGATGCCGAGCTTGCCGGCCAGGGCGACCGAGTCGGAGATCTCGTCCACGCTGATGCCCACCAACGAGGCTCCGCGCTTCTCGAACTCGCGCTGAGAATCTGCCAGCTCACCGAGCTGGTCGCGGCAAAACGTTCACCAGAAGCCGCGGTAGAACACGATCACCGCGGGGCCACTCGCGGTCAGCGACTCGAGCGAGACATCCGCTCCGAGGTGGCTCTTCAACGTGAAGCTGGGCGCGGCGGCCCCCTGCGGCACCACGGGCCCTCGCGTCGACAGACAGCCAAGCAAGAGGAGCGGGGAGAGCAGCAAGGCGCGACGCAGCATCGCGGGAGATCTAGGGCCTCTGGCCACGGCCGTCGAGGCTGGTTTTGACCGAGCTACCGAGCAGGGCTAACGTGAGGGCGTGTCAGGTCAACCGCCGGGTGGGTGGGGTCCGCCGCCACCACAGGGTCCTTGGGGACCGCCGCCTCCGCAGGGCTGGGGCCAACCTCCCCAGAACCCGCAGCAGCCCTACGGTCAGCCGTTCGGTGGCGGGCCGCCCATGGGAGGCAACCCCTACGCGGCTCCCACCGCGCAGTACGGCGCGCCCGCGTTCACCGGCTACAAGCCCTCGTCCGATACGGCCACCTGGGCGCTGATCATGGCCATCGTGTCGTGGTTCACGTGCGGCTGTCTGCTCTCCATTCCCGCCATCTTCATGGCGCGCTCCGAGCTCGACGCCATCAAGCGCGGCGAGGTCTCCCAGAGCAACGAAGGCCTCGCCACCGCGGCGTTCTGGATTGCAGTCATCAACGCCGTGGTCACCTTGCTGGGCGTGGGCTTCTACGTGTTGGTCATCGCCGGCGCCATCGCCACGAACGGGTACCGATGAACGCTCCCTCCAAGCCCAAACCGAAAGCCAAAACCAAGGCCAAGCCGGCCGAAGAGGAGAAGGACAAGCCCTCGCGTGCCAGGCGCTTCGGGCGCGACGTGATCAGCCTGCTCGCGTTCCTGTCGGTCGCGCTCACCGCGCGCGCGTCGCTCGCCGATCACTACGTCGTGCCCACCGGCTCGATGATCCCCACCGTGCAGGAGGGGGATCGCGTGTTCGTGTCCAAGGCCGCCTACGGCTTGCGCTTCCCCATGTCGCGCACGTGGCTCTTGCGCTGGGGCGAGCCCCACCGCGGCGACGTCGTCGTGCTCGAGTCCCCTGTCGAAGATGTGATTTTGTTGAAGCGCGTCGTCGCGCTCCCCGGCGACACGGTCGCCGTGCGCGGCGGAAAGTTGATCCTGAACGGCGAACGCGTCGACACCACGGACGACAAGGAGACCCTGGACGGCAAGGCCCACGCGCTCTCGCTCGCCTCCGGCGGCGGCCCCGACTTCGGCCCCTCCGAGGTGCCCCAGGGCAAGGTGCTGGTCATGGGCGACAACCGCGGCAACAGCCGCGACGGCCGCATGTTCGGCTTCGTCGACGAGGACTCGGTGCTCGGCAAGGCCGTCGCCGTCTACTCGCGCGACAGCTCGCTCACCTGGGACAAGCTGTAGCGGGCCCTCGCCATCGAGAGGGCGCGCCCGCGTTCAGGCTCGCTCTCGCGCCGCTCCGCGGGCGCGCTTGGCAGTGACGGCTCGTGCTCTCTCGGCCGAACCGGCGAATCGATCGGCCTGCGCGACCAGACCCGCATACAGGTGGTCGACGAACGCGCGCACACGCGCGTTGGTGCGCAGATCGACATGGCTGAGCAGCCAGAGACCGGTGGACAAGTCGGGGGAAACGAGCGGGAAGCGCACGAGCGACGGCTCTCCGCGCGCCATGAACTCGGGCAAGAAGCCGATGCCGAGCCCCTCCACGACCGCGCGTGAGCGCAGCAACATCGAGCGGCTGCGAAAGGCGACGCGCGTCGGGTCGCTCCGCTCCGAAAGCCATCGCTCCATGGGTACCCGTTCCATGTGCGCGTCCCCAATCACCACTTCGTGCGCGGCCAGGTCTCGCTCCGTGCGAGGCGCGCGACGCCTCGCGAGATAGTCTCGGCTCGCGAAGAGCGCGACGGGGATCCTGGTGACGTGCTTCGCGACGACGTCGGGCTCCACTGGGCGGGCGCCGAATCGAAGGGCCACGTCGGCCTGGCGACGGCCGAGATCCGCGAACTCGGAGCTCGCGAAGAGCTCCACGGTCACCGCGGGGTGGGCCCGGCGAAAGGAGCCGATCAAGGGCATGAGGACGGTCAGCGCGAGGTCGTCGACGGTCGTCACACGCACCACCCCGTCGAGCCGTTCGTCACGTCCGGCAACCTTGCGAATCGCCGTCGCCACTTCGGCCTCGATGACGCTCGCGTGCGCTCGCAACTCTTCGCCACCCGGGGTCAAGGCATAACCTTGCTGCTTGCGGTCGAAGAGCTTCGTCCCGAGCGCGGCCTCGAGGCGTCCGATCCTGCGTTGCACCGTCGAGGCGTCGACCGCGAGCGCCTGCGCCGCACGGGCGAGGGTCCGACCGCGGATGAGCGCGAGGAACATCTCGAGGTCGTCCCACGGAAGACGTCTTGCAGCCATGCAACAAGAAGTTGCACCACTCTCGGTTGCATTGCAATCGCCTGGGTCCGACCATCGTCCCCATGGACACGACGATCGATGTCGGCCTCATCGAGGGCGCGACGCACGAGGACGGGCTCGGCGGGAAGATCACGATCCTGGAGCGCGGCGACGCGGTCCGTCCGATGCGCTTCAGGATGGTGTTGCCTCCCGGATTCGGCCCCCCCTCCGCGGAGTGCCACCCTGCGCAGCAAGAGGACTTTCACGTCCTGCGGGGGACGCTCGGGCTCGGCAAGGTGGACGGAACGCAGGTGGTCCTCCGACAGGGCGACAGATTTTCGCTTCCTGCCGGCTCGTTCCATCTCCCACGCAACGCGGGCGACGGCGACCTCGAGTTCGAGGCGATCCTCACGCCCGGCCTCGATTCGGCGACGATGTTCGAGAAGCTCTACGCAGCCACCCGGGAGAACACGGGCGTCAAACGGCTCGCGCGAACGGCGCTCGTGTTCCACGAGCACCGGCGTGCGATCACATTTCCTCTCCCCGTCCGGGTCGCCATGGCCGTCGTCGCGTGGGTTGCCCGCACGCTCGGCCCGTAGACCTCGCCCCAGTGTTTCGCCTTTCCCTGCGAGACGATGGGGACGAGGTCGCGCAGCAGCGAGCCGATCGCCTCGGTCCACTGGCCTGGCTGCGCCGGTGGGAGGTCCGTCATGAACTCCTTCCACGGCTCCTCGAGCGACGTGTCGCACCGAGCAGCAGAGGAGCCTTCCCTATGCGTGCTCGTTCGGGGACCGGCCGGCTGCAGGAGCGAGGCGGTCCTGGTCCGTTGGCAATGTACCAAAGCCGTCACAACAGCCCCGACCGTCGTGCGCCATCACTGCCAGCTGGCTCTCCAGGTCAGGTGCCACGCCCTCGGCTGGAAGGACTCTTCCGAGAACTAGCCACTCGAGCGACCGTTGCCTTGCGCTGAGAGCCGACCTTCGAGGAACTGCGCAAGCCACACGTGACGATCCAAACATGGTCCCCTCAGGCCCTTGAGCGAGCCGGAGTATGCGCATCGGCGGCCTCGAGCTCCAGCAAGACGTCCGTGCGGGGGAGCCGCCGCCGCGAGCCTCAGCCAGGCGGCCGCGGCGGCTCGGCGACCTGGACGCCGCCGAGGATCATCGACGCGAGCAGCTTCACGAACGCGGGATGCGCGAGGGTCTGCTCGCAGGTGATGGCGGTCTGCTCGGGGGCGCCCGCAGCAAACACGAACAGCGCGCCCTCGAGATCCTGCGTGTTGGTGGGCAGCTTGGCCAAACACCACAGCGTCGACGCTGGGCCCTCACCGGTGCGGAACGCCTGTGCCTCGAGCTCTTGACCGCCGAGCTTCAGCTTGGCCTCCAGGTGACCCACGAACAGCGGGCTCGTGTC
Organism: uncultured Polyangiaceae bacterium; assembly: GCA_964641275.1. Taxonomy (GTDB): domain Bacteria; phylum Myxococcota_A; class Polyangia; order Polyangiales; family Polyangiaceae; genus Xiheicaenibacterium. Next base: position 38,151 of record CAZXMG010000039.1, read on the forward strand.
CTTTTGCTCGGAAAGCAGCGCGCGAATCAGGTCCTCCAAGCTCTCCGCGTTGGTGCGGCGATACGCCCGCACGCGAAAGCCGAGCGGCCCTCCGGGCGGACCGCTCGTGCTCGCGTAGTCGTCGCCGTTCGTGTCGTTGGCCAACAGGCCGGTGCCCGCGATCGAGAACGAGAACGTCACCGCGGGCAGGCCGCTGTTCGCCGCCTCCGACGGCGTCACGGAGAACGCGCCGTCGGCCCCGATGCGCGCGAGGCGCGGGATCGCCTGGCTGAGGCACGGGCGCGGTGGCGCGCACGTCACCACGCCGAGCGGCACCATCAAGCCGAGCGTGGCCGAGGCGATGAGCTTCGCGCGCCGGTGGGCGATCAGCGACCGAGCGTCGTCGTCGGAGCTCATGGGGAGGGCGCTTGGCACATGGCGGGCGTCATCTGGTTGCAGCCGGCGCCGTTGTTGGGGCAGTCCATGGGATCGGGCGGGCACGGGATGGTGCACTTGGGGCCCATGCCGAACGCGTAACACTCGCCCGTCTGACCGGCCGCGTCGCAGCAGGTGTCGGTCATCTCGCAGCTGCTCGCGAACATCAGACACGCGGGCGCGCCACCCGCTGCTTCACCGCCTGCACCGCCCGTCGAGGGTGCGCCAGCACTGCCACCGCCCGCCGCGCCCGAGCCGCCGCTCCCGGTGTCGTCCCCACATGCCCCCAAGAGCAACGTGCTCGCCAAGATCGCGCTGCAGAACCTTCCGGCCACCATGCGCTGAACGTAGCGGAACGGTGCCTCGGGGCTCAATGCCTCGGTTCGGGTGACGGGACCATGCGCCCAGGCGCGGGACCATGCGCCCAGCCGCGGGACCATGCGCCCAGCCGCGGGACCGACCAGCGCACGGTTCCTTCGACCACCGCAGGTTTGGCTGTGACACCCCGCCGCGAGCACGGGAGCGCTCGGCCGGTGGCACACCCCGCCGCGAGCACGCTCGGCCGGAAAAGCCTGGCACGGCTCCGGCACGCAGAGCGGGACGGGCCGCAGGCGCTACTTCTCTTCTTCGTACACCTTGTTGCCGATGAGCTGCACGTGCTGGCTCGTCTTGCGCAACGCGACGTTCACCTCGGTGAGCGCCATCGTCACATCACCGAGGCGGTGGGCCAGCGCCGAGACTGACGCGTCGAGCTCGAGCCAGAGCTTGATCGCCTGTGACGCGCCCATGAACGCCACGAAGCGCACGGCCGCGTCAGCAGCGATGGCCAAGGCGGCGAGCCAGCCGATGCCCTTCGAGTGCACGTAGGTCGTGTGCAAGGCTTCGTTCCAGCGCGTGTCGTCCTCGATCTGCACGGTGACCAGCGCGTACAGACCCCACAGCACCGCCAGCCAGGCGAACACCGACAGCACTCGGCTCAGGAGCTTCAACGTCTTGTAGCGGTCGACCATGTCGTGAGCTTCGTGCTGCACGAGCCGTGCGGGCAACTAGTTCGAACTGGAGCGAAGTGAAGAGCGCCCCACCGAGCGGCTTCTGGGCGGTTCGCTCGCCTCTCGTCAGCGCCTCGAGCCTGGCCGGAGCGTCGCAGCGCAACAATGGCTGCAACGTGGCAGCCGTCGGCGATCCGCTGCGCGCTCGGCGTCGCACGCCCAGGAGAGCAGCGCAGGCTCTCAGAGGGTCTCGACTTCGAGCGTGGGATCGAGGTGAAGCAAGTCTCGCGGATCGCTGCTGACGACAGGCGCGCGATGCTGGCGTGCCGCAAGTACGACCGAGGCATCGATGACGTCGCGTGTCTTTGCGCGCCCGCATAGCGCGCCGGCCGCTTCTGCCGCCAGTAAGTCCAGCGGCAGCACCTTCGTCTGCGGGCCCCGCACCAGCGCCCTCAGCGGGACCTGACGTGAGCCGTCGCGAGAGACCTGTGCAACCACACCCGCCGGGATGACGAGCATCACCTCGCCTCGCAGCGCCAGCGCGGCAAGCGCACGCATGCGGGCGTCCGCGCGCTCGAAGGCGATCAGCGCGCCCGCATCGAGGACGATCGAAGGACGATCTGCTTTGCCCATTTTTTCGCCGCGGCGTCGGGTTTGCCGTGCTCCTTGTCCATCGCCGCGAGGATGTCAGCGAGTTCTTCTCGGCGGAGCTTCTCGTCGACGGCCTCGCTCACGAACGCGCTGAGCGACTTCGCACGCCCGTCACGCACCTTGCGCTTCGCGAGCGAGAGCACGTCACTCGGCATGGAAATGGCGACCTTCGCGCTGGTCATACTTTCGTACTACCAGCCCTGCGTCGGGTGTTCAAGGTGGAGCGTCGCGGTCAGTGAAGCTCTCCCACAGGAGCTGCTGGCGGCGCAGCCCTGGGATCGCGCTGCGCTGCGGGCGGAAGCCCTCGGTCAGGGGGATGCGCTCGACCTGAAACACCTGCGCTGGGCGCCGCTCTCGAGGCACGCGCGCCATCGCGTCGGCGACCCGCTGCGGCAACAGCGGATCCTTGGCCACGACAGCCGCGAGCACCTCGCGCGCGCCCGACACCGTCTCGCCCCACGCCACCGCCATCTCCACCTCGGGCAGCGAGAACAGCGCGTCCTCGACCGCGCGCGTCGAGACCGGCCCATGCGGCGTGGCCACGAAGCCGCTCTGCGCGTCCACGAACCAAAGGTCGCCGTCCGCGTCGCGCCGCACGATGTCCGAGCTGATGAACCAGCGGTCCCCAGGCTGGAACGCGTCGGGCACGACGACGGCGCTGGTGCTGGGGGAGTCGCTGGGCTCGAGCCGCGCGCAGAGCACGCCAGGCTCGCCCTCGGGGGTGGGCACCAGGCGGCCGTCGGTGTCGCGCAAGAGCTCGCCGCGGGAGAGATCGATCTTCGCCACCTCCACCTCGGCCGAACCGGGCAGGCGCCGGCCGAGCGAGCCCACCTTCTGCCCCGAGGCGTTGGCCATGATCAGCCGCTCGGTGGTGGAGGCGTAGAACTCGATGACGCCCACGCCAAAGCGTTCGTGGAGCTTCTGCCACAGGTCGTCGCGCATGCCGCTGCCCGCAAACAAGCGAAGCGGCAACGTGCGGTCGCCGCGACTCGGAGGCGCGAACAACAGCGGCCGCAACATCTCGCCCGCGTAGAACGCGACCGTGGCGCCGTAGCGGCGCACCTCGTCCAAGAAGCGCTCGCGCTCGAACCCGTCGGCCAGCGCGAGCCGCGCGCCCGATGCCAACGCGGAGCCCACGCTCACCAGGATGCCGGCCGGGTGATGCAGCGGAATGCACGCGTACACCGTGTCGTCCGGCTTGAGCGTGCACGCGGCGGCAGCGCCCAGCGCCGAGAGCGCCCAGCGGTGATTGGTGACCGGCGCCGCTCGCAGCGCCCCGCGATCGTTCGGCCGCAGGAGGATCAGCGCCAGATCTGCGGCGCGCCCGGCGTCGAGCTCGAGCGACGAAGGCAGCTGCACCTGCGCCAGGTCCACGACCTCGAGGTCGATGGCGCGCGCCTGCTCGAGGCCCACGCGTGAGCCCCCACCCAGCACCAGCAAACGTGGCGCGCCAGCGTCGGCGGGGAACTGGTCTCGCGCGCGAGCGGCACGCGCGAGCAAATCTGCGTCCGTCACCATCGCGCCGCAGCGGAGCGATGAGAGCGCCTGCGCCAGCGCGGCCGCTTCTGCCTCGGGCGGTGCCAACACGGCCACCGCGCCCAAACGCGAGAGCGCGGTCACCACCGACAAGAAGCTGGGGCGTGAGCGCATCAGCACCGCCACGCGGTCGCCGGGGCGCACGCCCTCGTGCCACAAGCCACGCACCACGTTGCTGACGCGTTGATCGGCGTCGCGGCAAGTGAACGCGCGCGACTGCCACAAGAAGAACGTGGCGTCGGGCTCTTGCCGCGCGCGTTCGGAGAGCGCGAACGACGCGCTCACGCGCGAGTCGCTGCGGATGTTGGCCAGACGGCGAAGGCGAGGCTCCTGGTAGCGCACGCCGTCCAGCGCGTCCGAGGCGCTCGAGGCAGCGTCCCCGGCGCGCTCGAACAGCGCACGAACGCCCTCGCCTACGCGGTCGACCACGGTGTCGAACACCACGTCGAGGTCGAAGCCCGCGCCCTCCGGCTCGTCGTCGGTGCCGCGCGAGCGACCTTCCTTCACCACCAACTTCTCGGGCAGCGGCGCCTTACCCTCCTGGTGCAGGATCCAGCCCGCGACCGTGGGCCAGGTCTCGCGCATCGCGCGGGAGCCCACCACGATGCCGAAGTGCCCCGCGCGGATGGTGGCGAACGAGATGGCGGCCTCCGGCGCGGCGCGGGTGATGGCGCGGATGGTCGCCGGGCGGGCCATGTCGTCGGTCGTGCCGATGAACGCCAGCACGGGGCAGCGGATGTCGGCCAACGTGACCGTGCGCTGCGAGAGCACGAACCCGCCCGAGAGCATGCGGTTGTGCACGATGAACTGGTCCACGAACTCGCGGAACGCCGGCCCCGGCCAGGCCACGAAGCCCTCGCCACCCAAGAAACGTCGGCGCGCCTCGCGCCGCACCAGCGCCCCGCGGTCGTGCAGCTTCTTCAAGAAGTCGATGCGCTGCTCGATCTCTTTGCGCGTGCTCACCAGCTTGAACGCGGTGCTGGTGATCACCCCCGGCAAGCCGGAGATGCGCTCGATCGAGCGGGACACCACCGGCTCGACGAAGCGGATCATCAGCGCGGTCGCGTCGCGGTGCATGGCGGGCAGGCTCTTGTGCAGATCGACCGGGCTGCCGAACGTCACCACGCTCTTGATGCCCTCGCTGCGCAAGAACGCTGCGGCCTGGTAGGCGAACATGCCGCCCTGCGAGTAGCCGAGGAGGTGCACGTCGCGGCCAGTGATGCGCCGCACGTGCTCGATCGCCTTCACCACCGCGAGCACGTGATCGTCGAGCGTGCGCGCCATGCCACCCTCTTCGCGCTCGGGCGCGCCGAAGTCGACCACGTAAGGCGTCACGCCCGCGTCTCCCAAGGCGGTCACCGCGGAGTTCTCGGCCTCGAGATCGTAGATCTCGCTGGTCACCATCAGCGGGGGGACCAAGAGCGCGGGCGGCGCGTCGCTGTGGCTGGCGGTGGCGTAGCGGCGCAAGCGGTGGTGCGGGCCCTGATCGATCACCTCGTACGGCGCCTTGTACGGCTGGCTCAGTCGCCCCACGCGCATCAGCTCGAGCGCGTTCTCGGCGGCCAGCGAGGCTCGCTGCTTCAGGCCGTCGAACATGCCGCTAGATCGCGTCACCGGCGAACTCCATCCCCCCCAGCTCGCCCACCACCTCGCTCGGCAGCGGAAACCAGCGCAGCTCCTCGAAGTCAGGAGACAGCGGTGGGTCCTCGATGCGCTTCCCCGTCCCTTGGCTGGTGAGCATGATGCGCGAGGCCTCTTCCAGGTAGGTGTCGAGCGCCCACTCGGGCTCACGCACGTGCGCGGAGCGGTACTCGAGCTTGCCCGACCGATAGCGCACGTCCGACAGCCTCATGGGAGGCTCGCGCCGGCCGTTGCGATGCAACCACTGGCCGCTGTGCGGGTCGAAGCGGTAGTCCGGCAAGAGGCGCCAGCCATGCTCGGCCACCAGGTGCACCGCCTTCAGGATGAACTCGAACACCTGCTCCGAGATGAAGTAGTTGAAGTTGACCCGCACCCAGCCGGGCTTGACGCCCTCGCAGCCGAGCACGATCTCGCGCTCGAACGCCTTGGAGCGCTCGAGGTCGATGCCCAGCAAGCGATGACCGTACGGCCCCGCGCAGGAGCAGCCGCTGCGCGCTTGGATGCCGAGCAGGTCGTTGAGCAGCGCAGCCACGAACGCGTGGTGCAGGTAGCGCTTCTTGTGGCGCACCACGAACGACACGATCGACAGGCGCCAAGCGTCGCGGTTGCCGAGGATCTGCAGGTTCGGGTTCTGCTCCCAGCTGTCGATGGCACGACGAATGAAGTCGTGCTCTCGCTCCCGGATGGCGTCGACGGTGACCGCCTCCTTCAGCTGGAACACCAGGCCCGCGCGGATCGACTCCACGATCGCCGGGGTGCCGCCCTCTTCGCGGTGCTCCGGGTCCTCCAGGTAGCGGTGGTCCTTGGGGTTGACGTAGGCCACGGTGCCGCCGCCGGGCGCGGTAGGCACGCGGTTTTTGAACAGCGAGCGCTTGGCCACCAGCACGCCGGGGGTGCCTGGCCCGCCGATGAACTTGTGCGGCGACAAGAACACCGCGTCTTTGTAGACGAGGTGCCCGTCGGGCTGATCGTCGCGCATGTTCATCTCGATCTTCACGTACGGCCCCGCGGCGGCGAAGTCCCAGAACGAGAGCGCGCCGTAGCGGTGCAGGAGCGCAGCCACGGCGCGCGTGTTGGTGCCGATGCCGGTGACGTTGGAAGCCGCCGAGAAGCTGCCGATGCGCAGCGGCCGCACCTGGTAACGCAAGAGCTCGCGCTCGAGCTCTTCGAGGTCGATCATGCCGTCGGCGTCCTCGTGGATCGTCACCACGTCGGCGATGCTCTCGCGCCAGGGAAGCTCGTTGGAGTGGTGCTCGTAGGGGCCGATGAACACGACCGGCCGCTCCTCTGGGGGGATGGCGGCGCGGAGCTTGTATTTGTCGTCCAGGTCGGCCGGGATGCGCAGGTTGAGCACGTCGACCAGCTTGTTGATCGCCGAGGTGGCGCCTGAGCCGGTGAAGATGAGCACGTCGCGCTCGTCTGCGCCGACCGCCTGTTTGATGATGCGGCGCGCGTCCTCGCGGAAGCGAGAGGTCTGCAGGCCGGTGCCGGAAGACTCGGTGTGAGTGTTGGCGTAGAGCGGCATCACCTCCTCGCGGATGAACTCCTCGATGAAGCTGAGCGAGCGGCCGGACGCCGTGTAGTCGGCGTAGGTGACGCGACGCGGACCGTACGGGCCGTGGATGGCGTGGTCCTCGCCGATGATGCTGGCGCGCACCAGCTCGATCAGCCGGCTCTGACGGGCTTTTTCTGGCTCCACGGGGCCCTTCGTCGACACGCGGGCCAGGGTACACCGGGCGTCACCGCCTGCAACGCGCTGACGCGACGCGTGACAGAAACGACAGCCCCTTCATCGGCTTGCGGCTCCCTCCCTCTCCGGCTGCTAACATGTCGCGCCAATGAAACACCCCACCGCTTGGACTCTGTGCCTGTTTGCCAGCTTGCTCCTGCCCGCGTGCTCGGACGACGGAGACAACCCGGACGGCAGCGGCGGTGGAGAGACGAACGGCACGGGCTCGTTGCCGACCCCCACGCTGGTGGGCGCGCAGGGCGTGACGCTGAAGGAGATCTCGGTCTACCAGAGCCTCAAGCGCCAAGTGATGCTGGACGGCGCCCCCACCGACAGCTCGCTGCCCCTGATCCAAGGGCGCGACACGGTCGTACGGGTGTTCTACCAGGTCGACGAGAGCTACAAGAACAACCAGATCACCGCGCGCCTCGAGATCACCGGCGCCGAGCCGATCGAGGTCAAGACCACGCTCTCCGGCAGCTCCACCGAGGAGAACATCGCCTCCACCATCAACTTCAGCGTGCCGGGGGCGGCGATCGGCGCGAGCTTGGACTTCAAAGTGTCGGTGCTCGAAGAGGGGCTGGCCGCGACCGACAACGCCGCCGCGCGCTACCCGGCCGAGGGCACCGCGGCGGTCGCGGTCGATGGCCCGCTCAACACCCTGCGCGTCGCCATCGCTCCGTTCCGCTACAACTACGATGGCTCAGGTCGCTTGCCCGACACGTCGCCCGAGACGATCGAGGCCCACCGGGCGCGTCTCAAGCAGATCTACCCGGTTTCCAACGTGGAGATCAGCGTGCTGAGCCCGGTCAACTGGCCGTACCAGATCGACGCGTTCGGCGCGGGCTGGGAAGAGGCGATCTACGAGGTGTACGACATTCGCAACGGCCCTGGCATCGATCCGGAGACCTACGTCTACGGCATGTTCAACCCGCGCAACAGCTTCGGCCAATACTGCTCACAAGGTTGCCTCCTGGGCCTGACACTGCTCAACGACCAACCACCGACCCAGGGCGACCAGCAGCTTCGGTTCGCGCTCGGCGTGGGCTACCTCGAGACCGCGGCAGACACGATGGCGCACGAGATCGGGCACGCGCACGGGCGGTCCCACGCCAACTGCGGCGGCGCCGACGGCGTCGACCCCAACTACCCGCACCCCGGCGCGCAGCTGGGCATCTGGGGCTTGAACACCGACACGCTCGAGCCGATCGGCCCCACGACCTACGCCGACATCATGGGCTACTGCGATCCGTCGTGGGTCAGCGACTACACCTTCACCGCCCTGCTCAGCCGCGGCACGGCCGTCAACGCTCCGAAGTGGCAGGCGGCGCCCAAGCAGCACGTCGCCGTGGTGGGCGCCGACGGCAAGGGACGCGCGACGTTTCGCGGCTTCAGCGACGTGAGCCGCGACCTCGGCGGTGCGCGCCTGCCCGCGCGCGCCGTTCACCTCAACGGCCAACACAGCGAGCGCGAGGCCCGCTTCGTCGGCTTCGATCACCTGCCGGGCGGGTTGGCCTTCGTGCCGGTGGAGAGCGAAGATCTCGACAGCATCGAGCTCGAGCTCGACGGCGTTCGCCACGTGGCCACGTTGCCCCGGTAGCCAGGCTTGAGCTCGCGCGCTCCGCTGTCGAGCAGCCTACCGCCACCCGCGGAGATGTTGCGACGCTTGCGTGCGCTCACGATGTTCGACGCGATCGTGTCGCCCGATCTGCGCAGCTTCGAGCTCCACCCCAGCTGGGGCCCCGGCGCGGCTCAGATGGGCGCGTTCAAGGACGGCGAAGGCAACTTCTTCTTTGCCTGGTTCTCACCCGACGGAGCCGTGTTGCGCGGCTTCGACCACGACAGCGTGATGTCTCCGTTTCGACGGGATCCTCCTCGCCCCTGGCCTGGCCTCTTCGACGGCTTGCCGCCCGCGCTCGCGTATGTCCTCGAGGAGCCCGCGTTCGCGCTGGACGAGATCACATTCGCGTTCTGGACCGCCGGCGTGAGCGGCGGCTGGCTGCGGGGGCCGGTGAAGTTGCCGAGGGGCAAGGATGTAGACGGCGCTCGCTGGCTGCTCGCGTGTCTCTGCGAAGAGCCCGTGCGATGGTGCAAGCGCTACGACGAGCCCGAGAGCGCCAAAGCGGTGCGCGCTTTCTGGTCGGAGCAGGAGCCGCTGCGACTCGAGGTCGTGATCGCGCTCAACCCGGCTCCAGACCTGGGGGTCATCCGCGAAGAGGCGGCGCTCTTGGGCTATTCGACGAGCGGGCTCGACGGTGCCCCGAGCGTGCCGAGGCGGCGAGCCCCCGAGCCAGCGGGCCTGCCAGTCGGCCACGCGGCAGCTCTGCCCGCGCCGCGGGGCTTCGGCTCCGCCGAGTTCGTCGTGCGCTGCGAGCCCACGCGCGTGCGCATGCTCATCCACCAGACCAAGGTCGTCGTCGAAGCCCCTGTCGATGTGTACGAGGAGCTCTTCGATTTGGTGAAGGCTCGCCTAGTCGACGCGAAGCGCCGCGGCGCCTGAGTCCGTCACGAGCGCTTCCGCTCGAGCGGAGGCGCAGTCAGACCCGCAGGAGCTCGACGAGTCGCTGCTCGGCCTTGGCATCCACATCGACCACCTCGGGGTGGTAGCCGGTGCATCCGAGTCGGATCGACTCTGACGCCCCCCCGGTCGCAACCTGCACGTCGATGGGGCAGTTGAGCTCCGGATCGTGCTCGTCTTCCAGCTCGAGCGTGACCCAAGCGCGCTCGCCTCGGCGCCCCTGCTGCAACCACGCGAGCATGGCGCCCTCGTAAACCTCGCGCTCTTCGCTCGGCAGGTAGCCGCGGACCAGCGTCTGATACACGAGGACGAGGCCGCCGCTGCCCACCCGCTCCGACAGCGCTGGCAGCCGATGAGGCACCGAAGCTGCTCGCAAAAGAGTGATCTCGGGTGCCGGGGTCGCGCGTTGAAACGCCCCGATGGCCGCGTCGAGGCGGCGCAGCCGGTCCAGCTGCCCGGGCCAGACGCAAGCGCGCAGCCAAGCGCGGTCCTCTGTCCGCCCTGCGTCCAGCGGGCGCGGATCGAAGCCCACGCGTGCGCGCAGCTCGAAACTGCTCGCCGCCGAGAGGCTCCCACCGGAGCGCTTGCGCCACGAGAGCGACAGCAGGTCCGCGCTCAAGTTGAGACCCGCGCTCGCACCGACATCCACGATGGCGAGCGGCCGGCGCCCCTCACCACAACCAGCCAGCGCTGCGGGCCACAGCCAGGCGAGGGCTCGGGAGACCTCATTGGTCTGCACGCGACGCGTGCGCAGCGTGACCCAGAAGCCGAGTCGATCGGGCGCGAGCGCGGCGAGCAATGCTGCACGCGAGCAAGCCGTCGCGCTCGGGGCGTCGGTCGCCACTGCCCCGAACAGAGGGTGCGAGGCGCCCTCCGCCATGGCATCGAAGCGGAGCGCGGCCAGCAGAAGCAGCGGTCGTTCGTAGGGACCGTCGAAGGACCGCTTCTGCCAGGTCTTCGACAGCGCTGCCATGAGCCCAGCCCCCTCGGGCGCGATGAGCAGCTCCCGGAGCAGCTCCAAGACGCGCCGGTACGGCGGCGATCTGTCGCCCATCAGGCGAAGCTGCTTCGCGAGGTCTTCGTCCAGCGCTTCCACGCCATGCTTTCTGACGAAGCGATCGCCCGCTCCTGAGGCCGGAACCGAGCGCGACGCAGCGGGCACCGGATCGGTCACGGGTTGCGTCGCGCGCAGCCTCTCGAGCGCCACCCCGAGCTCACGCGCGCTGGCGAAGCGCTGTGCCGGATCCCGCGCCAGACAACGGCTCACCAACGCGGCGAGTTCCGGATCGACCTCAGCCCCTGTGGCGCGCGGATCGGGCGGCGGCGACGAGAGCCGCGCGTTCGCGACCGCAAACGGCGAGCTGCCGGGCCAAGCGAGCTTGCCCGTGCTCAGCTCGAACAGCACGGTGCCGAAGGCGTAAATGTCCGCGCGTTCGTCGATCTGCTCGGCGCCGCTCACCTGCTCTGGCGCCATGTACGCGGGTGTGCCCAGCATCCCCAACGTGCTGCGACCACCCTCCGGGAGGTGCTGCCGTGCGATGCCAAAGTCCAACAAGACCACACGTCCGCCGGGGCCGAGCCGTATGTTCTCGGGCTTGAGATCGCGGTGAATCACGCCGGCCTCGTGCGCGGCGACGAGCCCTGCGCACACCTGCGAGGCGATCGCGAGCGCCTCTTCACAGGGCAGCGGAGCGCGCCGTTCGATCAGCTGCGCGAGCGACTCGCCTTCCACCAGCTCCATCGTGAGGAACCAGGTGCCCTCGTGCTGGCCGATGTCGTACGTGCGCGCGACGTTGGCGTGCGTGACGCGACGCGCGAGCTTCACTTCTTGTCGAAAACGCTGCTGCATGTCTGGCGATCTCTGCAGCTCGCCGTGCAGCACCTTCAGCGCCACCACTTCGTCGAGCGTGCGATCGCGCACCCGGAACACCGCGCCCATCGCGCCGCCGCCGATGCGTTCCAGCACCTCGTAGCGCCCGGCGATCAGCCGGTCGCTGCCGACCGCCAGCTCCGCCGGCGCGGCGGGGTCGGCTTGCGACAGTTGGGTCGGGGCGGTGCCCCGGGGCGGATCGTCCATGCGCGAGCGCAGCATAGCGCCGCGACGCGCGCGCGCGACGAAACTCGCTGACCACGCCGGGCTGTGGTCGCCGCGCGCCGCACACGCTAGAGCCAGCCGAACATGTCGGTCAGTGTGCCCATCGCCTCGACACCTGCGTCGGCGACCAAACCCCGCCTGCGAGGCGTGTCACACCAGGTGGCCGTGTTCGTGGCGTTGGCGGCGTGTGCGGCTCTCGCGCTGCGCACCGAGCGAGGGCCCTCACGCTGGGCGGTGCTGATCTTCGGGGGCTGCCTGGTGGCTCAGCTGGGGATCAGCGCACTTTACCACCGCGTGAGCTGGGGGGACGGGGCCCGGCAGTGGATGCGCCGGCTCGACCACTCCGCGATCTTTCTGCTCATCGCCGGGGGCTACACTCCCCTGTTCTTGCTCGTGCCCTCTGCAACGAGCGGCCAGACGGCGCTGGTCGCGGTGTGGGCCGGCGCCGCGGTGGGCGTGCTCAAGTCGCTGCTCTGGCCACACTCGCCGAAATGGGTGACCGCTGCCTTCTGCGTCGGGCTGGGCTGGTTGCTCACAGGCCAGGTGTTGGAGCGCGCGGCGATCATCGGCTGGGAGCCGATCGCCTGGGTGGTCGCCAGCGGCATCGTGTACAGCCTGGGCGCAGCCGTCTACGCGCTCAAGCGGCCCGACCCAGCGCCGTTGGTGTTCGGCTACCACGAGGTGTTCCACGCGCTGGTGATCGCGGCGAGCGCGCTCCTGTTCACGCACGTCGTGCGCGTGCTCGCGAGCGTGTCCGGGCTCGCTCCGTGAGCCACATCGTTCGAGCCGTGCCGCATCGATCGAGACCTCAACGCGCAAGATCGATCTCGACCCGCCTCCGGTGACCATCGGCGGCTCGGGCTTGCGCTGCGCGCTACGCCCTCGGAATTCTCAGTGCCGCGCGCGACTGACGAGCAGCACGGCGCTCAGCACCAGCGCGCAGCCCAGCGCGGCGCGCCACGTGAGCGCCTCCCCGCCGATCACGGCCCCGAGCAACACGGCGATGCCCGGGTTGATGTAGGCGTAGCTGGTGGCCAACGCTGGACGCGCGTTGCGCAACAGGAATGCGTAGGCGCTGAACGCAACCATCGATCCGAACACGACCAGATAGCCGAACGAGAGCCACGCCCGAGCAGACGCCGAGGAGGGCCACGTCTCACCGGTGAGCACGCCCAACAACAGCGCCAGCGCGCCACCCGCGAGCATCTGCACTCCGGGGCCGGCGACGCCGGGCGCTTGACCCAGCTTGCGAGCCGCCAGCGAGCCCAACGCCCAACCCACCGGCGCCAGGTAGATGAGCTTGGCCAAGGGCCCCGTGCCCGCCAGGGCTCCCTGGCTCATCACCCACACGCCCAACATGCCCACCGCCAGCCCGAGGATCTCTCGGCGTGAGGCGCGCTCGCCTGCGAACCACCCGAACGAGACCGTGAGCAGCGGCATGGCGCCGCACACCACCGCCGCCAGACCAGAGCTCACTTCGCGCTCGGCGATCGACACGAAGCCATTGCCGACGAAGAACAGCGGCACCCCGGCAGCAGCGCCCGCGAGCCACTGCCGGGTGGTGGGCCAGGCGACGCCCCGCACCCGCGCGAAGCCGAGCAGCAGCCCCCCCGCGAGCAGAAAGCGTGCGCCGACCGAGAGCAGCGCGGGCAGCTCCAGCACGACCCACTTCAGCGCGAGGTACGTGGAGCTCCACACCAGGTACACGGTGGCGAGCGCGAGGGGCACTGCGGCCACACGTTCGGCGCTCTTGGTCGACAGCGCCGCGGTGGTGGGGCTGAGCACGGACATGACGCCAGTGTGACCTCGGCGGCCAGATCCACCAGGCACAGATGCCGACGCCCCCACCAGCACAGTCGTCGACTGTACGGGTCGCTTGGAACACATCTGTACCGGTCAGGGGGCTCCCAGCGGGCTACCCTTCGAGGCATGGACACGAGCGGCTTGTTGTTCGAGCGGGTTGCCACCGACTTGGCGTCTCTGATCGAGCGTGGCGCGCTGCGCCCTGGCGAACGCTTGCCGAGCGTGCGCAACATGAGCCGCGAGCGGCGCGTGAGCGTCGCTACGGTGCTCGCCGCATACACCCGACTCGAAGGCCAAGGCTTGGTCGAGGCGCGACCCAAGTCGGGTCATTTCGTGCGGCGTCCACCCCCCGGATCGGACACCCCGGTGAGGCGCGCCAAGCTGGTGATCGCGCCCACGCGCGTGGCGGTGTCGTCCGGCGTGGCCGCGCTCCTCGAGTCGATGCGCGATCCCAGCGTGGTGCCGCTCGGCGCGGCCATGGTCGCCCCGGAGCTCTTGCCCATTCGGGCGCTGAACCGCACGCTCGCCTCGATCGCACGCGAGGTGTCCACCGCGGGCGCCGCCTACGATCCGCCACCCGGCCTCAAGCAGCTGCGGCGGCAGCTCTCCATCCGCGCGCTCAGCTGGGGCACCTCGCTCGGCGATGACGAGTTCGTCACGACGGTGGGGGCGATGGAGGCGCTCCACCTGGCGCTCCGAGCCACCACCAGGCCTGGCGACGCGATCGCGATCGCCTCCCCGACCTACTTTGGGCTCTTGCAGCTGTGCGAGGAGATGAACCTGCGGGTGATCGAGGTGCCGTCGCGGCCCTCCACCGGCATGGACCTCGACGCGCTCGAGCAGGTGCTGCAGGAGGCCGAGGTGAAGGCTTGCCTGGCGGTGACCAACTTCGACAACCCGCTCGGCGCACTGATGAGCGATGACAACAAGTTGCGTTTGGTAGAGCTGCTCGCGCGACGCGGCATTCCGTTGATCGAGGACGACATCTACGGCGACCTGTCGTTCGATGGCTCCCGCCCGCGCCCCGCCAAGGCCTTCGATCGGCACGGTGGCGTGCTGCTCTGTGGCTCGATCTCCAAGACGATGGCCGCAGGCTACCGGGTCGGCTGGATCGCCGCGGGCAGGTACCAAGAAGAGATCGTACGCCTCAAGTTCTCCCAGAGCGTGTCGACCCCGACGCTGCTCCAAATGGCGGTGGCCGAGTACTTGGCGAGCGGTGCCTACGATCGGCACATCAGACACCTGCGCGGTGTGCTCGCGGCGCAGGTCCGCCGCTATCGCGAGGCAGTAACCTGCGCGTTTCCGCGGGGGACGCGGGTGTCGGAGCCGCGCGGAGGCTTCGTGCTCTGGGTGGAGCTTCCGCAGGAGGTGAGCGCGCTGCGCTTGCAGGCCGACGCGCTCGCGGCCGGCATCGCCATCGCGCCGGGCCCGATCTTCACCGCGCGGCAGCGCTTCTCGTCGGCGATTCGCCTGACCTGCGGAACGCCCTGGAGCCCCAAGATGGAGGCTGCCATCGACAAGTTGGGCTCGCTCGCCGCGCTCGCGCTCAAAACTGGGAGCGTGCCCGATCGCGGTAGTCGGACGGCGTGATCCTGCCCTTCTCCTTGAACAGCTGGTTGAGGCTGGTCTCGTTCAGCCCCACGGCGTTGGCGATGGCCATCGGATCGTCGTCGGTCTCCTCGAGCAAGTAGCAGGCCTTGCGGTAGCGCGCGGCCTTCACCTCGTCGTGGAAGTTGCTGCCGACCTCGGTCATCGCCCGGTTGAGCCCGCGGGACGAGAGGCCGAGCGCACGGGCCGCCATATCCAGCGTGGTCGAGGTGTCGTGGGCCAGGTATTGCCGCAGCCTGCGCACCTCCGTGGGAACCACCAGGCTGCCCTCTGCGATGGCGTCGAGCTCCATGGGGAAGTCTTGCACCTGCGGCAACACCAGCGCCGCGGCTTCCCGCAGAGTCTTGACCGCGCGGTAGAGCGGCAGCTCGCCCAGCGCCGCAGCGAGCTCACGAAACTTGTTGGCCCCAACCTTGGGCGACTCGATCAGCGCCTGCAGGCGGACGCGCTTCAA
Organism: uncultured Polyangiaceae bacterium; assembly: GCA_964641275.1. GTDB lineage: Bacteria > Myxococcota_A > Polyangia > Polyangiales > Polyangiaceae > Xiheicaenibacterium. Next base: position 53,589 of record CAZXMG010000039.1, read on the forward strand.
GAGGTCCGCGCGCTGATCCAGCACCCACTGCGCCAAGAGCCCCTCCGCAGCGCCCACCAAGCCCTCGAGCCTGCTCGCATCGATCAGCACGTTGAACCGAGGCGCGACGTCGGGGTGCTTGATCGCGTCGAAGGCACGCAAGGTCTCCGCCGCCTCCTCTGCGCTCGGGTTGCCCCACAGGACGAACCCGAGCAGCTCCTCGGAGAAACAGAACACCACACTCGACCCAGCGGCCACCCAGCGATGGACCGGCCGTTGGCAAAACGTGTCGATGGTGGGTGCGCTCTGCATCGCTCACTCCCAGGGTGGTGCGCCCGCGAGCGCGTTCTCACTGCGCACTGTCTCGTGGAGTCGGCGCGTCACGACTCCTGGCCGACCACCCCCGATCTCGTAACCGTCGATGCTGGTGAGCGGCAGAAGCTCGCGGATCGAAGACGTGATGAACGCCTCTTGGGCGCCAGCGAGGTCGTGCGGCTGCATCCGGCGCTCGATGACAGGCAGCTCGAGCAGGCGTGCCGCCTCGATCACCAGAGCCCGTGTGATGCCGGGGAGGATCGACTCGTACAGAGGTGGCGTCACGAGCGCGCCATCGATCAGCGCGAACAGGTTGGAGGTGGTGCCCTCGGTGACATGACCGTCCGCGCTGACGATCAGCGCCTCATGCGCCCCCGCTGCGCGCGCGAGCCTGAGCGCCAGGATGCTCTCCAAGTAGTTGCCAACCTTGGCGCCACGCGCCGCGTCGCTCGGGCGGTAGCTGGGCACGCAGATGGCGCCGACTCCGTCACGATATGCAGAAGCAGGAGGCAACCTGAGTGACGCGATGAACAGCACGCGCCGCGGTTCGCTCGCGTCGAAGGGGTCGAGCCCGAAGGTGCCCTCCCCCCGCGTCACCATCAGGCGCAGGGTCAGCTCACCTGCAATGCGGGCGCGCGCCAGCTCGGCGAGTCGAGCCACCTCTCCCTGCAGGTCCCCTGTCGTCATGGGCAGCTCGAAGCCCAGGCGATCCGCCGACCACCAAAGCCTCGTCAGGTGCTCCGCCAACTTGAACGGCACGCCAGCATACGTGCGCGTCGTCTCGAACACGCTGTCGCCGTACAGGAATCCGCGATCGAACACCGACACCGTCGCGTGCTCGGGCTCGACGAGCTCGCCGTCGATGGCAACGAGGACGGAGTGATCCCGGCTCACTTCCTGAGTTTAGCGAGAAGCTCCTTGGCTTTCTCCAGATTCTTGTCGTTGTCGATGGCGCGCTCGAGCATCTGGATCGCCTTCTTGTCGTCCTTCTGCCGGTGGCTCACCTCACCCAGGTAGTAGAAGACCTCGGCCTTGGTGATGGGCGCCCCGTCGTCCAGGCGCTGCAGCAACAGCGCCTTGAACGTCTTGCCCGCTCGGTCGACATACGCGTCGCGTTGGTCCGTATCGGTGTCGGCGAGCTCCAAGCTCAGCACGCCGAGATCGCGCAGCACGGCGATCGCTCCGGGATCGATCTTGAAGGCAGTGTCGAGCTCCGCCAGCGCCTTCTGACGGTCGCCGTCCGCGAGGTGCGCGCGGGCCAGGCGGTGGTGAATGCCGGCCACCTCCTTCGAGCGGCGTCCGCCATACGACTCGACGATCTTCTGCAGCACTTGGGCCGCCTGCTTGCCGCGTCCAGACTCGCTGTACGCGTCGCACAAGATGAGCAAGAGCTCGCGATCCTGTGGCACGAGCTCCGAGGCCTCGCGCAGCAGATCTGCGGCTTGGGCGGCGTCGCCCAGCTTGGACTTGTGAATGTCGGCCACTTGTCGCAACAGGCGCACCTTCTCGGCGACTTCTTCGGCGGCGCGTGCATCACCGAGCAGCAAGGCGGCGAGCGCCGTGTAGTTCTTGCGCTTCTCGTACGAGTGACGCAGCTTCGTGCGCACCTCCTCTTCGCGCTCGCGCACCTTGAGCGCGCGCTCCAAGACGCGCTCGACGCCGGCGTCGTCACCCAGCGCCTCGAACAAGCCAGCCAAATGTTTGGCGGTGGCGATCGCCTCGTCGTCCACCTCCAGCTCGAGCAGCTTCTCCAGGCACTCTGCCGCGAGCGCCTTCTCGCCGCGCTTCTCTTGGATGCGCGCCAAGGCGATCAGCCCGTCCTTGTGCGCCTTGTCACGCTCGATCACGGCACCGAAGGTGGCCGCGGCCTTCTCCAGGTCGCCGATGCGGCTCTCTTGCACCTCGCCCAAGCGCATGCGGTAGGAGAGCTCCCCTTCGCCATCCCCGCGGCCCACAGCCAGATCGATCTGCTTGTGGAGCAGCTCGGCGAGGTCCTCGTCCCGACCGGTCTTCTCCAGCAGGCGCGACAGCATCAGCGCCGCGTCGCGGTGCGCGGGGTCATCCTCCAGGATCGCGTTCAGCTGATCGATGGCGTCGCTGGTCGCCTCGAGCTCGTCCGACACCTTGGCGGCCTCGAGCCGGAGCTCGGCGCGCTGCGCCGGGGCGTCGGCCACGTCGACCAAGCGGCCCAGCAGCTTCAGCAGCTCCTTCTTCTTGCCCGCTTGCGCGTACAGCTCACGCAGCGCGCGGCTCGCCCGTTCGTCGCTCGGCTCCTCCTCGAAGATCTGCTCGTACAGATCCATCGCGGCCTTCTCGTCCTTGAGGTCATCACGGGCGACCTGGGCTGCTTCGTGACGCAGGGACGCGATCGACGCGCCATCTTGTGCAAGCTCGGTGCGTCGCACCAAGAGCGCGAAGGTCTCTTTCGCGTCGCCGGCCTTTCGCCGCACGCTGGTGAGCTCACTGAGCGCCCACGCGTCGGCCTCGTTGGCCTTCACCATGTCGCGCAAGATGGCCTCGCACAGCTCGCTGTCCGCGAGCTGGCCCTCCGCGATCGACTTCGCTTCCTTGCGCAGATCGACCGGGTTCGGCGAGCCGTCGAGCGCGGCCAAGCGCCGCAGCGTGCCTACCAGGTCGCGCTCGCGCCCGGGCGCGCGCTGGATCTGCTCGATCGAGCGCAGAATGACCTCGTTCTGAGGATCGTGCTTGAGCGCCTCTTCGAAGTCTCGCTCCGCCCCCTTCTGATCACCGAGCTTGTCTTTGCGCCAGGTGGCCGCACGCATCCACAGATCGCTGGCGGTCTCTGCGGGCAGGTCCTTGCGTTGGGGGATCGCCTTTTCCAACGCCGAGCACGCGCTCTCCCAGCCCTCCACCATGGCCGCCACGCGCTCGATCTCCGCGAGCACGTCGCTGTCGCCCGGGTCGTCGTCGAGCGCCACGAGCAACGCGTTGAGCGCTGCCTTGGGATCGCTGGCTTGATCTTCCAGCACCCTCGCCAGCTCGAGCCTCAACCGCAGGCGATCCGAGGGCGACTCGGCAAAGCCGATGCGCTTTTCGAACAGCCCGGCGAGCGCGTGATTCTCCCCTGCCTGGCGGTACACCGACTCGAGGGTCTCGGCGACCTCCTCGAACAGCGACGCGCTGGCAGTCAGCTTCTCGAGCTCCTCGCGCGCACCGGGGTGTCCCGGGTTCTTTTCCAGCGCAGCACGGAGCGAGCCGTGACCGGCCCGCGGCTCGGCGAACACGTGGATGTGGAGCTTGCCGAGGCGGTAGTGGAGCTCGGCTTGCTCCCCGTCGCTGCCGAAGCTCACGCGACGCTCCAAGATCTCGGCGAGCTCCTTGTGGTTCGCGAGCCGCTCGTAGAGCGGGTCGAGCGCGGCCAAGATGCTCGGCTCGGAATCGTCGCCGGCGGCGTGCTCCAGCGCCTTGCCGTACGCGCTCGCAGCGCGCGCGTCGTCCTTCAGTCGGTTCTCGGCGATCTCGCCCAACCGAACCCACAGGCCGCGCGCGATCTGCGCGTCCAGCGCCTTGCCAGCCAGCTCTTCGAGCACGCGGGCGTAGCGGCGGAAGCCCTCGAGACTGCTCTCGCTCTCGTCGACCGCCTGCGCCGCCGCGAGGCGCACCACCTCGGCGTGCAACGTGGCGTCCTCGGGGGCCTCCTCCAGCGCACGCAGCAGCGCCGCTTCGGCCTCGCCTGGCCTGTTCAGTTGAGCGTCGAGCACGTCGGCCATCTCGCGCAGCGTGCTCGCGCGAGCTTCTTGATCGCTGAGCGCCTTCAGGCGGATCTCGAGCGCGGCGACGCGCTCTTCGTGCCGGCCTTGCTGCCGCAGCACCGGAAGCAATACCTCGGTCGCGTCGAGGCGCAGATCGTCGTTGGTCTCCGCGATCGCACGCAAGGAGCCGAGCGCGCCGGCGTTCCCGGGCTCTTCGTCCAACACCAAGCGGTATTGCTCGAGCGCGTCGACCGGGCTGTCGAGCTTATCCTTGTACAGATCGCCGATCGCCACCCGCAACGCGGCGCGCGCGCTGGTCTCCGACGCCCGCGCGGCTTGATCGCGCAGGTTGTCCAACAGCTCGCTGTACAGCTCCTCTGCGCGGAACAGCCGCTCCAACGACTTCAGCGTGGTCTCGTCGCCGGGTTTGGCCTCGAGCGCAGCGCTCAGGGCGGCGATGGCGTCACGCGGTGCCTTCAACGGGCCCTCGTGCCGGGCGGCCGCCTTGACGTTGAGCTCGAAGCGAAGCTCACCCTCCTCCGCCGTGCTGAGCTCGACCCTGCGCGCGTAGAGCTCCACCAACCGCGGCGACTCGTCGCGGGCTTCATACAGGTCGATCAGTCTGTCGATCGACACCGTGGCGTCGGGCTCGAGCTCCAGGGCGCGCTCGTACGCCTTGATGGCTTTGTCGGAGCTGTCGAGCATTTCGGCCTGGATCTGGCCCAGGCGGCGCAGGTGCTCGGCCGCCTCGGCATCGGCGGCGCCCTCCACCTTCTGCTCGAGCACGGCGACCACCTTCGGCCAGTCGCCGAGCAACACAGCCAGGTCGTCCACTGCGTCGAGCGGCTCTGCTTCACCAGGCGAGATCGCAACCAAACGTTCGTAGGTGCTGAGCGCGCGGCGCGGGTCGTCTAGATCCTTGTCGTACACCCGGGCCAAGCTGGCGCTGAGCTCGCGCTTGGTGATCACGTCCTCGACGCGGCCGAGCGCATTCTCGAGGCTCTCGGCCAGCAGGCCGAACGCCTTGAGCGAGCCGGAGAGCCGGGTCAGCTCGGACAACGTCTCGGCATCCTCGGGGTCGACCTCGAACGCGCTACGCACGCAGTCGAGGGCCGACTTGGTGTCGTTGCCGCGGCTCTCGAACAGGCGCGCATTCTCCCGCAAGATGGCGGCCTTCTCGCTCGGATCGGTGGCCTGCTCGATGCGCTTCCTGTTGAGCTCGACGGTGCGCGGCCAGTTGTGCTCGTCGCGCTCGTACAGCGGGCGCAAGATCTCGATCACGCGAGCAGCGTGTGCCTCGTCCTTGGTGAAGGCCTCGAGGTCGGCGATGGCATCGTTGTGCCACGGCAGCTCGCTGGTGATGGCCTCGAGCTGGTCGATGGCTGCCCCAGGGTTGTCGAGGCGGTCGCGCAGCAGGCGGGCCAGAGCCAGGCGGAACGGCGCCGCTTTCTCGGCCGAGGTGGCGCCGTCCACGCGACGCTCGTAGAGCTCGCCGAGGTCCTTGTGACGGCCGAGCTCCTGGTAGAGCGCCGTCAAGCGATCCAGGGAGCGCTCGTCCGTTGGCTCGACGTCGAGCGCTGCGCGGTAGGTCTCGATCGCGTCGTCCTTGCGATCGAGCTTGGTCTCCTCCAGCTCGCCAATCGAGTGATAGAGGCGCAGCTTCTCATCGCCGTCGCGATGATCGAGCGCGGCGCGCATGAGGTCGACGCGCTCCGAGTCACGCGCCTCCTTGATCAGCAGCTTCTCGATGGCCGAGAACAGCTCCACGCTCTCGGGCTCGAACGTGTGTGCTCGCCTGTACCAGACGAGCGCCTGCGTGGTGTCGCCGACGTCCGAGAAGATCTGCCCAGCGCGCTTGCACAGCTCCGCGGTCGTCTCGTCGTCACTTTCGACCTTGGACAGCTCCGCCGCGTAGATCTCGCCGAGCTTGCGCTCCGCCGAAGAGGCCCGCGCGAGGCGCTCGAGCTCCGCCCAAACGGCACGATCACCGATGTCTTCGTGCAGCAGGCGTGCTGTTGCCTCCATCGCGGCGCCGAAGTTCTCCAGCTGCTCTTCTTCGAGCGTGGCCAACCGCTTGAGCAGCTCGATGCGCTCGGCTGGGTCCTGGCTCGCGGCGAGGCGGGCGTCGATGGTGCGGCGCACGTCCTTCCACGCGCCGCGCTTGAGGTACACCGGCTCCAGCATCTCGCCAGCGCGCGCTTGATCCTCTGCGGAAGGCTGGCCCGTCTTCTCGACATCCTCTGCGGACTTGTCCTCGAGGATGCTCTCCAGCTCGGCGATCGCCTCGGCGCTGCCGGCGTCGTTCGCGAGCGCCTCGGACAGCTCGTCGAACGCGCGCGCTGCATCCTGCAGCTTCAGACGCGCGATCTTGGCGATCTTCACGCGCAGGCCCGCTTGCGCCTTGGGCTCGGTCTCGGCCTCGAGCATGCGCTCGTACAGCGCGACCAGGTCTTGGTGACGGTTTTCGCTGGTGTACAGCCGCTCGAGCTCGCCCGTGGCGCGGGCGTCCACGTCGATGGCTAGCGCAGCCTCGAGCCGTTCGATGGCGTCGTTGGCGGACTCGAGCTTGTCGCGCAGCAGACCTGCCTGCCGGAAGATGAGCTCCTTGCGCTCGGCGTCGCTCTCCGCGAGGTCCTCGCGCTTCTTCAAGATCTCGAGCAAGGCCTTGGAGTCCGAGGCCTTCTCGTACAGCGCTTCGAGGGCGAGCAGGGCGCGACGCTCGTCGGGGCGAGCCTCGAGCGCTTTGTTGTAGTACTCGATCGCCGTCGCCGGGTCCTCGAGCCGGCCCGAGCAGAGCTCGCCGACGCGCAGCAGGATCTCGATCTGGACGTCTTGATCGAGGATGTCGGGCGCGACCTCTCGGTACAGCGCGGTGGTGTCGGCCCAGCGCTCGGTCTGGGCGGTGAGACGCTCCAGCGTCTCCCGCTGGCGCCCCACGCTCTCGTCTCCAGCCGCTTCCTTGAACACGCGGCGCGCGTAGTCGTACGCGCGGGCGGGGGCGCCGAGCGGCCCCTCGGCCGTGGCCAGAGCCTTCTCCAGGCGATCGATGCGCTCGCTCGGGCTCTCCGCCACCTCGGCCTCGATATCGAGCACCTTGAGGAGCTTCTCGGCGTCTCCGTCCGCCTCGTACAGCGGGTGAAGGAGCTCCGCTGCGTTCTTCTTGGCGTCGGCCAGCTCGAGCATCGACTCGAGCGCGGCGCGGGTCTTCTGGTCCGAAGGCTCGATTTCGAGCGCCATGCGGTAGGCCTCGAGCGCTCCGTCCATGTCGGCCAGATGCGCCCGCCGCACGTCGCCCAGGCGACGGTAGAGAGCGATGCGGTCGACGGGCTCGTCTGCCAGAGCCAGGTCGGCGTCGATCACCTCGGCCAAATCCTGGTGGCGCTCAGCCTTCTCGTACAGCTCGAACAGCGCGGCGTGCGCCGCGCGGTTGGGCCCGAACGCGTCCAGCACGGCGCGCCAAGCGAGCGTCGCTTCGGCCACGTCGCCCAGCGGTCCGGCCAAGGTCTCCGCCACCTTCGTCATCGCGCGCCTGCGCTCCGCCTCGTCGGTGGAGGCTTCCTCGCGCTTGCGCAGCACGTCGACCATGTCTCGGTGACGGCCCTCGAGCTCGTACAGTCGCTCGAGCGCGCTCATCGCCTTCTCGTCACCGGGATCGTCCGCGAGCCGTGCTCGCCAGGCCTCGATCGACTTGGCGCGATTTTCGAGCATCGACTCGTACAGATCGCCGAGCCGCTCGTACAGGGCCTTGCGCGCGTCGACGGACTCCTCGAGCTTGACCTCGACCTCGAGCGTCTGCACCAGCGCCGCGTGGTTTCCACCCTGCGCCTGCAGCCGCGAGAGCGCGCGGGCCGCCGGCACCACGATCTCCACGTCGTCCGGATCGATGGTCAGGATCTTGCGGTAGACCTCTTCGGCTCTGGCGCTGTCGTTCAGCGAGCCTTCGCACAGGGCCGCCACCATCATCAGCACTTCGGCGCGAACACCCTTGGTCTCCGCCACATCGGCCGCAGCAGACAAGACCGTGGCCACACGTTCGTGTTTGGACAGGCGCTTGCCGATCTCCACGAAGCGTTCGCGCACCGCCTCGTCGTCCGGCACCATCGGCACCAGCTGAGCGAGGGCTTCGAACGCGCCCGCGTCGTCGTGCAGGCGCTCGTCCTTGAGCTCACCAACGCGGCGAAGCAGCGTCTTCTTCTCGTCCGCCTCGGCGGCAGCCTCGAGTCGGATCTCGAGCATGCGCACCAGGCTCCGCACCTCGTCGCGCGCTTCGTACACGTTCTCGAGCAGAACGGCCGTGCGCAACTTCAGGCTGCCGATGTCGAGCATGCGCTCGGCCAGCTCGCGCGCATCGCCGTCGTCGTGGCGCGAGCGCAAGATCTCCTCGATGTGAGAGAGCGCACGGTCTGGAACCAGCAACTGCTCCAGGTACAGGCGCCCGAGGTACAGCCGAATGTCGATCGCCTCCTCGTCGACGGCGGTCTCGAGCCGGCGCTCGAGCAGCGCGGCCAGCTCGCCGAAACGCTCCTCGTCCTCGTACAGCTTCTCGAGCGCGTCGAGCGAGCTCACGTAGAACGGATCGATCTCCAGGATGCGCTCGTGATAGGCGATCGCCTTCTGGGGCATGCCGATCACTTCTTCGGCGATCAGCGCCACCTCGTTCAAGAGCGAGATCTTCTGCGCCGACTCCTCTGCCGACTGCGCCGCCTGATCGAACAGCTCCTCGAGCTCCCCCCAACGCTCCGCCGTGGTCAGGATGGACTTCAGGCGCTCGAACGCCTTCTCGTTGTTCGGAGACATCGCCAGGATGCGCTTGAGGTAGGGCAGGGCGCCGTCCGAGTCGCCGAGTTGCTCGTCGTGCAGCGAGGCCGCGCGATCGCACAGCTCGAGCTCCACATCGCGATCCAAGCTGCGGGTCTCGGGGTCCGAGGTGATGATGTGCGATCGGTAGGCCTCGGCCAGATCGGTGGGCCGACCGGCGCGCACGCTGAGCTCGAGGGCGCGATCCCAGAGCACCATCTCGCTGGCAAACTCGGTCAGCGCGGACAGCACCACGTCGAACGCCGCGCTCGGTGAGGAGAGCTTCTTCTCTTCGACGTCGCCCAGCTTGACCAGCAGCTCGAGCCGGCGATCTGGCTGCTCGGTGGTCTCCAACATGATGCGCAACGCCTGCGCTTCGCGGCGAGCGTCGCCCAGATCCTCGTACGCGGCCTCCAGCACGCTGGCAGCGCGCGCCCGAGTCTCCTTGACCTCCAACAGGCGCGCCAAGATGCCGATGGCGTCAGAGTCCCGGGGCCGGAGCTCCAGCGCTCGTTCGCACGCGACCAGCGCGTCGGCGGGGCGAGCGAGGTGGTCGATGTAGATGAAGGCCAGCTCCACCTCGCGCTGCGCGCGCTCCTCCCCCTCGCTGATCTCGCGGTGACGGGCGATCACCTCGGCCGCGGCGGCGTGATCGCCGTCGGCCAGGAGCAGGCGCGACAACGCGCGCAACGTCTCGCGGCGCGTAGGCTCGAGCTCGGCCGCTTTGCGGTACAGACCGATCGCATCTTTGGGGTTGGAGAAGACGTCCTCCTCGAGCGTCGCCCACTCCTCGTAGATGCGGGCGCGCTGCGCGTCGGCGCTGGCTTTGTCCTCGCTGGAGTCAGCCGCGGTCTTGATCCGCAGATCGAACAGCCAACGCAGGTCTTCCTTGCGCTCGGCGCCACGCAGAAGCGCGTCGAACTCGCGCAGAGTGGCCTCGTCTTTGGGATTGGCTTCCACCAGGGCGCGATACGAGGTGACCGCTTCGTCCAGCTTGCCGAGCTCCCGCGCGTACGCGTTGGCCAGCTTCATGCGCAGCTGCCGCTCGATATCGGGGGTGACTCCGTCCTTGCTGCTGAGCCGCGCCTCGAGCGCCTCCACGAACGGCGCCCAGCTCGAGGCGGCGCGCGAAGCGGCCTCGAGCGCGTCCAGGTTCTCTTCGTCGGCCGAGAGCTCGTAGGCGCGGCGGGCATAGCCCAACGCGCCAGCGCGATCCGCCAGCGGGCCACCCGTCACTTGGGCCAGCTTGCGCAACATGGCGACGCGCTCTTGTTTGTCCTCGGCGACCGAGAGCAGCACCTCGTACAGCGCCGGCAGGCGAGCCCAGCGCTCGTCCTTCTCGTACAAGGGCACGAGCGCCGCCGCGGCGCGGGCGTTGCCGCCGTCAACCGACAACACTCGCTCGTAAGAGCGCGGCGCTCGCTCGGGGGCGAGGAGCTTCTCCTCGAACACCCGCGCAGCGCGGAAGCTGAGCTCGATCTTGTGAGCCGGATCGGGCGCCTTGTCTGCGGCGGTCGACAAGAAGTCGGCCAGGCTCTCCCAGTCGTCGTTCTGCGCGTAGAGCGCCTCGAGCGCGTCGAAGTCGCCGCTCGCAACATACGCCTCGCGCAGCACGCGCTGCGCCTTGGCCTGCCCAGGGGCGATCTCGAGCACGCGGCGCCACGTGCGCGTGGCCAGAGCGGCGTCCTTCAGCCGGTCCGAGTAGACCGCGCCGAGCTTTTGCAGGATCGCCAGCGTCGTGGCTTGATCCGTGGACGCGCTCGCGCGCCGCTCGAGCACCTCCGCCAACGTGGCGTAGTCCTTCTCGCGCTCGGCCTGCTTCTCGAGGGCGTCGTACACACCGCTCGCCTGCGGATCGAGATCCAAGATCTGCTTCTGAATCGCGATGGCGTCGGCGCCGCGATCGAGTCGCTCGGCCGCGAGCTTGGCCATCTCGCCGAGCAGCTCCACCTTGGCGGGGCCGGTCGCGTCCTTGGCTTCGATCTCGAACAGGCTGAAGAGCTGCGCCCAGGATCGCCGCTTGGTGTAGAGCTCGCGCAGCTTGCTGCGTGCCTCCTCGTCGCTCGGCTTCACGGCGAGCAGGCCCTCGTAGCCGAGGATGGCGTTCTGTACGTTGGAGAACTGTTCTCCCCAGCGACGAGCCACGGCCCGGTAGAGCTCGGCACGTTCGTCTAGATCCTGGGTGAGCTCGGCCAGCCGCTGCTGGCACGAGAGCAGATCGCGGAAGCGCCCGAGCGTCTCGTAGATCGTGATGAGCTCACGCAGCGCCGCCTCGTCGTGATCGTCGAGCTGCACCAGCTGCGACAGCACCTGCACGAGCTGCTGCTCGTTCTTGGCGCGGTCCCGATACACGCTCGCCATCTCCCGCAAGATCGCGGCGCGCCCGGCCTTGTCGTCCGCGGGCAAGCGCTCGAGGTCGTGGCGCAGGAGATCGACCAGCGAGGGGAAGTTGCCAGCCTGCGCGTACAGGCGCTTCAGCGCGTCGCGCGCTGCGACGTCGTTGGGGTCGACCTTGAGGATGGCCTTGTACTGCTCGATCGCCTTCTGCGCGTTGTCGTGCGTCTCGGCGAGCTTGGCGATCTCGGCCCCCAGCTCCTTGCGCAGGGCCGCGTCCTGCGTGGACCGCTGCGCGTCCGAGAGCACCGTGGTGAGCTTCTGCGAGTCGTCGCGCGCGCCACACACCTCGCGGAAGAAGTTGAGCATCGCGCCGTTGGTGGGGTCGACGCGCCGCAGCCGGTCGAAGTAGGGCTCGGCGGCCTCGGGCGCCTTCCTCATGCGCCAGTGCACCATGCCGATCTGGAGCAGCACGCCCTGCTCGGCCTCGCCGCGCACTCCGCCCTTCAGCTGGTCTTCGTACAGCGCGACCAGGTGATCCCAGTCCTCGCGCTCGGTGTACGCCTCGGACAAAAAGCTGAGCGCGTCAGGTTGCCCGGGCGACAGATCCAACACCTGCTCGAACACACCGATGGCTGCGGCCTTGTCGTTCTTGGCCTTGATCCGCCCGGCCTTGAGCCCCGCGGCGATGCGCTCCTCTTTGTTGGCGCCACGCGCCAGCACCTGCTCGAGCGCGGCGGCGAGCCGTTCCGGCGCGTCCGCCAGGGCGGCCTCGGCGTGGACGGCGCCGCGACGCACCTTGGGATCCAGCGCCAGCGCCTTCTCCACCGAGCTCGCGATGGCGGCGCGATCGATGTCGGCGCCGCCGTAGCGCAGGGCCACGTCCGCGGCCTGGACCAACATGCTGGCCTTGAGGCCGTCGTCGGTCGCGGTCTCTGCCTCGGAGAGGTAGCGATCGTAGAGCTCCCGCCACTTGCCGCGCTTGCCCTCGTCTCCCTCCAGGTACGCAGCGGCCTTCTCCATCAGCGCCTCGCCTGGGTCGAGCTCCAGAAGGCGCTCATAGGCGGCCCGGGCGCGGCTCGAGTCCAAGAGCTCCTCGTCGCACACGCGCGCGAGCTCGGCGCGCATCGCCGGCTCCTCGTCCTCGGAGAGCGAAAGCTCCAGCTCCAAAAGCCGCGCCACGGCCAGCCACTCGCGTCGCTTCTCGAAGCGCGCGCGCGCCTGCTCGAGCAGCCTGAGCAGCTCGCTGCCGGGCTCCCCTGGGGCGGTGACGATCTCGGCTAGCTCCTCCCAGGCGGCCTCGCTCGAGGGGTCGTCCTGAAGGCGGCCAAGAATCACACGAATCGCGTCAACACTCATCGTCACCCCGGATGGGCAGGCATCGTCATCGAGAAGAGAACAAACTCACGAAAAAAAAGGCGGTGACTGCGGAGTGGAATGTACGCTCCTAGCAGCAAAGCTTTCAAGGCTTGCTTGTCCTTCGCCAAAGGCCTTGGGTCTCTGCGACAGAACGGCTATTTCGCGCGCATGAGCGGAGCGAGCATCGGGCGGATGGCGGTCGTCGGCGCTGGACAAATGGGGCGCGGCATCGCCCAAGTGGCAGCAGCGGCGGGGATCGAGGTGGTGCTGAGCGACGTGTCTCGCGAGGCAGCACAAAAGGGCAAGGACACCATCGGGGGCCTGCTCACCCGCTTGGTGGACAAAGGCAAGCTCAGCGCGGAGCAGCGCGCCGAGCAGCTCGCCCGCATCTTGCCCGAGGGAAAAGGTGATCGGCTGGGGGAGTGCGATCTCGCGGTCGAGGCCGTCAGCGAAGACTTCGCGGTGAAGGTGGCCATCTTCAAGGCCACCGACGCTGCGCTCAAACCTGGCGCGATCTTGGCGTCGAACACGTCGAGCATCTCGATCACCAAGCTGGCGCGCGAGACCTCGCGGCCAGATCGCGTGATCGGCATGCACTTCATGAACCCTGTACCGCTCATGAAGCTCGTGGAGATCGTGAAGGGTGTCCAGACCTCGAGCGAGACGTACGCGGAGACGCGCGCGCTCGCCGAGCGCTTGGGCAAGACGGTCGTCACGTCCAACGATGCTCCTGGCTTCATGGTCAACCGCGTGCTGATCCCGCTGCTGTGCGAGGCGGCGTTCGCGCTGCAAGAGGGCGTGGGCAGCGCCGAGGACATCGACACGGGAGCCAAGTTGGGGCTGAACCACCCGATGGGCCCGCTCGAGCTCGCGGACCTGATCGGTCTCGACACGGTGCTCGCCATCTCCGAGGTGCTCCACCGCGAGCTGGGGGACTCCAAGTACCGCGCGCCCACCAACCTGAAGAACCTGGTCGCGGCCGGGTGGCTAGGCAAGAAGGCGGGCCGCGGCTTCTACCGCTACGACGAGAAGGGGCAGCGGCTGTGAGCGCGCCCAGCTACGTCAACACCGAGCAGACCGGGCACGTCGCGACCGTGACCGTCGCCCGCCCCGACAAGCTGAACGCGCTGGACAAGGACGTCCTGGCGCAGCTGCTCGCGGCGTTCCGCGACCTCGCGACGCGGCCCGAGCCACCGCGCGCAGCCATCCTCACGGGGGAGGGCAAGGCCTTCGTCGCCGGCGCAGACATCGCGGCGATGGCAGAGCTGACGCCCACCGAAGCAAAGGCCTTCGCGGCGACGGGCCACGAGCTCGGGCGGCTGATCGAGACCCTCCCGTTCCCGGTCATCGCCGCCGTGAACGGCTTCGCCCTCGGTGGTGGCACCGAGCTCGCGCTGGCCTGCGACTTCATCTACGCGTCCGAGAAGGCCAAGTTCGGCCAGCCCGAGGTGAAGCTCGGCGTGATCCCCGGCTTTGGTGGGACGCAGCGCTTGGCCCGCCGTGTGGGCGTCGGCAAGGCGCGCGAGCTGGTCTACACCGGGGTGATCATCTCGGCCGAGGAGGCGTTGCGCATCGGGCTGGTGAACGAGGTCGTGCCGGCAGACAAGCTCCTGGACCGCGCTCGAGAGACGGCCAGCGCGATCGCCGTCGTGGGTCCGCTGGCCGTGGCCGCAGCCAAGCTCGTCACGCTTCGCGGCGAGGACGTTCCCCTGATGGTCGCCAACGAGCTCGAGGCAACCGCGTTCGCGGCCCTGTTCGGCACCGAAGATCAGCGCGAAGGGATGCGCGCCTTCATCGACAAGCGCAGCGCCACCTTCCAAGGTCGCTGACCTGGCTGGCGCGAGATCTGCATCGCCCACCACGATGCCATGCTGGTGCGCGAGTTGATGAGCAAGACGGTGGTCACGGTGGACATGGACGACACCGTGACCTGGGTGACGCGACTGTTCGAGGAGCGCCACTTTCACCACGCTGTGGTCTTGAACGAAGACAAGAACATGGCCGGGGTGATCTCGGATCGAGACCTGCTCCGTGCGACCAGCCCGTTCGTGTCCAAGCTCGCCGAGCGTCGCATCGACGCGGAGACCTTGGAGCGGCCGATTCATCAGCTGATGTCGCGGCGCCCCGTCACCTGCAGCGAGGACGACACCGTGGCCGAGGCCGCACAGAAGATGCTGGAGCGCGGCTGCTCCTGCCTCCCCGTCCTGGACGCGTCCGGCGCGCTGGCCGGGCTCATCACCTCGCGCGACATCTTGCGGCTCGCGGCGGGGATTTCGCGCGCCCCCCCGCCGAGCTCCTCACCGTCAGCCCACGGACGTGCGTCAACGGGCTGACGCTGTCGGAGGGGCGGGCCGCTTTGAATCTCGAGCAGCTCGCGGTCGAACGCTCACGGCATCCTGGGCGGCGTGGGCCTCACCGAACGCTCCCTGACCAGCAGCCTCTGCGCGGCGCGGTGCTGCGCTTCGATCATTCGGACGTACTGCTGGATGGCCTCGATCTTGTTTTCCGCGCTGGGCGTGGCCAGGGCGAGCTTGGCGCCCGACACGTAGCGCTCGACCGGCGCTTGCATCAGCACCAAGAACGGGTCCCGCTCGCTCTTGTCGCGGAGCGACAACAGCGTCGCGAGCTCGCTCTCCACCTTCTTCAGCGAGCTTTGGGCGAGCGGCACGTCGGGCACGTCACGGAAGAGCGCGCGCTGCGCCTTGCGCGCCTCACTCACGAGCGAGGCAGCTTGCTTTTGCGGCGCCGACCAACTGCTCGAGTCCGGGGCCCGAGCCGAGCGCCACACGTCCAAGCTGGCGCCGAGGCGCTCCTGCGGGCGGCGCAGATCGGCGAGCGCGAGCTCCTGGTCGAGCGTCTTGCCTTTGGCGAAACCGTCGACCTTGTCCTCGCCCTTCTGCAGGTAGCTGTTGAGCTCCGAGATCTTCTTGGCGAGAGGGAGCGCAAGCTCGGACGTGCTCTTGAGCTCCGCTAGCAGTGGATCGGCCTCGGCGCCCACGTTCTTGATGGCGGCAGCCACGGTGCACGCGCGCGTCAAGCGCTCGAACGGCAAGGGCCTCGGTCGGTCCGACGCGGCGGGCGCCGCGACCCCGAACGAGGGCTTCGCCCCAGGTGAGAGGCCCTTCGGACCGACACTTTTCTTGTAGTCGTCGAGCGAAAGCGCGAGCGCGCGGGTGCCTTCCAGGCAAGCTTCTGCGCGGTAGGCGAGTGTGAGCAAGGGGTCGAGCTTCGTCGCCGAGGGCCGCGCGGGCTCGCCGTCGTCGTCGGGCTCGGAGACGTCGACCGCCGCGCTCGCGCTCGAGGAGCTGGAAGCCGAAGGCAGCGCGGAGGCGCTTGCAGACCCGCTGGCTGACGCGGCGCTGCGCGGGCGCCGGGGCTGGTCTTCGTCGTCGTCACGCACACGTGGCGTCTTCTCTTCGCCGCAAGCGGCGAGCACCATGCCCACGAGCAACGACCAGCGGACCCATACACTCACGGCGGGATACCGTCTCACGAGTCTGGGCTCAGGGTCACGTCGAACTGCACGGACGCCGAGCCCTGCTCGGGCGCCGGGAACGACAGCTTGCTCGTCGCTCCGCTGAAACACTGGAGCAACGCGGGGTCGTGGAGCTCTTTGCTCGAGGCCTTGGGGCCCACCGTCTTGCCGCTCTTGTCGATCACGAACTCGATCGAGACCTTGCCGGCGGGTCGGGAAGATTGCTCGAAGCAGTGCCGGAAGTTGCCCACGTGGTGCCGCATGATGCGGAAGACCACCTGCCACGGAAGGGCGCCGGTGACCTTGGGTTGGCCGAGCTGCACCTCCGGCGGAGGAGGGGGCCCGGATGGTGTGGCGACCACGGGGAGCCGCCCAGCCTCTCCGCCCGAGAGCAGCGCGAGCACGGCCTGCGCGCGCGCCCCACGCGGCGCCGAAGCGGCAGGCCCTCCCCGCACGCTGGAGACAATCGCGTCGGCCGACGCGCTCGGCTCGAGGAACGGATCACCCTCGATCACGCCGGGGGCCAACCCCTGCGGCCCAGGCGGCGCCGACTCCGGCGTGCACCCAGGCGCCATGGCCAGCGAGAACAGCAGCGCCCCGACGCGCGAGCTCATGGCAACAACTCCTTGTCGAAGAGGCCGAGCAGCGGCGCGAGCATGTCGAGCTCCTCAGGGCTGAAGGTGATCGGCTCGGTGGGCGCGAACAAGACGTCGCCGAACCCACTGCGGTCCGCCTTGCCGTCGGCGAAGCGCATGACCACCAGCTCACCTTGCGGAAGTAGCGTCTCGATCTCGTCGTACAGAGCTTGCTCGAGCTTCTTGCGGGCGTCGCTGAACGAGAGCCCGGCGCGCATGGGTTGCACCCATGCGGGCGAGTCCGCGTCGCGCAGAGCCACGGGAGCGTACGCTCGCCGCGCCACCAACCAAACGTCGAGCGAGCGACTGCGCCGCGGGCGGTCGGTCGGGGCGCGCGCAGGCTCGAGGTAGGGGTAGAACGGCAACGGCGTCTTGAACGAGATGCGGAAGGTCTCCGCCTCGATTGCCCCAGAGGGCGCGCCCACCGGCGGGTCGAAGCGCATGGCCACGAAGTGGAACTTGAGCCTCACGTAGTGGGCGAGCCAGCGCTCCGACTCGGGCGTGGTGCTGAGGCCGTGCTGCTTGAGCCAACCCGCGAGCGCCTTGTCGTCATTCGCAGCCAGCACGAACGCAGTGAAGCTCCCGATCTTGCTGGTTTGCTTCACCGTCACACCCGCACCGGAGCCGCTGCCGCCGAGACCGACGCCCCAGCCCGCCGACTCCAATTGAAATGGGAACACGTCGCGCAGCTTGGGGAACGGGCTGGTCGGCACCTCCACCACCTGGGGCTCGCTCGGCGTGGGCACCACGAACCCGAACGGCTTACCGGCTTCGCGGAAGGCAACTTCCCGGATGAAGTGCTCGGTGTGGCTCTCGGCGTCGAACAGGAGCAGCACGTTCTCGTGCGAGAGCGAGGGCAGTCGCTCGACCTCCCGCGCAAAGAAGCCGCCGCAAGCCCGCGCCACGTTCACGCGCGAGAGCGGGAGCGCGCTCCACGCCAACGCGCCCGAGGCACCGAGCGCCGCTGCCAGCACACCACGCCGCCCGACCGCTCGCCCCATGCGTGACATCGCCCTCGCAACGTAGCGGAGCGCGAAGCCGCGGCCCAGGACCGAAGTGGCGGCCATTTCAACCGCTCGCCAGTTGGTTCAGAGAGTTCGGCGCGGCACGGGAGGATCACTCCCCGAGCGTGCCCTCGAGCCCCACCGACGGAATCACGATCGGTCCGAGCACGCTGGGCTCGCAACCGGACTCGGCGCGGCATTCGAAGCCCAAGCGCTCGCGCGCGCCGAGCAGGTTCTGCACCTCTGCGACGAACGTGAGGCCGTATCGCCCGACGCGCCACCCCTTCGAGAGCCGCAAGTCGAGCCTGAGGAACGGCGGCAGTCGGGCGCCCAGGTCCAGCGCCTCGACGCTGCGTCGGAGCGCGGCGCGCTCTCGCGCGACGCGCATGAGCTCGCGCTGCACCTCTTCTGCCGTCGCGTCCGGGCTCAACCGCGGCAGATCGCCGACGCTCGTGCGGTAGTCGACGCTCACCGGCGCGCCGCTCGAGAAGATCGTGCGCTGGCCCAAGCGCCAGCTGCGGCCGAGGTGGAAGGACAGCGCCGCCGAAAGCACGTGCCGTCGATCGTAGGGGTGATCGAAGCTCTCGCCGCCGAGCGTGCGGCGAGAGCGCGACAGGGTGTACGAGAGAATGCCACCCACGCGCTCGGAGAAGGGTCGCCGCAGCATCAGCTCGAGCCCGACCGATTCGCCCTGGGAGCGCACCAGGGCGGCCTCTTCCACACCGAAGTCCGCTCCGGGAGCGCGGTTGCCGAGGGCATCCGCCATTTCGAAGAACGCGTTGCGAAAAGCAGTGACCGCGACCTCGACGCGCTCGGGCAACGAGAGCTCGGCCCCTGCGCTGCTGAGCAAGCTGCGCTGCAGCCCCCCCGCGAGCCCTCCCGGCGACAGCCCCGGCACCGCGCCGAGGTAGCTCGCTGGCTGCGAGGCCATGCCGACCGTGCAAAGAAAGTGTAGGCGCCGATCGATCCGTGCGCGCGCCGCGAGGCGGGGGTCGACTGCGAGCGCCGCCTCACCTTGCGAGAGGTAGCCATCCACCCGCAGCCCTGGCGAGAGCTCGAGCCCACCAGGAATCTCGATTCCGAGCTCGGCGTAGGCGCCCGCGGTCAGGTCCACGCGCGAGGTCAGGAGCGCACGCAAGGCCAGGTCGGTGGCGTCCGGCGCCACCTCGTCCTCCCCGATCGCGGTGTCGAAGCGCTCGAGCAGCGCATCTGCGCCCAGACGGAGCGTCAGCGAACGCCCGAGCGCCAGCGTCTGCTGGTTGCGCACGCGCGCCGACCACGCCTCGGCGCGGTGCTCCCCTCGGCTGGTGGCGCTGCGATCGAAGCCCAACGTCACGGCCGTGCGCGAGCCGCCGCGCTCGCCCAACGCGCGGTCGTAGCGCAGGTCGACGCGGTGGAAGTCCGCGTCGAGCACCGTCTCCACCTCGCCGACGTCGGCCTCCTCCTCGGTCAGCTTGTCGTGCGACCCGAAGGCGAACAGCGAGACCTCGTCGCTCGCGCTGGTGCGGTAGACCGCGCGCGCCTGGTAGTCCCAATACTCGAGCGTGATCTCGGGCGAGAGCAGCGACACCAGCGCACCGGTCGTGGAGTAGCGGTACGCTCCCATGGCCGCGCCGCGACCGCGGTCGAAGGGCACCTCGACCAGCGCTCCGGAGTCGAACAGGCGCAGCGAGGTCTCGGCCCGCAGCACGGGGCTCGGCGGCGAGAGCTCAGCGGCGACGATACCCCCGGCGAAACGCCCAAATCGGGCTGGATAGGCCGCCGGAAATAGCTCCACGCGCTCGACCAGCGCAGGCGCGATCACGCCAGGGCCAAACCCGACGTGGAACAACAGCGGCACGCGCACGCCATCCAGGAAGTAGCCGACGTTCGCGGGCGGCGCGCCGCGCAGGAAGAAATAGGGCACCCCCGAGAGCACCGGGGTCACGCCCGAGAGCGACTCGATCGCTCGGAAGGGATCGCCGAAGGCCCCGGGCAGCTCGCGCACCTCGCGCGCGCTCAGCGTCTGCGTCCCCGGCTCGGAGCGCTCGCCCACCACCTCGACCTCGAGTGCAGCCTCGGGGTCGGTGGGCTGCGCCCTCGCCGACGCCGGGGACGTCGACCAGCACATCGCGAACAAGAGCCACGGACGAGCGCGCACCCGGGCGCGATTGTACGTGTCGGCGCGGGAGATGCTCAGCCGTCGCCTGCGCGTTGATCGAGATCCGCCACGATCGCGCCGTCCTTCATCACGATCTGGCGCGACGCGCGCTGGGCGAACGTGCGCTCGTGCGTGACCATGATCACGGTCAGCCCGCGGTCGCGCACCAAGGACTCGAACACGTCCATCACGATCGTGCCGTTCTTGGAGTCCAGGTTGCCGGTGGGCTCGTCCGCCAACAAGATGCGCGGTTGGTTGGCCACCGCGCGGGCGATGCTGACCCGCTGCTGTTGCCCGCCGGAGAGCTGCCCGGGACGGCGCTCGAAGAGCTCGCCGAGACCGAGCGTGGCCAGCACCTCTCGCGCGCGCTTCTCGATCGCCGAACGCGAAAGCGCCGCGCGTTTGAGCATGGGCAACATCACGTTTTCGAGCACGCTGAACTCGGGGAGCAGGAAATGGAACTGGAACACGAAGCCCAGCTTGTTGGCCCTCAGCTCGGCGCGGCCGTCGTCATCGAGCGCGCTCACGTCGACGCCGTCGAGCTTGACGCTGCCCTCCGTGGGGCGATCGAGCGCGCCCAACAGGTAGAGCAGCGTGCTCTTGCCGGAGCCAGAGAAGCCGGTGAGGCTGACGAACTCGCGCTCGTGCACGTCGAGATCGATGCCGGTGAGCACGCGTGTCTTCACCTGCGCGCCCAGATCGCGCACCAGGCCGCGCGTCTCGAGCACCACCTGCCCGGGCGCAGCCCAAGGCCTGCGCGGCGCTTGGGGAGCACGCTCGGAGAACGGCTCACGCTGCGAGCTGGGCGCCGTGTCGCCCGTCACTAGATCTGCCCCCTGAGCACGTCGACCGGCTCGACGCGTGAGCCACGAATCGCCGGGATCAGGCTGGCCACTACGCCCACCACCAGCGCGAAGACGAAGCCGTAGTAGTAGAACTTGGGGTCGTCGAACACGAGGAAGGTCTCCGACTTGACCAGCCCCTCCTGCTTGGTCTTGAGCGAGCCGAGCGCCTTGAGCACGTAGTGGCCGCCGATGTCGCCGATGGTCGCGCCGATCAGCGCGATCACGACCCCTTGCAGCAAGAACGCCGAGAGGATGTCCTGGCGCGTGAAGCCGACGCTACGCAAAATGGCGATGTCCTTCGTCTTCTGCAGCACGATCATGATCTGGATCGCCAAGATACCGAAGCCACCCACGGCCAAGATGGCGCCGACGACGAAGCCGATGATCGTGTTCTGCTGGGCGAACAGCGCCAGGAAGTTCGCATTCGCCTCCTGCCAGCTCTCCGCGTCGTAGCCGAACAGGCGCTCCACCCGATCCGACAGCTCGGGCGCCGCGTTCTCGTCGTGCAGGCGAATGTCGATGCGACCGACCATGTCGGGTTTGCCGAGCAACGTCTGCGCGCTCTTGAGCGACACGTACACGCGTGACGCGTCGATCGGCGGGATCTCGCACTCGAAGATGCCGACCACGCGCAGCGCCACGCGCTCGCCCGCAGCCGTGCCGGCGATCAGCTGGTCGCCCACGTTCGCGCCGAGCCTCGTGGCCACGCCCGATCCCAGCAGGATGCCGTCAGGCGCCGAGTCGAGCGCGCGCAGGTTGCCCTGCTTGATGTACGGCGCGAGCGGCGTCACCCGGTCCTGGCGCGCGGCGATGATGCCGCGCATGTCCACCGGGTATTGCTTCGGGCCGTACGACAGCACCGCCGAGCCCACCAGCGAGCCGGACGCACCCTTCACGCCCTCGATGCGCTCGAGCGCGTCGATGATCTCCTCGGGCCGCCGGATGCGAAGCTGCCGTTCGCTCGGCGCCTGATGCGCCACGTGCTCCACCACCAAGCCGCCGTCGTGGCGCGACAACAGGCTCGGCTCGGGCGAGAGCTCCTTGTCGAAGATGGTGACATGAGGGCTGATGCGGATGATGTTGCCGATGAACTTCTGCTGGAAGCCCTGCATGATGCCGTTGATGCCGATCAGCACCAGCACCCCCAGCGTCACCCCCAGCACGGCGATGCCGTTCAGGAACTTGCGATCCCACAGCTGACGAAAGGCGATGAACAGGACGACGCGGCTCACGGCGCCTTCTGTGGCTGGGTGCGGTCGGGCACGGGATCGCTGGCGGCCATGGTGCGCTCCGTGACCAGCACACGCGTGCCCGGCGCGAGCGCCTTTTGCCCCTCCACGATCACCTGGTCGCCCTCCTCGAGCCCGCTCTGCACCTCGAAGCGGAGCAGGTCGCGCATGCCGACCTTCACGGCGCGCTTCTCGGCTCGGCCCCCCGAGGCGACCCACACGAAGCCCTCCGCCTCGGCTTCTTGCGGCGCGAGCAGCACGCCTTCTTTGCGACCCGCGATCACGTTCACCTCGGCGCTCATGCCGCTGCGCAGCTCGCTCGGCGGCGTCTCGAAGCGGATCTTGCCGAGGAAGGCTTTGCGGTCGCGGTTCGCGTCCGGGAGGATCTCGAAAACCGTTCCCGTGAAGGTCTGCCCCGGGTACGCGTACAGCGAGATCGCCGCGACGCTCGCCGGCTTCGTCCCAGACCCGTCCGACACCTTGGCCACGTCGGCCTCGTCGATCATCACCTCGAGCACCAGCTTGCTGGTGTCGCCCACGCGGAACAGCGCCTGGTTGACGGTGACCACCTCGCCGACCTCGATCAGCTTGCCCAACACCACGCCGTCCTGCGGGCAGCGCACCTCGGTGTCGAGCACCCGCGACTCGAGCGACTCGACCATGGCCGCCTGGCGAGCGGCGTTGGCCGTGAGATCGATGCGCAGCGCCTGCTGCTGCGAGCGGTTCGCCGAGATCTGCGCCTCCACCTGGCGCACACGAGACTCGGCCATGTCGAGGTCGCTCTTGGGCAGCGCGCCACCCTTGTGCAGATCACTGACGCGGGAGAGGTTCTTCTTGGCCACGTCCAGCTCGGCCTCGAGCGCCTTGCCGGTGGAGATCAGCGCCGCCACCTGAGGCGCACCGGTCGCTTGCGCGTTCGCCGCGGAGAGATCGGCCTTGCCGCGCTTGAGCTCGAACGTGGAGCCGGGGTTGTCGATACGGGCCAACAGGTCGCCCTTCTTCACGGGCGAGCCCTCCTTCACGAACACCTCGGCCACGCTGCCGCTCGCCTTGGCTTTGACCGTCATCCGATCTTCGGCCTCGACCGTGCCCGTGGCGTAGACGGCGTCGATGGCGGTGCCGCGCGCGACCGGCGTCACCGTCACCGGCTTGGGCTTGAAGCGCTGCGACACCAAGAAGCCCACCAGCCCGAGCAGCAAGAACAAGAGCAGGATCTTGCCCTTGTTCTTGCGCACGCTCGCGACGACGTTCATCGACTCGAGGTCTTAGGGCTCAGCCGGCGAGCTGTCGAGGTGGTCAGTTGCCGCCGCCGCCACCCGCGCCACCCACGTTGGCGCCTCCGGCGCTCTGGCCGCCGCCGCCTGCGTTGGCGCCGCCGCCGCCAGCGTTCTGGCCACCCGCCGAGCTGCCGCCACCACCAGCACCACCCTCGCCTCGGATGCCGTCGACGCCGTCACAGTTCTGGTCGATGTCGTCGCCCACCGGGTCGTCTGCGCCGGGGTGGATGTTCGGATCCGAGTCATCGCAGTCCAGATCCACGCCGTCTTCGCAGGTCATCGATCCGTCCCCGTCGTTGTCTTCTTCGCTCTCGCACGGAGGCATGCCGTAGCAGGCCATCAAGGTGAGAGCCGCCGCGCCGCTCAGGGCCACCGACACGAGCCGCTCGATCGGGCCGGCGGGTGCCGGCCGGCGAGCTGCGGAGCAGTGGGGGCAGGAAGAGGCTTTGGCGGGGAGGAAACCAGCGCAAGCAACGCAAGAAGTTAGGCTCATGATGCAAGTGCTATCAGGTCAGGTCGGCGCTCGTCAGCCCCCAACGTGATGGAAACCGATCCATCCCAGCACAAGACACGATAGAACGGGGGCAGCCATGAGCCGCCGGGGCCTACGTTCGCTCGCGCTGACCTCGCTCTTCGCCGGGGCGCTGCTCACCAGCACCTTGCCCGCGCGCGACCTTGCGGCGCAGCCCGCCGTGGCCGCCAAGGCCATGGTGGAGGGGGACAAGGCCGCCGCCGCGAAGAAGTGGGACGAGGCGCTGGCCGCCTACGAAAAGGCGCACAAGGCGCAACCGTCCGGAGCCACTGCCACCCGGCTCGCCAACGCGCTCTACCAGCTGAACCGCCCGATCGAGGCGCTCGACGCGTACGAGAAGGCGCTGAAAGACTACAGCGCCACGCTGCTCGGCAAGGACAAGAAGCTCGCTGCGGATCGCGTCACCGAGCTCCAAGGCAAGATTGGCTCGATCACCATCACCGTGAACGAGGCCGGCGCGGCCGTCAGCTTGGACGGCAAGTCGGTGGGCTCGTCGCCGCTCGCAGCGCCGCTGCGGGTGCCAGCCGGATCGCACAAGATCAGCGTGAGCAAAGACGGCTTGCCGCCGTTCGAGACCACGGTCGAGGTGGCCGGCAAGGCCACCGTGCCGGTCAACGTCGAGCTCAAGGCTCCGCCCCCGCCAGAGACGCCCAAGGTCGAGGCCAAGAAGGGCTCGCTGGAGATCCGCACCGAGCACCCCAAAGCCAAGATCGCCGTCGACGGCGGCACGCCCACCGAAGGCAACTTCAAGGGCGAGCTCGAAGACGGCGAGCACGAGTACACGATCACCCTGGACGGCTACCAGACGGTGACCAAGAAGATCACGGTCGCCGCCGGCGAGGTGATCGTCGAGACCGTGACGCTGCGCAAAGCCACCGCCGGCTCGGTCGCGGAGAAGTTCGACGTGCCCTGGAGCTTCAACGGCGTGTACGGCGGCTTCCAGCTGGTCGGCATGTTCGAGCCCACCGGCTCGGGCAACACGTTGCAGAGCTCGTGCCCCGTCACCGGTGCCACGAGCTGCGAGGCCAGCGGGCCCATGGGCGGCGCGATCGCGGGCTACGTGGGCTACGCCTTCGATCCCATCGGCCTCGAGGTGTTCTTGCTCGGCGGCGGGGACATCACCGAGCCGAGCGCGAGCTTCGACGGCGTCACCGGCAGCGAGGTCAACCCGCTGGTCGCCGCGCCTGCGCGCGAAGAAGCTTTCACGATCGGCCGCTTCGGCGGCGGCGGAGCCGCGCGGCTACGCTTGCTCTTCCCTGTCGATCGCTTCCGCTTCACCGGCGCTGTCGGCGCCGGCGTGGCCTATCGACACATGTTGCTCGCGCGAGAGACGGTGGCCGAAAACGGCGCGACCAGCTCCACCGGCAACGACGACGGCACGGGCTACGTCACGGGCGTGCTCTCCGTCGAGCTCGCCGCGCAGGTGCTCATGGCTGGCACCTCCTCGTTCGTGGTCGGCTTCAACCTGTGGCTCGAGCACGCGGGCGACGGCGTCGCGACTCCGGCCGAGTCCGACGTGTTCCTCACCAAAGACGGCGAGATCCCCGCGCCGCAAGCCACCCCGGCGTACGACATGGCGAGCGGCACGCAGCTGTTCCTGGGGCCCTTCCTAGGCTTTCACTTCGGGCCCTGAGGCTCGTCGGCCGGAGGAGGCGGAAACAGGCGCCCCACCGGCAGCTCGATCGCCTCGAACGGCGGGATGCGCGCGGTCGCGGTGTGATCGAAGCTGCCTGCGTCCACCCACACGCCAGCTTGCAAGGCGAGCGCCTCCAACGTGCAGGAGACAGGGTCCACGATCCAATAGTGCGGCACGCCATGCGCTGCGTAGAGGCGCCGCTTGGTGACGCGGTCGTGTGCGGTGTTCGAGGGCGAGAGCACCTCGCACACCCAATCAGGTCGCACATCGATCGGGCGCTTGTCCCACGGGTCAGGCAAACGCTCTCGACGCCACCCTGCGAGGTCGGGCCGGACCACGTCGTGGAGCGACAGGCGGACGTCGACCTCCAGGAAGATCCACCAGCCACCAGGCCCGCCGTGGCCGTCGTCGTCGTGGAACGGGCCGCCCACGAAGCGCCTCAGACCACCTTGCACGTTCGAGTGTCGAGGCAGGCTCGACGGCAGCACGACCACCTGCCCAGCCACGACCTCGCCGCGCACGCCGTCGGGCAGGCGAAGCAAATCGTCGTAGGTGGCCAGGCTGCGAGCCGCATCCATCGCCCGAGTGTAGCGTGCCCTCATCGCTCGCGCAGCGCGACGTCAGGGAGGGGGCACGACCGAAGGATCGCCGCCGAGCGTGCTCCCGACCCACGCGCCGGCCGCGAGGTACGCACCCGAGTCGGACGCGGGCAGGATGTCGTAGGTGTGCTCATGCACGTAGGGGATGCTCCGCACCGCACGGATGCGTGCCCCGTGCAACCAGTCGCCGGCCCCGAGCCCGCCGAACGTCCGCCCATCTGCGGTGGGATGCAGCGGGCTCATCTCGATCTTGCGACCGTTCTCCAACGTGAGCTGCACCACTCGGTGATCGCTGACGCGCACGCGGTTGGTGCGCGCGATGGGGACGGCCACGAGCTCGCCTCGGTCGAGCGAGTACACCAGGTCACCCACGCGCAGATCGACGATCGCGCGTTCACCGTCGGGTGTGGCGATCATCGTGTCGGGGGAGGCACACACGCAGTCGGGGCAACCTGCATCACAGGTGCCCTCCGCGTTGGGCGCCGCACACTCCGGCGCGCCCCCCACCGGCCCGGGCACGACGCAGCACAACATGCCGATGTCACAGCAGTTGTCTCCACAGCAGTTCTGCGTGCCGATGCAGACGGTGCCATTGCACGGGGCAGGGCCACACGTGCCGTTGTCGCAGAACGGATAGCCCCCCGCACATGGGTTGTCGCACTCGCCGCAATGGTTCGTGTTGTTGCCCGGGTTGACGCACGCACCGTCGCAACAAATGAAGCTGCCGGTGCATGCCGGCTCGCAGGGGACGCCACCCCCGGAGCCGCCACCACCCTGCGCAGCACCGCCGCCGCCCTGCGCAGCACCGCCGCCACCCTGCGCAGCGCCGCCGCCACCTTGCGCAGCCCCGCCGCCGCCCTGTGCCCCGGTGCCGCCCGCGCCGGGCCCGCTGCCGCCCCCGGCGTTGCCACCGCTCGGGCTGCCATCATCGCCACACGCCACGAGCGCCAGCGACAAACACCCCGCCATCGAAGCTAGCCTCATGCGTTCGAGGGTATCAGCCTCCTTGCGTCCCTTGGAGAGCCACGAGGCGGTCCTCACCGAAACCATCGCGGAGAGCTTCGCGATCAGCTCGCGCGCGTCGAGGATGAGCGCGAACCATGAACGAACCGGAGCGCTTGCTCGTCGACGGCCAGGTCCAGCTCCAGCACCGAGGAGCGCCGCGCCGGCTCGTACTTCCGGATGCCCAAGCGGGCGGAGCGCTCGACGTTGGTCTCGAAGTCCTTTCGCGCCTCGCCCCGCTCGTGGTTCTCCAGCGCAAAGTCGAGGCCTCGCTGCTCCTTGCTCACGACCCACAAGACTCTCACGGAGCAGTGAGCTGCCGCACGAACACGCGAGACGCCTGGCTCGCGGGGTCGAACCGGGAGTACGCCACCAGCGCGCCGTCGGGCGCCAGCGCCGGCCGCGACTCGTTCCCTGGCTCGGCCGAGATCACGAACGGAGCCGCGTCGATGATCTCGCCGCTGGTGCTGACGCGCATCGCAAAGAGGTCTGCCTCGCTGGCTCCGAGCTCGCGCCACGTCAACAGGTACACCTCACCGTCGAAGACCAAGTTGGGTGCGCTCACCCCGCCCGCGCTCTCAGTGAACGTGAGCTCGGTCGTCGGCGTGCAGGTTTGGTCGATCAGCGCGCCGTGAACCTGGCGGCTCGCCTCGTCCGTCCACACGATCAACGCATGCGAGCCGTCGCTGGCTGCGGCAGGCGGATCGTGAGCTGCCATCTGGCCCAGCACGACTGGGACCGCGGCGACTCCATCGAACACCTCGTCCGGAAGGCAGACCGCAGCCACGGGACCGGGTGTCACGGGCTCAGACTCGCTGAGGGCGAGCACCGTCATGGAACCTTCCGCGGCGGGTACGGCGACGACTCCTGCGATCGAGGTTTGCCCCTTGGGCGACAGGTCGTCGTCGAAGACCCGAAGCTCCACCCAGTCGTCGAGGCCGTCGTCCTCGTACGCCACCGTCAGCATGACGCGATCCGCAGCGGCGGCGGCGCTCCAACCTCGGATCGTGCTGTCGTCGGTGAGCTCGAAGCTCATTTCGAGCAACAGCTGCTCCGCGCCCAGCGTCCCATCGCTGTGGATCTCGGCTCCGAACCACCGCGCAGGCGAAACCGTCCACCAGATCATGGTGCTCCGATCGCCGTGCTGGACAACGACCGGATCGCGCGCTCCAAGGATTTGGCTGGACTCATCGAGCGTGGAAACGGCGCCCATGAAGCCGAACCGAACGGTCTCCCGCGTTCGCGAGACCTCGTTGAACGCCACGAACGTGGCGCCGCCAATCGTCGCCACGGCAGGGTGGACCTGCGCCGTCGTGCTGCGCGGTGCGCGTCGTGGCTCTGCCAAAAGGGGCAGCCCGCCGGCATCGAATGGCGCGGAGCGCACCTCCTGACCTGGAAGCTCGTCTGGCTCCTGGGTCCAGCCCACGGTGCGCTGGCCCCCTTCACACGCGAGGTGTGCGCCACGACCGATCCCAGTGGGGAAGTCCGTACCGAAGGGCAGCGGCTCCGTGAGCGTGTTGGCGCTGTCGGCCAAGAAGCGCAAGTCGTTGCCGACCACGAAGTAGCCGTCGTCATCTCGGCAAACGTCCTTCGCGTCGTTGCCCGGCAACTGCTGCACGGTCTGCCCGCTGCTGTCGATGCGGAAGCCGTCCGCTGCCCAGAACGCGAGGAACCCACCTGGACCCCCCGCGAGGGCGGAAGGAACTGCGGTACCGCCGCCGGCTTGGCTGGCAAGCACGGTCAAGTCGGTGTCGACCAGGGTGGTGCGCCCAGGAACCCAGCAGCCCACGAGCAAGTGCTGTCCATCATGACCCAACGATGGGGAGTGGCAGGCAGCGGAGACCACAACGGGTGGCGTGACAACCTCACCGTCCACCGACACAGCCATTACCGCCGCGTCGATTCCTCGCTCATGGCCGATGTAGAAGTGACCGTCGAGGAAGGAGATCGCAGGCGGTCCGCCGCCGGATGTGAGGTCGATGCCGTGCGGGTCGAGCAGCTCGCCGTCGACGCTGACTCGGGCTCCGCGCAAGCTGCGCTCACCAGAGGCCGGTCCGCTCACCCACGCCACGAAGAACACGCCGCCGCCGTAAGCAACCGTCGGAGCAGAGTCATCCTGCCAGCGCGAGCTCACCAGGATGGGCACCTCGTCGAGCAGCGAGCCGTCGCTTGCGTAGCGAACTGCGAAGATGTCGCGTGCCTCGGGCCTGTCGAGCGAAATTCCGGTGGGGGTCTCGAGCCAGAGGTGGGCGCGGTCGTCGGCCCACACCTGGAGGCTGATGCCGTCACCGGCCGCGACATCACCTCCTTCCTGATGCTCGACGCCCTCGCCGACGTGGAGCGGCGCCGGAGCGACCATGGCCTCGAGCGAGACAGAGGGAGACGGCCCCCATGACACGCTTCCTCCCGCGGGACCATCGCCGTCCGAGGGTAGGTCGCTGCACGTCAGCGCGAGCAGAGCTGCACCCGCACCGGCCGCGCGACACACAGTGGCACACCCGCCCACGCGGCTTCTGCAGTGATCGCGCATCCACTGGCCTTTGGAGCAAGGCCAATGCCAGGCCCACGACCGGCTGCGTTCAGTCCGGCGGCAGCTTGAAGCGGTTCGGGTCGAAGCAGGGCAGCGCGGTCACGATCGGGACGCGCGGCGCCGGCTGCCCGAGCGCGGCATAGAACGCGGCCGTCTCCGTCAGCGTGTCGCGCAGCGCGGCGCAAGGCGCGCCACAGATGCGCACCGCGCCGTCGCTCTCGAAGCCCCAGCCGTCGACGCTGGTGGCTGCTGCTTCGCCATCACATGCCTCGTTGAAGCCGATGTCGGCGCGCTCGAGCGTGACGGGGTTCACGTACGAGAGGTGCGTGGCGTCGGCCTGGCCCACGCCACCGGGCCGGTCGTACACACAGCTGCCCAGATCGTTCAGCACCTTCTGCACGGCCAAGCCGCCCTCGGCCTCGTCCGCGATGGCGTCGAAGACCTCGGTGCCGCCGGCCGAGGCGATGGTGGCCGCGCTGGTCTGCGGATCATCTCCGAACTGCTGGGCGGACGCGGGTGCGTCGAGCACCGCGACGTAGGTGAACAGGTTGTCGTTTGCCAGCGCGTCCGAAGCGAGCGTCGCCGGGTCCCCCAACGTGGGCGCGCAGTGGCTCTGCAGATCGCGG
>CAZXMG010000040.1:0-82709 GCA_964641275.1 uncultured Polyangiaceae bacterium
TCGTGAGCGCGGCCAGGGCCGTGGGCACGCGGGTGAGCTTGTTCATCGCTCCGGACGAGGAGGCGGTGAAGCTTTCGCATGCGCTCGGCGCCGAGCAAATCGAGCTGCACACGGGCGAGTACTGCCACGCGTGTGAGCCTGGCAAACGGACGGAGCGCTTGCGCGAGCTCGAGCGGCTGGCGCGCGCCGCCGACCTGGCGCGCTCGCTCGGGCTGGAGGTCGCGGCGGGCCACGGCCTGACCCGGCACAACGTTGGGCCGGTCGTCGCGATTGGCCCCATCGTCGAGGTCAACATCGGGCACTCCGTCATCGCCGACGCCGTGTTCCTGGGGCTTAGCAACGCGGTGCGCGAGCTGCGCGTGGCGATCGATCGCCACGACGGTTGATCGCTGATGGCGAGCTTCGGGGCGTGAAGGAGCCTCTGTTCACACGCACCTTCGCGCTGCTCTCGGCGTCCCATTTCCTGCACGCCTTGTCCTTCCATCTGTTCCTGCATTTGCCGGGTTTTCTCACCGGCATCGGCGCGGGTGAGCTGGACATCGGCCTGTTGGCGGGGGCCGCGAGCTTGACCGCGATCCTCGCGCGGCCCCTGCTGGGCAAGGTCATGGATGAGCGCGGCCGGCGGCCGATCGTATGGCTGGGCGGCGTGCTCGGCATCTTCGCCTCCACCGCCTACTTGAGCGTCGCGACGTTGGGCCCTTGGGTGTACGCGGTGCGCATCGCCCACGGCATGTCCGAGGCCATGCTGTTCGCGTCGTTGTTCGCGTTCGCGGCCGACATCGTCCCCGCGTCGCGGCGGATCGAGGGCATTGGCCTGTTCGGCATTTCGGGCATGTTGCCGATGGCGCTCGGCGGAGTGATCGGTGATTTCATCCTCGCGCGCGGGGACTACACGGCCCTCTTCGTCACGGCTGGCGCGGCCAGCGTGGTCGCGACGCTCCTGTCCCTCCCGCTTCGCGAGCCGCCGCGCGCCGTGGGGGAGCGTCCGCGTGGGCTCCTGGCCGCCGTGTTCGATCGCGGGCTGCTCCCGCTGTGGATCGGGGGACTGTGCTTCGCCACCGCCATCGGCTCCTACTTCGGCTTCCTCAAGACCTTCGTCCAAGGCCGCGAGGTGGGCGCGGTGGGTGGGTTCTTCGCCGTGTACTCGCTGGTCGCCGTCGGGCTCAGGCTCTTCTTTGGCGCCGTGCCGGAGCGGGTCGGCCCCAAGCGCGTGCTGGGGGCGGCGTTGTTGTCCCTGATCGTGGGCCTGCTCTTGCTGGCCTTCGCCGACACGCCGGGCGACCTGCTCGCAGCGGGCGCTCTCGCGGGGCTCGGCCACGGCTGGGCCTTCCCCATTCTATTGGGGCTGGTGGTCTCTCGCGCGCGACCGACCGAGCGCGGCGCGGCGCTCGCGATCTACACGGCGCTCTTCGACGCGGGCACGTTGGTCGGCGGCCCCGCCCTCGGCGCGGTGATCGAGCACCTCGGCTATCGAGCCATGTTCCTGTGCGCGGCGTCGCTGGTGGCAGCGGGCTTCTTGGTGCTCGAGGTGTGGGACCGCCGGGGCCGCTGACGCGGCGGGAGATCAGGCTGCCACGAGCGCGAGCTTGCCGCCTTTGTAACCGGCCACGGTCACGTCCATCGTCGCGCGTGTCGGAGCGCTGGCCCAGAACTGCTTCACGGCCGCGTCGCAGGGCGGCTTGGTCATGCCCTTCAAGATCACCCGCGGGGAGGTGGCGCTGTTGAAGAAGCGCCCAGCCACATTCAACACCTCTGCCAGATTCTCTTCGAGCAGCGGCTCCAGCTTCTTGGCGCGCACCGAATCGTCGGCGATGCCGGGTGGGACCAGGGTCAGCGCGGCCGCCATGCTCGCCGCGAGCGGGAGGTCGACGGCGAAGCTCGCACCGAGCGTGCCATCCTCGCGCACGTAGTTGGCGACGATGTAGAAGGCGTCCGCCGCCTTGACCGGTGGCAGGTCTTTGGTCTGCACGGCTTTGCCGATCAGATCTCGAAAGATGGCGCCAATCTCAGGCCCCTTCAGCACACGAATGCGATCCGCCATGACCAGCTCCTCTCGCTCACGCCGCTTGTGCGATGGCGACTTTGAAGGCGTCGGAGGTGAACGGCTTCGAGATCAAGAAGGATGCGCCGGCCTCACGTGCCTGCTGCTTGATCGATTCGCTGACCTCGGAGGTCACGAACCCGAAGCGCACTTTCATGCCCGCAGCACGAACCGCCTTCAAGAGGTCGATGCCCAGCATGTTCGGCATGTTCCAGTCGGAAAGCACGAAGTCGGGGTCTTGCGCCCGGATGATGCCCAGCGCCTCGTCGCCGTCCGCCGCCTCCAGGAACTCACTGTCGCCGTAGCCCGCTTGCCGGAGCGAGCGGGTCACGATCATGCGCATGGCGCGGCTGTCATCGACGATCAGGATTTTCTTCATGGTCGGCTGGCTCCAACCACAAGAACGGCGCGTCGACGCCCGACTTAACCGCGGCCGGCTAGAACGAGCACACGGTCGCCACCTTGCTGGAGGCGCCGCTGTTTCCGACGAAGCGCTCGACCTGCTTGGCGCTGGTGCCATCGATGTCGAAGCAGCCATCGTTCTCCGGGGCGGCCTTGGCCATACACGCGCCCGCAGTGCCCACGCGTCCGCAGAAGGTGCCAGCCGCTCCCGGCTTGTCGGCGCAGTAACCTTCGCAGGCGACGGTGCAGTAGCCGTCGTTGCCCGATTTCAGGCAGCGAGCCGCGGTTCCTTCCACCGCAAACCCGCAGTCGGAGTCTTGTTCACACGAGGAGCCGATCCAGGGCTCTTCGCTCTCCTCGAACAACATCTCGCCGGTGCTCACGTCCTGCCGCACCAGTCCCACATCGTCGCAGTGAGTGCCATCCAGCGGTCGCGCGGGATCGTACGCGCAGACCAGGTTGGGGAGGTCACGGGAGTCCCAGGTGGGGAACTTGATGGCGTTGGTCGTCGGTCGCTTGACCGAAGGCAGCGCGGGATAGTCCACGTCCACGAACTTGCCTTGGTAGCTGTCGAACTCGGTCGAGATGTCGACCGACACCTCGATCGTCGCTCGGTCGCTCGACTTGTGCGGCCCCGCCATGTTCATGCCCAACATGTGGGCCAGCTCGACCACGTGCTCGCCCTGCATGCGCTGACAGCCGTGCGAGACCGGACCACGCTTGAGCACCCACTCCCAGTCGCCGGTGTCGACGTTGCGCACCGAGGTGATCGGGCCGTGAAAGGCGAGGCCGCGGCTGTTGTGGTACTTGAGAAAGGGAAAGCCACCCCAGTCTGCCTTCTCGTTGGTCGGCGTGAACGGCACTCCGAACAGGCGTGCGTAGTGCCCCGGCCCGGCAGGGGCCTTGCCGGTGGAGGGATCGATCGCACCGGTCGCGACCGGGTACACGACCGTCACCCTCGTCCGTCCGTTCGGCTCGTCGTTGGGCAGCGCGTAGAAGGGCAGCGGCTCCTCGAAGTCTGCGGGCAACAGGCCGGTGATCCGGAGCGTGTGCGCCTTGAGTGAGACGACGATCGCCGGCGCGTCCAGCTTGGGCAGCGCGCCTTGGTAGATCCACTTCTGGCTCTTGCCGCCCGTCTTCTCCACGTTCTTCAAGTAGGCGTCGTCTCCGGTGGTGACCGGCTCGCCACACCCGGCGAGGGAAAACAGAGCAACGCCCAAGAGACCAGCGAGACAGGTGCGAGCATCCACGCCGGCCACCAGTGCAGGTTGTGGGCCATGCACCTACATCACGTTTAGGCCCGGTTTTGAGGCGTCCTGGATCAGGAACGATCCAATTTTGCCTACATGTGGGACATCCAGGATCTAGGTGTCCCCCGTCTTTCAGCGAGAATACTCGCCTTCGCTGGCGGCATGTTCCGTGCTCTCGCCCGCGCATGCGCCTCTCTCGACTCGCGGTCGCGTTCACCTTCCTCTCCATGGCCGCTTGCGACGACGTCTCCACGGCGGACAACGATCTCACCAGCGTGCGCGCCCGCTCGCGCGAGCTGAGCTTCCAGGGCCGTGTGTATGTGGCGCCCGGCACCAGTGACAGCGAGGTGCTCCGCTTGGTGCACCAACAGACCAAGACCGCCTTCGGTCCGCTGCGCACCAGCGAGATCGGCGTCAACAACCGCGAGCTCAAGGGCGTCGATCCCGCGACGTTCCAGAAGCGGGACGTGAAGGTCGTCGACACCGAGGGCGACTCCGAGCCGAAGTCCTTGGTGGAGGTGACGTACACGTACACCGACGACGCCGTCGTGCCCGCGAGCATGAGCGAGCGCTCCTCGCTGCCGGGTGCGGTGCTGCGCCCCAACTATCAGAGCGAGAGCGACCGCATCTTGAAGGAGTGCACCCCCAACGACTCGCACGCGCGCGACTTCGCGTCCTCGCTTTGGTACGTGTTCGAGCCGTCCTTGTCCCAATGCGGCGACGCGATCCGGGCGGAGCAAGGCAAGATCGACGACGCACGCGCGAAGCTCGCCGACGCCGAGAACGAGGTCGCCCTCGTCGACGCGGAGCGGCTGTACCTGCCGGTCACGTTCGCGCTCGGCGCCGACAAGACCAACCAGGGCAAGAGCTACCCCGAGTACGATCGGCTGTTTTCCGGCGGCGTGCGCGACGACGCGCTGGTGATCAGCGTGCTCAATGGTCTCATCGACCACGACCCGGGCAGCAAGCTCTACCAGGACACCGGCTACGGCGAGTGGCTCGACACCCTGAGCGAGGTGTTCGAGTCGCGGCCCGGCTTCAAGGTGGCCGAGGTCGAGGGCGACGTCGACCTCGAGCACTACCAGCTCGCCAGCGGCAAGTCGGTCACGCTGTCGTTCGACCAGATCATCGCGCTCGAGGACGGCGAGGCGCCGACCGGCGTCTCTTTCTCGGAGCGAACCGAGCTGCGGGAGCTGGTCGCAGACCGCGTGGCCGACCGCTGGATCACCTTCGAGCTCCCGATCAGCGTCGAGCTCGGCGACGCGCCGCCGCGTGACTTCGCCATCCGCATCATGGCCTTCTTCGGGCACGCCGAGAGCACCACGCCGTTCAAGCACGCGATCAAGAACAGCGACGTGTTCCTGTACAACGGCCACTCGATGATCGGCTTCGGGCCGCTCGATCCCAAGAACTTCTCGGCCAGCGATTTCCCGTCGAGCTACCAGATCCTCTTCATCGACAGCTGCGTCTCGTACAACTACTACGAGGCCGACTACATCCCGCTGAAGGAGGGTGGCACCAAGAACCTCGACCTGATCACCAACGCCGTCGAGTCCCCGGCCTGGCGCAGCGGCTTCGCCCTGGGCCGCTTCGTCGCGACCCTGATCAACGGCGAGGGCGCGAGCTACTTGGAGCTGTTGCAAAGCGCAGAGGCCACCGGCTCCGGCTTGCGCGTCGTCGATGGTGAGCTCGACAACAGCTACGACCCCGAAACCGAGCCCCTCGCGATCGACGCGCGCTGACCTACTCGTTCGAGTCCAGGCGCCACCCCGGCAGCAGTGGTGGGGTCACGATCAAGCCGCCGCCCGCGGTCGCGCCCACGCTGCCCCACTCGGGGCTGCCGACGCTGCTCGACGCCTGCGCGCGAACCTCGACGGGTGCCGGCGGCGGCGGCGGAGCCATCTCCACATGCCCACGGGCGCGGTACGTGCACCCGGACAACCCTGCGATCAACACCGCGAACAACCCGAACATCGCCGCAAACCGACCCGACATACTGAGCGACATGGCATTCCTCCTGTTCGAGAGGAGCAGTCGACAGGTCGAGCCAACTCGTCACGCGGAGTCGCCATCTCCGCGCTCGATGCGGCCGTCGGGGTGGCGCGCGAATCGTGCCTGGTCGCGCGGGTGCACGGGATCGTCGACCGGCCACGGCCAGCCGCCGAAACGCGTGCGCTGGTAGTCCGCAATGGCCTGCTGAATCTCGGCTCGTGTGTTCATGACGAACGGGCCGTACTGCACGACTGGCTCGGCGATCGGGCGCCCCGCGAGCACGAGCACCTCGACCGCGGAGCCTGCTGCGCGCAGCGTCAAGGGCGCGTCCGGTCGAGTGCGAAGCAGGCAGTGGCGCTCGAACACCTCGCCGGCCACCTCGAGCGCGTCGCCAGCGAAGAAGTAGAGCGTGCGGTTCGTGCCGCTCGCGAACGCCGGGAGCGTGAGCTCCGCGTCGGCCTCCATCTGGATGGGCCAGATCACGACCTGCGCCTGCGGCTGACTCGCCCACGAGTGTGGCGGAGGCGAAGGCGCCACACTTCCGCCGAGATCCCCAGCGACCAAGGTCACCAGAGACGCGCGTCCCGCTCCGTCCACCACCCGATGTTTGGGGATGGTCGAGCTCCACAACATCTTGAAGTGTGGCTCCACCATCTTGTGCTCTCGAGGAAGGTTGAGCCAAATCTGGAACAGCTCGACAGGGTTCGAGCGCTCGCGGTCGAGCAGCGGAAACATCTCGGCGTGCACGACACCACGACCCGCGGTCATCCACTGCACGTCCCCACCCCCGAAGCGGGCGACGGCGCCCAACGAGTCGGAGTGATCGATCAGTCCTTTGCGCGCGAGCGTCACCGTCTCGAAGCCACGGTGCGGGTGCTGCGGGAAGCCCGGCACCACGTGCCCGTGGTACATGCGAAATCCGTCGCGCAGCTCGAAGTCTTGGCCGAGGTCTCGGCCAGCGAGTGACACGTTCGGCCCCATCTGCTCGTTGCCTTCGGGGTAGGCGTCGTCGTGGTGAACGCAGAACAGGAACGGGTCGAACGTCGTCCATGGAAAGCCGAGAGGCCGGACTTCGAGGATCGGGGTCATGCACCCTATCTGCTCGCGTCCGGCCTCAGCGGCCAGCACTTTGTCACGCCGCCAGCTCGGTCAAGGCGCGTTGGCAGCGGTCGTCGTGGTGGTCTTGTTGTTCTTCTTGGGGTCGCCAATCAAGGCGTTCACGCCGTAGCGCTCCGGGTCGAGGATCAGCTGCCAAGCGCGGCGGTTCTCCACGTCGACCACGATCGGGGCGAGCAGGTTCGCGCGCAGCCGCTTGTCCTCCGGGTTGACGTGCACCACGACCAAGACGGCCATGTTCTTGGGGTCGATGCCCACCTGCGCCGCGAGCTCCTCACGCGGGGCGTCCGGGTACGCGGGGCTCAGCATGCTGGAGTCGATGATGGGCAGCGCGAGCCGAGGCGTGCGCAGCGACTGCAGGTAGGCGACGGGGCCGTTCTCGCGCTCGAGGATGACGAACGACAGCTCCTCCGAGAAGCCGATGATTCCGCGCGGGAACGTGATGGGGCTCGACTCTTCGACGGTGATGTCGCCGAAGCGGGTGTTCGCAATCTGAATCATCGTGGTTCCTCCGTGATGCGTTGCTCGTCTCGGCTCAGGGTTTTCGGAAACAGGGATGCGCTGGTGGCCGCGGCGGCGGCGTTGGAGAAGGCCACTGCGTCGTGGACCTCTCCCCTCGCGATGATGACGTCCTTGGGCGCCGTCACCGCCAACCGCGCGCCGCCTCGAGAGGTGGAAACGATGGTGATCTCGATTCCGCCGCTCAGAACCAGGCGCTCTCCAACTTTGCGGTGAACGACGAGCATTTGAGCCTCCGTACCGAAGTCATTGCACTTCGGGTGCCAACCTCACATCGCCTTGATGTCGAACATCGACATCACGCGGCGCGCCACCTCGATGCTGCGCTCATACGCGGCTTGGGCGCTGGCCAGCTCGGTGTAGGAGCTCATCGCGTCCACCTCGATATCGTCGACGACGGCCTTCGAGAGCTGAAGCCCCACCTCCTCGGCGATCGCTTGCGCCGTCGCGACACGGTCCATGACCAGCCCGGACTCCGCACGCGCCCGGACCACTTGTTCATGGCCTTGGTCGATCGCGTCGATGGAGGACTGAACAGCGGCCACGTCGTTCGCGGTGAGCGCGCTAGCTAGCGCTGCGATATCCGCGAAAATGTCGCGCCCGCCGGCGGCGGTGAACGCTTGGGCGCCACTGGCGTTCCGGCGCACGGTAGCGCCATCCGAGGTCTCCACGAACGCGGGGTTGTCGTTGCCGGAGAACACCCCTGCGCTGTCGAAGGGCGGGGCTGCGGTGGCGGTGCCACCGAACAGGTAGCCGCTCTGCCCTCGGCTGTTGGCGATCTCGACGAGTTGTTGACGGAGCGCCGTCACCTCTTTGGCGCTGTCTGCTCGGTCGCTGGCGGTGTGGAGCCCGTCCGCCATCTGCACCGCGATCTCGCGCAGGCGCGTCATGATGTCGGCGGAAGACGCGAGCGCCGATTCGGCGATGCGCGCATCGCCCTCGGCCAAGCTCAGCGCTTGCTCACGCGCCGACCAGCGCTCCATCGCAGCCGTGCCGCGGGTAGCGCGGGCGAAGGCACCCGGATCGTCCTTGGGCGCGCTGACGCGCTTGCCGGTGACTGCTTGCTCCGTGGCGGTGGCCACGCGTTGGTTGGCCGCGGCGTGCGCCTGCTGCGTCGCCGTGTGCCGCATCCCGTCGGTGATGCGCATGAAAAGCTCCTGGTCAGAGATCTCTGACCAAGCCCTGGAGCAATTCGTCGGCCACCTTCAGCACGCGCATGGATGCCTCGAAGGCGCGCTGAAACCGGGTCAGCTCCACCATCTCTTCTTCCAGCGATACGCCGCTCGCTTGTTCGCGCTGAACGTCGGCCATCGCCAAGGTGTCCGTGCGCAGCTCGAGGGCCGACTCGGCTCCAGTTTGCAAGAGCCCAAGTCCGCCCGCAAACGCGCCGATGCGCTCCGCTGGCGTGCCCTGCCCCGCCAGTGGTTGCGTGGCCACTCCCAGCAGCGCGAGCGCGTTGCTGTTGCCGCCCGGCAGCTCCCCGAGATTGGCCGCGACGGCGACCCGATCCGGTTGGCCCACCATCGACGCGTCGAGCGCCATCGTCGAGGCCGCGCCGGCAACGCTCGCGCTGGGCGCGAACAGCGGTCGCCCGCCCACGCCGTCGAGACCCACTCCTCCTGCGTGCACCGCGTTGACCGAGCCGGCAAAGTCGAACGCGAGCTGATCCAAGTCGCCGGCGACCTTCACCAGATCGACGTCGCGCGCTTGGCGGATGCCGCCCAGGCTGCCGAGCTCGACGCGGGTGGTGATGTCGCTGAGGCTGCCTGAAGGCTTGCGTACGCTGATCTGCAGGTCGTTCTGGCTGTCGAGGGAGACCGCAATGCTCGCGGCTTCGCCTTTGGTCACCAGCGCGGTGCCAGAGGAGAGCAACGTGAGACTGCCGTCGTCCTCTTCGATCGCTTGGACACCCATGCGATCGCCGACCTCGCGCACCAACAGGTCGCGCTGGTCGCGCAAGTCCGGCGCGCCGTCACCGAGCGCCTGTGCCCGTGCGATCTGCTCGTTGAGCTCGGCGATCTCGCTGAGCCGCTCGTTCACCTCGCCGGCGACGTCACTCGCCCGTCCGGCGAGGTCGCTCCGTCGATCGCTGATGGCCTTGGCAGCCGTGCGAAACGAGCCAGCGACCTCCTCGGCACGCGCCAAGAACGTGCTGCGCGCCGTCGGGTCATTTGGGCTCTGCGAGAGCGCGGTGAGGCTTCCGAAGAAGCCGTCCATGCGTCCGGCAACGCCGTTCTCGCTGGCCGGCGCCAGCATCGCCTCCAGGCCCATCAGGCCGTTCATGCGCCCCTCGGCGGCGCCCCGCAGCCCGGTCTCGCCGAGGACGCGCGCGATCGCGAAGCGGTCAGCCATGCGCAGAGGACCCTGGAACACGACTCCCCCCGACTGTCGCAAGCCGAGCTGACGGGTCTCTAGCTGGGCGGTCCGACGCACGAAGCCCGGCGTGTTGGCGTTGGTGATGTTCTTTCCGGTGATGTCGACCGCAGCGGCGTGCGCGCTCAGGGCGCCTTGCGCGATCGACAGCAGACTGGACAGCGAGCCCATGTCAGCCCGTCACGCTCAGCCGCACGGCACGGCGCTCGGCTTGGGTGACGGCCTCGATGGCCTTCTTGGTGAGGTCGCGCGCATGCGCGAGCAGGAGCAGGTTCCTCCGCGATCCTTCGGCGATCGCTCGCAGGCGCTGCTTGTCGAGTTGGCCCAGCGGGGCCTCGCGCAGCTCGCCGAACAGGCGCTCTTTGGTGACGCTCAACGCCTCGACGGCCTCACCGTCCAGCGTCACGATCGCCGATCGCTCCGCCTCCAGCAACCGCTCGATCTGCCCAACGATGTCCGGCTCTGACGCCATGTCAGGCCTCTTGCAGGATGCGGGCCGCGATGATGGTCGGCTCTGCGACCACCCCGCCGTGTGCGCGAGCGTCGCGCAAGCGGTCGACCTTGGCCTCGTCGAACGCTGGCCGAGCCTCGGACAGCTCGCGAGCCTGCGCCGACACCTTGGTCCTGTCGACGCGCACAGCGTCGGCTGCTTGACCGGCCGTCGACTCGTTGACGCGCGCCTCGGCTGCCCGCGCTCGGTATTGGGCAACGCCGTGGGCCTCGGGCGCGTGACCCTCCCGAATTCTCACGCAGCGCCTCGCTCACGGTTGGCCTGGTCCACCGCCAGGCGGAAGCCGTCGCGCACGGGCTCGAGCACCCTGCGCACCTCCGCGATGCGCTGGGGATCGCGGTGCAGGTTGGCCTCGATCAGGCGCGTCATGCAGAAAAAGTAGATGGCCTCCAGGTTGTCGCACAGCTCGGGAGCAGCGGTGCGATTCAACGTGCTCGCGAGCTCGCTCAAGATGGCGTGGGCGCGGCCGACACGGTCGCCCGCCCTCGCCCGATCGTCGCGCGTCATGGCCTCGATCGCCTCGTCCATGAACTTGAACATGCCATCGAACAGCATGACCAACAGCTCGCCCGGGGAGCTGGTCTTGACCTGGACGGACTTGTATCGCTCGAGCGCGGAGTAGTGCATGTCGACTCAATCCCTATTCACTGGTGGTGCTGCCAAGCGCCGAGAGCAACGCGTTGCCCCTCGACTTGGTGGTGCTCATCAACATCTCGAGTTGGGTGAACCGCTCGCGCATCTGGGCCTCGATCAGATCGAGTCTGCGCTGCATCGAGGCGGCGTCGTCGTCGAGGCGCTTGCTCTGCGCCGAGAGCGAGTCCGCCTTGGACTTGAGTGGCGAGTTGGTACCGGACGACAGCGCGTCGGTGAGCGTGATGATGCTGGTCATCGCGCCGGTCGACCCGGTGGCGGGGTCGTTGACGAACAGCTTGGAGACCGCCACGGGATCCGCCTCGAGCGCCGCCTTCAACTTCGTGTCGTCGAGCGCGAGCTTGCCGTCCTTGGTGCTCGTCAAGCCGATGCTCGACAGGGTGGTGTACTTTCCGCTCGTGCCAGGGATGACGTCGCCAACGGAGCGGGCCAGCCGGTCGAGCACTCCGCGCAGGGTGGCGTCCCCAGCCAGCG
Source organism: uncultured Polyangiaceae bacterium (assembly GCA_964641275.1). GTDB lineage: Bacteria > Myxococcota_A > Polyangia > Polyangiales > Polyangiaceae > Xiheicaenibacterium. The sequence goes on from CAZXMG010000040.1 coordinate 11,330, forward strand.
CCTCGTTCGACGCTTTGGTGAAGTTGCCCCAGCCCGCAGCGCTCTGCGAGGCCGACACGATCTCGTTGAACGAGTTGAGGAACGTCGTGATCTTCGACTTCAGGGCGTCCGAGTCTGCTTGCACGCCGACGGTGACCGGCTGCGCGCTCACCTTGGTCAGCGCCAGAGTCACACCCGGCACGACGCCGACGACCTGGTTGGTCGAGCGCGTGACGACGTTGCCGTCGATGGTGATCTGCGAATTCTGGGCCGCCTGGACGGTGTTCGCGGGAACGGTGAGGCCGAGGGTCGTGCCTGTCTCGCCGAACGTGATGGCATTGCTCGCGCCGGTGTCGAGGCCCCTGACCGCCAGCTTGTAACCAGTGCCGTCGAACAGCACCGACGCGCTGACGCGCAGCCCGGCGTTGTTGATCTTCGCTGCCACGTCGCTGAGCGAGTCGGTGGCCAGCACGTTGATGCTGGTGGGCGTAGCGCTGCCGATCTGCAGCGAGATGTCGCCGGCCATGCCGAGCGCGTTGGTGCCCGAGGTCTGGGAGCTCGAGTAAGTGCGCTGCTCCTTCGCGAGCTGCTGCACGGTGAGGTCGAAGTTGCCGGGTTGCGCGGCGCCGGTGACGGTGGCGACCACCGCCGCATCGGAGGAAGATGCCTTGTAGGAGGCGTAGCCGCTCGCGGTCGATAGCGCCTGGGCGGACGACTTCAGCGAGGAGAACCTGCTGGTGATCGAGTTGATCGTGCTCAGCGCCGAGTCGAGCGTGGCCTTCTTGGCCTGCACGCGGGCGAGCGGAATCTGCTCGGCGCCCATGATCGCGCCGATGATCGCTTCCGTATCTAGTCCTGAGGAGAGACCTCCGAAGGAGATGGTGGACATGGGGTTGTTGCCTTGGTCGAGAGACGGCTCTTACCTCGTGAGAGGAGAGCGCCTTCGCCCGCCTCGAACAGGCGGGCGAAGGCCGGAACACACGTACTCAGCGGAGCAGGCTCATCGCCAGCTGCGGCGCTTGGTTCGCTTGCGCGAGGACCGAGACCGCAGCCTGAGACAGCACCTGGTTCCGCGCCAGCGACGCGGTCTCCTCTGCCACGTCGACGTCCGCGATGCGGCTGTTGGCAGCCGACATGTTGGTTCGCATCGACTGCAGGTTGGAGACCGTGGTCGCGAGGCGGTTCATCGATGCGCCGAAGGTCGCGCGCTTGGACGAAACAGCCGAAATCGCGCCGTCCAGGGCGGTGATGGAGGCCTGCGAGTTGGCCGCCGTCGCGCCGCTGACGCTCGAGGCGTTGATACCCAACGCGGTCAGATCGACGCCGCCGAACACCACGTCGATGCGGTCGCTCGTGGTGTTGTTGATGCCGACCTGGAACGTGATGGTCGTCGCCGCGCCCGAAAGCAGCTGCTTGCCGTTGAACAGCGTCGAGTCGCTGATGCGGGTGATCTCAGAGCGAAGGCTCTGGAACTCGGTGTCGAGGTAGCCACGGTCAGTGGCACCCAAGTCACCGTTGGCGCCCTGGACGGCGAGCTCGCGCATGCGAGTCAGGATGCCGCCCACGTTGCCGAGCGCGCTCTCAGCGGTCTGCGCCATGCTCACAGCGTTGTTGGAGTTGCGCTCCGCGACGCTCAAGCTGCGTGTCTGCGCCTTGAGGCTCTCGCTGATGGCGAGACCGGCGGCGTCATCCGCGGCTCCGTTGATGCGGAGACCGCTGGACAACCGCTGAAAGTTCATCGACTGAGAAGCCTGCGTATTCGACAGGTTCTCTTGTGCGCGAAGGGAAGACGGGTTGGTGTTGATGTAGAGGGCCATGGGGTCGCTCCTTCCTTGGAGTTTTTCATCGGCTTCATGCCGTGGGGCGCGATTACGCCTCGAGATCTGGAGCGGACCTTCGTCGCAACTACTTAAGCGGCTCCTCGTCGATTGGCGCGACGATGGCCGCGGCGTGACCCGACAGCGCGTCCATGACGCGCGCGACCGCGAAGGTCGTGGCAAAGGGGAGCTCCGGCGTGGGTCCGTGGGGCACCTCTGGCTTGGATGCGGGCAAATGACGCACTTCGCCATCGAAACCTCGCGACATCACTCCACGCATCGCTGCGGCGTACTCGCCCACGTCAGCGGTGAAGTAGTTGCCGGCCTTGAGGCTCCTGGCGAAACCTTCGACGTCTCCGCTCCTGCCTGCTTCCAGGGCGCGCGGGAACCTGCGCTCGAGCAGCGCGAGGTAGTCCTTCGCGCCGTTCTCGGGGGTCGAGTAGGCTCGAAATCCGTCGGTGATCTGGACCGACTTGCCATCGAGGACCTCGCGCGTGCGCATCCGCGCGGTCGTGCCCTCAGGGCTCACGCCCTTGATGCCGCCGAAGTTGTTGTTGTGCATCGCCGCACCGTGCGCGTTCTCGGTGCACACCTGCGCGGTGAGCACGTCGAGCAACTGGCCGTCGATGGGGGCGCCCTTCAGCGAGTTGTAAGCGGACGCAAGTGAAGCTCGAATCTGAAGCGGGCTCAGTGGTGTTCGCGAAGGCGCCACGACGCGCCCCTGTTGGACGGACGTCGTGGCGACTCGCGGTGCCGAACCGAGAGAATGGGCGGCGGCGCGCACCTCCATGGTGGACCTCCAGCCCGCGCGCTAGCCGTCAGCCCTTGAGGAGCTGCATGGCGAGCTGCGGTGATTGATTCGCTTGCGAGAGCACAGCCGTTCCGGCCTGCATCAGCACCTGCTGGCGCGCCATCTTGCTGCTCTCCTCCGCCACGTCGACGTCGCGGATGCGCCCGTTCGCGGCGGACAGGTTGGTCTTCATCGACTGCAGGTTGGACACAGTCACGTTGAGCCGGTTCATGGCCGCGCCGAAGTCGGCTCGTTTGGTGTTGGTGGCGGTGATGGCGGCGTCCACCATGGTGATGGCGGCTTGAGCGTTCGCGGGCGTGGCGCCGGAGACGTTCGCGGCAGCGATGCCGAGGGCCGCCAGGTCCATGCCGCCGAACGCGATCGACATGCGATCACCGGTGGTGTTGTCGATGCCGACCTGGAAGTCGATCGTGGTAGCAGCGCCGCCGAGCAGCTGCTTGCCGTTGAACTTGGTGTTGTCGAAGATGCGGGTGACCTCCTCCTTCAGGGCCGTGAACTCCTGGTCGAGGTAACCGCGATCGGTCGCCGTGACGTCGCCGTTGGCTGCTTGAATGGTGAGCTCGCGCAGCCGGTGGAGCACCGAGGAGACCTGGCTCAGCGCGCCTTCCGCGGTCTGCGTCATGCTCACGGCGTTGTTCGTGTTGCGCTCCGCCATGCCATACGACCTGATCGACGCCTGCATGCGCTCGGAGATCGCGAGGCCGGCAGCGTCGTCCGCAGCGCTGTTGATGCGGAGCCCACTCGACAGACGCTGGAACGTCGTCGCCTGATGCATCGAGTTCGTGGAGAGATTTCGCTGTGCTTCGAGCGAAGGCACGTTGGTATTTACGTAGAGCGCCATGGGAGGCTCCTGGTTCTTGGGTTCGGGGTTTCGGTTCGGCAGTTCACACGTTTGGCAGGGTCACGACGCGGCGGTCGGCGTCGCGGAACGTCTCGATCGCCCTTTGGAAGGCATCGAACAGACGTGTCGTCGTCATCAGCTCGGTCATGGCCACCACGGGGGTGGCGTTGGAGTCCTCGAGCTGACCGACTCGCAGGGCACCGTCAGCGGCAGTGGCGGCTCCAGACGCCTCGGAGGCGGCGAACAGTGCGCCGCCCTCGGGGCTCAGCAGCCGAGGTTGCTGGAAGGTTACTTGCTTGATCCGTGCCAGCGGCCCTTCAGAGGCGACCACCTGGCCATCCTCCGAGATCGAGAGCTCCGCGCTCTTGTCGGCCTCGACTTGAATCGGAGCGCCCGACTCATCGACCAACTTCTCCCCCGAAATCCTCAAGAATCCATCGGGATCCACGGAGATGGCGCCGGCGCGGGTGTAGCGCTCACCGCGCTCGGTCGCCACCGCCAGGAACGAGCCCGACGCCAGGGCTACGTCGAGCGGCCGACCCGTCGTTCGCGTGACGCCGGGCGCCATGTCGATGACGGTCCCGCGCGCGGCGGTGAAGCGGTTGGCCTTGTCGGCCGATCGCTCGTCGCCCGCGCGCGTCAGCACCTCGTGGAAGATGGGTCGCAGCCGCTGGTAGCCCGCGGTGGAGGCGTTGGCGAGGTTCTGCGCGGTGGTGTCGAGCGCCACGCCTGCGGCGACGGCTCCACTCAAAGCTGCGTACACACCTTTGGCCATGATCACTCTCTCCCGAGCGCCGCGCGGAGCCGATGAATCGCTTCGGTGAACAGCACCGTCGTCGACCGCTCGCTCGCGCCCACCACGGCCGCGACTTCGCCCAGGTGGCAACCCTCCTGGTAGACGAGCGACAACACCTCACGACTGTCGAAGTCGAGGCCGGACACGGCCGTCGCGAGATCGGCCTGGCCCGTCTCGCACTCCTCGGCGCGGATGCTGTCGGGCCGATCGAAGTCGATCAGCTCGAGACGCGCCAAGCCGCGCGCGTGAATGTCGAACAGGCGATTTTCGAGCTCGCTCACGCTGAGGCCGAGCGCACGCGCGATCTCCGCCCGGGGCGGCTGGTGGTTGGTGGCCGCGAGCAACACGCGGATCGCGACCGCCACCTCGCGCGACTCTGCGCGCGCACGCCTCACGCCGGGGTCCAAGCTGCGCAGATGGTCGACCATGGCGCTCTTGACGCGCCCCATCACCACGCTCTCCAGCTCTGCCTCGTCGGTCAGATCGACGCTGGTCAGCGCCGCGAATAGTCCGGCGAAGCCACGCGCGCACAGATCCGAGACGGTCACGCCGCGAGGAGCCTTGCGTGCCACCAGCATGGCTTGGCGCCGGATGAGCGGCGAAAACCGCTCGAACTCCGCCCGCGTCAGGGCGCGCTTCTTCGCGCTCGGCTGCGGGCTCTCGGCAAGGCTAGGCATCATCGGATCTCAGGCGGCGGCCGAGCGCCAGGACTGCGCCTTCTTCGTCGGCGGGATCAGCGCGTCGAGCACCGCCTTGGGGTGCGCGGGGGCGATGTCCTCCGGCACGCGCTGCCCGAAGCACAGCGCAGCGAGCGGGAGCTTCGTGGCCAACGGCGCGTGCACCAAACCGCTCGGCGCGGTGGTCTCGTCCAGCTTGGTCATCACCAGCCCGGTCGGGTGGCATCCGTGGAACGCGCGCGCCAGCCGGCGCGCGTCAATCTCGCGCAGCGCCGCGGGCAGACACAGGAGGATATCGCGCTCCATGGCGCCGTTTCGGTGCCCTACGCGAGGCAGCGCCGATTCGATGTCGTCGCGGTCACCGGGGCGACCGGCGGTGTCGATGATGGTCACGTCCGTGGAGCTCGAGAGCAGCGCCTCCTCCAGGCCGTGGCGGGTCTTGACCGAGCAGAACTCGGCTCCCAAGAGCTGGGCGAAGCGCTCGAGCTGCTCGACTGCGCCCACACGGTAGCTGTCACAGGAGATGAGCTTGACGGTCCGGCGCTGATCCAAGATCGCGTGCGCCGCGAGCTTGGCGGCGGTCGTGGTCTTGCCCACCCCGGTCGGCCCCACCAGCGCGATCAGCTTCTTGCCGCCGCGTGCCAGCGGAAACGGCGCCGTGCGGATCAGGTCACACAGCACGGCCTTGAGCGACTCCACGGCCGAGGCCTCGTCGCCGCGCTCTTGGACCTTGCGCGCGACGACGCGGGCAAAGCCGCCTTCGATGCCCGCTGCAGCCAGCAGGCGCTTCAGCTGCTGCGGCGCCTCGTGGTCGCGCTCGGCCTGCATGTCCAGCAAGATCTCGTGCAGCTCTCCGAGCTCCGCCTCGATCTCGCGGGCGATCGGCTCGAGCGTGGAGCGCTCGTGCTCTCCGTTGCGGGCAAACAGCGCTCGCAGGGTGCGCACTTCGTTGCGGACCTCCGCGCGCAGCGCCTCGGAGTCTTCGTTGGGGGCGCTCGCCCGGGCGGAGTCGGAGAAGGGGTGCGGGCGTGCGGCCTTGGCTGGCTCGGGAGCGCGCACCGTGACCTCGAACTCTGCGGTCGAGAGCAGGCCGAGCAGCCCGCCCTTCTTCTGCGTCTTGCGGGTGGCGAGCACCACGACGTTGCCGCCGAGCGCCTCCTCGGCGGCTTTCTTGGCTTCTTCCAGTGTACGACCGCGGAACGTCAGATGGTTCATGCTGTCCTCGCAGAGACCTGCGGCGCCCCGTGTGGCGCCCCAGGCAAACTCAGTGTTTCGACCACGCGCAGCGACGCGCTCGCCTCGATCTCGCGGAACGAGACCACCGCGAGCTGCGGCAACTTGCGCTCGAAGATCGCGCGCACGAAGCGGCGCACGTCAGGCGGGGCTACCAACACGGGCGGGGCCCCCAGGGCGTGGAACTTGGCCAGCGCGCGCTCCACCTTCTCGGTGAGGTGACGGATGAGGTCCGGATCGATCGCGCCGCCAGTGCCGGCCGCGATGTCTCGCAACGTCCGACGCAGGTTGTCCTCGATGCGAGGATCGAGTGCGAGCACCGACACCGAGCGGTCGGGGCCGAGCAGGCGAGCGGTGATGGCGGGAGCCAGCCGTTCGCGCGCGAGCTCGGTGAGCTGCTCAGGGTCCTTGGTTTGGTGGGCCGCATCGGCGAGAGCCTCCAGGATGGTGCGCAGGTCGCGGATCGAGAGCCGCTCCGAGAGCAGGTTCTTGAGCACGCGAACCACATCACCCAGGGGGAGCAAGTTCGGGACCACGTCATCCACCAGCTTGGGGGCGACCTTGGCCAACACGTCGAGCAGGTGCTGAGCCTCTTGGCGGCCGAGCAAGCGCGCGGCGAACGTGCGGAGCAGCTCGCCCAAGTGAGTGGCCACCAGCGTCGAGTGATCGACCGTGGCGTAGCCGAGCGCCTCCGCCATTTCTTTGTCACGCGTCAAAACCCAGACGGCGCGCAGCCCGAACGCGGGGTCCTTGGTGGGCTCGCCGTCGATCGGAGGTGCGGCGCCGCTCGCGTCGATGGCCATGACGCGACCCATCAGGCAGTCGCCGCGCCCGACCTCGTTGCCGAGCAACAGCAAGCGGTAGCAGTTCGGGGGCAGGTCGAGGTTGTCGCACACATGGATCGGCGGGACGACGACGCCGCACTCCTGCGCGATCTCGCGGCGCAGCCCGATCACGCGGTCCAGCAGCGTACCGCCGCGCGCGGTGTCCACCATGTGAACGAGCTCGTAGCCCAGCTCCAACGTCAGCATCTCCAGGTTGAGCGCCCGATCGATATCCTCGGGGGAGCCTCGCTTGGGCTCCGCGGCGGGCTCGTCGAGGGGCGACTCGGCGCCTTCGCTCTTCTTGGGCTCCGCGCTCTCCACGGGCAGCTTGCGCGCGACCACCAGCAGCAAGCCAGCGAGCCCGACACAAGGGATGAAGGGAATGCCCGGCAGCAAGCCGAGGCCTGCCATGATCGCCGCGGTGATGTTCAAGCTCCGCTTCTTGCCTGCGAGCTGCGTGATGAACGCACGCCCGAGCTGGTCCCCCGTAGGGCTACGGGTCACCACGATGCCGGCCGCCGCGGACACCAGCAGCGCGGGAATCTGGGCGAGCAGCGCGTCACCAATCGAGAGCACCGAGAACGTCTCGGCGGCGACGGGCAGCTCCATGCCTGCGGCCAGGCCCAGGATGAGGCCGCCCACGAGGTTGATACCGGTGATGAGCAGCCCTGCGACGGCGTCGCCGTGCACGAACTTGCTGGCGCCATCCATCGCGCCGTAGAAGTCCGCCTCGCGTTCCAGCGTGCGGCGCCGGTTGCGTGCCTGCTCCGGGTTGATCAGCCCACCCGACAGATCGGCGTCGATCGCCATCTGCTTGCCGGGCATCGCGTCGAGCGTGAATCGCGCCGCCACTTCTGCGACGCGCCCCGCGCCCTTGGTGATGACGACGAAGTTGATCACCACCAAGATCAGGAAGATCGCCAGACCGACCACGATGTTGCCGCCCACCACGAAGCGACCGAAGGCCTCGACCATCTCACCTGCCGCACCGTGGCCCTCGGCTCCATGCAGCAAGATCAGGCGCGTCGTCGCAACGTTCAGGCTCAAGCGCAGCAGCGTCGCGACCAACACGAACGCGGGGAAGGCCGAGAACTCGAGCGCCTCCTCGATGAAGAGCGCCGTCAAGAACACGCCAATCGCGAGCGCCATGCTGAGCGTGAGCAGGACGTCGAGCAACACGGCGGGCAGCGGCACCACCATCATCAGCACGATGCCGACGATGCCGATCGGGACGATCATGTCGCGAAGGCCACCCGGCTTGCTGAGAGTGGCGGCCTGTGAGCTCACGCTCCGCGTCTACGCACGGCGCGTGCCAGCCGCCTGTGGCCGTCCCCTGCTCTTCAGGCGGTACACCAGCGACAAGAGCCGCGCCACGGCAGCGAAGTGAGCCATCTTGACCGGCTTGCCAATCGGGATTTCGGCGTCCAGGGACCGGGCCAATCTGCGGTTCTCCATGATGGGCACACCATGTGCGCGCGCCTCGCGCCGGATCGCCAGCGCCACGTCGTCGTGGCCCTTGGCCACCACCACCGGCGCCGGATCCGTGGCGGTGTACCGGAGCGCGACAGACACGTGCGTCGGATTCGTGACGATCACCGCCGCATGTTTGACGTCGGCCATCATGCGCTTCTTGCTGAGCGCTCGCGCGCGCGCCTTCATCTTGGCCTTGACGTGAGGGTCACCGTCCTCGGACCGCATGTCGTCGCGCAGCTCCTTGAGCGTCATCTTCATCTCGCGCTCCAGCCGAAACCAGCTCTGCGCGTAGTCGGCAGCGGCGATCACGGCAGTCGCGAGCAGCGCGTTCAGCGCGAGGTGCAGCGTGGCCGAGAACAGGATGCCGGAGCCGGTCACGAAGTCCGTCGAGGCCAAGCGCGTCAACTTGCCCCACTCGGCGTGCAGCGCCTGGTAGGCCACTCCCCCCACCAGCACGACCTTCGCCAAGGACAGCAAGAGCTCCACACCGCCGTGAGACAGCGAGAACATCTGCTTGATCTTGCTGATGGGGTCGAGCCGCTCGGCTTTGAACTCGACCAGGCCCAGGTTCAGCTGGAGGCCGGATTGCGCGGCCCCGAGCACAATCGCGCCCACGCAGGCTGCCACGACAGCGGGCACGACCAGCGTGACCATCGTGCCCAGCGCCATGGTCCGCACCGACGCCCCTTGCCCGCGAGACAGGGCCGAGACGTCGCCCAGAGAGGCGCGAAACAGGTCGAACAGCGAGCTCTTGGCCTCCCCCAGGGTGCCCACCAAGACCAGCACCACGAGCAGCCCGGCCGCGGCCGGCGCCGCATCGCGCGCCCGAGCGATGCGTCCTTCGTCGCGGAACTGCTTCCGCCGCCGCGGCGTCGGATCGTACTTCTTGTCGCCCTCATCCTCCACGGCTCAGCCTCGAATCGACTCGAACAGCCGCTCCAGCGTGTCCGGGAGCTTGCCCAGGTGCGAGATCAGCACCGTGCCCAGATCGCGCAGGGTCGCGAACAGCGTGAACAGCCCGACGACGATCAGCAGCGCGAAGCCGACGTTGAAGATCTGCAGCGACGGCGCGATGCGCGCGACCATGGCCAGCGCCACCTGCAGCACGAGCGAGACCGCGATCACCGGCATGGCCAGCTGCACGCCCACCGTCATCGCGTCCACGAAGGCCGCGAGGAGCACGGGCAACGCCATGGCGGGGCGGCCTTGGCCAACGGGAATGGCCGCGAAGGAGTCCATCAGGAACGCGAGCACGACGCGGTGGGCCCCGGAGCTGAGCACCAACAGCAGGGCCAACAGCGAGAGCACTCGGCTCACGGCTGTCTCGTTGCTGCCGAACATGGGGTTGAACAGCGAGGCCGAGCCGAGACCAGTGGCTTGCCCGACCAAGTCGCCCGCGACGTCGGCGGCGCTGAGCAACACGCGAAACGAAAAACCGATGGTCAGCCCGGTGCCGAGCTCGGCGGCCACCATGCCTACCAGGCGCAGCGAGATGTCGAGCGCCTCGTGCGGCGTGGGCAACGTGCTGGCACAGAAGAACGCGAGCATCACGCTGAGCCCGACCTTGGCGCTGCGCGGCACGTGCTCGCCGGGAAACGGCGAGGTGAGCACGAAGCCGAGGATGCGCGTCAGCAGCAGGACCACCAGCAGGCCCTGCTCCAGCATCAGCGCTCGCAGCATCACTCCACCACGTGCGCGATCGCGCCGATGCTCTCTTTGGTGTAGGCGAGCAGTTTGTCGGCGATGGCTGGGCCAGCGAGCAAGGTGAGCGCCACCACGCCGGCGACCTTGGCCGCATACGCGATGGCCGGCTCGTTGATCTGGGTGGCGGTCTGCACCACGCCCACCACGACGCCCACGATCGCGGCTACGACGAGCAGCGGTGTCGCCACGAACAGACCGACCTCGCCGAACTTGGAGAGCAGAGTGATGGCGCCATCGGTGGTCATGTGAAGCTCCTAAGCAAGGAGCCGACCAACAGGTGCCAGCCGTCGACGATCACGAACACGAGCAACTTGAGCGGAAGGCTGATCTGGGCGGGAGGCACCATCATCATACCCATGCTCATCAACCCGGAGCTGACGGCCAGGTCGATCACCAGGAACGGGAGCAGCACCAGGACGCCCATCTCGAAGGCAGTGGTGAGCTCACTGACCAAGAAGGCCGGCGCCGCGATGCGGATGGGCACCTCGTCCTCCGTCTTCGGCAAGTCCGCCCCGGCTGCTTCGTAGAACAGCGCCAGGTCGGCCTCACGCGTCTGTCGCAGCATGAAGGACCGGATCGGCGCGATGCCGCGCTCGAGCGCCTCGAGCTGGGAGATCTGGCCCTTGGACAGGGGCACGTAGGCCTCGTTGAAGACGGTCTCTGCGACCGGGGCCATGGTGAACATGGTCAGGAACAGCGCCAACCCCACCAGCACCTGGTTGGGTGGGCTCTGCTGCGTGCCGATCCCTTGCCGCACGAACGACAGCACCACGATGAACCGCGTGAAGCTGGTCATCGTGAGGATGATGGCCGGCAGCAGCGAGAGCAGCGTCAGCGCCGCGATGATGGTGAGCTGAGGCGACAGCCCGGTCTTCTCGAGCTGGGAGAGCCAGGACGGGTTCACGTCATCCTCGCTTCGCGGAGAGGCCTCTCACCTGGCCTTCGAGACCAGCCACGTCGCGCACGCGCTGGACGCGCTTCTCGGACGGACGATCCTCGACCTCGCCGCGGTCAGGTTGCTTCCTCGTGGCGGCGCGCGGAGCGGGCGTCTTGCGGAGGGGCGTGGGCTCCTCCAGCTCCGCACGGGCGCCAGCGATGAGCCGGCTCAGGCTCTCTTCGATCGTGGGAGGCTTGGGGCTGGGGGGCACGATCGCAGGACGGTGTAGGTTGATCTCCTCGGAGAGCCGCTTCGGCTCCTCGATCAGCTCACGCGGTTCCTCCGTGATCACGCTCAGCGTGGACATGGCGGACGGCGTGACGCCGATCAACAGGCGCTGTCCTTCGACCTCGACCACCAAGAGCTCGTTGCGCATGCCCACCGCGGTGCGCGACACGATGCGGGGGGCCGCGCCAGCCACGCGCGCAGCCTTCACCGTCTGGCCACGCCGGAACAGCAAGAAGGCCCCTGCGAAGACGGCCGCCACGGCGAGCAGCTTCAGACCGATGGAGAAGCCGCCCCCCGAGCCGACCTCGTTGGGGCGATTGGGACGGAGCTCCAACGGGCGAGGCGCTGGCTTCTCCGGCACCGCTTCTGCGGGGGGTGGAGCGGCCTCTGCCTCCACCACCTCTGCGGGCGTCTCCGGCCCTTGGTTCTCCGCCAGGGCGGGCGTCGTCAGCAGCGTGGCGGCGAGCGCCAGAGCGATGGCGGTCCTCATGACCCCTCCCCGACCGAGGCCAGCTCCGTGATGCGCACACCGTAGCGATCACCGAGCACGATCGCCTCTCCTCGGCCGAGCAGCTGGTCGTTGACGTAGATGTCGACCGGCTCGCCGGCGACCTTGGACAGCTCGATGGTCTGACCGGGCGAGAGCTTGAGGACGTCCGCGATGCGCCTGCGAGAACGGCCGATTTCGACGGTGATCTCGACCTCGACGTCGCGCAGCACGTGGAACGCCCCGTGGTCGACGAGCTGGACGGGAACAATTTCTCGCTCGGGGGGGATCGATACGGCCATGCGTCACACCTCGCGCAAAGGTTCGAACGGGCTTGGCTCGATCTCGCGCACCCGAAGCTCAGGAGGAGCTTCCTTGCGCTGGTCGAACCGCTCGAGGACCGTCACTGCAAGCTGTGTTCCCGACACGGTCGGGCGCGCGCGAAAGATCGGCTTGTCTTGGATGCGGACCGTCACCGGCGCCTGCACCGGTGTATCCAGGCGGATCACATGGTCCACGCGCAGGCCTTCGATGGCCGACAGCTTGCGGTGCACCCGGCCGAGCTCGGCGACCAGCTCGACCTCGACCTGACACAGGATGGCGGGCACCTTGTTCTCCGCATCACCGCGCTTCTGCGCGCCAAGCACGGCCGAGCCGGCGCTGGCGAGCGCGTCTTTGGAGACCGCGAGCATGATCTTGCGATCTTCGCGGCCGCCGATCGTCAGCATCAGGCTGATGAGCTCTCCCTCGGTGGGGAGGCCCGTCGCCATCGGCATCCGACGAAAGCGCACGCCGAGCCCCAAGAACACGTCCGAGAGCAGCTTGACCATGGGCTCGACCAGACGACCGATCGCGGCGCGCTGGGCGCCGGTGAGCTCGTCGCTGAAGCTGGGCTCCGCGGACTCCGCGTCCCCGCCGAGCGCGGCGTCGAGCAGGAACGCCACCGCGCCCGCGTCGCACACCAAGAGCGCGCGCGAGCCACCGGGGTCGGTGGCCAGCGGCACGTGGAACGCCGGTCCCTTGACGTTGCTCATCAGCGCGCTCGCCTTGACCACGGTGGCAGGCTCGGCCGTGAGCGAGATCCCTTTGCGCATGAGGAAGGGGACGGCGCGCCGCAGCGCAGCGGCGATCTCGTGGGCGCGCTCGTCGATCAGCGACAATCCTCGCGGAGTGCCGGCCCCGGCCTTCTGCGCATCTCCAAAAAGGCTGCGCAACGCCTTCGGTTCGTCGCTCATTGCGTGATGAGGTCTGTGATGAGCACCTGGTGGGCATCCGTGGCGCCGATCGCGTGCCACTTCTCGATCAGCTCGCGTCGCATCTTCTCGGTGCTGTCCTTCTCCACGATCTGGTTGAACGTGAGGCCACGGATGTAGGTGAGGGTCACGTCCCGCACGCGTGGGATGTAGATCTTGAACTGGTCCTCTTGGGCCTCGCGTACCAGCTCGATGGCGATGGTGACCTTGACCGCGTGATTCTTGCCGTCGGTGTCGGGCAAGTTGGCGATGAAGGGCTCGAGCGGGACGGTGGGGCCCGGGGGGTGGAACTTGGGCTTGGGTGGCTCCTTCTGGGTGTGGCCGCCAGAGGCCGCGCGTGCCCCGCCGTAGGCGGCCCCGCCCGCCAGCACCGCCGAGAGCACCACGCCCACGACCACTCCGAGCGGCCCCTTCTTTTTGGGAGCGCCTTCGGCGCCCTCTTTGCCGTCGGGCTTCTTGGGCTCTTCTTTCTTGTCGGCGCTCATGGTCGTCCCTCGTGTGAGTGAGTCAACGCTTCAGGTTGACGATCTCCTGCAACATGTCGTCCGCGGTGGTGATGGTCTTGGAGTTGGCCTGGAAGGCCCGCTGGTGCGCGATCATCTCCACGAACTGCTGCGCGATATCGACGTTGGATTGCTCCAGCGCGCCTGCCACGACCGCGGCGCGACCGCCCGACCCGGCGGCGCCCATCACCGGCTCCCCGGAGGCCCGCGTCTGGATCCAACAATTGCCACCTGCGCGGCCGAGCCCGTCGTTGGAGGAGAACTTGGCGATCGCGAGCTGCGCGATCGCGAGCTGCTCGCCGTTGTCGTAGCTGCCCATCACCACGCCGTTGGCGTCGACGGTGATGCCCGAGAGCGATCCCGCGCCGTAGCCGTCCTGGGTCTGCGCGGTGATGCTGCTGTCCATGCCGAGCTGCGTGATGCCGTCGTTGGTCCCAGGGGTGCCGAGGTCGAACGTCAACGCTTGCCCGGGGTTCGCGCCCAAGAAGTCGACCGGGCCGGGGACTGGGGAGGGGGTGTGTGACACCAGGTTGCCACTGCCATCGAACGTCAACGTGCCGGAGGCGATCTCCGTGGAGGTTCCAGCAGTGCCACCGGCGAGCTCTCCGCCGTCGACCAGCGCGTGGTAGCTCCAACCTGCGGCCGTCTTCTCGAAATAGATGTCGACGGAGTGCGCGTTGCCGAGCGAGTCGTAGACGGTGGTGCTGGTGGAGAAGTTGGAGGAGTTGGTGGGATCGAGCGGGTCGAACGGCGTGACGCTCGGCAACGCGTCGTTGGCGTCCAGGTTGGCGTCGATCTCGATCGTGCTCGTCGGCTTGGGGGACAGCGGCGTGGTCGGCACCTGGACGTCGCTCAGGCTCGCCTGGAACGTGCCGTCCGGGTTGGCGACGTAGCCCTGCAGCGTGAGCCCTTGCGGGTTCACCAGGCTGCCCTCGTTGTTGATCGTGAACTGGCCGGCGCGCGAGTAGAACTGCCCGCTCATCCCGCCGAGCGCGCCCTTGACCACGAAGAAGCCGTCCCCGGTCAGGGCCAGATCGGTCTGCTGGCCGGTGTTGACCACCGAGCCCTGCGCGAAGATCTGCTGCGAGCGCGCCATGCGCACGCCACCGCCCACGTTCTGCCCGACCGCGCCACCGAGCACGTCCTCGAACAACGCGCGCGACATCTTGAAGCCCACCGTGTTGCTGTTGGCGATGTTGTCGCCGATCACGCCCAGCGTCTGGCCTTCGGCAGCCAACCCAGAAACACCCGTCCACATGGCCTTGTAAATCGACATGTCGTCTCCTCGTCTCGTGCTGCTCAGCGCGACAGCTGAGACAGCAAATCTCCAATCACCGAGAGCGACGGGCTGGCCACGCTCGGCTGCGTGACGAGCACGTCGCTCTTGCCGCCGGTGCCCGCGGACCCGTTCGTGTCCGATCCAGGCGCGGGCGAAGTCACGCCCGCGGTCCCTACGCTCACCAAGTCACTCACGGGAGCGCGCACCCCGTTGTCCAGGATCAGCTCCGGGTAGCCGTTCTCGAACGTCACCTGCTGCACGGTGCCCGTGACCTGATCCGACACCGTGAGCTCGTTGCCGCTCGCGTCTTTCGCGCTGACGTGCGCGCTGTACTTGCCCGCTGGCAGCGTCTGCCCCGCGTCGCCGCGCCCGTCGAAGCTGAACTCGAGCGCTCCGGGCGGCACGTCGGACCGCTTCAGGGTCCGTACCACCTTGCCGCTCTCGTCCTTGATCTCGATGGTCACCTCTTTGGCTTTGGCGGGCAGCGATGCGCTGCCCTGCACGGCCAGACCATCGCCGCCGTAGTCGAGCGTGCCCTTGGCCCGCACCGTCACTTGTTTGCCCACGAGCGAGGCCGCTTCGTTGCTGGCCAGACCGCTGAGCTGCAGTGAAATCAGGTCCAGCTTGGCGGACTGCGCGAGCTGCTGCTCGACCGAGCTGAACTGCGCGAGCTGCGTCACGAACTCGGTGCCCTCCATGGGCTTGAGCGGGTCCTGGTGCGACAGCTGCGCGACCAACAGCTTGAGGAACGCGTCTCGGTCCAGCGCGGAGGTCGGAGCGGCGCTGGCTCCTTGAGCGCTCGTGGTGGTGGTGCTGTCGACTCCAGAGATCGGCATGGGATCAGCTAGAGCACGATCCGTACCCGCCGGCCCGAAGAGGTCACGGTGGGTGCGGCCACCGCAACGGCCGTGCTCACCGCGTCTTCGTGCGCTGGGCGCGGGGCCACGGGCTGGCTCGCGTGCGGGTCTCGTGGCTGACGGTGCGTGGAGTCTCCGCCCGCGCCCACCGTGAGCTGCGCGAGCGGAACGGCCGCGGCGCGCAGGTCTCGCATCAGCTCCGGCTTCTGGTGATCGAGCAGCGCGCTGGTGGGCGCCTCGTTCGCCGACACGAACAGATCGACCCCGGCGCCGTTCGACTCGGCGCGAACCTGCACCACGCCGAGCTCGGCGATCACGGTGCGGGCCTCGACCCGTTGGGACAATGCCAGCCGATTGACGCTGGCCTCGACATCACGTTGACGCCACTCGCGACCGGTCTGATCGACCAAGCGAGAAAGCTCGGCGCCGACGTCGAGGCTGCGCAGAGCCACGGTCGGAGCGGCGCCCGTGCTCGACGAAGCCGCGGACAGCGGCTGCTGCTCCGACGCCGGAGCAGCGTCGGGTTGCCCGAGCGCCGCGCTCGGCGCTTCGGGCGCGCTGCCCCTCTCGCGCACCAACAGCGCGTCGTTCACGTCCAGGGTGGCGAGGGGCTTCGACGCGAGCAGCCCGAGCTGTTTCGCGTGCGCGCCCTCGGCCTCGTGAGCGTCGGCCAGCCGCGACGTCCGCTGCGTTCGCGACATCAGCGGCGAGTCCGCCGCGGGCTCGGCAGGCTCTTCCAGCTCCCGCGCGCGGTCGTCTGCGAGCTTCGCGATCGCAGCGCCGATCGGCGACGCGAAGGCAGCCGCAGCGGGGATCACTCGCCAGCCCACCGTGAGCTCGCGTGGGAGCTCGATGGCATCGGGAGTGCGCGGAGGGGGCGACACACCGACAGGCCCCGAGCTGCTCGTTGTGCCTTGGGACGCCGTACGAGCGAGGCCCGCGGGGGTAGCCAGGGGCACGAGCGTCTCGACGTTTGGCGCTTCTTTCGTGGCCCCAGACGTGGACGCGAAGGCCCCCACGGGATCGTGGTGAACGGGCAGCGCTTGCGCGGACGGCGTCGTCCCGTGCGGGCTCGTCTCACCCGCGGGCGGCTCGTGCTTGGCGCTCACCGGCCAGAGCGGGGCGACCTGCGCCTCCGCCTTGTGTTCGCGAGCGGGCTTCGAGACGGGGGGGACGAGCTCGGGGCCGCCCAGGACGGGGAGGTAGAACGGCAGCCACGCCAAGCCCCGCTCGATCGCGCTCGGCTCGTCGGTGTCGACAGCGTCGGGGGCCGAGGGGCGAGCGCTGTCTCTCAGCTGCAGCGTCGGAGCCGACTCCACGGCCGCGCCCTGTAGCGGCGCCATCGACGCAGCCAAGGCCAGCTCTGCTCCTGCATGCGGCCAGGGCAGGCTCGCTGGCGAAGCGAGCTCGGAGGCCGCGTCGGTCATGGCCAGCGTGAACGCCGCGCCGCTGCCCGCACCCGCAGCAGCGTGCTCGGCGGCGGCTCGAGGAAGCTCGGCGCTCGCGGCGCTCGCAAGCAGCAGCGCGTCCATCAGCGCACCACTCGCTTGGCAGCGATCTCGTCGTTCAACGCGCGCTCCACGCGAGCGTCGAGCGCCTGCCGCTGCTCCGCTGCCAGCTCGCTCAGACGCTCCGCCTGTCTCACTGCCATGTCGGCCTGTCCGAGCCGATCTCGCAGAGCCTTGCGCTCGCCCTCCGCACGCGCAGATGCGGAGGTGGCCACTTCGAGCTGGAGACGTCCATGCGCGTAGGCGCCCCGCGCCTCGATCAGCTGCTCGATGTCCGACACGGAGCTGGTCAGCGCCCGCTCAGCAGTCTCCTCCAGTCGGGAGCTCGCTTCGCGCGCGAGGCGCTCGGCCTCTCGCGCGTGCTGTTCGGCGCGAGCCAACGAGGCTTGCACGGCGCTGCGTTGCAGCTCACGGATCGACAGCAAGCGCTGGG
Organism: uncultured Polyangiaceae bacterium; assembly: GCA_964641275.1. Taxonomy (GTDB): domain Bacteria; phylum Myxococcota_A; class Polyangia; order Polyangiales; family Polyangiaceae; genus Xiheicaenibacterium. The sequence continues at coordinate 28,970 of CAZXMG010000040.1, forward strand.
TTCTTGCGAGGCTCTCTCTGCTCATGGGGTCACCTTGATCGCGGCGCCGAGCGCGCGGATGGCCTCCGCGCGTGTGACGCGCTCGTCGACACCTTGTCGGATCAACGCTTCGAGCTTGGGCACCACCCGGCACGCGGTGTCCACGCGCGCATCGGTCCCAGCGACATAGGCGCCAATCTTGATCAGATCAGACGCTTCGCGGTGGGCACCCATCAAGTTTCGTGCCTCCAGCGCAACGCGCTTGTGGTCGGGGGATGCCACCACCTCGAACACGCGCGAGACGCTCTTCAGCACGTCGATCGCGGGGTAGAGGCCGCGCTCGGCGACCGAGCGTGACAGCACGACGTGACCATCCAAGATGCCCCGCACGGCGTCCGCGATCGGATCATTGAGGTCGTCCCCCTCGACCAGCACGGTGTACACCGCGGTGATCGACCCCTGGTTGGCGGTGGTTCCAGCTCGCTCGAGCAAGGTCGGCAGCGCCGCGAAGACGCTCGGCGTGTAGCCCTTGGTCACCGGCGGCTCGCCCGCTGCGAGCGATGCCTCGCGCAGGGCCATCGCGAAGCGCGTGACCGAATCCATGACCAACAGCACGCTCTTGCCGCGATCTCGAAAGTGCTCTGCGATCGCGGTCGCCGCCAGCGCCCCCTGCACGCGCACCAGCGGCGCGGCGTCGCTCGTGGCGGCCACCACCACGCTGCGCGCGAGCCCCTCCCCCAGCGTGTGAGTGACGAAGTCGCCCACCTCTCGACCGCGCTCGCCGATCAACCCCACGACCACCACGTCCGCCTGGGCGCGGCGGCACAACATGCCAAGCAGCGTGCTCTTGCCGACGCCGGTGCCGGCGAACAGGCCCACGCGCTGCCCGCGACCGAACGGCAACATCGCGTCCAGCGCGCGCACGCCGGTCTCGAACGGGTCTTGGATCGGGCGCCGGCCGAACGACGGCGGCGGTTCGCGGATCAGCCGAGCCTGCTCTCTCGTGACGGGCGCCGGTCCTTGGTCGAGCGGCGCTCCGAACGCGTCGATGACACGCCCCAGCAGCGCATCCCCCACGCCGATGCTCGGACCTCGCGACGAGAGCCGCACGCGAGCGCCTGGCTCGACACCCAGCGTGGACCCGAGCGGCGCGCACAAGAGCTTGCCGTGGCGAAAGCCTAGAACCTCCGCCTGCAGATTGCCGCGCGGCGTGGCGAGCTCCAGGCGCTCGCCAGTGGCGGCGCTGATACCGACCACCTCGATCAACAGACCCACGACGTCGTGCACCTGCCCCTCGGGGCTCGGCCCGCGCGAGGCCTTCACGCGGCTCACGTAGCTCGAGAGGTCGATCACGTGCGCACCCGTTCGGTCTCGAGCGCGCGCGCCACGGCGTCCAAGCGCGCGCCCACGCTGGCGTCCACCTTGCCGTAGCGGCCGCGGACCTCACAGCTGAGGCCCTCGAGCCTGGTGTCCACCACCACGTCGGGCCGTGCTTCGCCCTCGAACCAGTCGTCGCACGCCATCAGCACCTCGGCCAAACGGGGCGACGCCACGCAGCGCACGTCGTCCTCGTGCGCCAGCGCTTTGAGCCCTTCGCGCACCCAGGTCGCTGCGTCGCTCTCGTGCTCCGCCAGCGCGCGGCCCACCACACGCTCCGCGATCGCCATCGCGAGCTTGACGATCTCGCGCTCGGAGTCCTCGAGCGCGGCCCGGCGCGCGTCGGCCACGCTGGCTTGCGCCGCCTCGAGCCCGACGCGCAGCTCCTCCACCAGCGCCCCGAGCCGCTGCGCTTCTGCGTCAGACACGGCTTGCGTCACTTGCTGCTCGATCTCGGGCAGCGACGGCGGCGGGGGCACGCGATCCGAGTCCTCGCCCAACGGGCGCGGCGCGGCGGGCGCCATCGAGATTCGTGGCGCCACACTCGCGATCAGTCGCTTGCGGTAGGGCGCAGGTGCGGCCCAGCTCGTGAGCGAGGGCTCGGGCGGCGCGGGTGGGGCCAGCCACGAAGGGCGTGCGCCTTCGACAGGGCTCCTCGGAGGAGCGGCCCATGAGGTGGGAGCGATCGATCGCATGGCTCAGCCTCTCCCCAGGTCGAGCACACCCTCGGCCTCCAACCGCAGCGCGGTCTCGATGATTTCGGTCGTCGCAGCTTCGACATCGGCCTTGCGCGGGTTGCCGAGCAGCTCGAGCTCGTCGCGGATGACCTCGGCGGCCCGCGAGGACAAGCCGGTGAACACGGCGCGCATGATCTCGGGGGTGCCCCCTTTGAGGGCCAGCGTGAGACGGTCGGTGGGAATCTCGCGCAGCAGCGTGCGCATCGCCTTGGGATCCAAGCGCACCAGGTCGGCGAAGGTGAACATCGCGAGCCGGATCGAGCGTGACAGGTCCGGCTGGTCGGCCTCGATCGTCTGCAAGATATCGGTCGCGGTGTCCTTCGGCCCGGCGTTCAGGATCGCGGCCGCGCGCGCCATACCATCGACTCCCACGGTGGCGGCCCCGTCGCTGGTGGGCAGCTCGGCCGCGAGCGCCCCCGCGACCTCCTCGAGCGTGCTGGCGGGCAGCTCCGTCAAGCGGCTGACACGGCACAGGATGAGCGCTTGACGCTCCGGCGGCATCGCCGCGAGCACGCTCGCCGCCGCCGCGGGCTCGAGCCTGGCCAGGATTGCCGCAGCCAGCTGCGGCGGCTCCTTCACCAACAAGCTCGCGATCGTGTCTGGCTGCGCGGCTTCCAGCCGGGCAAGCGGGCTCGTGGTGCCATCCTCGAACACGTTGCGCGCACGCTCTTCGCCGATCGCCCGAACCGCCAAACGACGGAGGTAGGGCAGTCCTCCGCGAGGAACCGCCACCGCCCGTGAGCTGCGCTCGACGAAGTCTTTGTACGCTTCCTCGACCGCATCGGACTTCACTTCCCGCATGGTCGAAGCGACCGTGCGCAGCTTTCGCAGCTCGTCCTCGGTCAGCTCGGCCACGATCGGCGCCGCCAGCTTCTCGTCCAGCGAGAGCAGAAAGACGACCGCCTTCTCGGGACCCGTCAGCATCGACAGGCGCTTCAGCAACGGTCGTGCCCCACTCACCTGAGGACCAATAGATCCACCCCCTCCCCGGTCACGGACGATCCAGTTGCACTGGAACCACGTGTAGGTTCGTGGAGTTTTCTGTGCGGAGGCTCGGCACACCCCTTGCTCCAGGGGGCGCCATGAACAAGGCGCTGCTGCTCCTGGTCCTCGCCCTCGCCGCCCTGACCGGCTGCGACGAAGAGCCCACCAAGTTCGAGGCCTCCGACGTGATCGACAGCTCGGGGCCGCTGGTGAAGAAGGGCACTGCGACCGAGGTCTGGTCGGCTGACAACGCTTGGAGCGACCGGGACACGCCAGCCGCCAAGAAGGCCGGCATCGCCTGGGAGGAGAACAGCGGCCTCTCTTGGGAGGAGAAATACGAGCGCTGGGTGGGGAGCCTCGAGAGCATCCCCCGCGCGTCGGGCAGCGGCACCACGATCTCGATCAAGACGCCTTACGGCGACAAGAAGCTGCCCGGGCCGACGCTCGAGTGCGCCGAGGTCGCGATGATGATGCGCGCGACGTTCGCTTCTTGGTACCACCTGCCCTTCTTCGTGCGCGGCTGGGACTCGGTCAACAAGCGCGCGATGTTTGCCGGTCACTTCGGCTTCGTGGACTCGAACGGCGCCGCGGTCTCGCCCTTCCCCGCGTTCAAGAGCAACTACAAGGACTACGAGAAGACCTGGAAGGTCGGCGACGCTTGGCCCAGCGACAAAGTATTGCGCTCACGCCGCCTGGGCAGCGACGACACGCTCGGCTTCATGGTCGGTGAGGATGGCGAGGAGCTCGGTGCCGGCGCGTACTTCGACGAGATCTACCTCAACAAGCGGACCGGCCACTTCATGCGTTTGCTCCTGCTCTACTTCGGCAGCGTGAACCTGGCCGACGGCAACAACATGTTCCACATCGAGCCCGAGGCCACCCGCCCAGGCGACGTGCTGCTCGAGCGTTGGCAGAAGAAGGGCATCGGGCACACCATCCCCGTCATGCGCGTCACCTCTCCGATCGAGGGCAAGCTCGCCATCGACGTCGCCACTGGCTCGATGCCGCGCCGGCAACCGATCTACGAGGACGCGCTCTCCTCGCGCCGCTACTTCACCTTGGACGTGACCGGCGGCGTGGGCGAAGACAGCGAGGGGAACCCCTACGCCAAGCTCGGTGGTGGCATCCGCCGCTGGCGCACCCCGATCAACAAAGGTGGTCGCTGGGTGAACGCGGTGCCCAAGGCCAGCCAAGACGTGTACATCGAGGACAGTCAGGTGGAGACGATCGCCGCGCGGCCCGCGCTGTTCGATCAGATCTTGATCACCGGCTCGGCCACCGAGCAGAAGGCCGCGCTGGTCTCGGTCATTCAGACGGCGCGGGAGCACTTGCTCGCTCACCCGGCCAGCTGTTCGGCCCGCACCAACCGCGAGAAGGCGTTCGAGGACCTGTACGAGATCGCTGGTCAGCTCGGCACGACCAAGGCGGAGCTCGACCAGGAGCTGCGCGTTCGCGATGACTATGTGTTCGCGCCGCTGGTGTACGAAGACTCGAAGACCTGCTGCTGGAACAGCACCACCTCGGCCATGGCCGAGATCGTCCTCGACTTCGCGCGGGTGGAGAAGGAGCAAGCCGAGGCCGAGCAGGTCTGCCGCGAGCCCACGCCGTTCCGCGCTCGCACCGATGGCTACAAACTCTGGGCCGATCACGCCAAGGCCATGGGCCGCGAAGCCGACTGGCTGGCCTGGAGCGAGGACGAGCCTTGCAGCCAGAAGGACGTGGCAGAAGACCACCTCGAAACGTTCGCCGCGACGCCTTCTTGTTCGCTACCCTGAGACCGAGCACCGCCATGTCGACGCGCCTCAGAAGCCTCAGCTTGCTCGCCCTCGGCGCCGCCCTCGCCTTGGGCGCCGCCTGCGAAGAGCCCACTCAGACCGAGGGCGGCGCGCTGACGGAGATCCAGCCAGACTGCCTGACGTGCCTGGAGTCGCTGGCGGAGTGCAGCTCGACGGCCAAGAACGAGCAGCAGTTCGTGGGCTGCCGCGACGTGTTCCAAGCGTGCCAGGACAAGATGAGCCTGGGGCCCGACGAGTGTGGGCGCCCCTCGAACGAGATCGCCTGCGAGCTGTGCAAAGAGCGCATGGGTCACTGCGATTCCGGCGACTGCGAGCTCGAGTTCAGCGTGTGCAAGACGTTCCTGATGTCGCGCGCGCAAGACGAGTGCTCGAGCATCCAGCACGCCGAGCTGGGCGACTGCGACACGTGCCAGGCTGCGCTGGCAGCCTGCGCCTTCGGCGGGGACGCCGATCAGCAGTGCATGGCCACCTTCTTCAGCTGCCGCAACGCGAACCTGATCGAGCCCGCCGAGTGCCCCGAGCCGACAGGCAGCGCCCCCTGCCCGTTGTGCGCAGATCAACGCGAGCTGTGCGAGGCCGGTGGCGGCACCAACTGCGAGGCGGGGCAAGACCAGTGCGTCGCGACGCTCGAGGGAGAGTGTGAGACCGGGATGGGCGGCAGCGGCGGCGGTCCGGTGGATCCGCCCGCGTGCTCGCACGACGCGTGCGAAGCTGGCGCGGCCATGAGCCCCGAGTGCGACAGCTGCATCGCCGCCGTGTGCGAGGCCGACGCCTACTGCTGCGAGGTCGAGTACGACGAGTATTGCGTGGCCAAGGCCCAGGAGACGGCGGTGTGCAGCTGCGAGCCGGAGGCGACGTGCGCCCACGACCTGTGCGAAGCAGGCGAGGTGCTCGATCCCGCGTGCGACGAGTGCGCCGCCACCGTGTGCGAAGAGGACGGCTATTGCTGCAACACGGCTTGGGACGAGCTGTGTGTCTCGCGCGCAGGAGAGCTGTGCGGGCTCTGCTCGTAGGGCTCTTCGCGGGCGCGACGCTCGGTTGCGGCGGCGAGAGCGAGGGCGACACGCTGTGCGAGCCCAGCTCGACCATCTTCTGCCGTTGCCCCGCGGGCGACCCGGGAGAGAAGCGCTGCAACGAGGCCGGTGACGCGTTCGGCGAGTGCAGCGGATGCGACGATCGCCCCGACGCCGTCGGCGGTGGCCCTCCTGGCACCGGCGGAGGGAACCCGGATGGGCTGCCTCTCTACCGCGCTTGCAGCGACGGGCTCGAGTGCGAGAGCGGGCTTTGCCGCTACGGCTACTGCACGGTCGCTTGCGAAAAGGTGTCGGACTGCGAGTACCTCGTGGCCGAATGCGTGAGCTTCGGCGGCAGCGCGGTGTGTATGCCCACCTGTGAGACCGCCATCGACTGCGAGCCCTTCGACGCGCCGCCGAGCTTGTGTGGCTACGCGACCGCGGTCGACAACTGGGGCGTGACCGTGTGCGCGAACTGGGGCTCGGAGCACGCGCTCCTTCCCACGGACAGCGACTGCGCTCCGTTCGAGCACTCCGATTGCAACCTGGGCTACTCGCGGCGCGAACGCGTGTGCGCGGCCGAGGGCCTGTGCAAAGCAGGCTGCTTCGGCGCGATCGATTGCCCCGAAGGTGCGAGCTGCAGCTCCGACGGCGAGACGTTGGGCAGCTGCCAATAGGTCTGCTGGTGCGCTTCTCGATCGACCCCGACATCCGACGCGCCTCGACGCTGCCGGCGTCGTTCTACTTGGATCCCGAGCTCTACCGGGCCCAGACGGAGCGAGTCCTGGCGCGCTCCTATCACGTGGCGGCGTTCGAGGACGTCGTGCCAGAACCGGGGACGGCAGCACCGCTCACACTGCTGCCTGGCTCGCTCGACGAGCCCATCTTGTTCACGCGCGACGAGGCCGGAGCCGTGCACGCGCTCTCCAACGTGTGCACCCACCGCGCGAATCTGGTCACCGACAGCGCATGTCGCGCCAGGAGCCTGCGCTGCCGCTACCACGGTCGTCGCTTCGATCTGACCGGCCGCTTCGTGTCGATGCCCGAGTTCGAGGCCGCAGCAGACTTTCCGAGGCCGAGCGACGACCTGCCAAAGATCGCGCACGCCAGCTGGGGTCCGCTCTGGTTCGCGGCGCTCTCACCCAGCATGAGCTTCGAGGCCTGGAGCGCGCCCTTCGCCGAGCGGCTCGCGTTCGTCCCGTGGAGCGAGCTCCAGCTCGAGGGTGCGCCGCGCCACTACGACGTCGCCGCGCACTGGGCGCTCTACTGCGACAACTACCTGGAGGGCCTTCACGTGCCGTTCGTACACGCCGGGCTCAACGAAGCGCTCGACTACGGCGCGTACGAGACGCTGCTCGGGCGCTGGTCGAGCCTGCAGATCGGGATCGCGAAACGCGCAGAAGACGCGATCCGCTTGCCTGCCGATCACCCCGACCAGGGCCGCGCGATCGCCGGCTACTACCTGTTCTTGTTCCCTGGCACGATGGTCAACGTCTACCCCTGGGGAGTGTCGCTGAATGCGGTCCGCCCCCTGGGTATCGATCGCACGCGCGTCACCTACGCCAGCTACGTGGTCGACGCGAGTCGGCGGGCCGCCGGCGCCGGCGCGGACCTGCACAGCGTGGAGCTCGAGGACGAGGCCGTGGTCGAGAGCGTGCAGCGCGGCATTCGCTCGCGGCTCTACCCGGGCGGGCGCTTCTCCCCCACCCGCGAGCGAGGCGTGCACCACTTCCACCGGCTGCTCGCCGAGCTGATGTCGAGCTGACGGTCAGCCGCGTTTGGTAGCCGCGCGTTTCACAGCAGGCTTCTTGGCCGTGGGCTTTTCGGGTCGAGCGGTCCTCTTCGACGCGGCGGGCTTCTTCGCCCGCACGCCCAGCCGCCCGCTCTCGTTAGGCCGCGACGTAGCGCTCGGCAGGCATCCGCTGGATCAGCTGCCCGATGATCTCGAGCGAGAGATCCGAGAGCCGCTTGAAGCGGAGGCACGACTTAATCACCCGCACGGAGCCTCGAGGTTGGGGTATGAGCGCGCCATGGCCGACTCGAGCTCCGGGACGTCGCAGGTGAAACGCGCGAGCCACCTTGCAGGGGTGCGCTACGAGATCCGCGGACCGCTCGCGCGGCGCGCGCTGGAGCTGGAGCGCCAGGGCTACGAGGTGATCAAGCTCAACATCGGCAACCCCGCACAGTTCGGGTTCCGTACCCCAGAGACCATGCGCCTCGCGATGATCGAGAACCTCGCGCAAGCCGAGGGCTACTGCCACCAGAAGGGCATCTTCCCCGCGCGCGAGGCGATCGTGATGGAGACGCAGGAGAAGAAGATCCCCGGCGTCACGATCGACGACGTATTCATCGGCAACGGCGTCTCCGAGCTGATCTTGATGAGCCTCGAGGCGCTGCTCGAGCGCGACGACGAGGTGCTGGTACCGGCGCCCGACTACCCGCTGTGGACGGCCGCGGTGGCGCTGGTGGGGGGCCGCGCGGTGCACTACCCCTGCCGCCCGGAGCACGGGTTCGTGCCCGATCCCGCCGAGCTCGAGCGCCTGGTCACACCGCGCACGCGCGCGCTGGTGATGATCAACCCGAACAACCCCACCGGCGCAGTGTACCCACGCGCGACCGTCGAGGCCCTCGCCCGCGTGGCCGAGCGCCACAAGCTGGTGTTGTTCTCGGACGAAATCTACGACCGCGTGCTGTACGAAGGCGCCGAGCACGTGCCGGCAGCAGAGGCCTGCCACGACACGCTATGCGCCACCTTCGGGGGCCTCTCCAAGGTCTATCGCGCGTGCGGCTTGCGCGTCGGGTGGCTCACCTTCAGCGGTAAGAAGTCGCACGCCAAGGACTACATCGATGGCCTCGAGGTGCTCGCCTCGCTACGCCTCTGCTCCAACGTGCCCGGGCAATGGGCCGTGCAGACCGCGCTCGGCGGCCAGCAGAGCATCTACGATCTCACCGCCGAGAGCGGCCGACTCGGCCGCCAGCGGCGCGCGGTGCTCGACGGCATCGCGCGGTCGCCGTGGCTGAGCGTGGTCCCCCCGCGCGGCGCCTTGTACGCGTTCCCGGCGGTGGACACGCAAGCCCTCCCCGGCTTCAGCGACGGCCGCTTCGCCATGGAGCTGCTCGAGCGCGAGCACGTGCTGATCGTGCCCGGCTCGAGCTTCAACGTGCCCTACGAGCAGCACTTCCGGCTGACGTTGCTGCCCGACGAGGAGACGATGAAGACGGTGTTCGGCCGCATCGATCGGCTGCTCGCGCAGTGGGCCGAGGGCGGGCTGGGCTGAGCGGGCCGCTCAGCCATCGCAGCAAAGCGTCAGCGGGCCTTGTTCGGTGACGCTGCCGCTCAGCATGCCTCCCGTCGCGCCGCAGGTTCCTGACGGGCTCGGGTTGTAGTTGATGAACAAGCCTGCGCCCGGGCTCGCTGCGCAGGCGCCCGCGTTGATGGCGTCGACTAGAATTGAGCAGCTGTTGCTGCTGAAGTCGATCGCGCCGCCGCAGGTCGACACGGCCGGGTTGCAGCCACAGGTCGAGCAGCTGCGGCCGTCGGTGAAGCCCGCCGCGAGCAAGTGCTTCACCGAGTAGAAGGGATCGAGGCAGGTCAGATCGCCCGACTGCGCGATGCACATCCGCGCGAAGTCGGCGCCGCCCTCGGGCGTGCACAGCTCGTTCGCGCCGCACCCCACCGTCGTCGTCGCGGCGCCTCCACACACCCGCGCGGCGTCAGCGAAGGTAGGCGTCGGGATGGAGTTGTTGGTCTGTGGTTGGCACGAGCCCATGTTGGTGGGCGCGGGGTTGCCGACGTGAATGGCGGAGCCACCCGCCGCGGTCTGCGAGCAGCCGGCCGTAGGCGAGAGCGACTGCGTGGTGTGTCCCAGCGCCGAGTTGCACACGGCGAGGCAGCTCGAGTTGTAGCAGGCGCTGCTCGATGCGCTGCACACGATGCCTGTCGCGGCGCCGCAGCTGCAGCCACAGGTAGCCGTGCCGCCATCGAGCCCTCCGAAGAAGTCGCCGATCTGCGTCGGATGGTTGGCCGCGCAGGCGGGCGCGGGGACGCCGTTCGGTCCCTCGTACAGCACCAGCGGCCCTTGCCACCCCACCGGGGGCTCGGGCACGCACACCTGACCCGCCCCGCACGATGGAGGCGCTCCACCAGTGCCGCCGCTTCCACCGAACGCGCCAGAGCCACCCGCACCGCCGCTGCCGCCGTCGCCGCCGCTGCCGCCGGGACCGCTGCCCGCGGTAGTCACGCAACCGGGGCAAGGCGCGCCACCTTCACCACCCCCGCCCTCGGCGAACACGCGGGTCACGTCGCAGCCAACCAGCACGCCCAAAGAACCAGCCAACGCCGGCAACCAGCCCCACGTCGTGCCCATGCCCGCAAGCTATCGGACCGAGCCCGGCCACACAACGGCCCCCCGGGCGCAACACCTGCAACACCCCGAGATGCGTTGATGTTGCGCGCGTGAGCGTGGGACACTTCGCCCCGATGAAGAACCAGCTGGGGGTGCGGGTCGAGTCCGCCGCGTTCGACGGCTCGGCGGTCGAAGTGGCGTCGCTCAAGGGGCGGGAGGCGATCTCCAGAATGTTCGAGCTCGAGCTGGTGCTGGTCGCAGCGCCCGCGGCGAACTTGGACGAGGAGAAGCTGCTCACGAGCAGCATCACCATCGTGTTCGAGCGCCTCGACGCCGCCACCGGCAGCGCGGTCGACACGCGCCGCATCTCGGGCATCGTGCGCCACATGCGCGACCGCGCGCTGAGCGAGAGCCAGCACCGAGAGTACGTGGTCAGCGTGGTGCCGCGGGCGTGGCTCGCCTCGCTCACCACCACCAGCGACGTGTGCATGGAGCTCAGCATCCCCGACATCTTGAAGAAGAAGCTCTTGGACGGCGCCGCGCTGCGAGAGGGGCAAGACGTCGAGCTTCGACTGATGGCGAGCTACCCCATGAAGGAGTTCGTGGTTCAGTACAAGGAGTCGAACCTCGACTTCGTGTGTCGTTTGGCAGAAGACCAGGGCATCCACTTCTTTTTCGAGGAGGACGGCAGCGGCCGCGATGTATTGGTGTTCGGCGACGACAACTCCGCGTTCAAGCCCGCCGCCCCGCAGAGCTCCACCTTCCGCGCGCGCGGAGAGAGCGCGGAGGTCTTCGAGCTCGAGGCCCATCGGCAGCTGGTCACGCGCTCGTTCGTGGCGCGCGATTACAACTACCGCAACCCGTCGATGGACGTGCTGGGCGAGGCCAACATCGGGGCGCTCGGCGCCGGCCGCTACGACGAGTTCGGACCGCACGCCAAGACGCCCGCGGAGGCTACCTTCTACGCCAACATCCGCGCGCAAGAGGCTGCCGCACACAGCCTTACCTTCGAGGGCAAGAGCGAGCTGCCGGGCGTGCGCGCTGGCTCGGTGCTCGTGGTCGAGGGCCACCCCCGTGGCGAGCTCGAGCTGGTGGTGACGGAGGTGGAGCACGACTTCGCGCAGTCGAGCGCGGCCCATGGCGGCGGTCAGGATCGCTCCTACACCAATCGCTTCCGTGCGCTGCTCAAGGGGCAGACGTTCCGGCCGGCACGCGTCACGCCCAAGCCCGTCGTGCACGGTGTGGTGACGGGTGTGGTCGAGGCCGGCGCCCCCACCGATTTCGGTGCGATCGACGACCAAGGCCGCTACCGCGTGGCATTCATGTACGACTCGGTCACCGGGCGGGGCGACGCCAAGGCGTCGCGACCCTTGCGCATGGCCCAGCCCAGCGCCAGCGCCGGCCGGGGCTTCCACGCGCCGCTGAAGGCGGGCACCGAGGTGATCATCACCTGCGTCAATGGCGACCCCGATCGGCCCATCATCGCCGGCGCGGTGCCCAACCCCCAGACGCCGAGCCCGGTCACGAGCGCCAACGCCGAGAAGTCGATCTGGACGACCAACAAGAACTCCATCGCCATCGACGACGACCAGCCGCGCTGCAAGATCAGCGTGAGCGGCGAGGATCACGTGGTGCAGGTCGGCGAGCCGAACGGCCCAGAGAAGGGCATCCTGCTCGAGACCAAGGAGAGCATCACGCTGCGCTCCAAGACCGAGAGCACCTGGCACTCCAAGGAGCTCTCGCTCTTCACCGAGAAGAAGACGGCGGTGGTGAGCAACAACATCATGGAGACCGCCGGGGTCCCGACCTTCAAGAGCAAGTGGGAGAAGCTCGAGGAGGTCGCCGAATCGGCCGCCGAGTTCGCCCAGACCGCGGCCGAGAAGCTGGACAAGGTCGCCGAGTTCTTCACCGAGGCGAAGAAGGAGGCCGAAGACAAGAAGAAGCAAGCCGACGAGGCGCTGGCCAAGACCAAGAAGGAAATCTTCGAGGAGCTGACCAAGGACGCCCAGCCCAAACCGGTGGACAAAGGCGACGGGACTGCCCGCTTCGAGACCGAGGACGAGGCCAAGGAGCGAGCCTTCAAGGCCGGCCTCGCCGACCCGGAGAACGCCAAGCTCAAGCGCAAGCTCGACGCCGCGATGATGGAGTCGGCGGAGGCGGCGAAGGAGCTCGAGGAGTTCGAGGAGTCGACCGCGACCGGTCAGGTGAAGAAGGCGCGTGAGGACATCAAAGGCGCGATCGACAGCGCCGAAGAGAAGCTCTCGGGTGCGGTCGAGACCTACGAGGCGCACAAGGGCAAGCTCGCCAAAGCTGCGGAGAAGGTGAAGGCGCTCGGGCCCGCAGTGAAGAAGGTCGACGCCCTGTTCAGCAAGCTCGGCTCGCTCTTCAGCAAAGCGAGCCACCAGGCGATCGACGCGACGGTCTCCGCGTCCCAGAAGGTCTCCGCAGCCGTGCCCAAGGCGTCCGGCCAGCGACGCGGCGACGACGTGGGCACCTTCAAGGACCCCTACAACATCCAAGCCTCGTACAACTCCGCCGCGCTGTACGGCTGGAAGAACGCGTTCATGTTCGGTGGCAAGAGCGCCACCATCTTCTCCGCCAACTCGGTATCGGCGCTTGGCCGCAAGCGCGTCGACGTCAAGTCCGCGCAACTGGTGGAGGTCGCCGCCAAGGACGTGGTGCTCTCCGCCAAGCAAGAGATCGATGCCTACTCGGACGGCACGGTGGCCATCGTGGCCAAGGCCAAGGGCGTGAAGGTCCCTGGCGACGCCTCGATCATGATCAATGGTCAAAAGGACGTGCATTTCGTCAGCGACGACAAGAGCGTGCACGTCAAGGCAAACCAGAACGTCTCGGTGTTCGCGCAGCAAGGCAACACCATCGTCACCACCAAGAAAGACCTGATGGCCCTGGCCAAGGAAGGCAAATTCGAGATCGAGGCGGCCAAGGGCAGCGGCAAGATCGCCACCAAGCAGAAGCTGGAGCTCACGAGCAAGGACGACTTTGCGCTGCTGGCCGACAAGAAGGGCACCATTCGCAGCAAAGATTCGCTCAAGATCAACAGCAAGTCCGGCCATTGGAAGACGAGCGGCGACATCGAGGTGAAGACCAAGAAGCTCACGGTCAACGCCAAGAAGATCGAGCTCGGCTGAGCCGATGGATCTCACCACTCGAGCAGAGGTCGTGGAGCGAGCCGATCGCCGGCAGCTCGCCGGCGCGACGATCGTCGGCGTCGACCTGAGCGGCTGGGTCGCTGCGGGGGCGGACCTCAATGGCACCACCTTCCGCGGCGTGTCCTTGGTCGGTGCCGTGCTCGCGCAAGCCCAGCTCGAGAGAGCCGTGCTCAGCGGCGTCGATCTGACCGGAGCGGTGCTGTCGGGCGCGTCGCTCTCCGGCGCCGACCTCACGGGCGCCAAGGCCGACCGCGCGGTCGTCGCCGGCGCGTCGTTCGGCGCCGCGACGTTGTGCGCCGCCTCGTTCCGCGACGTGGACTTCACGGAGAGCGATCTGGGCAGCGCCAACATGGCCGGCGCGCTGCTGCCCGGGGCTAAACTGCTCGGCTTCGACTCCAGGCGCCACGGGGCGCCCGGCGATCTGGCCGGAGCCACGATCGAGCGGGGTGTCTTGGTGGGCGCCGACCTGCGCGCCACGGACCTCACGGGCGCAGATCTCGCGCTCGTCGTCCTGGACCACGCCGACCTGCGGGGGGCGCGCGCCGCCGGGGTGGTGCTGCGGGGAGCTTCCCTGAATGAGGCCAAGCTGAACGGCGCCGAGCTCTTCGAGGCAGACCTGTCCGAGTGCGATCTCGCGCGCGCAGTGCTCGACAACGCCAACCTCGAGCAGGCAGACCTGAGCGGCGCGCGGCTGCCTCACGCCAAGCTTCGGGGAGCGCTGCTCACCGGAGCGGCGCTCGATGGCGTGGATCTCACCGGCGCGGATCTGGCCGGCTCCTCGCTGGCGGGCGTGGCTCTGCCTGGCGCCCGCTTGTGTGGGCTCGACCTGGGCGGCTTCGACCTGTCCGGAGCAGATCTGACCGGCGCCGACCTCTCTTCCGTGCGTCTTTTGTCCACGGACCTGAGCGACGCCGTGCTCGACGGCGCCAACCTGACGGGCGCCGATCTGCGGCGCGCCAAGCTCGAGGGCACCTCGCTGCGAGAGGCCGTGCTCGTCAATGCGGTGCTCGAGGGCGTGGAGCTCACCAGCGCCGACGTGAGCCTGGTCAAGCTGGACGGCGCCGACCTGCGCAGAGCCAAGCTCGAAGGCCGCAACCTCTCCGGAGTCGACCTGACCACCGTGCGGCTCCACGGCGCCAAGATCCTATCCACGCTGCTCGAGGGCTGCCAGGCTCCGGGGGTCGACTTCACCGGCTGCGATCTCAGCGACTCCACCTTCACCGGCGCGAACCTCGAGGGCGCCAATTTGGCCGGGGTCACCGCCATCCAGACCTCGTTCGAGCGTTGCGACCTCAGGCGGGCGCAGCTGAGCAAGCTGGTGGGCACGCGCGCGAACTTGCGCGGGGCTTCGCTCGCGCACGCCGACCTTCGGTCCGCGAAGCTCGACGATGCCTGCATCGAGGACGCCATGCTGCGGGAAGCAGACGCTACGCTGGCGGACTTCTCGCGGAGCCGGCTGGTTCGTTCCGACTTGAGCGCGGCGAAGCTCGAGCACGCGAGCCTCAAATGGTGCGATCTCTCGCATGCCGTCTTGAACCGCACGAACCTCCGCCATAGCGACCTCGAGGCCGCCAACCTGCACCGCACCCAGCGCGCAGGAGCTGACTTCGCCGGCGCGAAGACCAAAGACGCCACCGACACCGACCCCGCACGCGCACGCGCAGAAGACTTCAGACCTGGTTGAGGAGCCCCGATGATCAGCGAACCGACCTTGCTCTCTCCGCTTCCCGAGCCAGCCAATGACACCGAGCCCAAGAGCTCTCGGAGCCCGGTGCTCGAGCTCGCCGACGGCGCCACGGCTCGTCTGAACGACGGGGCGCTGGAGCTGTGTGACGCTCGCGGTCGCCTGTTGGTCCGCTACGCCAATGGCACCGCCGAGATCTCTGCTCCCGCAGGAGATCTCGTCTTGTCCGCGCCCCACGGCCGGGTGGCCCTGCAGTCCGGGCTCGACGTGGAGCTTCGCGCCGCGCGCGACGTCGTCTCGGTGGCCGGCCGCGCCGTCACGATCGGCACTGCCGAGGACGCGGCACAGCTCTCGGTGTCCCACGCGCACACGTCGCTCACGAGTGGCCACGTGAGCGTCGAGAGCAAGGAGGCTAGGCTGACCACGGGCGTCCTCCACACGGTGGCTCGAAAGGTCGCCACGGAAGCGGGCGCCATCGCCGTCAAGGCCGAGCGCTACGAGCTCACCGCCACGCGGCTCTTCGAGCGCAGCAAGGACGCCTACCGCGAGGTCTCCGACTTGGCTCAGACCAAGGTGGGCCGCGCGAGGACGATCGTGGCCACGCTGTTCTCGCTGAGCGCGCAGCGCACCACGCTGCGTTCGAAGGAAGACACGGCGATCGATGGGCGCAAGATCCTGCTCGGGTAGACGACCATGAAGATGCCCGCTGCGACCAAGAAGGGTGGCGCCGTCACGGGCGGCCCCGACGTTTGCAAGACCCCGCCCGCCCCGCCGGTGCCGGCGCCCTACCCCAACCTGGGCAAGGTGGGCAGCTCCGACAAGGCCATCTCCAAAGTGGTGATGCAGAACAAAGAGACGGTGGTCGAGAGCTCGAAGATCCCCAACTCGAACGGCGACGAGGCAGGCACGCTCAAGGGCTTGGTTTCGCAGACCAACATGAGCAAGATCAAGTTCAAGAAGTACTCCTCCAAGGTGTACGCCAAGGGGAAGAAGATCGTGTTCCACACGGCAGCGACCGCCCACAACGGCAACAACAGCAACGCGCCGGTCGGCGCTCACGCCTCGCCTTCGCAGACCAAAGTCGTGGTCGCGACCTGATCGATGCCCCCCCGTTGGCCCATCGACGTCACCGCGCTCGGGCACGCCGCCGTCGGCGTCAAGCTCTGGCGCGCCGCAGGTGTTCGGCAGCTCACCGTCGTGGTCAAGGCAGTGTTCAAGCTCGAGCCCGACGCCAGCGCGCGGCCGCTCCCGGGGCCCGTGGTCGCGCTGAAGGAGCGCCATTACGGAGACAGCCCCCGGCGCAGCATGGAGGAGGGGAGCGACCTCGCGCCCTTTCGCCCGCGCTGCGACGTCACGCTCCAGGGGCACGCGCACGCCCCGCCGGGCCAACCGGTCCCGACCCTCGTCGCGCGGCTCGCGCTGGTGCGAGGCTCTCCGGTGCTGGACAAGCGCGTCCACGTGGTGGGCGATCGCGGTGCTGGCGGGCTGCCCCAGCCGTTCCAACGGATGATGCTCGACTACGAGCACGCTTTTGGCGGCAAGTCGCACAAGCAGAACCCGGTGGGCCGCGGCGCAGACAAGAACGGCCCCCAGAACCAACCCCCCAACCTGGTCCACCCTACGCACCCGGAGCAGGTCGCCTGCTTCGCGCCGCTGTCGCGCTATTGGGGAGATCGCAGTCGGCTCTTGGGGTCGGCCGCGCGCGCCGAGGTCGACGCCGAGGAGGCCACCCTTGGCGAGGCCTTCGATTGGAGCTATTTCCAAGCCGCTCCCGCCGACCAACAGGTGCCGTTCCTCCACGGCGACGAGTGGATCGTGCTCGATGGAGTCCACCCAGCCTTGCCGCGGGTGTCGAGTCAGCTGCCGAACGCCCGCGGCTTCGCGCTCATGTATTTCTTCGGCGAGGGTGGGTTCGGCCCGGCCAGCCCCATCGATCTCGTGGCAGACGGGCTCGCCATCGACGCCGACAAGCTGACCGCGTCCGTGGTGTGGCGGGGCCGCAGAGAGCTCGCGGCAGGCGTGGACCTCTCGCGCTTGCGCGTCTTCGGCGCGGTGCAAGTCGACGGCGCGCCCATCCCTTGGCCCAATCCGCGCGAGCTCGCCGCCCCCGAGGCACCGGCGCAGGAGGCGCCGAAGGCGCCCGCGCTGAGCGACGCGACCGTGACGTTGTCGACCTCGGCCGAGGGGCGGGCACAGCGCAGCGCCCCGACGCCGTTCTCGCCGAGCCCCGAGGCCCAGGCGCCGGTCATCAGCGAGATGCCAGTCTCCTCACAGGCGGCATCGCTCGGCCATACCCTCTCGGCTTCGCAGGCAGAGATCGTGCGAGGCCAAAAGGAGGCCGCACCGTTCTCGAGCAAACCCACCAGCGTCGGTCCCACGTCGAGCCCTTTCGAAGGCACCGTCGCGCTGCCGCCGGCGCCCGCCTCCGAGGTGGTCCTGCCGTTCTCCCACTCGCCTCCGCTCGTCGCGCCACCGACACCGGCGGCTCCCCCAGCGTCGCAGCCCAACCTGGAGCAGACCTTCCGGCTGTCTTCCAAGGCCTCTGAAGAGGCTGCCTCTGCACCGGCGGTCCCATTCCGACCTACCGATCCAGACGAGCCGGTGGCGCCACCTTCGTTTGCCGCACCCATGGCAGACGAGCCCTCCGAGCTCGGCAGCACCATTTCGCTGCGGCCTGACCAGGCCGGAGCGCTGCTCGACGCCATTGCACCGTTCCCCATCGCCAGACCCAAGCCGCGCCCCGCACCGCGCGAGGGCGTCCCGCCGCGCGAGAGCCCCCAGGTCCCGATCGTCAACAAGACCGCGCTCGGAGCGGCCACCAGCAGCTGGCAGCTGGCTCCGCCACAGGACGTCCTCACGCTGGTGATCAAGGGCACCTTCGATTTGGTGGACGGCGGTCCCGCCTCGCTGCGACAAGAGAGCGATCCGCTCTCGGGCGACGTGTACGACGACGACGATCCGACCAAGAGCCTGCTCTACCCCACCGACTTCGCGGTGATGAAGCCGCGGGCCGACGTGCTGCTGATCGGCCACGCCCAAGCTCCCGAAGGGGGCGCAACGAAGGCGCGTCAGGTGAGCTTTCGCTTCGGAGCCCCCCCGGCCGATGGCTTCGAGCGCAAGTTGGTCGTTCTGGGCAATCGCTCCTGGAATGGTGGCGTACCTGGTGAGGCGCAGCCCTTCGAGCGCATCCCGCTCACCTGGGAGCGCGCCTTCGGTGGCGGCGCCGACTTCGCTGGCAACCCCGCAGGGACCGGTCGCAACGGCACTCCCCCTCCGAACCTGGAGGACCCCGAGCGGCTCTTGCGCACGAGGGACGACGCTCCCCAGCCCGTGTGCTTCGCGCCCGTGTCACCGCAGTGGCCCGAGCGCCGTCTGTGTTTGGGGACGTATGACGAGAGCTGGCTCGAGACGCGCTGGCCGTACTTCCCCAAAGACTTCGATCCATCGCACTTCCAAGCAGCACCGCGCGCGCAGCAGCTCGCCGCACTGCAGGGCGATGAGCCCTATCGCATCACCGGGCTGTCGGACCAGACGTTGGAGGGCACACTCCCCGCGCTGCGCGTGCGCGCCTTCCGGCTGGCGACCGAGGAGCTCGGCGCCGAGCTGTCCGAGATCTCGCTCCGGCTCGACACCGCCATCTTCGAGCCCGACGAGCGCAAGCTCACGTTGTTGTGGCGCGGCCTCATCGAGGTGAGCGACGACGAGGCGCCCGAGATCGAGACGCTGTTCGTTCACGCGGAAGCTAGTGACCAGTTGCCCCTCCCGCTCGACCAGATCCAGCGGCTGTTGTGGCGGGCCGCCAGCCCCGAGCCAGACGAGCAGCAAGCACCAGACGCGCCGTCGGAGCCATTGAGCGCCGAGGAGGGCGCTGCCGGGCGCGCAGCGGTGGTGGCAGCCCTCGCCAGTGGGGCGGTGCTCGACGAGATGGACTTGGCTTCGCTCGACCTGCGCGGGATCGACTTCGAGGGCTGCTCATTGGTTTCGGCCAACCTGAAGGACAGCATGCTGACGGGCTGCTCGCTGCGCGGCGCCAACCTGAGCGGTGCGCTCCTCGCGGGCGCAGACCTGAGCGACGCAGATCTCACGGAGGCCTCCTTGGTGGAGGCCGACTTGGTGGGCGCCAAGCTCGAGCGCGCGCGCCTCGACGGCGCACAGATCGACGACGCCGACCTCTCCTCGGCCAAAGCCGATGGCGCCAGCTTCGTGCGCGCGCGAGGAGAAGGTGCGCTGTTCGCCAAGAGCTCGCTCGTGGGGGCGAGCTTCGATCAAGCCGAGCTCGGCAGCGCAGACCTGACCGACGCCAAGCTCGATCGCGCCACGTTCCACCGCGCCATTCTGCCCGAGCTCAAGCTCTACTTCGCGAGCGGAGAGCGTGTGGTGTTCGACGGCAGCGATCTGAGCGAGGCGCGTGCGGACGACGCGGACTTGGTGAAGAGCTCGTTCATCAACGTCAGAGCCGCCGGCGCCGTGTTCGAGAAGGCGTTCTTGGCCGGCTCCACGTTCGTCGGCGCAGATCTCACGGGGGCCAGCTTCTGCCGCGCCTCGTGCGAGGGCGTCAACTTCGGTAGGACTGAAGCGTCCGAGAGCCGCTTCACCCGCGCCAAGCTCAAGAGCGCCCAGTTCTTGAAGGCCAACCTGATGGAGGCGGACTTCGAGCGCGCGGATCTGACCGACGCAGACCTGCGCGCCACGAACCTGCACGCGGCCGAGACATGGAAGGCCAAGTTGCGCGGCGCCAAGCTCGACCAGGCCATCCTGACCGGAACGAAGCTCGCGCCCCGCGGCGGTCGCGTTGGCTGAGTCGATCCGGTGGAGCGGTCGCGGCTGGGCCACGAGCGGCAGAACGTCGCTTCGCGAGTTGTACCCCGGTGATAGATTGGCCATGCCGTGCTGAAGGAGGGGCAAATTCTCGATCAGAAGTACCGCATCGGGCGCCTCCTCGGCCGCGGCGGGATGGGCAGCGTGTTCGAAGCCGAACACTTGCGCATCAAGCGACAGGTCGCGATCAAGCTCTTGAACCGAGAGAGCGCCGACGAAGAGAACCTGAAGCGCTTCGAGCGCGAGGCCGAGGCCGCTGGGCGCATCGGCTCCGATCACATCGTCGAGGTGCTCGACTTTGGCACGACGCCCGACGGCGATCGCTTCATGGTGATGGAGCTGATGAACGGCGAGCCCTTCAAGGCTCGACTGTCGGGGCGCCCGCCGCTCTCGCCCGCGGAGCTGGTGCCGCTCGCCACGCAGGTCCTCGAGGGGCTTGGCGCCGCTCATGACGCCGGCATCGTTCACCGCGATCTCAAGCCAGACAACATCTTCATCCTGCGCGAGAAGGCTGGCCACAAGGACTTCGTGAAGATCCTGGACTTCGGCATCTCCAAGTTCAGCGCGCTGTCGAGCGAGTCCGGGCAGATGACCAAGACCGGCGCGGTGATGGGCACGCCGTTCTACATGAGCCCGGAGCAAGCCAAGAGCGCCAATGAGGCCGACGGACGCAGCGATCTCTACTCGCTCGGCGTCGTCATGTACGAGGCCGTCACCGGGGTGAAGCCGTTCTCCGGCACCACGTTGACCGAGCTGATCTTCAAGATCGCCTTCGAGGACCCGCCGCACCCTTGTCAGGTCGTGCCGTCGCTCGATCGGAGCTTCGCCGAGCTGGTGCTGAAGACCATGGCCAGAGAGCCGAGCGACCGCTTCCAGAGCGCCGCGGAGCTCAAGTCCGCGCTGCTGGCGTGGCAGCGCGGCGAACGCCCAGGCACACCGACCAAGCAGGGATTTCACAAGACGACGGAGATGATGATCCCAGCGTCGGGCCCCTCATCCGCGGCGGTCACCTACCAGCAACGACCGACACAACCTGCCCCGCTCTCGCAGGCGGGCCCACCGCAATTCGCGCCCGCAGCGCCGCCGACGCGCCCCCAGCCGCCGACGATGGTCTCCGCCATCGCCCCGCACATGGCGCCGAGCGCGCTCCCATTCGCCGCGCAGACGGGACCACGGCTCCCACCCACGATCGTGGGCGTGCCCCCGAGCGCGCCCATGGCTGCGGCGCCGTCGCTCGACACCCAGAAGAGCTGGAATCAACCGCCCCCCCCGACCGCGAAGAGTGGCGCACGAGCGTACGTTGTCGTGGCCATCGCCCTGCTCGGCTTGTGCGGCGCGGCCGTGATCGTGGTGCTCTCGCGAGGTCCTGCAACCGCCGCCAAGGCCGGCTCGGCCACGACGGCCGAGGCGACGGCCCCGGACGCGACGGCCACCGAGGTGGCGACCGCCGCGACCAGCTCCGCCGCGCAGGCCACGATCCCCACCGCCACAGCCACGACCACGCCGACCGCCGTGCCAGCGAGCGCGGAGCCGAGCGCCACGCCGACGGCCGCCGCGGGGGGCCCTGCGACCGGCGGCGCCTCCACCCTCCGGACGCCGACGCAAGCCCGTGCGCCTACCGCTCCACCGCCGCCGCGAGCGACCACCACTGCACCCCCCTCGAAGACCGTGGGCGACTTGGGGTATTGATCCGTGCTCCTGGGAGAGGAGGACGCCATGCAGGTCAGCTACGCGCTTGGGATCTCGTTTCTGATCGGCTGCAGCAGCGCCAATGAGAAGGACGGCGGCAGCACCGCGGCGAGCGCGGCCGAGACCGCGAGCGCCCAGAAGCCGAAGGAGAAGGGCGCCGAAGGCGCCGGCGACAAGAGCGGCAAGGACGTCGCCAACGCGTCCCCGTTGAGCAAGGCGGCCCCAGCGAGCTTCACGTTGAAGTGTGGGGAGTCGCGCTTCTTCGGGCCGTTCCACTTTCACTCGGACCAAGAGGACCTGGAGATCGCCGGGGAGATCGCGAGTGAGAGTGGAGAGCAGACCTGCGGCGCGGGAGACTGGAAGAACAGTAGGAACCAGTTTCTCGCCGTGACCGGCTTGCCGTGCACGGAGGGCAAGGAGCCGGTCAAGGGCAAGCTGAAGATCAGCTACGACCCCAAGTCGGGTGGGATGAGCGCCAACCCCGTGTTCCTGCGCGTCAGCTTGGCCGAGATCCCCTGCGCGCCCTCGAAGATCTCGCTGACGGGCCCCTGATCGCGCTCGTTCAGAACGACCCGCGCACACCCAGGAAGCCCGGACCGACCCAGGGCGCGAGGGTCGCTTTCTCCGTCGACGACGCAGTCTCCGTCGACGACGACGCCAGCGACACGAACAGCAGCGTGGCGCCGGTGACGGCCAGCGCGCCCCCGGCGATCAAGACGCCGAGACCCGCCTCTTGCTTCACGGTGGCGTCGTCGTCGAGCGCGTTGACCTCTTGCGCACCCGTGCTGCCTTGCACGCAGCTCTCGAGACCGCATGCAGAGTAGGCGTCGTCCGCCTCGCTTCGCTTCGCGTACCCGAGCCCGAGCAGCGCGGCGCCGGCGCCAAGCCCTGCCACTCCCACCCCCAAGCTCACCCAGCCAGCGACGGGCAGCGCCTGAGACGTTTCGTCGGCTGGGACTTGCGCGGACGGCTTGGGGGGTGCCTTCGGCTTGGGCCCGCCAGGTCGCGGCTTGAGCTCGAGCAGCACCGACACCTTGGCGCGCTCCGCCACTTGCAGCGTCTTCTCCTCGGCGACGAAGTCGGGGCTCTCGGCGAAGAAGGTGTGTTTGCCCGGATCGATCGGGCGGGCGATGCCGATCAGCTCCGCGGGCATGGGCGCGCCATTGACGAACACGGTCAGATCGGGGGCCTTCGGATCGCTGACCTTCACCTCGATGATGGGGATGCGCGGCTCGAGCACGGCCAGCTCCTTCTTGGCCTGCTCTTGTGCGTCCTTGAAGGCGGGCGGAGCGTTGGCGGGCAGCTGCTCACGCGCCAGCGCGTTGTAGCTCTCCCGAGCGGCGACCCATTGGCCCAGCTCCGCGTGCGAGCGGGCGATCATCAGCACGTGGGTGGGAGCGTGCATGAGGCCCTCCGCACGCTTGAAGAGGTCGAGCGCCTGCACGAAGCGCTTCTCCGCGAACGCCCTGTTGCCTTCGGTGGCGGCCGCGCGAGCGCCCGACTTCTGCTCGGGGGTGGGATCGGCCGCCCAGGCGCCGCCGCTCGTCATCAGCATCAGCGCGGCGACAATCGAGCCCCGGCCCCAGTACGCTGCCCTCCGCATGAGGCAGATGGTACGAGCCTCGTCGACCGAGTGTCACCCAAGATGGCGTGAGCGTCAGGCCGCGGCCGGCTCGGCCTGCTCTTCTCCACCCGAGCCCAGCCAGTGCCGCACGACGAGGGCGGCGGTCGCTGGGTCCTCGGTCGCGCGGCGGATCGCCTCTTCGCGCGGGTCGAGCAGCGGCACATCCTCGATCGGGGCCAGCTCTGGCGCACCCGCCGCAGCCGGCAAGAGCTCCGTCGCCTCGAGGGCCCGACCCTTCTTGCCGCGCCGACGTACGACCCACACGGTGGTCAGCAACGCGAGGGCCAACACGCCGGCCACGCCATAGGGAGCGTAGCGCTTGATCTTCGCGAGCTGATCGGGAGGCGCGACGACGGGCGCAGTCTCCGGCGGCGCCTGGAGCGGATCGACCGCAGCGACGAACGCCATCGACTCGACCGTGACGACGTCGGAGCGCTGCTCGTCGGCGCCGACCGCGGACTTGACCAGCGCCGACAAGCGGCCGAGCTCCTCTTCTTCGCGAGGGATCGAGGTCACGACGCCGTTCTCGTCGGTGACCGGCACTCCGTCCACCACCACTGCCACCGTGAGCCGCTTGATCACACCGGATTTGCTGATGCGCTTCTCGGTCACGCGATCGACCTCGAAATTGCGAGTGTGCTGGTGCCGGACGACGCCAGCCCCAGGGGCGGCCTCTGCGTTCTCCTCCGGGGCGGCACCGGTCGGGAGGTTGCTCTCGGCTCCGGGCACACCGGCCATCGTGTCGGTGTCGGGTTGCCCCACTCGCTCGACGCTGAGCTCCTCACTGCGCAGGATCGGTCGCTGTGGGTGGAAGCGATCCTCGGTGTGCTCCACGCGAGAGAAGTCCATCTCCGCGGACACCTTCACGTCCACGTGACCAGCACCCACCACCCGCTCGAGCATGGTGCGCGCCCGCTCCTCCAGGCTGTTCTCCATGGCCCGCACCTCGGCCAGCTGGTCATCGGCCAGTCCGCCGGCGCGATCCTCGTCGGTCGTGACCTTCGGCCGCCGCAGCAAGGCACCGTCGGTGGTCGCGAGCGCCACGCGGTCTGCGGAAAGGTTGGGCACCGCGGACGACACCAGGTGCACGATCGCCGCGATCTCTTGGGCGCCGAGATCGCGCCCGGGCCTCAGCTTGACCACGACGGAGGCACTGCCAGGCTCGCGCCTCGTGGCGAACACGGAGCGCTCGGGCAACACCAGGTGCACGCGCGCGCTCTCCACTGCGCTGACGCTACCGATGGTGCGAACCAGCTCGCCCTCGAGCGCACGCCGGTAGAGCACCTTCTGCTCGAACTCGGTGGCGCCCAGCCGCATCTTGTCGAAGCTCTCGAAGCCGATGCCACCGCCCTTGGGTAAGCCAGCGCCAGCGATCTCGAGACGGAGCTCGTGCACTCGCTTCTCTGGCACCTCGATGCGACCACCGTCGACCACGCGGTGCTCGACCTTCAGCTCCTTGAGCTTGGCCACGACCGCACCCGCGTCCTCTTGCGTGAGCTCCGTGAACAGCACCGCGTAGGGCTCGTTGTTTCCACGAAAGGTGAGCCACGCCGCGATGACCACGGCCACCACGAGCGTGGAGCCAGCCAGGATCTTCACGGGGCGGCTCAGGCCGCGCACGAAGCTCGCGGCGCGCGCGAGCGGCGGCGGGACGTTGGTCTTCTTCGCCCCCGGCGTCGTGGTGTCAGACATTGGTTCGCCAAATCTCCTGGAACGCCTCGACCAACTTGTTGCGCACGCTGCCGACGAGCTTGAGCGATATCTCCGCCTCCTTCACCGCGATCATGGTCCCGTGCAGATCGTCCAGGGTCCCGCGCGCGACCTGCTCGGCCTTCATGCTGGCCGAGCGCTCCTGCGCCGAGGTCTCGGCCAAGAGGCCCCCCAGAATCGAGTCGAACGACGCTTGCTCCGGGGCCTCGGTCAGGGGGGCGGCTTCGCGCGGGGACTCGATGCCCTGGATCGGGCGGAGCTGGCTGGTGTCGATGGCGGAGATGCTCATTGCCCAATCTTCAGCGCGGATCGCGCCATCCCCTTGATGGATTCGATCGTGGCCACGCCGGCCTCGTAGGCGCGGCTGGCTGTCATGAGGTTGACCATTTCCGTCACCACGTTGACGTTGGGGTACTCCACGTAGCCCTCCTCGTTGGCGTCTGGGTGGTCCGGGTCGTAGGTGAGCTGGCCCGGGTTGGGATCCTCTCGGACCTCGGACATTTCGACCTTCATCACGCTGCGGAGCACAGCGTCCATGGCGCCGGGACGCAGCGGCCGCGCCTCGAACACTGGGTCCACGCGCTTGTACGGCTCGCCGTCCGCGCCCTTGGTCGTCTTGGCGTTGGCCAGGTTGCTGGCGATGATGTTCATGCGGTCGCGTTCCGCGCTCAGGCCCGAGGCGGCTACCTCCAGCGCGCTGAACACTCCAGGCACGGGTTGGATTCGGTTCATACGCCTCTCCCGTCGTTCGCGGCGTACGCCATCATCGCGAGCTCGGCCGAGACCAGGGCGCTGATGGTCTCGTAGCGCACGTGGTTGGAGGTGATCTTGACCATCTCGCGATCCAAGCTCACGGCGTTTCCGTCTGCGTCGGCGGCGGTGACCTCGTCCACGATGGTCTTCGTGCGCAAACCGCCTCTGTCGGCGGGCATGTGGCGCGCGTCGGTCGCCGCCATCGCCACTTGGAGAGCGCCATCGAACTGATCGCGCCGCTCGATGTCTCTGGCGCGAAACTGGGGTGTGTCCACGTTGGCGAGGTTGCCGGCCAGGACGGCGTGACGCGCTTGGTGGTAGTCCAGCCCGAGCGAGAGGCGGTCGACGCGGCCGAAGAGGTTCATCGCACACACGCTGAGCAACGAGCGTGCCGTCTCGACGGGGCGGCTGGCGCGTCGATTGCTTGGGCATAGCCCGTGATCAAGCTGACGCGACTCAACCAACACGTGGTGGCCATCAACCCGGACGTGGTGCTCTGGGCCGAGGCCTCGCCCGACACCACCCTCTGCCTGGTGGGCGGAGAGAAGGTGCTCATCCGCGAGTCGCTCGACGAGCTGATCGACAAGGTCATCGAGTTTCGCCAGCGCGTGGCCTCCGAGTTCCCTCGCAGTCGCCGCGACGCAGACCCCAGCCCCTGAGCACAGGAGACGAACTTGGACATCGGAATTCTACTGGGAATCGGGGTCGCTTTCGGCATGATCCTCGCGGGCAACGCGCTCGAGGGAGGCCACCTGTCGTCACTGTGGGGCCTGCCCGCGATGATGATCGTGTTGGGCGGCACGGTGGGCGCCGTGCTGGTGCAGTTTCCGCTTCCGATCGTGAAGTCGGCGATGGGCAGCTTGTCGGGGCTGATGAAGAACCCCACGCACGAGCCGGAGAAGATCCTCGAGCAGATCGTGGACTTCGCGCAGCGCGCGAGAAAGGACGGGATCTTGGCGCTCGAGAAGGTCGCCGGCGAAGCCCACCACCCGTTCCTGGCCAAAGGCATCCTGATGGCGGTCGACGGATCCGACTCGAACGCGATCCGCTCCACGCTGGAGGTGGTGATCTCTCAGGACGAGGAGCACAGCGAGAACTCCGCCAAGGTGTTCGAGGCGGCCGGCGGCTACTGCCCCACCGTCGGCATCATCGGCGCCGTGCTCGGCCTCATCCACGTGATGAGCAACCTGAGCGACATCAACAAGGTCGGCGCCGGCATCGCGGCCGCGTTCGTCGCCACCATCTATGGCGTCGCCATGAGCAACATCTTCTTTCTGCCCCTGGCCGGACGCATCAAGATGCGGCACCAAGAGGAGGTCCGCGTCATGGAGCTCATGCTCTCGGGCGTGCTGGCCATCCAAGAGGGGCTGAACCCGAAGCTGGTCCGCGAGCGTCTGGCGGCCTACGTCGGCAGCCACGACAAGGCTGGCGCCGCCGCCGGCAGCGCAGCCAAGGCCTCGGCCTGAGGACGACCACGTGAGAAAGAAGAAGCATCCGGAGCACGTCAATCACGAGCGGTGGCTGGTGAGCTACGCCGACTTCATCACGCTCTTGTTCGCCTTCTTCGTCGTCATGTTCGCGGTGTCCCAGGTCGACTCGAGCAAGGTCGGCCGCTTCACCCAGTCCTTTCAGCAGGCCATCGGCATCGAGCTCGCGACGGGCGGCGCCGGCATCCTCCCCGGGGAAGGCCCCGAAGCGTTCGAGGGCTCGAAGAAGAACGCCACGGAGGGCTACGGCGGCAACGGCGACAAGCTCGGCGCAGAGCTGGCGGCGCTGGGCAAGGCGCTCGAGCAGCAGGCCAAGATCAAGCGCGAGCTGTCCGGTCTGAAGATCGTGCGCCGTGGCAACGAGCTCGTGTTGCGCTTGGACGCCAGCATCCTGTTCAGGTCTGGGCTCGACGAGCTGACCGACGACGCGCGCAAGGTGCTGCTCGCCATCGCGCAAGAGATCAAGGACCGCCCGGTGAAGGTCCGCGTCGAAGGCCACACCGACGACCGGCCGATCGCGAGTGGACGCTTTCGCTCCAACTGGGATCTGTCGACCTCGCGCGCGACCAACGTCGTGGTCGATCTGGCCTCCGCGGGCGGCATCAAGCCCCATCGCTTGGCCGCCGTTGGCTACGCCGAGTTCCAGCCGCTGGGTGACAACACCACCTCGGAAGGCCGTCTGCAGAACCGTCGCGTCGACTTCGTCCTGACGGTCGATCTGCCGACGCCGTCGCTCGATGCGCCCGCACCACCGCCGCAGCCCAGCGGGGTGCAGCCCGCGCCCGCGCCCCAGCATGCACCGCCGCTGCAGTCCCCTGCGCCGGCGACGTCGACGGCCACGCCCTGACGCCTGGCCGCAAGCGTCGATTCGCTGGCGCTGTCGTCAACCCGCTGGCGACGGCGCCGAAAGCTTTCGAAGCGCACGAGCGATTCGGCGCTCCTCGCCCCGAACGTGTGCGCGCGCCGCTTGGCACGTTCGTCGCAACGTCCCCTTCGATGTTTCGCTCTCTCAATATCGCCGCGACGGGAATGGCGGCGCAAGAAACCAAGCTCGACACCATCTCCAACAACCTGGCCAACGCCAACACCAACGGCTTCAAGAAGCAGGACGCGGAGTTCGAGGACCTGTTGTACCAAACCCAACGGGGCGCCGGCACCGGAGCGGGTGGAGTCGCTACGCCGACCATGGTGCAGCTCGGATCGGGCGCCCGCGTGGTCGCGACCCCTCGCTTCTTCTCGCAGGGCACCATCCAGCAGACGGGCAATCCGCTCGATCTCGCGGTCGAAGGCTCCGGCTTCTTCGTCGTCACGCGTGACGACGGCGCACCGGTCTACACCCGCGCGGGAAACCTCAAGCTGGGACCGGACGGCCGCCTCGCGACCAGCGACGGATTGCCCATCGAGCCGGCGATCAACGTGCCCCCCGAGGCGAGCAACATCGTGATCGGCGCGGACGGCAAGGTCACCGCGGAGATGCCGGGCCAGTCCGGCAGCGTCGAGCTCGGCAAGATCCAGCTGGCCACGTTCGCCAACCCTGGCGGGCTCGCGGCGCTGGGCCACAACCAGTTCGCACCCACCGCCTCGAGTGGAGACGCGTCCGTGGGCGACGCGGGGACCGAGGGCCGCGGGCGCCTGATGCAAGGCGCGGTCGAGGGCTCCAACGTGGAGGTCGTGACCGAGATGATCGGTCTCATCCGCACGCAACGCGCCTACGAAATCAACTCCAAGGTCATCGCCGCTGCAGACGAGATGTTGCGCAGCGCGACTCAGCTTCGGTGAACCCCATGAACAAGCGCGCTCATCTGGCCCTGCTGCTCGGCGCCCTCTGGCCCACGCCTGCCAGCTCCGCAGAACCAGTTCAACCGGCTCGCCAGTTGAATCAGAAGGCAAAGTTTTCCCCCTCTGGAGAAAAGGCGCCGAAGGCTCCGACCGGAGCCAACGGGCACGGGGAAATTCCCGAGCTCGCGATCGCCCGCTCGCGGGTGCTGCTCGAAGACCTCGTACCGATGGTGTCGTCCGAGATCGCGGAGATCGATCTGGGCCCCACGCCCGTGCCCGGTTCCTCGCGCCTGATCAAGCGCGAGGACGTGCTGCTCGCGCTGTCCGAAGCGGGTGCAGACAAACTCGCCAAGCTGCCGAAGGTGGTCCGCGTCGTGCGCAAGACCAAGCAGCTCAGCGTCGTGCAGCAGGAGAAGCTCGCGCGCGACGCAGCGGCCAAGAGCACGCTGTCCCGCGGCGCCACGTTCGCCGGCGCCAAGCCCAAGGCCGCCATCTCGGTTCCGGATGGCTACGACGCGGTGACGCTGGACGTGCCCCGTCCGCCACGGCGCGAGGGCAAACACTCGGTCACCGCCACCATGACCTTCCTGGCCGGCGACGAGGTGGTGGCGAAGGTGCCGCTCCAGGTGGAGCTCAAGCTCAGCAAGGAGGCCGCTGTGCCGGACGTGAAGAAGGGGGAGAAGGTGCTGTTGGTGGTGAAGCGCGGGCTGATCGAGATCCGCGCGAGCGCCAGCGCCCAAGCAGACGCGGACGTGGGCGAGATGGTGAAGGTCACCGTCAACGACTCCGGCAAGGTGCTGAAGGGCCTCGTGAAGAGCGCGAGCCCCGCGATCGTCCTGGAGACCCCATGAGCGGGCGCTGGCTGCTGGGTTCCATCGCGCTGGCATCGGTGTGCGGCTGCGCGCCTACCCACATCGGGGACTACACCCCCAAGCAACGCGACTACAAGTCGGGCAAGTACGCCGCGACGGATCCATCGCTCAAGCCCGCGAACGGGTCTCTCTTCTCGGACAGCGCGGGGGGCTACCTGGAGGACGGTCGCAGCGCGCGCGTCGGTGACATCGTGATGATCGAGATCGACGAGCAGGCGGACGCCTCTGGAGACTCCACCACCGACCTCTCGCGCAAGAGCGCGTTCGACATGGGCATCAGCAACCTGTTCGGGCTGGTCGGGGCGATCAAGGCAGCAGTGCCGGCGGCGGATCCCACCCACATGCTCACCTACCTGAGCGAGTCCGACTTCGCGGGCAGGGGCAACACCAGCAGAAAGGGCGTGCTGCGCGGCACGATCGCCGTCCGCATCGCCAAGCAGATGCCGAACGGAGACTTCTTCATCGAAGGCACCAAGGTGATCCTGATCAACAACGAGGAGTATCACCTGTACGTGAGCGGCCTGATCCGCTCGGCCGACATCCGCAACGACAACACCGTGGCTTCGTCGCGCATCGCTGACGCAGAGGTCGAGTTCACGGGTCGCGGAGACATCGCCGACCAACAACGCAAGGGGGTGCTCGGCCGCGCCCTCGACAAAGCCAACCCGTTCTGAAGATCCACCTCATGAACAAGCTCCGACTCCTGTTCCCGCTGGTCGCACTGTTCGCGGCGTGGTCGCCGAGCGAGGCGCGAGCCGACAAACTTCGAGACCTGGTCGAGGTCGCCGGCGCGCGCGAGAACCAGCTGGTCGGCTTCGGCGTGGTGACGGGGCTGGGTGGCACGGGAGACGACGCGTCAGCACCGATCGCCGCCAAGTCGACGATCGAGATGTTGCGCCGGCTCGGCGTGTCCATCGATCCGGAGCAGGTGAAGCTCAAGAACGTGGCAGCGGTGCTGGTGACGGCGACGCTGCCTGCCTTCTCCAAGCAGGGGACCAAGATCGACATCACCGTGAGCTCGATCGGCAACGCCAAGTCGCTCGCAGGCGGCACGCTGATCCAATCGTTGCTCAAAGGCGCCGATCAGAAGACGTACGCCGTGGGTCAGGGCGCGCTGGTCGTGGGTGGATTCTCTGCCAAGGGCCAGAACGGTAGCGGCGTGAAGCAGGGGTCGCTCACGACCGGGCGCATCCCGCAGGGTGCGCTCGTCGAGCGCGAGGTCGCCACCTCGATCGTGAGCTCGACGGGGGAGCTGTCGCTCTCTCTGCGCACACCTTCGTTCACCACGGCCGCGCGCACGGTGGAGGCGATCGACAAGGCCTTGGGGGCTGGCACGGCCACCGCCAAAGACGGCGGCTCGATCAACGTGAAGATCCCGGCCGACTACAAGGACAAGACCATCGCGCTCATCGCCAAGCTGGAGGACATCGACGTCACTCCGGTGCGAAAGTCTCGCGTGGTGATCAATGAGCGCAATGGCACGATCGTGGCCGGAGGAGACGTCCGCCTCGCCCCCGCTGCCATCGTGCACGGCAGCCTCACCATCGTGGTGAAGGAGACGCCGAAGGTCTCGCAGCCGGTGATCGGCAAGGGCACCAAGGTGGTGGACTCCAGCGTCGAGGCGAAAGAGGCGCGGCCCGATGTGCACTTCATGCCTGGCGCGGCGTCCTTGTCCGATGTCTCCGAGGCCTTGGGCGCGCTGGGGCTCTCCGCGCGCGAGCTCGGCAGCGTGCTGACGGCCCTGCGGACCGCGGGCTCGCTCGAGGCCGAGCTGGTGGTGGAGTGAAAGTCGCTGCCGTCCGCGAGACCTCGCCAGCACAGGCCCCCGAGGCGCCCGTGTCGAAGGACCTCGCGCGCGCGTGCGCCGAGTTCGAGGGCGTCTTGCTGAGACAGATGCTCGAGGCGAGTCACATCGGCGATCAAGCCGGGCCCGGCTACGGGCCGATGGTGGTCGACGCGCTCGCGAGCAGCGTGACGCAAGCGGGTGGGCTCGGTCTCGCGGAAGCGATCGCGCGCGCGTTGCGCGTGCCGTCGGCGCGCGAGTAGGGACCGTCCGCTCCGGGGGAACTGTGGCGCGCAGCTGTAAAGCTGTGGACAGTTGCGACGTTGTCTCAGCTCGTGGGCGTCCTTCGAGGTCGTGGGGCCCGGCCTGTCCCGCGCTGAGAATGTCGCGCCGGCGTGGGTCTCGGGTTGAAACGGGGGGCGTCTCAGTTCGGGCCAGGGGGACGGGTCCGACCCACGCGGCCGCTGAAAGTGCGGTGAAATGGCCTGACGCTGGGGAGTCAACCGGCTGGCACGCGGCTCGCAAGAGGTGTCACCGAAGCGACGGAGCGGAGGACGGCGAAGCCGCCGACACCCGCCCGTGGCTGTTGCCGTCTGCACAAGCACGGGAGGTGCCGCGTGGAACTTTGTGAGATCGAGACCCCGACCAGGATGACGCTTCGCCCCACCAGCCGTGGGAAGATCGTCGGCAAGAGCCAGCCTCTCGTCGATCTGGTCGGCAACATCGACCGCATCGCACGCGCGAGCTGCACCGTGCTGGTGACCGGCGAGAGCGGCACCGGCAAGGAGATGCTGGTGGCGGCCCTGCACGACGCGAGCGCCCGCGCCAAGGCCCCGCTGGTGACGCTGAACTGCGGCGCCATCCCCGAGGCTTTGCTGGAGAGCGAGCTGTTCGGTCACGCCAAGGGAGCGTTCACCGGCGCCCATGCCTCGCGCGCGGGCCGCGTCGCGGCGGCAGAAGGCGGCACGCTGTTCCTGGACGAGATCGGGGAGATGCCGCTCTCGTTGCAGGTCAAGCTGCTGCGTTTGCTGCAGCAGCGCGAGTACTCGCCGGTGGGCGACAGCAAGACCTACAAGTGCGACATCCGCGTGGTGGCCGCGACGAACCGCGACCTCGAGGCCGAGGTCCGCGCGGGTCGATTCCGCGAAGACTTGTACTACCGCCTGAACGTGATCCAGCTCCACATCCCGCCGCTGCGCGAGCGCAAGGACGACATCGGGACGTTGGCCAACCACTTCCTGAACCACATGCGGCACGAGCTCGGCCGCGAGGACATCGAAGGCTTCTCGGAGGAGGCGCTGTCGCTGCTCGAGACCTACGGTTGGCCCGGCAACATCCGTGAGCTGCAGAACGTGATCGAGCGGGCCACGTTGCTCTGCGCAGGCCCGCTGCTCGAGGCGCGCGACCTGCCGGCCGCCGTGCGCTCGCACGACCCCCGCAGCGCGGGCGCACCCGGGCTCTCTGCCGAGCTGCCCGAGACCGGCATCGATCTGCGCGCGGCCATCGACGAGTACGAGAGCGCGCTGATCCGCCAGGCGCTCGCGCGAACCGGCGGAAACAAGAACCGCGCCGCCCAGCTGCTCGGTCTGAACCGCACCACGCTGGTGGAAATGGTGAAGCGCAAGAAGCTCGCCAGCTGACGCTGAGATCCGACCCGCTACAGAACCACACCCTCACCTCGAATCAACCGCGCTCCGCCCAAGAGCGCCCGCGTCGAAAAGGACGAGCCATGCTCGAACCGCGCTTCTTCCAGCGTGCAGATGTCGATCTGCCCATTTCCCTCGCCAACCAAAGCGGCCGTACCACCGGTCGCCTCGTGAACGTCTCCGAAGGCGGCGCGCTCGTGGTGACCCGAGCCGCATACACGGCGTCCGAGAAGGTGACCGTGATCGTCGAGCTCGCCAGCCGCGTCGAGCCGATCCTCGCGCACGGCGTGGTCGTGCGCTGCGAGCCCGAGGACGGGTTGGTGGGCTTTCAGCGCGTCGCGATCGACTGGCGCGCGCTGGGCGACGACGACGCGCGCGCGATCCGCGCGCTCGTGGAACAGCACGCCAACATCGCCTGGGATGGGAGCAGCGGCCGCATCCCACGCGAGGCCGCGGTGCGTTTCATCCCGATGATCCGCCGTCTGGCGCGCACGATCGCGCAGCGGCTACCTCCGCAGGTCTCGACGGACGATCTCATTGGCGCAGGCTTCGTGGCGTTGGTCGAGCTCTACGCCAAGAACCCCAGCATGAGCCTGGCCGAGATCGAGCGCACGGCCATGTCGCGCATCCGCTGGGCGATGCTCGACGAGCTGCGCAACGCAGACCCCCTGTCGCGTCGGATGCGGCAGCGTGCTCGCCGAATCAGCCGCGCAGCCCGCGACCTGTCCCAGTCGCTGGGTCGCAAGCCGTCGCACGCCGAGGTCGCCGAGCACATGAAGCTCTCGCCCGAAGCGTACGGTGCAGCGCTGCGTCTGGCCCAGAGCGGCGAGCCGACCAGCCTGGACTGTTACGACGACTTCGAGCTTGCCGACCAGCGCGACGTGGGCCCCGAAGAGCACATGAACCAGACCGAGTCGCTCGGCCGCCTGCGCACCGCCCTGGACGCCCTGCCGCCGCGCCTGCGTCGCGTGCTCGAGCTCTACTACGGTGACGATCTCACGCTGCGCCAGATCGGCAACATCCTCGGCGTGACCGAGGCGCGCATCTCGCAGCTCCTGTCCGACGCCGTGAAGCGCCTGCGACAAGGGTGCGCGTCGAGCCCTCCTCCTCGCCGTTCGAGCCGTGCCCCCCGTCCGAGCGTGGCCCCCGCGTCGGCTCGCAAGTCTCGACCGAACCCCGTGCACAGCGCGATCTGAGCTCGGGGCCGTTCCGAGCTTCGTCACCAGTCTGGTCTCGCCTCCAACCCTCGTTGGCCGCCCTTCGAGCGGACTGGAGCGCGATGTGGGCAGAGCTCTCCTCCGAGTGCTCACGCTCGCGTTTTTGACCAGCAAGCGTGGCCGAGCTCTGCTGCAATCAGCGCATGCTGGGCTCATGGCACAAGGTAGCTCCTGCGCGCCGCTCGCTCGTGTGGTGGGTGGCGTGTGCGCTCTCGACCGCCGCAGGGTGCGGAGACGACGGCGGAGGAGGCGCTGGCGGCGGCCAAGACGGTGGTGCTGGGGCCGGCGGGTCGCCCTCGTGCTCGAACTGCACGCCCACGGGTGACATGACCTTCGCGCTGCCCTCGCCACCCGGCGCGGTGGTGTGGACCACCACCACCATGGACAAGGTGCTGCGCGAGGCCACGCCGCCAGAGAGCACCGGCGACACGATCCGCGTATTTTCGGCGAAGAACGAGGTCGAGCCCTTCCAGATCGCGATCCGAGTCGAGGACGGCGGCTCGGTCTCGCTCGCGATGTCCGAGCTCACGGGGCCGAGCCCGCTGCCGGCCGCCACGATCCATCGCGTCGAGTACGTGACGATCCAGAGCCCCTCCGACGCGAGCTCGATTCCCTCCGGGCAAATCCCGGATCCGCTCGTGCCCACGTCGTTCGGCGCCAGCGAGGCGGTGCCGGCCGCGCAGAACCAACCGTTCTGGATCACGCTCCGAGTCCCGACCGACGCCGCCGCGGGCGACTACGAGGGGGCCTTGACCATCACGACCAGCGGCGGCAGCGCGAGCATCCCCGTCGCGCTCCACGTGTTCGACTTCGCGCTGCCGCAGGAGATCGGCTTCGACGGCAACTGGAACGCGAGCATGGAGGCGCTCGGAGGTGGCGAGAGCCTCGAGAAGGTCGAGGAGATCAAGGACTTCTTCTTCGAGCACCGGCTGGTCCCGTCGTCCGTCGCGTGGCCTGCGGGCCTCAACTACACCGGAGGCATCGAGTACGACTGCGCCTCGGGGACCTTCTTGGCCGAGGACAACCCCTACGACTTCTCGCAGCTCGGCCCGAAGTACATCGACGGGGTGGGCTGGAACGGGGTCGGGTTCCCCAGCTTTCAGATCATGCAGTTCGTGGACAACTCGACGCCGCGCCCGCAGACGTTCTGCGGCGTCGACCGCGGCCCAGACCACTTCGGCACGGCGGCGTACAACGCCGAGTGGGAGGGGCTGATGGCGGCCTTGAACGACTACCTCGTCGCACGCGGCTGGGAGGACGAGGGCTACTACTACGTGCAGAACGAGCCGCAGGGGCAACCCGACTACGACGTGGCTGCGTTTCTGGCCGAGCTGGTCAAGGGCGCCGCTCCCGATCTGCGCATCGCCATCAGCGAGGAGCCGAAGCCGGAGATCGCCGAGCACCCTGCTGCGGGTGGCGCCTCCTACGACCTGTGGTGGGCCGACCTCTCCCACTTCGAGCCTGACTACGCGCGCACGCGCCAAGAGCAGGGCGAAGAGGTGTGGTGGTACTTTCTCTATGGTGACCTCCCCCCCCATTTCAACCCCATCACGATCGACCACAGCGGCATCGAGTCACGGATCGGCCATTGGGCCGCGTGGAAGTACCGCATCGCGGGCTTCGCGTACTACTCGGTGACGGGCTGGGGCGCCGACCCCTACCAAAACCCCAAGCCCATGGGCACGGACCAAAACGGGGATGGCTTCCTGCTGTACCCGCCCCAGAACGGGCAAATCGTGAGCAGCATCCGCTGGGAGCTGTTGCGAGAGGGCGTCGAGGACTTCGAGTACTTGAAGCTCGCGAACGGCGGCGTGGCGCCTCAAGCCCCGGGCGGTGAGACGGGCTGCGACTCCTCTGCGTCGTCCGCCGTGTCGTCGACCACCTCCTTCACGCGCGACACCTCCGCGCTCCAGCACCTGCGCAACGAGCTCGGTGCCTACCTCGGCGGAGAGCGGGATGGCTGCCCGATCCTGGACTCGAGCGCGCCGGGCGCGCATCCGCGCGCGGTGTACGCCCTCAATTTCCAGGATCCGGCGGGCGAGCCCTCCGCCTCCCCGCTCTCGGTGGATGGCTTCGAATGGATCAAGGTGGGCTGGGACGCCTACGATCCCGCGCTCGGCTTCGGCTGGGCCGGGCCATTCATCGGCGACCCCAACATCATGCTGACGGTGTACGAGGCGGGCGCCCCGGTGAGCGAGCTCCAGCGCAGCATCATCTACAACGACTACGGCCGCACCGACACGTTCAACTGGGACATCGAGAACGGCCTGTACGAAGTGTTCGTGTCGATCGGCTGGTACGACCGCACCTACTCGATGCAGCGGGTCGTGCTCGAAGGGCAACTGCTGTTCGACGACGAGGAGACCAGCCCCGCCGAGCCGTACAAGGTCGCCAGCGCACTGGTCGAAGTGACGGACGGCAACGTTACGCTCGAAGCCGGCCAAACCGACGAATACACGATGCTCAACTGGATGCGCATCGAGCCACGAGACCCGTAGCCAACTTCGCAGCGCAGCCTTAGCTTCGCCGCATGCGAACCGTGACCGTCACGACCAGGCCGGGGGGAAAGTTCACGCAGACCGTCAAGGCCGGTGACAATGAGGTCATCTCGGACGAGCCGAAGGACTTGGGTGGAGACGACACCGGGTTGGCGCCGTTCGATCTCGTGCTCTCGGGGTTGGGCTCCTGCACGTCGATGACGCTGTCCATGTACGCGGGGCGCAAGGGCTGGCCGCTGACCAGCGTGCACGTCGAGCTCGAGGGCGCCATGAAGGACGGCCGCTTCGAGATCGCGCGACGGATCCGCCTCGAGGGCGACCTCAGCGAGGAACAGCGCCAAGGTTTGCTGCTGATCGCGAACAAGTGCCCAGTCCACAAGGCTCTGAGCGGCCCGATCGCGATCGCCTCCTCGCTCGTCGACCAGGGCTGACCACCGTCAGCGGCGGTAGGGGTTGGGCGCGATCGCCGGGCTCGTGGCCGTAGGCGCGGCGACCGGCGGAGGCAGCAGCGGCTTGGATGGCGGCTTGGGCGGCGCGCTGGCGGTGGCGCTGCCCAGATTGCTGCTCCGGGGCGCGGCGGCGCTGGACGAAGCGGGCGGCGCGCTGGGTGTGACCAGCGTCGCGACCACGGGCGAGCTCGGCGCGAGTGGCGCCGCCGAGCTTTGGCTGCGGTCGCTCGGCGAGCTGGCGCTGTCGTTGAACCACAGGAGCAACACGGCGGCGGCCAAGGCGCCGCTCAGCAGGGCGAACGCCCAAGCCCAGCGACGGCTCGAAGACGCGGCCGGGCGAGCCTCGGAGGCGCGCTCGGTGACGAAGCTGACCTGCGACGCCGCGATCTGGGCGGAAGCGCTCGACGACTGGGCCGAATCGGGCTCGCGCAGCGTCGGCGGCGGCGCCTCGGCGGGGCTCTCGTTGGCGATCTGCTCCTGCGCGCGTTCGACTGCGGCCGCGAGCTCCTCCGTGGTCGTGCTGCCCCCCATCGTCAACGCGTCGAGCTCCTTCGCGCGCGCCTTGATCTTCTCCCGGCGCTCGGCGAGGCGCTCACGCGTCGCCTCTCTCACCAGCGTGCCGACCTCGTCGTGCGCCGCGACCAGACCCGCTCGGCGCGCTGCCGTCTCGAGCGCGTTGGCAAAGGCGCGCGCGCTGGTGAAGCGATCCGCTGGCGCCTTGGCGAGCGCGCTGGTCATGACGTCGTCGAGCGCGGTGCCCACGCTCGGGTTGGCCGCGGAGATGCGGGGCACCTCGGCGCGGGCGACCAGCTGCAGGGTGTCCACCTCGCTGTTGCCCTTGAACAGCTTGCGACCCACCAACAGCTCCCACAGGACGGCGCCGAGAGCGAACACGTCGCTGCGGGCATCGAGCGCGTTCTCACCGACGTACTCCGGCGCCATGTAGGCGAGCTTGCCCTTGAGCGCGCCGTCCTGGGTGACGCCGGGGCGCATCGTCGCCTTGGCGATCCCGAAATCGGTGACGCGCGTCATGCCGTCCAGGCCGAGCAGCAGGTTCTGCGGCGACACGTCGCGGTGCACGATGCCGAGCGGGCGCCAGACTCATCGCTGAGCTCGTGCGCCGCCTGCAGGCCCGCCGCGGCGTCGAGCACGATGCGTACGGCGACCCCCGGCGGCAGCACCAAGCCTCGCTCGGTCGCGAGCGCGCAAAGCTCCGCCACGGTCGCGCCCTCGACGTAGTCCATGACCAGGCGAACCTCGCGCTGCACGCGGCCATGGATCGTTTCTTTGACGCGCTCGACGTCCAGCACCGAGACCACGTGCGGGTGGTGGATGCGCGAGGCCAGGTGCGCTTCGTCGACCAGCATCTGCACGAAGCTGGCGTCGCTCACGAAGTGGGGGTGCGCGCGTTTGATCGCGACCAGGCGCGAGAAGCCCATCGGCCCTCGCACGCGCCCCACGAACACCGAGCCCATCCCGCCAGCGGCGAGCTTGACCAACAGCTCGTAGCGGGAACCGGCCATGGCGCGTCAGAATTCTACTGACAGGCCTGTGGGCGTGGGGAAAAGTCGCCCTGCGCGTGGCTTTTCTGGCGCGCCATCCCAATCGGTGAAGATGCCGACCAACACCGTGGCCGCAGCGCCGCCCAGCGTCACGCCCAGGAGGATGTTGGTGCGCAGCTCCGCGCTTTTGCCCTCTTCAGCCGTAGCCTCGCCATGGATGAAGTCCGAGTGGATGTTGAGCGTGTCCACGCCAGACCAGATGGTGGTGCCCAGCGCACCGGCGAACAGGGCGATGGTGACGCCGAAGAACGCAGGGTGGGCGCCGCCGCGATCTCGCTCGGACGGCTGGACCGAAACTCGGGGAGGAGCCGCCGGCGGCTCGACCTTGGCCGGGGGTGGCGCCGGCTTGGGCGCCGCGAACTCGACGCTCGCGCCAGGGCCCACGTCGAGCTGGTGACGCGCCTTGTCCCCAAGCACGATCACATCGACGACGCGGGTGCCCGCCAAGACCCAGCTGCGCTGCCCCGGGCGAACTGGCTTGCGGTCGATCTCGACGTCACAGTTGGGATCGTCCGGGCAGCGGATCGTGAGCTCGCCAGTTCGACCCGCGAATTTCGCGCGGGCATCTTTGGCAAGCGCCAGCGAGGCCTTGCGCGACTCCGCGCGCGTGGCGAGCTCCATGCCCAGCACCGGATCGTCCGCGAGCAGCACCGCCTTGAGCGCCGAGTCCAACGCGACCGGGTTGGGGGCGATCGCGTCGGCTTCTGCGAAGCCGCGCGCGGCGGCGCGGTAGTCCTTGCGCTCGAAGGCCGCCGCAGCTTGATCGTACACCGCCCCCGCATCCGGCTGCTGTGCGAGGAGCTCGCTCGCCGCGAGCGAGAGCGACAGGCACAAAAGGACGCGCTGGGACCTGGCTCTCATGTCAGGTGCAATCCGCTCCGCCCGAGCTCTCCACCAGGCAGCTGCCCTCACACCTGCCGGACGCCCCCACGGCGCAGTCCAGAAAGCAGGCATCGGCCTGCTCACACTGCACGTTGCAGTTCGCGCCTGCGTCGCACTCGACGATGCAATCCTGGCTGTCGCCACAGGCCACGGCGCAGTCCGAGCCCGCGGAGCACTCCACGATGCAGCGCTCCGTGCCCGCGCAAGACAGCTCACACGCGTCGCCAGTCTTGCACTCGAGGCCGGTCAGGTCCTTCTCGTCCCAGTTGAGGACGCAGCCGGCGAAGCTCATGAACGTCAGCAGTGAAAAGAGCGCGCGCATCCGGTCTCCCAGGCCAGCAGGATCGACGTCCGGTCCTGTAACAAACCCAGCACAGGGTAAGGTGATCGACGGGCCGGCGGAACCTTGCTCATCGAGGGGTAGGCAACACGCGGGGGCTGTGACATATCTGACAGCTCGATAGGGAGAGCGAGATTGCCCCGGAAGAAGAGCGAGACGTCCGCCGAAAGCCCCGGTACGGCCGCCCCGAAGCGGCCGAGGGGCCGCCCATCGACCAAGGCCGCAGGCGCCAAGAGCTCGGAGCCCAAGCAGCGCCAGGCCCGCTCTTCGGACGATGAGGAGAGCCCCGAGTCTCGGGGCCCGGACTCGAGCGCGAGTGGCCCCGACTCCTCGGCTCGAGGCGCCCCGGGCCACGACGACGAGCCTGCACCGGACGACGACGGCGATGTGATCGAGGTCGTCGGCGAGGTGATCGACGAAGGAGGCGACGATGCCAGCCCGGCCTCGTCGGCGCCCGAGTCGCTGGCTCCCGTGTCGATGGAGCCCGCGGCGCTCTCGCGCAGCGACCCGCTGCAGGCCTACCTGCGCGAAGTGCAACGCTACAAGCTGCTGACGGCGGAAGAGGAGCAGACGCTCACACGCAAGTACGTCGAGACCCAAGACGTGCAGACGGCGGCGCGGCTGGTCACGGCCAACCTTCGCCTCGTGGTCAAGCTCGCCTACGAGTACCGCCGCGCTTACAAGAACATCATGGATCTGATCCAAGAGGGCAACATCGGCCTGATGCAGGCGGTGAAGCGCTACGACCCCTACCGAGGGGTGAAGTTGTCCTCCTACGCGGCTTGGTGGATCCGCGCCTACATCTTGCGCTTCATCCTCAACAACTGGCGTCTGGTGAAGCTCGGCACCACGCAAGCCCAACGCAAGCTGTTCTTCAACCTCAACAAGGAGAAGGCGAAGCTGACGGCCATGGGCATCGAGCCCACCGCCGACGTGATCGCCGAGCGTCTCGGGGTCGAGGAGAAGGAGGTCGTCGAGATGGACCGGCGCCTTGCCAGCGCCGAGGCCAGCCTGGACGCGCCCGTGGGCGACGCCGAGGGCCGGAGCGTCTCTCGCATCGACATGATGCCCTCCATGACGGGCACGCCCGACACCATCCTGGAGCGCCACGAGATCGATCAGCTCGTGTCCAATCGGCTGGCCGAGTTCCGCAAGTCGCTGAAGGGCAAAGACGTCGTGATCTTCGACAAGCGCATGAGCGCCGAAGATCCGCTCACGCTGCAGGAGCTGGGCGACGAGTTCGGCATCTCGCGTGAGCGCGTGCGCCAGCTCGAGGCCCGGCTGCACCACAAGCTCCGCGACTACCTCAAGCACGAGCTGGGCGACGCCGTGGGCCGAGACCACTGAGCCGGTCGCCACGTGAGCGCAGGCACGCTGCACGTCCTCGCGACGCCCATCGGCAACCTGGGAGACCTGACCGACCGAGCCAAGCTCGCGCTCTCGCAGGCCACCCTGGTGGTGGCCGAGGACACGCGGCGCACACGGGTGCTGCTGAGCCACCTCGGCCTCTCGCACGTGTCGCTGCAGCGCCTGGATGCCCACGCGTCGGCGGCCGAGATCGCACGCGTCGCGGAGCAGGCCCTCGCGGGAGCGCAGGTGGTGCTGGCCACGGACGCAGGCACGCCGAGCGTGAGTGATCCGGGGGCGGCGCTGGTTGCCGCCGCGCGCGCGCTGGGCGTTCCGGTCGTGCCCCTGCCGGGGCCGAGCGCGGTGACCGCCGCGCTGTCGGTCTGCGGCTACACCTTCAGCGCCTTCCGCTTCGTGGGCTTCTTGCCCCGCAGCGGGTTGGATCGCGCGAGGGCGGTCGCAGATCTGGCCAGCACGAAGGACGTGGTGATCCTGTTCGAGGCCCCCAGCCGCCTGCACAAGACGCTCACGGACCTGGCGGCGAGCACGGCCGAGCGCCGCGCCCTCGTCGCGCGCGAGCTGACGAAGAAACACGAGGAGCTGATCGAGGGCCCGCTAGCCGAGCTGGCCCAACGCTTCGAGGGGCGGGAGGTGTTGGGGGAGCTGACGATCGTGCTCGCACCGTTCGACACGCCCAAGCAGGCCACCAGCGACGAGCAGCTCGAGATCGAGATCGACGCCTTGCTCGCACGAGGCAGCCGACCGCGCGACGTCGCAGAGCAGCTCGCGCTCGAGAGCGGGCGCCCCAAACGCGAGGTGTACGCACTGGTGCTGGCGCGCCGCCAGCGGAGACCATGACTCACCGCGAGGTTCGCGTGCCTGCGAGCTCTCGAGGCTTGGGTGGTCCCTCCGAGCCCGCATGAGTCACCCGTGGCGGCTCCGGGCCATCCGGTCCGCCCTGCTCGCCGCGAGCACATTCGACGCGTTTGCCCACGTCTGACGGTGTCGGACCGCCCCGCGCCCGATGGGATCACTCCTCCGAGCCCACGCGCCGCACCGCACGCTGGGCGGCGCGCCTCCGCTTGTCGGCCACGCGGGCTCGGCCCACCCAGCGCGGCGTCTTCGTGGGCTTGCGCGGCGCAGGGGGCGTGAGCGCCTCCAGGATCAGCGCGCGCAAGCGCTGGCGCGCGTGCTCGAGGTTGCGATGCTGCTCGCGACTCTGTTGGCTCGCAATCACCAGGCGCCCGTCGCTGGTGAGCCGGCCACGGGCGAGGGACCGCAGCCGCTGCTTCACGTCGTCGGCGAGGCCCTCACAGCGGTCCAGATGGAACGATAGCTCGACCTTGCTGCTCACCTTGTTCACGTGCTGGCCGCCTGGGCCCCCCGCGCGCACGGCGTGGAAGCTCAGCTCGTGAGGAGGCAGCGTGAGCCCATCGTGGATGAAGAGCGGTTCCATGACGCGACCAGAGACGACGACCGTTGCGCAAGCTGACCTAGCACGACGCACGTCGCGCAAGGTTGCGCGAGTTGAGCAAGACCTGCTCGCGACTTGCGCGACTCGAGATCCAAGGAGCCCGCGGGCGTGCGCAACGACCAGCGTTTCGCGCGCAATTCGCCCCATCTCGGGCTTGGCATCAGCCTTGCGATAGGGCTTTCCGCCGCCCAACAAGGGGCGAGGAGGACGCCGTGAACAAGATCGTGAAGGTTGCGCAAGTTGGGTTGTTGCTGAGCTTGGCTGTGGGGGCCATGGGGTGTGCGAGCTCATCGAGCGCCAGCTTCTTGCCCACCGAGGCGCGCGCCCAGCGCTCGAGCGAGCAGAGGAGCGTCGAGGTGCTGCTCGACCAGGCGCCCGAGCGGCCGTTCAAGGTGGTGGGGGAGCTGCTCGGTCACACCGCAGACAACGGGCGCAGCATCGATGCGATG
This sequence comes from uncultured Polyangiaceae bacterium, assembly GCA_964641275.1. Lineage (GTDB taxonomy): Bacteria > Myxococcota_A > Polyangia > Polyangiales > Polyangiaceae > Xiheicaenibacterium. Next base: position 72,438 of record CAZXMG010000040.1, read on the forward strand.
AAGGACCGTGCGGCGGCTGCAGGCCTCGACGGCATCTACTGGATCGACTGCTCCTCGAGCTGCTCCGGTCGCTGCACGGCCAAGGGCTTCGTGTACACCGACGTGGCCCAGGTGGCGGCTCGATGAAGACCCGGGCAGAGGCTCCTGGCGCGCGGCGCGACCGAGGCTCACTCGGCCGCGGACAACGCCCCTGCGCGCTCGCCCGAGGGCGCGGTCAGCGGCAGCGAAATCACGAATTTGGTGCCCTTTCCGGGCTCGCTCTCGACCGTGAGCTCGCCTTGGTGAACGTCGACCGAGCGCTTGACGACTGCGAGTCCAAGGCCCGTGCCGGGGATGGTGCCCACGTTTTTGCCGCGGTGAAAGCTGTCGAACAGGCGCGCCTGATCTTCGACGGGGATGCCGATGCCCTCATCCGACACGACGAACACCGCGCGGTCCCCCTCACGCGCCAGCGAGAAGCGGACAGTCCCGCCCTTGGGCGAGTACTTCACGGCGTTGGACAGCAGGTTGAGCAGCATGTGGTTGAGCAATTTCTCGTCTGCCCAGGCGTCCTCGTAGTCCCCGCTGATGTCGATGACGAGCTCGTGTTTGGCGCCGACGGTGGGGGCGAAGGACTCGAGCAGCCGGCGCGCGAAGCGCGCGACATCGAGCGGTGCGGGACAGAACTCCAGCTTGCCCGCCTCGGACTTTCCGATCACGAGGATGCCGTCGAGCAGCTCGGTCATACCCGCCACCGAGGACTTGATGCGGGTGAAGTGGTCGGCCTTTTTGGCCGGGGACCAGCGCTCGCCGTAAGCCTCGAGCAGCTCTGTGGACGAGAGGATCACGCTCATCGGAGTTCGGAACTCGTGCGACGTCATCGACACGAACCGGCTCTTGAGCTCCCCGAGCTCTCGCTCCCGTTCCTTCTCCCGGAACAGCGCCTTGTTCGCTTCTTCGAGGCGTTCCGCGGCGGCGCGTTCGGCACGAGCCGCGTTCTTGAGGCGCAAGATGATGTCGACGCCGAGCAAGACGACGGCGGCGATGGCCAGGGAGAACATCCCGGTGCGGCGTCGCTCGGCGACGTGTGTGGCGCGCAGGAAGGCGCGCTGGTAGGCGGTGTCGAGCAGCACCATGCGCTCTGCGGTCGGAAGCTCCAGGATGCCGTTGGTGAGATCGTCGACGCGCACGCCGCGCTCCAGCACCGCGCGCGCGTGACGCAGCACCACATCCACGTCGGGCGCGAAGACCGCGCCCACTGGCTCCATTGAGAGCGCGTCGATCGCGTCCTGTGCGGCGTTGCGCTCCTCGACCGAGCCCGGCCGCTGGTTGAAGGCGAGCACCGCGACCAGCGCGTCGTTGACGCGCTCCGCGGCGGCGTCCTCTGCTGCCGCGCGCAGCTTGTCGCGCAGCTCCCGCGCAGCGACCGGGAAGAACCGCACCGAGTTGCGGAGCACCGCGTTCTCGCTCTTGAACAGCTCGACCTTCTGCTCCTTCTCGCGGATGGCTTCGCCCGAGCTCTTGGCCGCGGCGACCAACGCTTGTTTCTCTGTTTGTGAAGGGTATTGCGGCGGCGTCGCCACCTGTGCGTCGAGCTCGAGCACCGCCACCACGGTGCGGCCGATGCCGTCGTAGTGCGCGACCAGCGCTTGGCGCGACTGCATCACCTGCTCGTTCAGGCGCGCGTCCAGCGTGCGAAGCTCGCGCACGGCCCGGCCGTAGCGGTCGTGCTCGCGCGCGTCGATCTGGTTGCGCCAATCGACGACGGAAAGCCCCGCCAAGCCCAGCAGTGCCAGCACACCTCCGCCACGGAACCAGCGTTTCATTGCAGGGCCCTGCCCTGGTACTCGCCGGTCAACGTCCTCAGGAACGCGACCAGCTTCTTGGCCTGATCTGCGCTGAGCGTGCGACCCAGCTGGTACTCGCTCATGATCTGGACCGCTTGCTCCAGCGTCTCGGCGGACCCGTCGTGGAAATAGGGGGCCGTCACGCCGACGTTGCGCAGGCTGGGGACGCGAAACACGTAGCGATCTTCTTCGCGTTTGGTCACGTTGAACCGCCCGAAGTCCTTCTCGGCCACCTGACCACGCTCGCCGAAGTAGTCGCGCATGACGCCGAGCTTTTGGTACAGGTTGCCGCCGATGTTGATGCCCTGGTGGCAGCTGATGCAGCCGTGGCTCTTAAACAAGTCGTAGCCGGCGAGCTCTTCGCTGGTGAGCGCCGTTCGATCCCCGCGCAGGAACTGATCGAAGCGCGAGTTGGGCGTGAACAGCGAGCGCTCGTACTCGACCAAGGCATCCTTGAACGAGTCCTCGGTGATTCCTTCTCTGTAGATCGCCGCGAACGCCTGCGGGTAGTCGCGCGAGGCCTTCAGCCGCGCGACGATGTCGGCGGAGGTGGTGGCGAGCGCGCGTGGGCTCTCGATCGGCGTCTTGAGCTGGTCTTTGAGCACCTGGTGGGCCCCGCCCCAGTGCAGCTTGAAATTGAAGGCGACGTTGAACACGGTGGGCGTGTTGACCAACATCGCCGGCTGCCCGGGGATCGCGCTCTGAGGCCGGCCATCGTCGCCGCCCGCGCGCAGCTCGTGGCAAGTCGTGCAGGCCACGTCGCCGCGAGGGGAGAGGATGGGGTCCGCGAACAGCTTCTCACCGAGCGCGACCTTGCGCAGGTCGAGCTCCACGCTGGTCGGCAGCGGCTCGATCGGATCGTCGGTGCTCAAGTTGCGGTCGGAGGGCACCGCCAGGCCGAGCTCGGTGTCCACGTAGTCGTCGGCACAGCCAGCCGCGAGCGCCGCCCCCAGGATCGAGGCGCACGCGAGTGACTGGCCCAGCCTCATGACCTCTTTCTAGGCCGAGGCAGCTCGTAGGTCGAGAGGCGGCTGACCAACGTGCGACGCGACATGCCGAGCAGCTCGGCGGCGGCGGTTTGATTGCCGCCGCAACGCTCGAGCGCCTCGATGATGCGCTTGCGCTCGAGATCGACCACCTCGCCCCGCAACGACGAGGCAGACGCAGAGCTCGGCGGCTCGGAGTCGCGCGACGAGACCGGTGCGAGGTCGGGCGAGGAGCCGGCGCGCGTGTTCGCCGAGGACGCCTCGTTCAGCAGCTTGGCGGGCAGGTGCTCCACCCGGATCACGTCGCCGGTGGCCAGCACCAGCGCGCGCTCCACCACGTTCCGTAGCTCGCGCACGTTGCCGGGCCAGGAGTAGCGCAACATGGCCACCCGCGCCTCCGCGTCGAACGAGGGCACGCTGCGGCCCATCTTCTGCGCCGACGCGCGGGCGAAGCGGACCGCCAGCGGGACGATCTCCGAGGTGCGCTCGCGCAGCGGGGGAATGGTGAGCGTGATGCCCGCGAGCCGGTAGTAGAGGTCCTCACGGAAGGTCCCGCGCTCGATGCTCTCCTCGAGGTTCCTGTTGGTCGCCGCGATGAAGCGCACGTCGACGCTGATGGGCGCGCGACCCCCGACACGGATCACGCGCCGCTCCTCGAGCACGCGCAAGAGCTTGACCTGGATCACCATGGGCAGCTCACCGAGCTCGTCCAAGAAAACGGTGCCGCCGTGCGCGGACTCGAACAGGCCCGGGCGCGCCGCGACAGCGCCCGTAAAGGCGCCCCGCTCATTGCCGAACAGCTCGCTCTCGAGCAGCGTCTCGGACAGGGCGGCGCAGTTCAGCGCCAAGAACGGGCCGTCCTTGCGGTGCGAGATCTTGTGGATGCTCTGCGCCAGCACCTCCTTGCCCACGCCAGTCTCTCCCAGCACGAGCACCGAGATGGGCGCGAGCGCGGCCCGCGCAGCTTCGTCGTACAGCGTGCGCATCGCCGGGTCTTCGACCACGATGGTGGCGCTGCTCTCCGAGCCCTGCGCTACAGGCGCCTTCAGCGGCTGGCTGACGGCGCTGGCCAGCGCCTCACGGCGCTCCATGCGCGTGCGCACCGCGTCCAAGATCTCCGTGCGAGTGAACGGCTTGGTGACGTAGTCGTCCGCGCCCAAGTTCATGCCATTGCGAATGTCGGCGCGCTCCGCGGCCGCGCTGAGGAAGATGAACGGGGTCGCGCGCAGGTCCGACGACGCGCGGATCTCCGACAGCACCTGGAAGCCGTCCAGCTCCGGCATGCGGATGTCGCAAATGATCAGATCCGGGTGCTCGGACCGGGCGAGCTCCAGCCCCCGACGCCCGTTCTCGGCGCCGATCGCCTGGAAGCCCTCTGCCTCCAAGAGCTCGATCAGGTTCTCCCTGATCAGCTCGTCGTCCTCCACCACCAGCGCCTTCTTCACGCCCCTCTTGTCCTCTCCTGGCCACAGCGCCGGCAGGCGCTTGCGGTAACGGTCCATGCTCATGCACGGGGTGTACCGGGGTTGCGGAAAGGAGCTGGGCAGCCTAGCGGAGAGCATGTCGGGCTTCCACAGCACAGAGCGTGCCTGGCCCGTCGTTGCGCAAGTTGCGCAACTCAGTGCGCGAAATTGCTGCAAAATTGCCCAATGGCGGAGGGGTGGCCGCGCAAGCGCTCGCGCGAGTTGAGCAAACATTGCCCGACGTTGCTCGACCGTCGCGCAAGTTGAGCAAGCGCTGCGCGAGCGTTGCTCAACTCACCTGCTGGTGCGCGCTCGTGCGTCGCCGCGGGCGCGGCAGGGCGAACGCGCTCAGACGCGAGACCAAGGTCCGGCGAGAGATGCCGAGCACCTCCGCCGCCGCGGTTTGGTTGCCACCGCACAGCTCGAGCGCCTGGACGATCCGCGTCTTCTCGAGCGCCTCGACCTCGGCGCGCAGGCCGGTGTCGCGGGTCGAGATCGGCGCCTGCACGACGACCGTGCCCGCGGGGACCGGCTGGACCGTCGCCCCCTGGGGCGGCTGCTGTTGCACGAGCCGAGAAGGGAGGTGCCCCACCTCGATCCGGCCGTCGGCCAGCGCGACGGCGCGCTCCATCACGTTGCGCAGCTCGCGCACGTTGCCCGGCCAACGGTGACGCATCAGCACGTCGACGGCGTCGCCGGTGAGCACCGGGTGGTCCTTGCGGCCGATCTTCTCGCACGCGCTGCGGATGAACTCGATGGCCATGGGCACCAGCTCGGTCGAGCGCTCGCGCAGCGGCGGGATCTGGAGCACGAAGCCGTTCAAGCGGTAGAGGAGGTCCGCCCGGAACGAGCCGTCGGCCACGGCGGCGTCGAGGTCGCGGTTGGTGGCGGCCACGAACCGCAGATCGAGCGACAAGCTGGCGCGCCCCCCCACGCGCTGGATGCGCCGATCCTCGAGCACGCGCAGCAGCTTGACCTGCACGGGCAGGGGCAGCTCGCCCACCTCGTCCAGGAACACAGTGCCACCCGCGGCGGCCTCGAGCAGACCGACCTGTGAGGCGAAGGCTCCGGTGTAGGCCCCACGCTCGTGACCGAAAAGCTCCGACTCGATCAGGCTGGCCGAGAGCGCCGCGCAGTTGATGGCCACGAACGGCCGAGACGCCCGTGGCGAGCGATCGTGGACGTGACGCGCGAGCACCTCCTTGCCCACGCCCGTCTCGCCGAGGATGAGCACCGAAAGAGGCAACGCGGCGGCCTTCTCCGCCTCGCGGTAGAGATCGAGCATCACGCGCTCCTCGACCACCACCTCGCTCCGCGGCGCCTCCAGGCAGCGGTTGGCGGTCGCGGCGGCGCTGCGCTTGAGCCGCGATTGAATGGCGGAGAAAAGCTCGTTCCGGGTGAACGGCTTGGTGATGTAGTCGTCCGCGCCCAAGCGCATGCCGGTGCGCATCCCTTCGCGCTCGGCGGCGCCGGTGATGAAGATGAACGGGACGTGGCGCGTACGTCCGTAGCGCCGCAGCTCGCGCAGCACCTCGAAGCCGTCCATCCCGGGCATGCGAATGTCACACAGGATCAGCGTGAGGTCGTGAGTCTTGGCTAGCTCCACCCCCGCGCGTCCGTCGTCGGCGCCGATGGTGCGGTAGCCCTCGGCCTCCAACATCTCGAGCAAGTTCGCGCGCACGGTCGCGTCGTCCTCGATCACGAGGATGCGGTGCGGACGGGTCGGGCTCTCGATGACTTCATTCTGGGACATGGTTCGGATTGCCTCCGAGAAGGCCTAGAGCACGTTGGATGCCAAGCGCTCGCGGACTGGACATTCCCCGCGCAATTCGGCCCGTGGCGTCCAAGTTGCGCAAGCAGTTGAGAAGTTGCTGCGCAACTTGCTCGGTCGGTTTGCTCAAGTCGTCGCGCCAGAGCTGCGCAAGAACGAGCCTCTTTCTCCCCAGATCGGCGGCTGCGCAAGAACGCGCGCCCACCTTGGCCTGCGGCGTGCACTGAGCGCCGTCCTCATGGGAGGCAAGACAGAGATGAGGACGAACAAGACGGAGCGCTGGAGCCGCGTGCTCGGCGCCGCAGCCATCGCGTTGCTCGCCGCGTGCGGGGACGACACCAGCACGGGTGGCGGAGGCGACGCGCCCGGTGGCGGAGGCGCGGACGGCGGGAACGGCGGGGACGACGTCGGCGGCAACGGTGGTGAAGCCTCCGGGGGCGGCGGCATGTCGAGCGGCGGCGGCGGCGCAGGGGCAGGTGGCACGGGCGCCGGTGGCCAGGGTCCGCTCTGCGACATGTCGACTGCGGTCGGCCCCACACAGGGCAGCGTGATCGCTGTGAGCGACGACGACGATACCGTCGTCGCAGCCAACCGAGACAGCGGCACGTTGAGCGTGTTCTCCGTGGCCTACGACGGAAACAATCTCCCCACCATGACCAAGAAGGTCGAGCTGGCAGCGGGGTCCGAGCCCTGGGAGGTGGCGATCAACAGCTGCGGCACCCACGCGTACGTGATCGATCGCCGAGAGCAGCTGGTGCGCAGGATCGACGCGCTCGATCAGCCGACGCCGACGCTCGGCCCCACGGCGAGCGTCGGCTCCGAGCCGACAGGCATCGCGCTGTCGCCCAACAACACGCTGCTGTACGTGGCCAACTGGGTGGACGGCACGGTCACGGTGCTGGACGCGGACGACTTCGCGCTGGTCGACACCATCGATCTGAACGGCGTGCTGGCCGGAACCGGCCTGCTCGGCCCCAGCGTCACCGCGGCGACCGCGCGCCCCGGCCTGGCGCACCCACGCTCGATCGCCATCACCAACGACGGCGACGACATGGACACTGACGAGACGATCGTGGTGACCGAGTTCTTCGCGCAGCGCACCGCGCCCGAGGCGACACCCGACGCCAACAACGCAGACATCAACTGGGACGGGCTGCTCTATCGCATCCCCGCGAACGGCGATGCAATCACCATCCAAACGCTGAGGCCCATGGCGGTGACGGGAGAGCTGAGCGGCGTCGATGAGACCGGCTGCTTCCCCAACCAGCTCCAGAGCGTGACCATCCGCGGCAACCTCGCCTATGTCCCGTCCATCTGCGCGTCGCCGCGTGGTCCGACGGCACCGAAGCTCTTGACCCACCCCGTGCTCAGCGTGGTCGACCTCGCCGCTGGCGCAGAGCTCGCCGCGAGCCCGATCAACCTCGGGGTCGAGATGCGCGAGTTCTACACCGCCAACGCCATCGGTCCTGCGAACGTTCAGAGGCGGCCGCTGGTGGCGAACAGCGTGGCCTTCAACAGCTCCGGCGACCTCTACGTGACCGCCAACGGCGCCGACGCGGTCTTCCGCGCCGTGGTGGCCGCCGACGGCAGCGCCGCGAGCGTGGGGTTGAGCGCGACCAAGGGCTACATCGATCTGGCTGACGCCACCTTGAACGCCGAGGACCGCGGACAGCTCCCGTTGGGCTTGGCCGCTGCGCACACCAAGCCGATCGCGTTCGTGATGAACGACATCACCCGCAACGTGACGCCGATCGTGATCACGCCCGGTGCCGAGGAGATCGCAGGCCAGACCGGCAACGACGTGCGCGTGGCGCCTTCTTCTGCGCTGCCGACCGCCGACGCAGACCTCGCCTACCTGCGCGGCAAGCAAGTGTTCAACACCGGGCTCGATCGCTGGAGCCTGGAGGGTCAGGCCGTCAGCGCCTGCCAGGTGTGCCACTTCGAGGGCCTGAGCGACAACGTCACTTGGTACTTCGCGCGCGGCCCGCGCCAGTCGACCAGCCTCGACGGGAGCTTCGCCAGCGCGGACCCCACCGACCAGCGCATCTTCAACTGGACCGGCGTGTTCGACGAGATCGCCGACTTCGAGATCGTGGCGCGCAACGTCGACGGCGCCGTCGGAGGCATCGTGCACACGCTCAGCGTCCCGCCACAGAACAGCGATCGCATCGCTGTCACAGCCCTCGGCGGCTCCTCCAAGACGATCATGGAGACACTGAGCTTGCTGCAGTCCTGGGCGGACGTGGAGGAGTTCGTGAAGCGGGTGCGCTCCCCGCGCGGAGCGAAGGGGCTCGACCCTGTGCTCGTCGCTGACGGCGCGGCGCTGTTCACTGGCTCGGGCGGCTGCAACGGCTGCCACAGCGGCGGCAAGTGGACCATCTCGCAGCGCTTCTACACCCCGAGCGACACCACCATGCTGGCGCTCAACACCACCAGCTACCCGATCCCCAACGGCTTCCCCGCGGCGCTCCTGCCGGCTCCGGTGGGCACCCAGATGTTGCGCTCGGCCGTGGGCGGCGACCAGATCCAATGCGTGCTGCGCCACGTGGGCACGTTCGGAATCTCCCCGGCGCAGGTGAACGTGCTCGAGCTGCGGGCAGACATGAATCCGGCAATGCCCCCAGCCCAAGGCGGCGCGGTGGGTGGCCTCGGCTACAACGTGCCCTCGGTCTTGGGCATGCAGGTCGGCGCGCCGTACTTCCACGCCGGCAACGCGCGCACGTTGGAGGAGGCGATGGACGCCATCTTCGACGCGCACTCCAAGGCGCTCGCAGACGGCACCTTCCTGACTGGGGCCACGCTCGAGCAAGACCGCGCCGCGATGGTCGCGTACTTGCTCAGCTTGGACGAGGCCACCACCACGCTGCCGATTCCCGCCGCGGGAGCCGAGGGCGGAGTGCTGTGCGTGGCGCCGCCGTCGCCGTGAGCTGAGACTCACGCGTTTGCGCGGATCGAGGGAGAGGCGTAGCGTGGACCGGTGACCCCGGGAACGCTGCCCTCTCCCTGCTTCCTTTTGTTCGAGGTACCGGCCGCGCCGTGAGCACCAAGCCGGCGAGCGGATCGGACGGGGCGATCTGGCTGTACGCGTTCGGCTACTTCGCCGCCTATGCGCCGTACGCGGCCATGACCAAGGCCATCACCTCGAGCTCGATCGTGGCCGAGAGCCGCAGCGGCATGTCCATCTTGCCGTTCTCCACGCTCGCGTCGCTGCTCGGCATGATCGTGTTCCTGAGCGTCAAGGGCTGGTGGGGGTTCGCCACCCAACGCCGGGTGGGCTCGATCACCCTGCCCTCCCCCACCCGGCTCACGCTCACCAGCGGCCTGGCGACTGCGGCCGTGATCGGCACCACCACGCTCTCGTACACCATCACCGGCACGTCGATCATCGTGATGATGTTGTTCATGCGCGGCGGCGTGCTGGTGCTGGCCCCACTGGTCGACCTCGTGTCGAAGCGCAAGGTGCGCTGGCAGGCGTGGGTGGCGCTCGGCCTGAGCCTGACCGCCCTCGTGATCGGGACCGGCGACGGTGACCTCGAGATCGAGAGCCTCGGCCTGATCGTGATCGGCGTCTATTTGGCGGCCTACTTCGTGCGCCTCAAGCTGATGAGCTCGCAGGCGAAGTCGAGCGATCCCGCCGACTCCAAGCGCTTCTTCGTCGAGGAGCAGATGGTGGCCACGCCCGCGATCGTGCTGTTCTTGGTGGTGCTCGCCGTCTGGGGTCACGGCGAGACCATGCTGGAGCTCAGGCACGGCTTCACCGAGGTGGGATCGCTCCAGACCTTGCTGATGATCGTGGCCATCGGCGTGTTCTCGCAGGGCACCGGCATCTTCGGCGCGCTCGTCCTGCTCGACGGCCGCGAGAACTCGTTCTGCGTGCCGGTCAACCGCGCCTCCAGCGTGCTCGCAGGCGTGGTCGCCTCGGGCGCGCTGTGGATTGCGTTCGGCGCCAAGGCGATCCCGCCCAGGGAGCTGTTCGGCGCCACGCTGCTCGTCGCCGCGATCGTGCTGCTCGCCGTCTCGGGCAAGAAGAAGTAACCCGCCCCACACCGCAGGGGACCGCGCGTAGCGCGCAGCGCAAGCGCGGCGCCACCGAGGGCGTAGCGCGGAGCGCTAGCCCGAGCCGGCGCGAGTGCGGGAACCATGCGCAGGAAGGGAGGACCATGCGCGGAACGGCGGCGGTGCGTGTCAAAGGAGTTGTCTACCCCAAGCTCATCGCACGGTTCGCG
>CAZXMG010000041.1:0-82099 GCA_964641275.1 uncultured Polyangiaceae bacterium
GCCTGCAGTTCCTGGACCTGATCCAGGAGGGCAACATCGGCCTGATGAAGGCGGTGGACAAGTTCGAGTACAAGCGCGGCTACAAGTTCTCCACCTACGCCACCTGGTGGATCCGGCAGGCGATCACTCGTGCGATCGCCGATCAGGCGCGCACCATCCGCATCCCGGTGCACATGATCGAGACCATCAACAAGCTGATCCGCACCTCGCGTTACTTGGTGCAGGAGTACGGTCGCGAGCCGACTCCAGAAGAGATCGCGGAGAAGATGGAACTGCCGCTCGACAAGGTGCGCAAGGTCCTGAAGATCGCCAAGGAGCCGATCAGCCTCGAGACGCCCATCGGCGAGGAAGAGGACTCGCATCTCGGCGACTTCATCGAGGACAAGAGCGTGGTCTCGCCGCAAGAGGCGGTGATCAACAACAACCTCGCCGAGCAGACGCGCAAGGTGCTGAAGACGCTCACGCCGCGTGAGGAGAAGGTGCTGCGCATGCGCTTCGGCATCGGCGAAAAGAGCGATCACACCCTGGAAGAGGTGGGCCAGGACTTCGAGGTCACGCGCGAGCGCATTCGCCAGATCGAGGCCAAGGCGCTGCGCAAGCTGCGCCACCCCAGCCGCTCCAAGCAGCTCAAGTCTTTCATCGACAACTAGCGGTCGTGGTGCTGGCTGACGGCCGATTGTTATGGTTTGCCGCGTGCGCGCTCGTGCTGACGAGCGCGTGCGGCAAGACCATGACCGAAGGCGAGTGCAAACGCGTCGGCACGCACCTGCGCGAGGTGTGGGATGGTGACGTGGCCGCGTCCGCGCCGAACGAAGCGCAGGGCCAGAGCGAGCGCGCCAGGAACGCCATCAAGAGCGAGGGCGACAAGATGGAGGCCGAGTGGCTCTCCACCTGCCGCCGCGACCTCGAGGGCCGTGCGGTGGACGAGAAGGAGCTCGAGTGCATCATGGCCGCCGACACCGTCGGCGAGGTGCACGACTGCGCCGCTGCCAAGAAGTAGAGGCGCGCTACCAGTCCGTCACGTCGGACGGCCACCACAGCGCGTAGCTCGGGCCGCCGACCTGGTGCGCGGCGGCCAGACACAGCACCCCGGCCAGCAGAAGGGCGAGGTTGCCTCGAGCGCTCGCCCGCACCCGACCGTACGCGTGCTCGTCCACTGCCTCGCCTTCCACGAGCCCGTCGGTCTCCAGCGCGAGGCGAAGCGCGCGGCTCTGGCGCGCGTCCGCGGCACAAACGCCCACCAGCGCGAAGGCGGCCAAGACGCCGATCGCGCACGCCACGTCCGTTCGCGCTTGAAGCTGCTCCCTGTACACGAGCATCTCGCGGCTGCCCGCCACGACGAGCTGCCCCGCCGCGAGCAGGAGCAGCATCACCGACCAGGCCGCGCGATGGCACGCGACTCGCTCGAAGCGCGTTTCATCGTGTGGCTGCATCCGGATCCACGTGAGCGCCACGAACGGCGCGAGCGCGGCGCCAATCAGCGCCCCATGTGGCACCGCCAGATCGGCGGACACACCCTCCAAGGGGTGAAAGCGGTCGAGCCCCCAAGCGCTCGCCGCGCCCAGCAGTGGACCCAGCACGCCCGCGACCAGCAAGGCGAACCAGGGCATGCGGCAGCGCGGCCAAGCCGCCAGCACGAGCCCCACCACGCCGAACGCGAGCGCGGTCAACACGTGGAGCACCTGTGCGAGCGCCACCTTGGCAGGCGGGTCCATGTGAGGCCCGAGCCACTCGAGCAGCAAGATCGACGACAGAAAGCCTCCCAGCGTCAGCTCCACGCCGACCGCCTGCGGGCGAGGAATCATCGCTGGCTCCAGGCCACGGCCTGCGCTGCGACCAGCGCCGCGCTGACCGCAAGAACCACCCGGGTGTCGCGCTGCACCAGAGGGAGCACCTGCTCGACCGAGCCGATCACCACGTGGGCGGCCGGCGCGGATCGGTACGCCGCGGCGCTCGGGCCGTCGGCCAGCACCTCCGAGCCGAGACCGAGATCCACCACCGTCGCCGCCGCGTCTGCTTGCGGCACCCGACGCATGCTGGAGGCGCGGCGCGCCAGCGCGCGCAGGCGCGAGAGCGCCAAGAGCGAGCTGCCCGCGTACCAGGGCAGGAGCACTAGCGCGACGAACCCCACCGAGCTCGACAGCGGTCGCTCGCCCAGCGACACGTCGCGGGGCAGCAGGCTGACGAGCGAAGCCCCGCCGAGCGCGAACGCATCGACCATGAGCCACAGCGCGCGCTCGTCGCACGCAAAGAGCAGCGAGCCTGGGCGCGCGCGCTGTCCGCGAGCCTGCAGGCGCACGAGGCCCCACCCCAAGGGCAGCGCGACGAGCGCCCCGCCAGACACCGGAACGAGTAGCGCAACAAAGCAGCCCGGCCAGACCAGCCACGACAGCAACGCCGAGATCGCGACCGCCAGCAGCGCCACGCACACCATCGGTCGCGCCGCGTCGCGCCAAGTGGCGCGCGCGATCGCCAATGGCGCCATCGTCAGACAGAGCGTGACGAAGCCCAGCGGCACGAGCAGCGTCACGAGACCGCGCGCGGTCAGGTCCTCCGCGCGGCGGCCGAGCTGAAGGGCATCCGCCACGAAGAACGCCGCGAGCAGACCCACCGCGGCGAACGCGGGCAGAGCGCCGCCGTCGGGCGCAGCCGTCCGACTGGCCGGCGACGCGCCTCGGCTGTCCACATCGACTCCCTGCTCGCCCGCACCCACGCGCCAGGAAACGTCTCACAAGCCGGCGTTGAGTGATACCAATGTCAGCGTGAGCCCCGACGAGATCGAGCCACGGCGAAGGCCGCGCCGCGGCCGCGCTGGCGGTCCCTCCCCGAAGGCCTCTGGCCAGGCGTCGAGCCCGGAGAGCTTGGCGCCCGTACACCCGTCCCTGCTTCTCGAGTCGCCCACCACGGTCGGCGGCTTCTTCGTGCCTGAAGATCGCTTCTTGTGGCTCCGGCGTGCTGCGCTGCTGTTTCGCGTGCTCGCTGCGCTCGCGATCGTGGGCGGGGCCATCGTGAGCGTGATGGTGATCCTGGAAGAGCGCTCCAATACGCCGTCAGAGCCGTTGCTGCGCCTGTTCAGCATCCTGGTCGGCACTGGGTGCGCCGTCATCGTGCAGCTGGCGTTCGCGCAGGCGATCGACTTCTTCGTGCGCTTCGGCGAGCGCGCGGACGAGCGCGCCGAGCGGGCCACGCGACGGCGCATCGACCTCGCTTCGCGCCGCGCGTAAGCGCCGAGAGGCGCGCAGCGCGGCCCTCAAAAAAAGTGACCAACTAGATGGATCCGCGATCCACCAGTCGGGGCCCACGCAGCCCAGATCCGGGTGACGACCGTCAGGTTGCCTCAAGCTGATTGTTCTTTATTTACAGTGACATAAACAGTGCTGGGGACAATGTAGGACTTGTCCGCACTTGGCCTACATTGTGCACAACGCGGACCCGTCATGTCCCCCCTGAGCCGCCTGTCGATCAAGCTGTGCCTGTGCCTTTCCCTCACTGCGGCGGCCTGCGCGCCCGAGGCGCCCGAGCCGCCGAGCGAGGTGGTCGACGACGAGGCCAAGCCGTTCACCAGCGCGGAGGCCACGCTGCTGACCTTCTCCTTCGACGGTGAGCTGAGCGCGCCTTGGCAGTCGAACACCACCAAGCTGGTGAAGACGCAGCTGTTCTACTTGGTCGGGCAGCTCAACGCGCACGACTCCGTGGCGCGGCTCGATCGCGCAGTGATCAGCAACCTGAAGAAGAGCAGCGACACGAACGGGTGGATGAAGGTGACCTACCACGTGGAGATCCCGGTCGCGTGGGGGTCCAAGACCGAGATCCCCGAGAGCTTCGCGCTCACGCTGCCGCGCAAGATCGGCCCGCAGAGCCTGACCAACTTCACCAGCAAGTACGCGCCGGCTTGCAGCGACGCGGGCTCGCACGACGTCTCGAGCTCCAACTATTGGTACCACTTCCGACCGGAGTCGGACGCCTGCTCGTTCGCGGCCGGCGACTCGGTGAGCGCCAACGCCGACGTCGAGGTCAGCGCCGAGAACACCTCGGGCAAGTACCCGGAGTACGATCGCGTGTGGCAGGACGGCGCGCTGCGCGTCGTCGCGGTGTTCGGCAAGTACGAGGACGGCGCGACCAGCAACAGTGACGCTGGCATTCGCGCGTACAACGAGTTCCTCGCTGCGGTGCGCGCCGGCATCGGCAGCGGGCTCGTCACCACCCCGGCGAGCTTGCCCGTGGATCCCGGCGTCGCCGCCAAGGACGTGACTTTCAGCGGCAAGGTCGACGGGCGCGACGTGAGCATCACCGCGCTCTTGATCGACAGCCCCAAGGTAGCCCCGGCCAGCTTCGACACGCGTTACGCCGAGCTGACCAAGAAGGCGGACCTGATCGTCTACAACGGCCACGCGGGGCTGGGCGCCAACGTGCAAGCCCTGGCCAACCGTGGCAGCTTCGACAAGGGGCAATACCGCATCCTGTTCGTCAACGGCTGCGACACGCTGGCCTACCTGGACGACAAGATGAACCAGCGCGTGGCCGCCAAGAACAGCGACGATCCCAAGGGCACCAAGTACCTCGACACCTTGGTCAACGCGATGCCGGCCTACTTCCACGCCATGCCCGACGCGACCATGGCGCTGATCGACGCGCTGAACGGCCCCGACAGCCCCCAGACCTTCGAAGCGATCTTCGCCAACATCGACGACGATCAGGTGGTGATCGCCAGCGGCGAGGAGGACAACACCTTCGTCCCCGCGACCGAGGACTGGACCGGGCTCTCGGCCGAGAACGTGCTCGGCCGCGGCCAGTCGCACCGCTTCGAGACGCCGGTGCTCGCCCCGGGCAGCTACACCATCAAGCTGCGTGAGAACGGCAGCGTGATCGGGGACGCCGACCTGTACGTCGCCCTCGGCTACACCCCTACCCTCGCCAACTACGATCAGCGCCCGTACTTGAATGGCAGCAACGAGACGGTGACGGTCGAGATCACCGCGCCCACCAAGCTGTTCGTGATGGTGCACGGCTACGATGACTCGCCCGCCGAGAGCAACGCCTACGCGATCACCATCTCGGACTGAGCTCGGTCACTGCTCGAAGCAGTAGAGCCGCGCGACGCCCGTGCATGGACTGCCCCCAACGAAGGACCAGGTGTCGTCGGTCGCGATGATGCTGCCCACCCACCCGCCGGCTTCCGTGGAGGACCAGTCGGTACAGCACGGCGAGCCGGCCATGCCGTTGGCCATTGTGCCGGTCCAGGCGAAGGTCATGGCGGCGCCGATCAGCGCGCCGTTTTCGTCGCGGGTGATCGGCCCGGCCAGGGCTCCGTCCACAAGGTCATCGAAATCCTGGGCGATCACGTCACCACCGATCAGCGTGTAGGGCACAGTGGAGCGCGTGAAGTTGGTGAGAGGACCATTGCCTTGCGTGTCGCCGATCCACGCCCGGAACGTGCCCCCGAGCCCCGCGGCATCGGCGAGCGCTTGGCAGCGATCGTCGGCGCCGCTGATGCCACCGAGCACGCCGTCATAGGTCGCAGAGCTCGCGAACACCCGGCCGCCGATCGGCGCGGAGCCGCCCGAGCCGCCCGCTCCGCCTTGCGCCTGTCCCGCCTCGCCTCCAGCGCCCGCGCCACCCGTCGCCGCTCCACCTTCTCCGCCTTGATTTTGGCCTGCCATGCCGCCCCCGGCAGTGCCGTCGGAGTCACCACAGGCCAGCAGCCAGATGAACGCGACCGCAAGAGGCTGATGGGTGCGCATCTCGAGACGATAGCAGACTGGCTGGCGGGCCCTACTCGCGGAAGGTCCGGCTGCGCTGAGCGATCTCTTTGG
Source organism: uncultured Polyangiaceae bacterium (assembly GCA_964641275.1). Taxonomy (GTDB): domain Bacteria; phylum Myxococcota_A; class Polyangia; order Polyangiales; family Polyangiaceae; genus Xiheicaenibacterium. The sequence continues at coordinate 5,814 of CAZXMG010000041.1, forward strand.
CGCGCTCGATCACCTGGCGCGCCTCTTCACTGAGCGGCTCGTCGTCGTCGATCACGCCGGGCACCTCGCGCAGGTGAGCGCGCGACGGCGAGCGCTTGATCGCTTTGCGCTCCGCCGCGGCCTGCTTGCGCACGCGGCGCCGCTCGAGCAGGAGCTTGGGCAAGCGCCAGGCCTCTGCGCCGTCGAGCGGAGGCACCGGCAGCAGGTTGAGCGCCATCAGGATCAAGTTGGCGCGCAAGAACGCCTCGGCGAGCTCGGCGCTGAAGGGCGTGCTGGGCGGGACGAAGCGGGTCAGTGTGAACGCGACCACCAACACCACGAGCTGCGCCAGCACGCCGCCCCATGCGATCCACGCACGCCCGATGGCCGAGGGAGAGCCCGACCAGTGGCAGGCTCCGCCCAGCGCGTGCACGTCGACCGAGACCACCTCGGCCCGCTGCCTGCGCACCATCAACGCGTGCCCGAGCTCGTGCGCGAGCAGCAGCAACACGAAGCCCAACCAGAAGCCTGGCGCCCAGCGAAAGCCGCCGAACACGACAGCTCCCAGCGGCACCGACCAGTGCAAGCGCACAGGCGCGCTGCGCAGCTGCCCAAGCGTGAGGTAGCCCTCGGAGAAGCGCAAGAACGAGCGCCGTGAACGACCGGCCATCGACCGATCGTCCGCCCACGGGTCGCGCCGGTCAACCCCTGCTAGGCTCCTTCACGATGCAGGAGACGCAGACCTTCAGCTTGCCCAGACCGGGCAAGGCGCTGATCGCCACCATGGTCACCGTCACCGCGGTGTGGGTGTTGTTCGCGGTCGGCATCAACTGGGGCGGCGGAGGCGAGGCCCTCTTCCTACGCCTGGTCGGCAGCAACGACATCTTGCACGGCGAGGTGTGGCGGCTGGTGACGGCGTGGATCGTGCACCAGCCGACAGGGGCGGGCTCGAGCGGCCACCTGCTCACCACGCTGCTCGGTCTCTACTTCCTGGGCGCCACGTTGGAGCAACGCTGGGGCGCGCGACGCTTCGTGCTGTTCATGGTGGGCTCGGGCGTGCTCGCCGCGCTCTTGCAGGTGCTGCTCGGAAAGCTGATCCCGCCGCTGCACAGCCCGCAGTTCTTCGGGGCGCTGGGCGTGATCGACGCCATCGCCGTGGCCTGGGCGCTGTCGTTCAAGGGCCAGCAGGTGCGGCTGTTCTTCGTGCTGCCCGTCAGCGGCACCGGCCTCATCTTGTTCGTGCTCGCCGTGAACGTGCTGTACGTGCTCTCGATGGAGGCCCGGCGCGAGGGTTTGGTCACGCCGTTTGGTGGCATGCTGGCGGGCTACCTGTTCGCCGAGGGCTCGCCCGTGCGCCGCAAGTACCTCGAGTGGAAGCTCGCGCGCCTCGGCCAGCAGAAGGTGAAGCTCGCGTCCATGTCCAAGGCCGCCTCCCACCTCTCGGTGATCGAGGGCGGACGCAGCAGCAAGAAGCCCGACAAGAGCCTGCTCAACTGAGCGGCCTCACGGCTGGAGCTTCGCGACGAATCCGTCCAGCCAGCCCGCGCTGGTCAGCGGCCCACCGCCGAGATCGAGCACATTGTGGAAGCTGCCTCCGACAAAGAGGCTGTCGTCGGCGTCTACCGCCAGGCTGTAGCTGTATTGCGCACCGGTGCTGCCGAAGCGCTGGCTCCACCAGTGGTCACCAGCAGCGTTCAGTTTGGCGATGAAGACGTCGTGGCTGCCCGCGCTCGTCAACACTCCGCCACCCAGGTCGATGGTGCTCGCGAAATAGCCGGACAGCACGATGTCACCAGCTCCATCGACGACCAGCCCGTGGCCCCAATCGTCGGATGTCCCCCCGAAGCGCTTGCTCCACACATGGACACCCGCACCGTCGAACTTCGCGAGGAAGCCGTCCAGATTTCCGGCGCTCGTCAACGGCCCGCCACCAAAGTCCACGGCACCGATGAAACGCCCCGTGACGAGCACGTTGTCGTTGGTGTCGGTCACGAGTCCATAGCCGGCCTGACTCGGCGCGGAGCTTCCGAAACGTTTGCTCCACGAGTGGAAACCGTTGGGGGCGAACTTGGCGAGGTAGATGTCGGTGGCGCCCGCGGAGACCAGCGGTGTGCCGCCGAAGCCGATGGTGCCTTGGTACTCCCCGGTGATGAACACGTTGCCGGCGCTGTCGGTCGCGACGCCGACCCCGTAGTCCCCACTCGCGTCGCCAAAACGCTTGCTCCACACGTGCGCTCCGGCCGAGCTGAGCTTCAGCAGGAAGACGTCCTCAGCGCCAGCGCTGATCAACGTCCCCCCGCCAAAGTCGGCAGAGCCGTCGAGGTAGCCAGTCACGAGCACGTTGTTGCTGGGATCCACGGCCACGCGCGTCCCCCACATGGAGTTGCTGCTGCCGTACTTTTTGCTCCACACGTGCTCCCCGTTGGTGTCGAGCTTGATCACGTGCGCGCCAAGGCCGGCCAGCGGGCCGCCACCAAAGTCGACGTTGGAACCGCTCTTTCCTGTCAGGAGGACGTTGTCGCTGGCGTCGACCGCTACGCCGAAGCCTCGATCATCGATCGGCCCTCCGAACCTCTTGCTCCACAGGTGCGCGCCTGAACCATCCAGCTTCGCCACGAACATGTCGCTGCCGCCAGCGCTGGTGAGCACGCCGCCACCGAGATCGATCGAGCCCTCGAAGTACCCGACGATCAGCACGTCTCCCGCGCTGTCGACCGCCACCTCATACACCTCCTGATACGGTGCGGAGCCAAATCGCTGGCTCCACACGTGGGCGCCGGTGCAGGCGTAGGTCACCCCGTTGCAATCCTCATCCGCGGGAGAACACGTCTCGAAGCTGGGCGTGACCTGGCCCGCACAAGCGCCGTAGCTCAGTCCGTGCCAAGCGCACGTCCGGGTTCCTGCGGTGCAGATGCCGACGCCTTGCGTGCCGGAAGGCCCGGAGTAGCAAAGCTCCGTTGCCCCGGGCTCGCAAACGCACCCCACGCCGTCTTCATTGACCTGACCATCGCAGTCATCATCCACCAGCGTGTTGCACGTCTCGACCGCGGGTAGCACCTCTCCCAGGCAAGGGCCGAGCGCGGTCCCATCAGCGTTGCACTGCGCAGCGCCGGGCGCGCACGCGCCGACGTTCTCGGTGCCTGCCGGGCCGGAGTAGCACGCGACGTTCGAGAGCGGGTAGCAGACGCACCCCGCGCCCTCTTCGTTCAAGTCTCCGTCGCAGTCGTCATCCTCGCTGGTGGTGCAGGTCTCGGCAATCGGCGTGATCTCGCCATTGCACGCTCCAAAGCCCAAGCCGTCGGGATTGCAGACCTGGGAGCCTGCTTGACAGACGCCGACGCCTTCCGTGCTTGGATCCGCGGAGTAACACGGCTGCGACGAGCCCGGAGAACACTGACAGTCTGGGCCTTCCTCGTTGGTCTGTCCGTCGCAGTCCTCGTCACCGATCACCCCGCACGTCTCCGGGCTGGGCTTGATCTCTCCCATACACGTGCCGAACGCGAGCCCAGTCGGTGCGCAAGTGCGCTCCCCAGCGAGGCACAAGCCCACACCCTCGGTGCCGAGAGGGCCGGTGTAACAGGGCTCGACGGACCCTGGCTCACACACGCACTCACTGCCGCTCTCATTGGCGAGCCCATCGCAATCCTCGTCGCCGGGAGACTCGCAGGTCTCTGTCTCCGGCAACCGCTGCCCCCGCACTCGCCAAATACACCGTCGCTGCCGCAAGTCCGCGTGCCTGCCGTGCAGATGCCCACATCCACCGTGCCGTCCGGACCGGTGTAACAGCCCTCGGACTCCCCTGGCTCGCACCCCACGGCGCCGCCGGCTCCCGAGCCGCCAACTCCCGCCCCCCCTACCGCCGCGGCGCCCTCCCCGCCCCCTCCGCTGGGCCCGAAGATCTCACCGATGTCGTCCCCACAACCCGGGAGCGCGGCGAGCACGAGCGAGAGCCAGGCGATGGTCGAACCCACTGACCCCAAACATCTGCAACTGCGCATGATCGACCTCAATTCGCCAGCTTCGCCAAGAAGATGTCGTCGTCACCCGCGCTCGACAACAGACCTCCACCAAAGTCGATGGCGGAGCCGAAGATGCCAACTGTCAGGAGATGGCCCGCACTGTCATTCGCCAGATCGTGCCCGTAGCTGAATCCAATGCTCCCGAACACCTTGCTCCACTGGTGGGCGCCCGAAGAGCCGAGCTTGGCCACGAAGATCCGCGTCCCACTGCTGGCAACCAGAGGCCCGCCGCCGAAGTCGATCGTCCCCTGCAGGTAGCCGCTCACGAACACGGCGGCGCCGTCGGTGCTGATGGCCATGGGTTCCTGCGTGGCTCCGTCGCCAAAGCGCGCGCTCCAGAGGTGCTCCCCGAGGGGATCGAACTTCGCGACGAACACGTCGTTCCCCCCAGCAGTGGTGAGCATGCCGCCGCCGAGGTCGACGCTGCCGTCCAGGTGGCCCGCGACGAGGATGTTGCCCGCCGCGTCGACCACTACGCGATCGATAGCCTCGTCCCCGGCCCCGCCGAGCTGCTTGCTCCAAAGGTGGTTGCCAGCCGCATCGAACTTCGCGAGCACCACGTCTACTCCGCCAGCCGTGACCAGCGGCCCCCCGCCTAGGTCGATCGTGGTAAAGAACCGGCCGCCCAGCACGACGTTTGCCGCAGCGTCCGTCGCCACATCTGCTTGCCCGTGGAACATCTTGCTCCACAGATGATTGCCCGCTGCATCGAGCTTCGCCAGGTAGTTCCGCGAGGAGCCGGCGGGAGGCGTGAGCGCCCCACCTCCAAAATCAATCGAGCCAGAGACCGTGCCCGCAACGATGACGTTGCCCGCGCCGTCGAGCCTCAGGGTCTGTGCTCCTTGGTGGTTGGCATCTCCGAACCGCTTGCTCCACAGGTGATTTCCAGCGCTGTCGAGCTTCGCAAGCAGAACGTCGTCGCCACCCGCACTGGTGAGGTTGCCACCACCCAGGTCGATGCTGCCCACGAGGCGGGCTGCGAGCACGATGTTGGAAGCCACGTCCGTTGCGACCCCTGCACCGCTCTGCGTGCTGCCGTCTCCGAACCGCTTGCTCCACAGATGCGCGCCGGCGGCGTCGTACTTGGCCACGAAGAGGTCGGCCCCTCCTGCGGAAAGGTTGGCGCCACCAAAGCTGACTGTCCCCTGAAAGCTGCCGGTCATCACCACGTTGTCCGCAGCGTCGGTCGTGACCGCGCGACCGAATTGGTCATTGACGTCGCCGAATCGTTTGCTCCAGAGGTGCGCCCCAGCGCAGGCGCCAGCGACGCCATCACAATCCTCGTCGGCGGGGACTGCACAGTCCTCGGGGGACGGGACGACCTGACCCACGCAGGCACCGTACCCGGTTCCCATCGAGTTGCAGGTGGCGCTGCCGGAGGAGCACACGCCGACACCGAGCGTGCCAGGTGGACCCGTGTAGCAGCTCGAGATCGAGCCAGGGGTGCACACGCACCCATCGCTGGGCTCGTTGATGGCCCCATCACAATCATCGTCGACGTTGGTGCTGCAAACCTCCGCGATCGGCGTCACCTCTCCCACGCAGGCGAGGAAGCCAAGCCCATCGGGCGCGCACTCTTGCGTGCCCGCTTGGCAGAGCCCGACACCCAACGTCCCGGGGTCCGCGGAGTAGCAGCTCTGCAGGCTTCCGGGGACGCAAGCGCAGTCGGGGCCATCCTCATTGGTCTCGCCGTCGCAATCTTCGTCCCCTGGGTCACCGCAGGTCTCCGACACCGGCGTCACCTCGCCATCACAGGCGCCGAACCCCAGGCCATCGATGTTGCAGGTCTCGACCCCGCTCGAACAGAGGCCCACGGACTGGGTGCCGCTCGGGCCCGAGTAGCAGAGCCGCTGCTCGCCCGGCAGGCAAACGCAGCTGTCACCTTCTTCGTTCGCTGTGCCGTCGCAGTCGTCGTCCTCGAACGTGTCGCAGCTCTCGTCGCTCGGCACGACCTGGCCTTCGCAAGGTCCAAAGCCAGCGCCATCGGGGGAGCAAGTGGCCGTGCCCGCTTCGCACACCCCGACACCCAGGGTCTCAGGGGGACCGTCGTAACAGGGCTGCTCCTCGCCCGGCGAGCAGAAGCTCGCCGCGCCGCCGGCACCCCAACCCCCGGCGCCCACTGGCCCGGCGCCAGCGCCGCCAGCGCCTCCGCCACCCGAAGCGTCCACCCCCCCGCCCCCGAACGGAGTGAACTCGGACTCGCAACCCGAAAGCAGCGACCACACAGCCAACGTCAGGGTCCAGCTCCGCTTGTGATTCATGTCGTCTAGTCCTTCTGAACACCGCCGGTAACGTCGACGGGTGCTTCGCCGCCGGCACCACCAGAGCCACCAGAGCCACCTGAGCCCCCCATCCCGCCCATCCCGGAGTCCCCACAAGCACACAGGAGAGCCAGCGCAGGTCCCCACACAAACATACGAATGGCGCATTGGATGCCGGCGCCTCTGCCGCGTCAACACGAGCGAGCCGTCATGCCCCAACGTTGCGCAATGATGAGTGATTGCGGCGAGCGCCCGAACGGGCTTAAGGATTCTGAATGAAGATTCGCTCGTTGCTGTTGGTGTGCGCGGGGCTGGTTGCGTCGACTGCATTGGCCTGCGGAGACGACACGGGCACCGGCGCGAGCGCCGGCGCAGGTGGGAGCAACACTGGCGGCGCAGGCGCCGGTCCTGCGGGTGGCAACAGCACCGGCGGAGAAGGCGCTGGGCCGAGCGGCGGCGGCGGCGCAGGCGGTAGCGGCGGCGCGCTGGTCGGCGGCGCAGGCGGCAGCGGCGGCGCGCTGGTCGGCGGCGCAGGCGGCGCATTGGTTGGCGGCGCAGGTGGCGCAGGCGGCGGACCGAGCTTGGTCAATGGCTGCGACGTGTCGATCGCCGAGGACTTCACGAGCATGTCCGCGGTCAACCTGCCCTGGGACTTCCCTCACCAGCGCTGCGTGCGTGTCACCGCCGGCACCACCGTGACTTGGGCGGGCGATTTCAGCTTTCACCCGCTCGAAGGTGGCGTGAGCCCAACCCCCGACGCCGGCAGCCCCATCACCACGGCCAGCCCCTCCGGCATGTCCACGACGGTGACCTTCACCAACGCGGGCGACTTCCCCTATTTCTGCGGCGTGCACACCGGCTCGATGCGGGGCGTGATCTACGTCGAGTAGACGACGAAGCTCCCGAGTGGGCTCGGCTCACCGTTCACGAGCACCTCGACCACATGTCTGCCCGGCTGCGGTTTGCGTGTGGTGTGGACCGCGAGGGAGACCTTCTTGCGGAAGCTGGCACGCTCGCCGGGGCCGAGCGTCACGCGCGAGAGCTTGAACACCTTGCGCCCTGTGCCGCGCAGCTTCACGAAGCTGACCGCGAGGTCGACCAAGAACCCCGGGCGGCGGCGCGATCCATTCACGAGGTCGAAGCTGACCACTACGCTCTCGCCAATGCGCACGCGCTTGGGGCTGAAGGAAGCGCCCTCGAGGATCGCGCGTGGCCCTTTGCGAAACCCGAGCAGCGCGAGCGCGCCAGCGTGCCCGCGCTTCACCAACGTGCGGAGGGCGTGCTCCACCAGCGCGCGTCGCTGCTCGCTCGCGCCCTCCAGCCAGCGGGCAGCGACCTCGACCACCAGGCTCGGATCGACCTTGGCGATGTCGTTCAGGTTGTTGGCCACGCTGCGGCGCACATACGAGGACGGATCGTCCTTGAGCGGCTCGAGCAGCGCCACGATCGCGGGCAAGCGCCGCTCCCAGGTGGGGATGCGTCCCGCCCAAGGCAGCCGGATGCGCGTCCCCTCGCTGACCAGTCTGCGCACGTGCGCGTTGTCGTGCTGCGCCCAGCGAGCGAGCCGACGTTCGAGCAGATCGGGCTCCTGCTCCAGGTACGGCCGGATGCTCCACTCACAGGTGAAGCGTTGCGTGAGCTGCTCCTGCGCGTCGAGCGAGAGCGCCAGGTGTCCGAGGCCGTGGCTGCCCACGAACTGCACGTGGGGCAGGTAGAAGAACGGGGCCATCGCGACGCCCTCGAGCGCCTGCTGGTCGTCCGCCCGACCGATGGATCGCAAGAGCACGGCGAGTGCGCTCGGGTAGTCGGATGGGAGCTCCGCCCGCATCGACTCCATGATGTGCCGGCTGCGATCCATGAGCTCGAGCGCATCCAAGCCCGTGATCGCACGCCGTTCGAAGCGCTTGGCCTCGAACGCGGGATGCACTGCCGAGATGGATGCTGCGAGGCGGCGCACCAGCGCGCGCGAGAAGAAGTGTTTCAAGGGCTCGGCCATGCTGTCGCTCAGCGCATCACGGCCGCGCCGATGCCGACCAGGAACGCAAGCGCGTAGATGGCGAGCAACACGCTGGTGAGGATGCCCGCGAACCTCCAGAAGGAAGCCTGCCGCGTCAGGGCCGTCGCCAACGTGTCGGGGTCACCCTCCGACACGAGGTAGGCCACGATCCCGGTCCGAAAGCTCCACAGACGTTGGCCCATCAAGAAGTAGACACCAGCAATCAACAAGTAGACCGCTCCGATCACCGCACCGAAGCCAGCGAGCGGGCCACGCGCAGCGCCTTCGGTCAAGAACGCAAGCCCCGCCCCCAACACCAGGAACCCAGCACCGAGAAACAGCAACACCGAGAACAAGGTCGTCCACGGTTGGGTGGTGCGCATGGCCTCCATGATCACGTAGGTCGCGTTGCCGTAGCCCTCGTTGATCGGTCGGTTGCCTTGGGCTCCTGGGTGTTGCGGAGGTAGGTACGGGTTCGCCATGTGCCGGATGATAGTCGCAGAGCTCGTCGCTGGCCGCCGCGCCGCTCACCCCATCCGCCGCACGGCCACCATGCCGTCCGGCCCCAACAGCTGGATGAACCAGCCTTCGTTCAGCAACTCGGCGAGGTAGCGGCCACGAAAGGCCTCGTACGTGCTGCCGTGGATGCGTCCGAAATCCCCGTGGTTGCGGTCGATGCTCAAGAGGACGGACGCAGGGAGCGAGGGCGGCGCCTGACGGTAGTTTTCCATGGCGCGAGTGTACGGCTGCGCTCAAGGCTCCGCGAGCCGACCGATGACCTCGTCCCCCGTGAGGTACACCCCCGCCGGGATCGTCTCGCTCGTGTCGCCGTCGCCGTCGACATCTCCGTCGTCGCGACCAACGGTCGCGGCGGGTGAGCCGCCTGCCAAGTGAAAGTCGCCGGCCGCGACGTCCACGAACTGCGGGTCGGCTTGGATCGAGCTCGCGTCGAAGCCCTGCGCCTGCCAGCCGGCGAGGTCGCCTCCTGGTACGAAGCTGCTCTGCCCGAAGAACACGTTGCGATCGGAGGTCAACGAGCCCACCCCACCCTCGAAGTGTGCGGGGCTCTCGGTGCCGTGGAAGATGTTGTTGAACGCCGACGCGCCGGCGATCGGAAACCAGTTGTTGAGGCCCATGACGCCCCCGTGCACCACGTTGTTGAACACCAGGATGCCCGAGAGGTTCTCGGCGAACTGAAACGCCCCCTCGCAGTCGACCACGCCGTTCTGAAACACCCGCAGATCCGAGTGGTACGAGAAGCGAAAGGCCTTGGCGCAGTTCTGGATCACATTGCGACGGATCAGGTGGCCGCTGCCGTCGCTGCCCTTCGGGAAGATGCCGGTGTAGACGTCGTCGATCTCGTTGTGCTCGATCACCAAATCGTGGCTGCCATAGATCATGATCGCCGCGTGGTTCTGCGGATTGTTGGGCCCGAGATCATCGGGCCAACCCAGGCCGAAGATGCGGTTGTTGCGCACCACCGAGGCCGTCGAGCCCTCGATGCGCACCACGTTGTGGTTGTCGTACAGGTACTCGGTCTGCGCCTCGAGCTGGTTGTTGAGCAGCACGACGTGGTCCGACGCCCACACTACCACCGGCCCTGTGTCGGGCGCGTAGCTGTCGCGCTCGCGCACGTGAAAGCCATCCCACACCACGTGCTGCCGCCCGTTGGTGCCGACCAATGGCCCGTTGCGCACGACTTCGTATTGGCTCGTCGAGTCTGGAGTCACGGCCCAGTTGCCGAGGCCAGAAGGCAAGAGGCTCACCCAAGCCGTGCGCGTCGCGCCGTCGTAAGAGGGGAGCGAGAGGTTGTCGAAGTCGCGCATGATCTGTCGCGCCTGCCCGGCGCCGGTGCCCGCGACGATGCGCACGTGATGGTCCCAATAGGCGTTGTCAGCGGAGGGCTCATCAGCCTCGAGCACGATGTTGGCTGCCGTCCCTCCCTGCGCCGTGCCCTGCGACACGGCCGCCGGCTCGATGATCACATCCCCCTCGGCCTTGATGATCACCGGCGCACCTTCGGTGCCCGAGGCAGGGTTGAGCGCGGGGGTGTGGCGCTCGCCGGTGCACACCACCTGGTAGGTGCCCGGCCGCACGATCAGCACCTGCCCCGCCGCCACCGTCGCCACGCCGTGCTCGATGCTGGCCCAGGGCGCATCCGCGCTACCCAGCGCGCTGTCGCTCGCCGCGGGGTGCGCCGGATCCACGTAGCGAAACGCGCTCGCGTCCGGGCAGCCAGCGATCAGCGTGTCGTAGTAGGGGTCGAACCACTGCCCACTGCAGCACGAGCCGGTCGAGTAGCTCGCGTCACCGCACACACACGCGGCCGAGATCGGACCTTCGCCGCAGGGCTCCCCGACGACGCCGCCTCCCTCACCGCCCTGCCCCGCGGCGCCCACGCCAGCGCCGCCGCCGCCCACCTCGCTCGAGCTCGAGCCGCCGCTTCCTCCGCCGGCGCCACCGCTGGAGGGCGATCCTCCGGCGTCGCCGCAGCCGATCAGGAGCAGCCACACGGCAGTACAAGCCAAGTTCTTCGATTGCATGGTCACACTCCGGCTGAGGTCTGGAACACCTCCAAGCACGTCGTGTGCCGCTGTGGTCGTGCGGAGATGTCGCGCGCACCCGGGTCGACTGGTGCAACCGCTTGCACACCGAGGTGCAACCGCTTGCGTCAGCCCTCGCCGAGCGACGCCTTCAGCTCGGTGAGCTCGAGCTCGTTGGCCTCCCACTCCTGAACCATCGCCTCCACTTTGGCGGAGAGCTCGCGCTCGTCGGCGTGCAAGCGCTCGACGTCCGCGGGCGGAGTGTGCTGGTAGAAGCCATCTTCGCCGAAGCGCGTGCGCAGCGCGGAGAGAACGTCCTCGGCCGCCTCGATCTCGGCGGTGAGCTTCTCGGTCTTGTCGCGCAGCAGCTTGAAGCGATTGCGGCGCTTCTTCTTGTCCTCCCAGCTGGCGTCGTCTTTGACTGCAGGCTTCGCGGCCGCCTTCGTCGGCGGTGGCGGAGCGCTGGCGGTGTTCTTCTTCTTGAGCACCGCTGCCACGTCCAGGTGATCGTCGCCGCTCTCGGCGAGGTAGTCCTCGTACCCGCCGGGGAAGTCGACCACCCCGTTCTCCTTCACCTCCAGCACGCGCGTCGCGAGCGCCGAGACGAACCAGCGATTGTGCGACACGAACAAGACGGTGCCCTCGAAGCCGTGGAGCGCCTGCGCCAGCGCCTGGATCGCCTCGACGTCGAGGTGGTTGGTGGGCTCGTCGAGCAAGAGCACGTTCGGGTGCTCGACCGCGAGCTTGGCCAGGATCAGGCGCGCCGCTTCGCCGCCCGACAGCGTGCTCAACTTCTTCTGCACGTCGTCTCCCGAGAAGAGCACCAGCCCGAGCTCGCCCCGCACCTTGCTGGTGCCCTCGCGCGGGCAGAACGACCAGAGGTAGTCGAGCACCGTCTGCTTGGGGTCCTGCAGGAGCTCGTGATGATCCTGGGGGAAGTAGCCGACGCGCGCCTCGTGACCCCAGCTCACTGCGCCCGCCGTGGGCTCGAGCCGATCTGCCAAGATGCGGATGAGCGTGGACTTGCCGAGACCGTTCGCGCCGATGATGGCCACGCGCTCACCACGCCGCACGGTCAGCCCGACATGGCTGAGCACGCGCTTGTCCCCGTACTGCTTGCTCAGATCTTTGACCGTGAGCACGTCTCGCCCGCTGGGCCGCTCGGGCACGATGCGGATCTTGGGGGTGCGCCGGCTCGTCGGCTTGATCTCCTCGACCTCGATCTTCTCCAGCTGCTTGAGCCGACTCTGCGCCTGTCGCGCCTTGGTGGCCTTGGCTCGGAAGCGCTCCACGAAGGCCTTCTTCTGCGCGATGATCTCCTCGGTGCGGGCGTTCTCTGCCTCCTTGCGCTCGATCATCGAGGTCTTGTCGCGCTCGAAGGTGGTGTAGTTGCCGCGGTAGAGGAAGATGGTCTCGAAGTCGACGTCGAGCACGTGGGTGACCACGTTGTCGAGAAAGCGCTGGTCGTGCGAGATGACCACGCAGCAGCCCTCGAACCCGCACAGGAAGCGCTCGAGCCAGCGGATCGACAAGATGTCGAGGTGGTTGGTGGGCTCGTCGAGCAAGAGAATGTCGGGGCGCCCCACGAGCACCTGCGCGAGGAGCACGCGCAGCTTCATGCCGCCGGAGAGCTCGCGCAGCGGCCGCTCATGCAGCTTGCCCGGGATGCCCAGCCCCTCCAGGATCGAGGACGCTCGAGCGCGCAGCGAGCCCTCTCCGAGCAGCCGCAGTCGCTCACCGATCTCGGTGGCGCGCTCGACGTCGCCGGCGTGCTCGGCCTCGTCGCGCTCCTTGCTCGTGCGGGTGACCTCCTCGTCGCCCTCCATGGCCAGCTCCACCACGGCACGTTCCTCGGCGAGGAAGCGGTCTTGCCGCAGCACCCCCATGCGCGCCCCCTTGGCGATGTGGATCTGGCCATCGCTCGCGGCCTCGTCGCCGGCGAGGATGCGCAAAAACGTGCTCTTGCCCGAGCCGTTGGCACCGACCAGGCCGTAGCGCGACCCCGCGTTGAGCAGCAGACTGACGCCCTCGAACAGCGTGCGCGCGCCGTACGATTTTTCGAGGTCGGTGACGCCGATCGAGCTCACACGTTGAACAGGAAGTGGGCGACGTCGCCCTCTTGGAAGATGTAGGTCTTGCCTTCGACCCGGAGCTTGCCGGCGGCGCGGATGGCAGCCTCGGTCTTGAGCTTGACCAGGTCCTCCACGTTGTAGATCTCGGCGCGGATGAAGCCCTTCTCGAAGTCGGTGTGGATGACACCAGCCGCCTTGGGCGCAGGGCAGCCGATCGGGATCTGCCAGGCGCGTATCTCCTTGGGACCGGCTGTGTAGTACACGGTCATGCCCAGCAAGCGGTACGCCTCGCGCGCGAGCGACGCGAGCGCAGGCTCAGTCATGCCCAAGCTGGCCAACATCTCCTGTTGGTCCTCCTTGGACAGCTCCGACAGCTCGGCCTCGAGCTTGCTGCACACCGGGACGACGCCGCTGCCCTCTTTGGCTGCGTGCTCCCGCACCTTGGTCGCCAGCGGGCCCTCGCCGCGGGGATCGCTCTCTGCCACGTTGGCGACGTACAGCACCTTCTTGGCGGTGATGAGCCCGAAGCCGCGCAGGATCTTGAGCTCCTCGGGGTCCGAGAAGCCGATCGCGCGCACCGGGTTGCCTTGCTTGAGCGCATCCTGGCAGCGCCCGAGCACCTCCACCGTGGGCACCAGGTCCTTCTGGTGGGTCGATTGCTTCTTGATGCGCTCGTACGATCCGGAGACGGTCTCCAGGTCGGCGAGCAAAAGTTCGGTGTCGATGGTGGAGATGTCGCGCAGCGGGTCGACGCTGCCGTCCACGTGCACCACGTCGCCATCCTCGAAGCACCGCACCACGTGCAAGATCGCGTCGACGTCGCGGATGTGGCTCAGGAACTTGTTGCCCAGCCCCTCGCCTTCGCTGGCGCCACGCACGATGCCGGCGATGTCCACGATGCGCACCATCGCCGGCAGGATCTTCTCGCTCTTGATCAGGCTCGCGAGCTTGGCGAGGTTGTCGTCCGGCACCGGCACCACCCCGACGTTGGGCTCGATGGTGCAGAACGGGTAGTTCTCCGCCGCCGCGCCGACGGCCGTCAGCGCGTTGAAGAGCGTGCTCTTGCCAACGTTGGGCAGTCCGACGATGCCGACCTCGAGCGCCATGGGCGAGCGCGTATGCCCGCGGGGCCGCGCCGCGTCAAACGGCGTGGATCTCTCGTGACCCTCGGCTAGAAAACGCCGGCAGCCACGACGCCCGCGCCGCTCGAGGGATCGACGCTCGGCAACAGCAAGAAACGCGACACTTTCGTCGCCTTGTTCGCGGGCGCTGGATCGTAGACGAAGAACAGGACCACGCCGGTGGCCACGGCGGCGCCGCCGACGATGAGCGACACGTTCGAGGCCCACGCCCAGGCGTTGGCTTGCTCGTGCTGGTCGAGTCCCTCCTGGCTGCACAGGAGGCCGTCACATTTCTCGTCTGCGGCGTTCTTCATGCCAAGCGCGACGCCGCCGAACACGAAGCCCAACGCCGCCACGCCGAGGCCCGAGCCGCCCACGATGAAGGCCAGGGTGTGGTCGCGGCTCGGAGGCTCGACCGGCACCTCGTCTTCGAGCACGGGGACCTCCACGGCCAGCGCAGCGCCTTTCTCCAGCGTGACGGTGGTCGTGAAGCGCTTCTTGCCCTGCGCTTCGGCGGCGATCTCGAGCGGCCCGGGGTCGTAGGGCAAGGCGGTGTCGAGGACCTTCACCTCGCGGCCGTTGACCAGCACGCGCTGCCCGACGGCGGGGCTCTTGGCCGTGATGGTGAGCTTGGAGAGCAGCGGCTCGACGCGCTTGATGCCATCTTCTGCTTGCTGCTTGCGATCGGCCTTGCCGCTGGCCTCGGCCTGCACGAGCGCATCCTTGAACTCGATGTAAGCGGTGGCCGTCTTGCCGATCTGCTCGTGACAGGTGGCGAGGTAGAGCAGCGTGCCCACCTGCGGGTCGAGCGCCTGGCTCTTCTGGAAGCGATCACACGCCGGCGCAAGCTCGCCCTTCTCGACCAGCTCCTTGCCCTCCACGAACAGCGTCTCGGCGGCAGCACGCTCCTCGAGCGTGGGCTCTGCAACAGCGACTCTCACGAACAGGAGCGCACCGAGACACGCGGCGCTCCAAACCCGTCCCCTCAATTCCGGCCTCCGAGATTGAACGGATCTTTACCGGCAGTTGGGCGCGCCGTCACCTTTGGCGACGCGGACGGTCGCGACGAGGTGTGGGGCGCGGAGGCAACGGGCGACGAGGCGCTGGCGACGCTCGCGCTGCTCGCGCTGCTCGCCAGCGTCGACGCGCTCGCGCCCTGGGCGGCGGTGGCCGTCGGCGCTGACTCCGCGCTGCGACTGGCGAACGCGCCCGCGGGCTGAGCCGCCGTTGCTGCCGAGGCCACGGCGCTCGAGGTCGCGGTGCCGGCTCCGGCTCCGGCGGGCGGGTCGGAGCCCGACAATGCCATCACGGCACCCACGAGCACGCCCACCCCCACGAGCCCCATGGCGATGGGCTTCCAGCGAGGCCGGCGCAGCGGGAGCTCGGGCACGTCCTCGTGCGCCGCTCCGGCTTCGCTGCGCGCGGTTGGGCGAATCGAGCCCGAGCCCTGGGACCTCTCGCCAACCTCCGCCGGCGCGAGCACCGAGTCCGGCTCGGCGCCGGCGAGCGGCTCCGCACCATTCTCCACCAGCGAGATGAGGCGCGCGCGTTTGTGGAGCGCAGGCCCCGCCACGGTCTCGAGCCACTCCCCGACCTCACCCAGCGCCGCCGCACCGAGCTTCTCCAGGGCGAGCGCCATCTCTCGCGCCGTCGCGAAGCGCTCGTCGGTGCTCCGCGCGAGGCCCTTCATCACCACATCGTCGACCTCTTTGGGGATATCGCTGCGGACCGTGCTGGGGGGGCTCACCTCGGCTGTGAGCACCCGCGCCAAGATGACCGCCTCGGTCTCGCCATCGAACAGACGGCGGCCCGCCAAACACTCCCAGAGCGTGACGGCCGCCGCGTACACATCCGCTTGCCGCGAGATGGTCTCGGCCGCCATCTGTTCGGGCGCCATGTAGCCAACCTTGCCTTTGACCGCGCCTTCACGCGTGACGTGCATGCGGCCTTGCGCCTTGGCGATGCCGAAGTCCACGACCCGAGCCATGCCGTCCGACCCGATCAAGATGTTCTGAGGAGAGACGTCGCGATGGACCAGGCCGAGCGGTACCCCGCGCTCGTCCTTGGCTTCGTGAGCCGCGTGCAGGCCATGGAGCGCGCCCGCCATGATCGCCACGGCCACGCGCCACGGCACGGCCTCCCCGTTCTTCGCGAGGTGGCGCAAGATCAGGCCGAGCGACTCGCCCTGGACGTAGTCCATGACCAGGAACAGCTCACCCTTGGCTGCCACCACGTCGAGCGTGGGCACCACGTTCGGATGACGGATGCGCGCGCACATGCGCGCTTCGTCGAGGAACATCGACACGAACTCGGGGTCCGCCGCGTACTGGGGGTGCAGCCGCTTGATGGCGACGGTGCGCGCGAACCCGACGGGCCCGAGGAGCCGCCCCACGTGGACGGTCGCCATGCCTCCGGCCGCAAGCATGCCAAAGAGCGCATAGCGCCCTATGATCCTACCCCGCTGCGACGGATCTTCGGCTTCCGACAAGAGCGTTCAGGATAGACGCTCTCGTGATCGGTCGCCGGGTTTCTTTCAGCAGCTGCTCACGGCCGGCACAAAACGAAAGAAGCGCCTGCTCGACGGTGGGGGGGGAGTACCGTCACAGGCGCTTCGTCAGCCAGTAATACACGCAGCGTGCCAACCCCGAGCGGAGCGCTCAACGCGCAGGAAAGCACCTTGGGGGGAAGCGAAGTGTCGCGCTATTGAACACGCGATCTTCAGCCCTGCAACGCCGTGGGAGCGGGGTTGCGACCGTGCGCAGCCAGTCTAGTAGTGGTAGGTGAGCGAGTACGTGACGCAGTCGTTGGTGTTGGTCTCGAGCCGGATGTAGATCACCGCCTCGTCGCTGTTGATCGAGCTGCCGCAGGAGAAGCCGAACTCGAACCCTGTGTTGCTGCAGCAGCCGGGACGCCCATCGGGAGAGGTCGCGTCGGTGCTGCCTGCTGGGCAGGTGAAGCTCTCGTCGTTGTCGGGACACTGCGCATACTTGCAAACACTGATCGGGTCGCTCGAGGTCAGCTGGCGGCTCGGATCGACGCTGCAGCCGAAGCTGTCGGTACCGGAGTACTTGTACCAATCGGTGTCGCCCACGCCTGCCAGGATGCCCGTGACGGTGTCGCCCGAGCCGTCGCAGTCGTCGATGGTGCCCAGGTCTTCCGCGGTGGCCTCGGTCTCGTTCGGCTCGGCTTGCATGTCGTTGCAGTTGAGGCCGCCCGTGCCCGTGGAGCTGCTCGTGGCGGTGGAGGTGGAGCTGGAGCTGGAGCTGGAGCTGTTCGAGCTCGTGACGTTGCCGCTCGAGCTCGAGCTCGGGCTCGACGGGCTGCTGCTGGTCGAGCTCACGTTGTTGTTCGACGCGTCCTCGCCGCCCGCGCCCCCCTCCCCCGCTCCTCCCACGGGCTCGAAGCCCGGCGGCGGCGTGCTGTCCGCGCACGCAACGAAGCCCGCTGCCCCGAGCGGCAGCAACAACCATCCCAAGACGAAGCCAGCACGCAGATTCATCACCGAACAGGATACCCTCAAGCGCGGAGGTGACGGGTGAGGATTGTCGTGGTGGGCGCGGGCGCCGTGGGCTTGGTCTACGGGAACCATCTCCAGCTCAGCGGGATGGACGTGATGCTGCAGGTGCGCGAGCCCAAGCGGCGGGCCGCCGCTGCCGGCGTGGATCTCACCCGCATCGGCCTGTTGGGCAAGCGATCCACGCGCCGATTCATCCCCGACGCCGTCTCCTGTTCGATCGGGGAGGTCGCCGCTCGGCGACCGGATCAAATCTGGCTGTGTTTGCCCACCACCTCGCTCGAGGACGAGCTGGTGCGCGACCTCGCCGACGCCGCCCCGAACGCGACGCTGGTGGTGCTCGCGCCGGGCCATTTCGTAGCCGAGCGCGTCCACTCCGTCGTCGACTCGACGCGCACCGTGTTCGGCATCATCGGCATGATCAGCTACCAAAGCCCGCTCGAAGGCAGCGAGGACCCGCGAGAGACCGGCACGCCAGAGGGCTACGCCTACTACTTGTCGACGACCAAGCTCCACGGCGAGAGCTTGCGTCGAACGCTGGACGCGGTGACGGCGCTGCGCCACGGCGGCTGCCCCTGCGAGCAAGGCCAGGGGGTCGCGAGCGAGTCGACGCTGTCATCCGCTGCGCTGATGCCCGCGATGGCAGCGCTGGAAGAGGCGAGCTGGTCCTTTCGCGAGCTCGGACGCCCCGAGCGCGCGGAGACCTGCGTGCGCGCCATGCGTGAGTCACTCGCCATCGCGGGGGCGCTGACCGGCCAAGCCGTCCCGACCCTGCCTGATTGGCTGGCGGCCGCCGGCTTGCGCGCGGGCCTGCGCCTCGCACCCCGCGCGACCCCGCTCGACATCGAGAGCTTCTTGCGGGTGCACTTCACCAAGGTGGGCGAGCAGACCAGGTTGTTGCTGGCGACCACGTTGGTGGACGGTGCCCGCTTGGGCCTGCCTACCGAGGCGCTGAGCGAGCTGTTGCGGGCGCTACCGGCGGCGCCGGAGCGCGCGCGCTCGCTGCCGGCCAAGCGTGGCCAGGCCCAAAAGCCCGAGGACCGTCACTCCTAGCCGCCCCGACCCGCTCGATTGGGTCGCGAGCTTGCAGCCGCAGCCGCCTTGTTTCGGTTCCACCGCGGGGGGCGGCTCGGCGCCGTCGCCGCTCGGGGCGCCATCACCGCTGCCGGAGCCCTCGCCAGTGCCGCTGGGCTCGCCGCTGCCAGAGCCCTCGCCGCTGCTCGAGCCGCTACCTTCACCAGCCGGATCCGTCTTCGGCTTGTCCGCCTTCTTCTTGGGCTTCTCGCCCACGAAGCTGATCGCGCGCCGATCGATCGCGGGGTTGTCCCCCTTGAGCGTCAGGCGGAACTTCTGACCGATCTGGGCGCCACCGTCGCTCTTCTTCACGGTGACCATGTACTCGCCGGCCTCGAAGTCGCGGTCGCGCCGGATGACGAAGTTGAACTTGGTGTTCTTGAACAGCTTGCCGGTGCCGTCCGAGAAGCCGATCACCTGGTCGATGTTCTTGGGCGGCTGGTTCTGGAGCTGCTTCTTGTTGAGCACCGGCTTGTCACCGCTCTCGTCGGTCAGCGAGCGCTCGTACAACACCACCATCTCGAACGAGAAGATCACCGGGATGTACTGCTGCTCCGGCATGCCGCCGTAGTCGATGTCGAACTTGAGCTTCCAGGTGCCCTCCACCTCGTCGACCGCCGCGGGGACGGGCTTGATGGATCCCGCGGCCAGCGCGACCGAAGGCGCCAGCAAGAGACACAACAGCAACGAGCAGGCAGCGAGCGACAGGCCGATCAGCGCCTGGGCTTTTCGTACGAGAGGGCTCATGCGGCCGAAGGTACACCAAGCGCGGCGGCATAGGCAGCGAGGTCGTGGAGGGCCCGCTCCGAAAGCAGCTCGTAGCGCGCGCGCTTCTTCAGCTTGCGACCCGCGCCCTCCAGCGGCGGCACCAACGCCCAGGTGATGTTCGAGGGTTGGTAGCCGCCAGGCGGGACGCGACCCAGGTGGGTGAGCAGGCCTCCGAGCGCCGTCGTCGGCGGGGGCGGCGAGATCGTCAGGCCTCGGAGCCGCTGCGACAGGAGCAGAGCGCAGAGGAAGCCGCCGGCCGCCGACTCGACGTAGCCCTCGACGCCGGAGAGCTGCCCGGCGACGTACACTCCGGGCAAGGGCTTGAGCTGCATCGCCCCGTCGAGCAGCGCCGGCGCGTCCAGGAACGTGTTGCGGTGCACCGAGCCGAGCCGCAGAAACTCGGCTTGCTCGAGCCCGGGGATGGTGCGGAACACCCGCAGCTGCTCGGCGTGTTTCATCCGCGTTTGAAAGCCGACCAAGTTGTACGCGGTCGCAGCCTCGTCCTCGGCGCGCAGCTGGATCACCGCGTAGGGTCGCTTGCCCGTGCGCGGATCGCTGAGGCCCACCGGCTTCATCGGCCCATAGGCCAACGTCAGCGGTCCGCGCTCGGCCATCACCTCGCACGGCAGGCAGCCCTCGAAGTAGCGCACGTCCTCGAACGAGCGCGCCTCGACCTTTTCAGCTTGCACCAGCGCGCTCACGAACGCCTCGTAGCCAGCTTGATCGAAGGGGCAGTTGACGTAGGCCTCGTCGCCCACCCCTCCCTCGGCTTGCGCTTCGTCGGCGACGACCACGCCCTTGCCATAACGAGACTGCTTCCACACGCGGGACCAATCGATGGAGTCGGCGCTGACGATGGGCGCGATCGCGTCGTAGTAGGCCAGGCGCTTGCCACCCAGCCCACGCTCGAGATCCGCCGCGAGGGCGTCGGAGGTGAGCGGTCCGGTGGCCAGGATCAGCGGCCGCTCCACCGGCAGGCTGGTCACCTCTCCGGCGATCACGCGGATGCGTGGATGCTCGTGCACCGTCCGCGTCATCTCGGCCGAGAAGCGCTCGCGATCCACCGCCAGAGCTCCCCCTGCCGGGACCGCGGTCGCGTCGGC
Organism: uncultured Polyangiaceae bacterium; assembly: GCA_964641275.1. GTDB lineage: Bacteria > Myxococcota_A > Polyangia > Polyangiales > Polyangiaceae > Xiheicaenibacterium. The sequence continues at coordinate 26,264 of CAZXMG010000041.1, forward strand.
CACGCGCATCACCAGCGAGCCTAGGCGCCGCAGCTCCTCCTTGAGCAGGCCGACCGCGTTGGACAAGGCCGCGCCGCGCAACGAGTTGGAGCACACCAGCTCCGCGAACTGGTCGCTGGTCTGCGCGGGGGTGCGACGCACCGGCTTCTGCTCCAAGAGCGTCACGGGAAAGCCGCGCTCGGCGAGCTGGAACGCGGCCTCGCAACCGGCCAGCCCAGCGCCCACGATGGTGACGGTCTCGCTCATGCGGTCCTTTACTCGCAAGCGATCTCGGCAGAAAGCCCTCAACGCCCGGCCCGCCGGTAGCCCTGTTGCGACTCGACCACCAGGCCGCGCATCGACAGCTCGAACAACGCAGTCTGCACCTCGGCCGCGGCGGCGCGGACGCGCTCGCAGATCAGGTCCGCGCCGCTCGCGCCCTGTTCAATCGCGGCGAGCACGCGGGCTTCGAGGGGGGCAAGCTCGGGTGGTGCTGCAGCGCTCGCGAACAAGTCGAGCTGCGCCCCAGGCAGGGCGAGCGCGATCAGCGCACGCGCGTCGAGCAGCGGCTCGGCGCCCAAGCGGAGCTCCTCGTAGCAGCCGCGCCCGGCGGTCATCCACGGGGCCTGCAGCACCACGAAGCGGGGCCGCCCCAACAGGCGAGCGTGGTGAGCCGCGTTGCGCGCGCCGCTCTTGAGGTCACACTCGACGATGACCAGCGCCGCGGTCGCGGCTGCCAGCACCGCGTTGCGTGCCAAGAACAGCTGGGGGCGGGGCTGCACGGCGTCCTCGAACTGCGACACGATCGCGCCCCCGCCGCTCCGAATGCGCTGAAAGCAAGGCGCGTTCTCCTGCGGGCTGGGGTGATCCAGGCCTCCCCCCAGCACCGCCACGGTGACACCGCCTGCGTCGAGGGCGCCTTCGTGCGCGGCGCGATCGATGCCGAGCGCGCCGCCCGACCACACCGCAACGCCTGCCCGCGCGAGCTGGGCGGCCAGGCCATGCGCAAACTCCAGCGCGGGCTCGGTGGCCTCGCGCGCGCCGACGATGGCGACGCCCGGTCCCGTGGGCAGGTCTCCTTCGACGCGCAAGGAAGGTGGCGGCGTCAGGCCCCTGAGGCCGGGGGGGTAATCGAGAGAGGCGGACGAGGACGAAGCGCGGCGCACGCAGATCAAATCGACCACCCGCGCGCCCAGTTGCGTCCGTCGACCCAAATTCTTCATTTTCCGACTGGCGGCACGCGCGACGAGCCGGTAGCGTCACTCAGAAGGGAGTTACGTGAGACAAACCGGCCCGCTCGCCTTGGTGCTCGCAGCTCTCGCAGGGCTCGGCGCCTGCACGCCCGAGTCGGACAGCGCGCCCGTGGACGAGACGGCACAGGTGGAGGCCGGTCTCGGGGCGCGATCGCTCCGTCTGCTCACGCGCCGCGAGTACGAGGCGTCGATCCGCGACCTGTTCGTGTTCGACGACGTGACGCCACCCAGCGACTGCGTGGGGCTCTCGGACTGCTCGTTCCGCGAGGAGTCTTGCGTCGGCGGCGCGTGCGTGACCGACCCTTGCTCGCTGGTCACCTTCGTGCTCGTCGCGCCGGCTGGCGAGCATGGCGCGGTCTCGGTGGCCGGCAGCTTCAACGACTGGAGCCCCACCGCGGCCGGCTGGGCCCTCAGCTACGACCAAACGGCAGGCGCGTGGCTGCTCAAGCGTGAGCTCCCCGCAGGCACCCACAGCTACAAGCTCGTCACCGACGGCAACAACTGGCTGCCTGATCCAGAGAACCCGAACAGCACCCCCGACGGCTTCGGTGGCACCAACTCGGTGCTCGACGTAGGCGCGTGTGAGCCTGCCCCGGAGAGCCCCGCGCCGCCTTCGTTCAGCGCGGATTTTCCGCAGGAGAGCCGCCCCGAGGGCTTCGCGTTCGACAACTCCGCGCAAGCAGGGCTGGTCACGGCCGTGCATGCCGAACAGTACTTCCGCGCCGCCGAGCGCATCGCAGAGCTCGCGTTGAGCGCGCCCAACGTGCTCGACTTCGAGCCCGAGGGCACGGGCGATCCTCGTCTGTTGGAGGTGATCGACCGGATCGGCCGCAGGTTGTACCGACGTCCCCTCACCCAGGACGAGCGCGTGCGCTTCGAGCAGCTGCTCGGGAGCGCGAGCGATCCGCGCGCGTCGCTCGCACGGGTCCTCAGGGTGATGCTGTCATCGCCGGCGTTTTTGTACCGCTCGGAGATCGGGGACGAGATCGCGCCGGGGGTGTTCGCGCTCAGCCAGCACGAGATCGCGACCGCCTTGTCGTTCACCTATGCGGGCACCACGCCGGACGACGAGCTGCTCGACGCTGCCGACGCTGCCGCGCTCGACGGCGAGGACGCGATCTTGGCGCAGGCGCAGCGGCTGCTCGACGGGCCCCGCGGGCGCGAGCAGCTGCGCACGTTCGCCGGTCAGTGGCTGGGCATCGAGGGCGTGGCCGGCATGGACAAGGGCGCCCGCAGCGACGGCTGGAACGCGTCGCTCAGCCAGCAGATGCTGGACGAGACACTCGACTTCGTGGCCGAGGTGGTGCTCGAGCGGGGCGACTTCTCGGCGCTGTTCACCTCCGAGACCACCGTCGCGCCGGAGCCGCTCTCCAGCTTCTACGGCGCCGCGGACGGAGGCCTGCTGCCCGAGGCGCGCCGCGCCGGCCTGTTGGCCCATGGCAGCGTGCTCGCGAGCTTCGCGCACTCCAACCAGACCTCGCCTGTGCGGAGAGGACTGTTCGTCCGCACACGGCTGATGTGCCTGGAGCTGGGGCCGCCACCCGCCAACGCCGGCGCCGTGCCCGAGATCGACGAGAGCGCCACCACACGCGAGCGGTTCGCCCAGCACGCCGCCGACCCGGTCTGCAACTCGTGCCACCAACACATCGATCCGATCGGCTTCGGCTTCGAGAGCTTCGACGAGGTCGGCGCGTTCCGCGAGCTCGACGCCGGCAAACCGATCGATACCAGCGGCAGCATCGGCTACCTGGAGGGTTGGGAGGACGCGGAGTCGAGCGCCAGCTTCACGTCGCTGCCCGAGCTCGGCGCCATCTTGGCCGAGACCACCCAGGTGCGGCGCTGCTTCGCCGAGCAGGCGCTGCGCTTCGCCAGCGGGCAGCTGACCACCGAGGCAGATGCGCCGGCGGTGCAGGCGCTGATCGAGCAGCTGGCTGACGCGGATGACGACCCGCGCGCGCTCTGGCTCGGGCTCGCTCGTCTGCCTAGCTTCACCCAGAGGAGGGCGCCATGAGCGCTGCACGCGGCAGGCGCCGGCTGCTCGAGCTGTTCGGCGCCGCGGGGCTGGCGCTGCCCTTCGAGCGGCTGCTGCGAGGCGCGAAGAGCGCGCACGCCGGCGGCGAGGTCGCCAAGCGGCTCATCATCTTCTACCACCCGGACGGCGTCGCTGGCCCCAGTCAGAACGGCGACGCGTCCAAGTGGCACGCCAGCGGCAGCGAGCACGACTTCACCCTCGGCGCGCTGCAGGCGCCGCTCGCGCCGTTCAAACAAGACTGCGTGTTCCTCAACGGCCTCACCATGGGCGGGACCGACTCCGGCAGCCACCCCGGCGGCGCCAAGAAGCTCCTCACCGCCACCGATGGCGGCAATGGCCCTTCGATCGACCACGTGCTGGCGAACAGCGTCGGTCAGGACGCGCCCTTCAAACATCTCTACCTGGGCGCGCACGCCAACGCGAACAACGCCTCCGGCGACAAACACATCTCCTACGCGCAGGCCGGTCAGAGCGTGACGCCGATCGACGATCCTCGCGCCGCGTTCGAGCTCTTGTTCGGCGCCACGCCGACCGAGCCGCGCGACCCGCGCTCGCCCGCGAAAACCATCGACGCCGACGACGCCAGCGTGATCGACGCGCAGCTCGAGGAGCTCGGCGCGCTGCGTGCCCGGCTGGGCAACACCGAGAAGGCCAAGCTCGAGCTCCACCTCGAGTCCTTGCGGGAAGTCGAGAAGCGCATCAAGACGCCGCTCGGCAGCGGCCCATCGGGCACCGGCGAAGCATGCGAGCCTGCGCTCGACGTGGGCGGGTTGAGCGACCAGTCGTTCTACGACCCGACCTACTTCCCCGACACGCTCAAGGCCCAGATCGACTTGGCGGTATTGGCGTCGGCCTGTGGGCTCACGCGCGTGACCGTGATCCAAGCCTCGCAGCACACCAGCGAGCTCATCATGAGCCGCTTCCCCGGCACCGAGATGTTCGATCCCGGGTTCGACATGCGCAGCCACCAAGCCTCTCATTACGGCGCGTCCCACGACCCAGCGAAGAAGGAGTTCGACGCGTTCATGAAGCAAGGCCGCTGGTGGACCAGCCAGTTTGCCTACTTGCTCGAGCAGCTCGCCGCGCGCCCAGACGGAGACGGCAGCATGCTCGACAGCTCGATCGTGCTGTCTTGCACCGAAGTCTGCGACGGCAACACTCACCTGCACGACGACATGCCGTTCGTGCTCGCCGGTCGCGCCAGCGGGCGCATCTCCACGGGCCGATTGCTCCACGCGGGCGGCAGGCGCCACGCGGACCTGCTGGTCTCGATCGCCCAAGCCATGGGCGCACCGTTCGACCTGTTCGGCGACGTCTGCGGCGGACCGCTTCCGGGGCTGTAGGCCCGCGAAGCCGAGTGCATCCGCGCCGACGGCCGTGGTAGCGAGCCAGGCGTGTCGGAGCTCCTGAAGTTCGCCCTCATCGGCAGCCTCCCCCTCGCCGCGATGCTGCTGTTGCTCGTCTTCCACCTCGCGCGCGGGACCACCTACGTGCTGGATCGCCAGCTCGGGGTCGCCTACCTCATCGTGCAGATCATCGTCGCTGGGTTCATCTATTGGTCTCTCCAGGTTCACGCCTTCGGCGAAGCCGTGTCGGGCAAGGTCGGCGGCGGCACCGACACGCTCGGCAGCGCGAGCAGCACACGACTGTTCATCCATCTCGACGGCGGTGGCTCGAAGGAGTTCCACTTCGCCGAGGTGGTCCCGGCCGAGTGCACGCGGGGGGCGACCATCAAGAAGCCCGCGCACTCGACGGTGTGGACCTGCTCCACCGGGGCGACGACCCTCGAGCACGACGCCAATCCCCCAGGGTTCTTCTTGGTCGTCGCCGGCGTGGGGGCCGCTTTCTTACTCTTCCTCGGGCGTCGCTGAGCTCTGCTTCCGAGCGCTGCTGGCGTGCGGCTGCGCACGCGTGGCGACCGCCTGCTTGCTCACGGAGCGGCGTTGGACGCGCGCAACGTCATCATCTGCGTCAAGCTCCCCGCGGGGATGGTCTTCGTGGACTCGAGCACCGAGACGAAGTCCCACTGATCTTGCGTCCGCGTGAACTTGCCCTCGCGCACCGTCCCGAAGACCGCGCCGGCGCACGCGTGCCTCGAGCCATCGCGCTCGGTCAGCGTGAGCGTGGCCTGAACGGCGAAGTCAGCCCCCACCTCGTGCGCCTCGTTGATGACGATCTGAACACGCTCGAACGCGGAGCACATCGCCCTGAAGAACTGCCGAAAGTCCTCGCGATGGAGGTCCCCCGTCAGCCCTTTGACGACGAAGTCCGGCGCGAACAGCTCGTCGAGGACCGCCTCGTTCTTCTTGCCCCACCCTTCGTTGAACCAACGCTCCACCAGTTCCCGATGCGTCATGTCGGCGCCTCCTGCTCCGAGCCTGCCCCCCCGCGCCACACTTATAGGGCATGAAGCTGCCCAACGGCGAAGCTCGACGTCGCCGCTCAGTCGAAGCGCTCGTGCTGAATCTGTTTGCGGCCTAGGCCCAGCGGCCCTTTGGCGAGCTCCCGGACCGCCTTGATCATGCGGTCGAGCCCGCACACATAGAGCTGGAGATCCGAGGCGGGGGCGAGCGCGAGCGCGCATTCCTGGAGGTGGGCCTGCACGTAGCCGCGGCGTCCGGCCCAGTCTGGGCGAGGCTGCGAGAGCGTGACGTCGACGCGCACGCCACGCGCGCGCCAACGCTCGAGATCCTCCGGGTAGAGCACGTCTTGCTCGTGCCGGAAGCCGAACAGCACCCCGAGCCGGGGTGGGTCTGCCTGCGCCGCGAGCGCCGCATCGACCATGCTGCGCAGCGGCGCCATGCCGGTGCCCGTCCCGACGAACAGCGCTGGCCGCGCGTCGTTCGCGTCACGCGTGAACAGACCGCTCGGCCCCACGCAGCGCACGGAGCTACCGAGCGGAAGCTGATGCAGCCAGGGCGACATCGGGCCCTCGGGCACCAGGGTGACGGCGAGATCGAAGCGAGCGTCGCCGCGAGGTGCGGACGCGATCGAGTAGGAGCGCTTGAGATCGCCGTCCGCACGCTGGAACACGTTGAGCCACTGGCCCGGCGCGAAGGCGAGCGGGCCGTCCTCGCGCTCGAAGCCGAGCTCGCGTACCGACGGGCTGAGCGTGCGCGCCGAGACCAGCTTGGCCATGAAGGGTTCGGCAGCAATCCGCGCGCTCAAAGCGCCCTGCCCTGCCCGCCGTCCACCACGATGGTGGAGCCGGTGACCCAGCTGGCCCGCTTCGAGGCCGCGAACACCACCACGCTCGCGACCTCTTCAGGCGCACCGAACCGCCCCCACGGCAGGTCTTCGCGCAGCATCTTGGCGATCAGCTCCGGCTTCTCCCGATGGCGGCGATCCCAGGACCCGCCGGGGAACAGGATCGAGCCAGGAGAGACGTTGACCACCCGGATGCCCAGCCGCGCGAGATCGACACCCATCTCCTTGGTGAGCCCCGCGAGCGCCGCCTTGGCCGCCAGGTAAGGCGCGCTGGTGCAGTACTCGCGCCCGCAGGTGGAGCCCACGTGGATGATCACGCCGCCGCCACGCGCGCGCATGTGCTCGACCGCCGCGCGGCTCATGTGCACGGCCGACATCAAGTTCAGCTCGAGCACGCGGCCCCAGGCCGTAGAGTCCACCTGATCGAAGGTGGTCGTGCCCAAGCTGCCACCAGCATTGTTGACCACGATGTCGACCCCTCCGAGCGCGCGCACGGCCTGCTCGAAAGCCTCCTGCGCGCCAGCTTCGCTCGCGAGATCGGCGCGGACGGCAGAGACCTGGCCTCCCGAGCCGGCGATCTCCGCCGCGGCCTGCTCCAGATCCGAGGCGCCTCGCGCGATGATGGCCACGCGGGCGCCTTCGGCTGCCAGCGCGTGCGCGATCGCCTTGCCGATCCCACGGCTGCCACCGGTGATGACCGCACCCTTGCCTTCGAGCTCGAGGTCCATCGGCCGCGAGTGTGTTCGAATTCTCCCGCGCGAGCCAGCCCGATCCGGGACGCAAGCGGCTACGCTACCGTCATGAAGGTCGCGAGGACCTCGCTCCCACTGCTGGCTTGCACCTGGGCCTGCTCGCCCGCGCCGTCGCCGGAGCCGCCGCCGGCGCCGGCGACGGCGCCAGCCTCGGCCCACGCCTCTGCCACCACGACGACCCCGGCGACGGCCAGCGCCAACGCCTCGCCAAAGCCGCTGTCGAGCGTGGTGGTGCGTCAGGACCCACTGCCCCCGCTGATCGCCGAGCTCCACAAGCGCGCGGTGGACGCCGAGCACATCGGGCGGCGGGTGCTCGTCTCTTGGACGAACCGCGCGCAGGCCGACGCCATCGCGGCCGGCGGTCCGGTGCTCGTGTTCGAGACGTCCAAGGCCTATGGGCCCGCGGCGTTCGACTTCATGATCGAGGACGAGGCCATGCGGGGCAACGCATTGGCCAAGCTGATCCACCGCACGGGCTTCGCCAAGAAGCGTTTCGCTTGGCCGAGCGCGTACGCCACTGCAGCGGGCTTCGGCGGCACACGCTACGGCAACGTGCTGATGGTGCTCGAGCTCAAGTCGGACGCCTTGCTGTTGGACTTTTCCACACAGAAGGTCTTCGACGTCGACAACAAGGAGCTGCCCAACGCGGAGCTCCTGAAGGCGCCTGAGCGGCTGGCCGCGGTGTATTGGTCGACCACGGGCTTCCGCGAGTACGTGCTGCTCAACGAGGCGGCGATCGCGAAGGTCTCGTTCGGCGAGAGCGAGGCATCGAAGCTGCTCGCCACGGAGGTAGCGTTGCTCGACGCCTTGACCAAGGCGTTTGGCCAAGTGCTGATCGGCGACGAAGCGCCAGCGCTCGAGGCGTTCAAGAAGACGCTCGCCTTCAACCCGATCGCCACCCGCGAGAACGTGATCGCCGCGGCCAACACCATGCGCGAGATCAAGCTCGATCGCCTGTCCTTCAGCGGCGCGCCGAGCCGCAAGTTCGCACACGGCACCCTGCGCGCGCGCCTGCCACGAGCGGCCTGCCAGCTGCAGGGCTCCGCCGGTGGCAAACCGCGGCACTTCGATCGCAGCTACGGCTGGGGGCAATATTGCGTGCCGAGCGACCGCTGCCAGCTCATCGCGGGCAAGTGCGAGGTCTTGAAGCGCGCCCTGTCGCACACCGAGCACGTGAACTGATGCCGGCGCTGATCGCGCGCTCGGACGCCATCGTGCGGGCCACCGCCAGCGTGCCCGAGGGCACCTGCCCGATGTGCCACGTGGTCGCGAGCGCGGAGCGCTTGGCTGAGCGTGAGCTCGGGTTCGTCACACTGAATCGATTTCCGGTGCGGTGGGGCCAGCTGATGATCGTGCTCAAGCGGCACGTGGTCACGTTCAGCGAGGTGACCGACAGCGAGCACGCGCAGGCGAGCGAGCTCTGCCTACTCGCAGCGCGCGCGCTCGAGCGTGGTCTCTCCCCGGGGCGCGTGTTCGTCACCGCGCTGGGGTCGGCCAGCGAGCAGCTGCCCATGACCTGCCCGCACCTGCACTGGCACGCCGTGCCTGTCGGCGTCGGCGAACGCGCACGCGACGTGCTCACCTGGCAGCATGGCGTGCTGGAGGCGACGAGAGCAGAGTGGGCCCAGCTCGAGCGCGACGTGCGTCGAGCCCTGACAGAAAGCGGCTCCAGCGTCGGCTCCCGGGGTAGCATGCCGGGCGATGGCCCGAGCGGTGCTGCCGATCAGCGCGAAGCTGTGGGTGGGGGTCACCCTGTCGGTGGTCGTGGCAGGGACGTTCCTGTTCTATGAGCTGAGCGGACGCGAACGTGACCGGGTGATCGCCGCCAAGGTGCAGGCCTCGCTGATGCTCACGGACCTGCTCGCCAGCTCGCTGGCCGCACCGCTCGACTTCGAGGACGAGGACGCTACGCGAGAAGCGCTCGGCCACGCCAAGAACAACGAAGACATCCTGTGGGTCGGGGCCTTCACGGCGAGCGGCGACCGACTGATCGCGTCGAGCGCGAAGGGAGCCGACACCGAACCTCCGACGCTTGGCACCGCCCAGCCAACCGAGGGCGCCACGCTGCGCGCCGACTCGGTGCTGGTGACCAAGAAGGTCACGAGCCGCAGTGGCAACCACATCGGCACCGCCGTCATGGTGCTGACGCTCGAGCCGGAGAACCGTGCGCTGCTCGAAAACCGCCGCAGCATCCTCCAGCTGTGCGTGTTGCTCGGCTTGGGCACCGCCACGCTGATCGTGCTGGTGATTCGCTGGCAGATCGTGCGGCCTCTGTTGCGCCTGGCCGACGCCGCGCGCGGCCTCTCGGAGAAGCGCGATCGCGTGCGAGTCGAGGTGAAGAGCCGCGACGAGGTGGGCGTCCTGGCGCGCGCGTTCAACGACATGGCCGACACCGTCGTCGACCGCGAACGCGCACTGGACGAAGCGCGCTCGCGCGTCGTGGAGCTGCTCGACAACATGCGCCAGGGCATCGTGGTGTTCGATCGAGACCGCAACATCGTCGGCCCGCAGTCGAAGGCCGCCACGGAGCTGTTCGGCCACGAGGACCTGAACGGCCTCGACGTGAGCGACCTGCTGTTCGGCGGAGACGACGAGCAGCGTGTGGAGCGGACTGCGTTCGTCGAGTGGCAGGACCTGGCGAGCGCGGTGAGCAGCGACGACTGGGCAGAGGTTGCTGCGCTCGCGCCGCGCGAGGCAGTGCTGCGCAGAGGTGGCCAGCTGCGTGTGCTCGAGCTGGAGTTCCGCTCGCTCGGCGACGGCCGCATCATGCTGCTCGCGGCGGACGTGAGCGCAGCCCGCGCGCTGCGAAGCCAAGTCGAGCAAAAATCGCGCGAAGCAGCTGGGCTCAGGCGGGCCATCGCAGGCGCTCACGTGTTCGTGCAATTCCTGACCTCGGCCAAGACGCGCCTCCGCCACATCCGCGAGCTGTGCGCGCAGCCCGGGGGGGCGCTCGACCGCCACACCTTGTTGCGACACGTGCACACGCTCAAGGGCGAGGCGAGCGTGTACGAGCTGAGCGCTGCGGTGGGCGCCGCCCGCGCCATCGAACAGCTGTTGGCCTCAGCGTCAGGGCAGCCGCCCGGCGCCGAGCTCGGCGAGCACGTGTCTGCCTTGAGCGCGGCGATCGACGACGCCGAACAGCGCTTCGTGGAGCTGGCGGGCAAGGACGCGCTCGCCCGCGTGCCGGTCGACCGCTCCGTGCTCGACGAGCTGCTCGCTGCAACGGAGGGACGCAGCGACCAGGTGGCGCAGCTCACCCGCGCGCTGTCGGCTCGCCCGTTCGGCGAGGTGGTGGCCACCCTGGCCGAGCGCGTGCCCGTCTGGGCCGAACAGACGGGCAAGGACGCCGAGCTCCGCGTGACGGGCGCCGCGGTGCCGATCCCGCCTGACCTGGCGCCAGTGCTGTCGGGGGCGATCGTGCACCTGGTGCGCAACGCCGTCGCGCACGGCATCGAGCCGCGCGAGGACCGAGTCCGAGCCCACAAGCCCGAGCGTGGGAGGATCGAGCTCCGCTGCGCGGCCAGAACGGTGGGGCTCTCGATCGAGGTGCTCGACGACGGCGTGGGCATCGACTCGCGCGACCGGAGCCGCGTGTTCGAGCCGGGATTCTCCACCCAGGCCGGACCTGGCGAGCTGGCCGGCCGAGGCGTAGGTCTGTACGCGGTGCGCGCAGAGCTCGCGGGCGCGGGCTACGGCATCTCGCTGGCCGAGGACGGCCCGGGGACGAAGTTCGTGATCGCACCGGTCGAATGATCGGTAACCTACGGGCCGTGGACGAGACCGAGCGCAAGGTGCTGCTGATCGACGACAGCTGGGTGCTGCTCGAAGGTCTGCGTGAGGCGCTGACGCAGGCTGGCTACCGCGTTCGGCTCGCCGCCGACGGCGCGTCGGCCCACCAACACCTGGCCTGGGCCGAGCTTGTGGTGGTGGATTTCCACATGCCCCACGAGACCGGCGCCCAGCTCTTGCCCAAGCTGAAGGCCGATCTTCCCCGGGACGCCACCGTCGCCTTCTACCTCTACACGAGCGACCCGGACGTCGCGCGCAAGTACGCCGACTACGGCTTCGATGGCGGCTTCCTCAAGAAGGGCGACACCGCCGCGCTGCTGCCACAGCTCGAGGCGGCGTTTCGCACGATCAAGCTCAGGCAGCTCGCGAGCTCGCTGCGCAAGAACCGCATCACCAGCAGCAAGCCCCCCGGGCGCTGAGCCGCCCTCAGGGAGCAATCGTGTAGCTCAGCCCGACCGCGACCCTGACCTGGCTCGCGGGCGCGAGCTCGACCTTGCCGTCGTCGAGGTACGCAGGCCCCACGGCATAGGGGAGCCGGCTGGCGAACGAGTAGCCGCCGCTGACCCTGTAGCCGATGCCGGTGTCCGCGACGGGACCGGAGAGCGTGCCGCGCAGCTCGAGATCGGCTGGGGCGCTCTGAGTCGAGCCGGAGCTATCGGGTGCGTCGGCCAGACGCTCTCCCACGAAACGCGCTGCCAGCCCGATCACCGGTCTTCCTTCGGCAAAGTCGTACGAGATGCGGGCGTTGCCGAACCAGCTCGCGGCGGCAGCGAGCTCGAACGGCAGCTCGACGCCGGGGTCGCTGCGCCGCGCGCGCGCGCGTGTGACACTCGCGGCGTAGCTCAGCTTGCCCGAGAGCAGCGAGCCCTGGATGCGCGCGGTGAAACCAAAGGAATCGATGCTGGCAGCGTTGCGGATCTGATCCGCCGACGGCGTGTCCGCCACCAACTCACCCCGATCGATGGCGGCCGCAATCTCCTCGCCCGTCAACGCTTGCGTGAAGACCAGATCCTGCACCGAGCTGTGAAACACGCCCGCCTCCAAGCGGTGGGTGCCGACGCGTTGCTCGAACGAGCCCTCGATGCCGCGCACCACCTCGGGCGTGAGATCGGGGTTCTGGATCTGGCTGGTGGGCTCGGCGTAGTAGCGCTCGAACGCGGTCGGGGCGCGGAACGCCTTGGAGTAGATCGCCTTCAGCGCGCCGCCCTTCCACGGCGACAGCGTGACGGCGAAGCGCGGCGAAGCGTATGCGCCGTAGCGTTGGTCCACGTCCACGCGTGCACCGGCGTTGAAGCCCAGCGCACGCACCGGCTGCATGGTCTGCTGCACGTACGCTCCGAGCGCCAGCTCGGTCTCGTCGAGCATGTCGTACGCGCCTCCGCTCTCACCGCTCACGAGATCGAACGAGTCGCTGAGCGAGCCGACGTTTTTCACCCGGCCATCCACGCCGACGAGCGTGGAGAAGCGGCCGTCCCCAAGCCAATCGAAGCTGCTGTTCACCTCCAGCCCCATCCACTTGGCGGTGCCGAGCAAGTGGTAGACGCAGCCCTGATCCTGCCCCTCGAGGCACTCCTCTGGCGCCGAGGCGGGGTAGTACTGCTGGTAGTCGTACAGGTCGCCGTACAAACGCGCCAAGAGCTGCGCGCGCGAGCCGAGCGGCGTGCGGTAGCTCGCGTCCAAGGAGAGCCAGCGGTCCAGCTCGTAGTTCTCAGGATCGTCGAAGTCACCTCCGTGGTAGGGCTTCGAGCGCTCAAACAAGGCCGCGCGCATGGCCAGCCGAAAGTCGCCCAACACCACGCGCGCGTAGCCGCTGGGAGCGCGCTGGAAGTAGGTGCGATCCGCCACACCGCCCCAGACCCCGGCCGGGGTCTCGTCCGAGAAGCGACGCGGCAGGCCGGTCACCGTGTCGACGCCGTAGTTCTGCGGGCCGAAGCGGAACGCCGGCCCTTCGAGCGTGTAGTGCTCCCCCTGGAAAGTGAGCTCACCCTTCTCGCCAAACAGCTCGAACTCGATGCCCGCGCCTGCGCCCGCGCGCAGGCTCCAGCCGGGCACCCCCTCGTGACCAGGCAAGATCTCGGACTCGACCACGGCGTTCAGTCCTCTGTGATCGCGCGCGCGTTTGGTGATCACGTTGATCACGCCGAGCATGGCGTTCGAGCCGTACAGCACCGAGCCCGGCCCGACGATCACCTCGATCGAGTCGATCAGCTCGAAGGGAATGCCCGCGCCACGCTCGAAGTAGGCCGCGCCGCCCCACACTTCGTTCAGGGCGTGACCGTCGATCAACAAGAGCACGTGTGCGCCGTAGTCTTGGGTGATCAGCACGCCACGGGCTCCCACCTCGGCCGCGTTGTGCGGGTTCTCGGCGTGTATGCCCGAGGACAGGAAGTTGAGAGCCTCCTCCAGCGTGTGAATGCCGAAGCGGCGCAACTCACCGGCGGTGATCACGGTGGTCTGCGCGGGGGCGACGCTCACCGCCTCGGGGGTCTTGGACGCGCCCGCCACCAGAGACTCGTCGAGCAGTGCCTCGAGATCGGTCGTGTCATCGGCCGTGGCGACGGAGGAGACGCCCGAGGCCGCGAGGCCCAGCGCGAGCGCGACGCGGCCAGCTCTCATTCGACGACCTTGGCCAGCTTCAACACGTCGGCGGAAAGCGCCACGTTCTGCTTCTTGGCTTGGCCCAAATGCACGAGCAGCTTCGGCTTGCCCGAGACCAGGTCGAAGCCGAGCACGATCTTGCGCGCGACGTCGCCTGGGGCAGCGCTGGCGCTGAGCACGTCCACCCCCTCGAGCGCCGACGCGACGCCGTCCACCTCGGCTGCGCTCAGGCCAGTGGCCAGGTAGACGATCGCCAGTTTCTCCTTCTGGATCAGCTTCTTCAAATCGGCCCCGGAGGCGAACGCCGAGGAGGATACCTCGATCGGCAGGCCTGCAATGGAGTCGTGCTCGGCCAGCGCCGCCACCGCGGCCGCCGCGATGCGCTGCGCGTCTTGGTCCTTGGCCTTGGCCGAGACGTGGACCTTGACCTTCTTGCCCGCTCGCGCAGGCAGGTTCTTGTCGTAGCCGGCGACCTTGACCAGCAGCTTGATCTGCAGTGGAACGGGGACGACCACGTCCTCCGCGCGCGCCGGTGCGACCCAGACCGCGGCGGCCGCGGCCAGGCTCGTGCGCAACCACGCACGTCGGTGCAAGCGAGGCGGCTCCCGTGCCAACCCGGGTTCGACGGAGCTCGCCCCGTCCGATTCAGAGCCGCCGGGCTCGCTGCCCTGAGCCCAAGCTCGCCGTTCATGGCAAAAGCCGCGGGCCACGCATCACTCCTGAGTCGCGATGCCCTGAGCCGACAGCGCGGCACGCAGGTCGGCACAGCCTGGATCGCCGATGTCGAGCCCGACCCGTCCCTCGGGCGTCTGCAGGGCGCGCGCCACCAAGCCCCCCACGTCCACCCCCGACACCGTGGCGGGCAGCCCGCCACCGAAGCCCGCGCTCTCGACGCGCCCGTCCGGGCAGCGGCACAGCGCCACGCGGGGCTTCGCGACGCGACCCATGATGCGAGCCAGATCGCTGGCGATCCGTGCCGGCTCGAGGTCCCCGGGCCAAGCCCAGCCACACCACGCGCCAAGCCCGCCGATGAGCGCGGCGGCCAGGCTGCCGTCCTCTGCCAGGGCTGCATGCGACGCGCCGGCTTCGTGGACCAACATCGCCACGACCAAGCCCGAGGGCGAGAGCGCCAACACCGACAGCCGCCCGAGGTTCTTGCGCGCCGCCGCGCGGCTCTCGGCCACGAGCGCCAGAGACTCGGGGCGCTCGTAGACGAGGCGCGCCTCGAGCGGCTCCAGCCTGCGAGGGCTCTGTGCCGAGAGCGCGAGCTCCACCTCCGGGCGCTGCCCCAAGAACGCCATGCCCTCGGCCACGCGCTCGGGCAAGCCCAGACTCGCGAGCTCGGACAGCGCGCGCCGCACCGCCGGCAGATCGATGGGATCCTGCGCCAAAGCGAGGTCGCGCGCGGACAGGGCCTCGCCCAAGGGCAGTCGCTGCGCCGCGAAGGTGGCGCGAGCCCGCTCCAGGCGCTCGGTGCCACTCTTGTCACCCATGCCGAGCCTCGCGCGACCGATCACCCGCTCGGCGTAGGCGGCGAATGTCGAGAGCGGCGGCGTGACCGACGCCGCGCTGGCGAGCGCCTTCTCGGCCAGCTGCTCCGCGTCGTCCGCGCGCCCCGACTCCAGCGCCACCTCGGCCAGCCACACCAGCGCGCGCGTGCGACCGAAGCTGTCACCCACGCGCGAGGCCAACCACTCTTGGCGCGACAAGTAGCGCTTGGCGGCGTCGAGATCACCTCTGCCCACCGCCGCCGCGCCGAGCTGACCCATGGCGATGGCCTCGCCGATCACGTCCCTACGCGAGCGGCACAGCTCGGCCGCGTGCTCACACAGCGTCTCGGCGGCGCCGAACGCCCCGAGCACCACGCACAACGTGCCCAGCGAGTTCAGAGCTTGCGCCCTCACCTCGCCGACGTCCGCCGACAACGTGATCGCCTGCGCGAAGCTCTGTTGCGCGCGGGCCGCCTCGCCCAACACCCTGAAGGCCGTGCCGCGCGCCACCGCCGCGCGTGCGCGCACCTCGGCCGAGGCGCCCTGCTCCACCAGCGTTGCCACCAGACGCTCCGCCTCGAGCGCGGACTCACGCCTGCCGCGCCGCGCGAGCGTGATCGCCGCCTCCACGCTGCTGAGCTCGCTCGCCTCGCGGTCGCCGGCTTGATCGAAGCCGACCTTGGCTTGCTCGAAGCACGCCGCCGCGTCATCCAGCCGGCCATCCCGCAGCGCCGCGGCGCCGCGGGCGAAGGCGAGGGAGCTCGCCGCGGCTGCGCCTCCTCCTGCGTCGGCCTGCGCTCGCGCAAGCGCTTGCGCGAGCTCCGCGCTGGTGCCCCCGAGCAGCGCAGCCCGCACCTCCTCGGCCCGTGCCAAGCCAGCGAGCGGCGTCACGAGGCGAGCTCCTCGGGCTTGAAGCGGTTGGCGGCGCGGTGGAGCTCTGCGCGCACCCACAACGGATCGGCCTTGCCGCTGCGCGCGACGATGCGCGCGGCGTGACCTGCCACGTGGGGGCACGCGAAGCTCGTCCCCGTCCACTTGCGCTCGCCACCGCCAGCCGAGGGAGCCGACACGTCGACGCCGGCCGCCACGATCTCGTGCTCGGAGGTGAGCAAGGACTCGAGCCGCTCGGGGTCGTCGAACGCGCCTCGCCCGACGCCGATGAGCGACTTGGCCTTGCCCGGGTAGGTGCGCAGCGTGGCGACGTTCGGTCCGGCGGCGACCAGCACCACGCCGCTCACGAACGCCTCGTCGGCGAGCTCGTACAAGTCGAGGATCGATTTGGTGTCGGTGGGCCGTATCGGTTGGTTCTTGGGCAGATCGATGCCCAGGCTCAGGTTGACGATCTCGATGCGCTCCTTGACGCAGAAGCGCAGCGCCATCACCAGCGCGTCGCGCGAGCCGCGACCATCTGGTCCGAGCGCGCGCACGCTGACGATCTCGGCGAATGGCGCCAGCCGATGGACGATGCCCGCGCACGCGGTGCCGTGCCCGCTGGCGTCGCCCGGCTCGCTTGGCACCACCGTGAAGCCAGGCCCCTTGGGCTGCACGGCGAACGCACGAACCGTGGCGTCTCGAAAGGCCTCGTGCGCGCTGTCGACGCCCGAGTCGACGATCGCCACCCGCACCGTCGAGCTCACGTCGAGCTCCCCCCTTCGAGCGCCGCCAGGTAGGCCTCGAACGCGGACAGCACCTTGGACGCGAGGCGGGCCTCGAGCGAGGTGCGGCTCGTCAGGCGACCGACGGCCAGCGCGAGATCCAAGCGCGCGCGGTACTCCGGCAGCACACGCATGCCGCGCAGGTGCGAGAGCAGCTTGTCGGGCAGCGTCGTCGCCGCGTCTTTGCCGAGCAGCTCGGGCAGGCAGGAGGCGAACAGCTCGAACAGCATGCGCTCGGTGAAGAAGCCCTCGACCGTGAGGCCGATCACGCTGGCGAAACGCTCCGCCATGTCCATGGCCTCGTCGGCGAACGGCTGGTCGTCGCGCAAGAAGGCCGCCGCGCCGACGGTGTGATCGCCCAGGCGAATCGGCAAGACCAACGCGGCGACCGGCTGGGTCTCGAGCGCTGGCGCGAGCGCCGACAAGAGCTCGTCGTCTGGGGCCAGCGACAGCGCATAGGTGCTTCCGCCTGCGAGCACGTGCGAAAACAACGTGCCCTCGAGCGGGACCTCGAGATCGGTCTCGCGATGCCCCGCGAGGTTGGACACCACGGGGATGGTCAGGTGCGTGGTCGCGCTGGTCTCGAGCGCCGCCACCGCCTCGCTCGCGCCCAGCGCGGCCGCGCCGAACGACAGTTGATCGCCGAGGCCGCGCACGCGGCTCTTGGCGAGGCCGATCACGGCGCTGCTCTCCAACGTCGACAGCAGATCGAAGAGCCGCGCCGCGAACGCGCTGTCGGGGGCCTGAGGGCTCATGCGGGGGCATGGTAGCCCCGAGCTCGGCCTCCGGGCGAGCATCGCGCGCTCGAGCAGGTCAGCCGGCCGGGTCGGTCGCCGTCGGAGCGCTCGTGATCTTGCGATACGCCTCGCAATCCGAGAGCAGCTCCTCGTGCCGGCCCTGACCGACGATCCGGCCAGCTTCGAGCACCACGATGTGCGCACCTTCGATCAAGCCGGGCGCGTGCGTCACGATCACCATGGAACGCCCTGCCCGCTCGCGCAGCAGAGTCTCGAACAAGGCGTGCGCGGTCGCCTTGGGCAGCCCCGCCTCGGGCTCGTCGAGCACCCACACCCGCGCATCTTGCGCCAAGGCTCGGGCGAGCAGCACGCGCCTCTGCTCGCCGCCCGACAGGTTCGCCGGCGCTGCCACGAAGCGGCGAGCGAGGCCTGCGTCAGTGGTCAGCTCGGGCAGCTGCGACCAAGTCAGCACCCGCTCGGCGATCGCTCGCCGCTCGGACTCCGGCAGCGTCCCGGGAAGCGCCAGCGTCACGTTCTCCAGGATCGTCCGACCGAGCAACTTGCCCCCCTGCCCCAACACCGCGAACAGCTTGGGCAGGTCCTCGGGATCGAGTCGGCAGAGCGGCACCCCCCCCACCGCCACGTGCCCGTCCGTCGGCTCGTCCAGGCGCAGCAGCAAGCGAAGCAGCGAGCTTTTGCCGCTGCCGCTCGCGCCCACCAACGCCACCACCGAGCCCTCTGGGATCGTCAAGGAGAGCTGGCTCAGGATCGCGCGCTGCGCCCCCGGGGGACGAAACTCCACGCCCTCGAGGCGAATCTCGCTCGACGCCACCGCGTCGATGCCGACCGCGTCGGGATCTCTGGGCGGGAAGCGCGGCAGCCGGAGCACGCCCGCCACGCTCACCAACACCGGACGCTTCTCGATCGCAGCGATCCGCAGCGCGTCGACCGCACCCAGGCGCCCGATGATCAGCGGGAGCGCCAGCAGCAAGCGCGCGATCTCCGCGGGCGACACCTGCGTCCCCGTCACCGTCAACGAGAGCAGCACCACCAGCGGCGACAGCGTGCTCACCAGGCTCGACGTCTGCCCCGAGATGGCGACCGCACGCGCCACCTCCCGCCGCTTGTCGCGGGTCTCCATGACCGCGCCCGCGACCTCGCTCAGCGCGCCCTGTTTGGCGCCGCACAGCCGAAGATCCTCCAGGTGCGCGATCTTCTCGCCGATCTGCGCGAAGGCCGCCGCGTCCGCGCGCGAAAGCTCCGCGCTCTTGTCGGCCACGTTGCGGCTGGTCTTGCGCGACAGCAGCCGCGACGCGAGGAAGATGCCCACGCCCAAGCCAGCCGAGAGCGGGGAGCCGCTCGCGCTCACGTCGATCACCAACGTGGCCAGACCAAACAAGGCCTGCGGCAGGTTGGTCAGCGTCGCCACGCACAGCTCCGCAGCCATCTGGCCATCGCGCAGGACCGCCAGCTTCACCGCGTCGCCGCCCGCCTGTGGGCGCACCCCCGGCGGCGCTGGTCCGGTCCCCCGCGGCGACGCGAGCTTGTCGCCCAACGTGGAGATCTCGCGCGGTGAGGTGTCCACCACCCGCCGCATCATCGCTACCCGGAGCGACGCCGTGACATCGGACGAGAAGCGCGCCGACACGCTGCTCGCGACGAAGCCCAGCGCCACCGAAAGCGACACCAAGAGCAGGCTCACCACCACCGCTTGCCACGCCGGGCGCCCCTCGAGCGCGCGAGAGGCGCCGCCGAGCAGACCGTGCGCCTGCCCCGACGCGCCGAGCGCCGCCACACCGATCGACACGAACGCCGGCATCAGCCCGCCCGTGAAGCCCGCCAGCGCGCTCATCGCCGCTGCGGCTCCCGCGCGGCGCGCGAAGCTCGCCTGGGCCGGGAGCTTCTCGTCGCCGAGGGCGTGGAACAGCAAGCTCAACAGCGCCCGCACGCTCGGCTCGGTCTGTGGGGTGGCGCCGGGGGCAGTCATCGACGCCGGCCATGCTACGCCCGCGTCACCCCAACGGCTCGCGCGTTTCGCGCCGAACGCGGCATCGGGTGGCCGACTCGCGTCGTCACGGGTAGCCTGGCCGCGTGATCCCTCGGCCCACGCAGCCCCGCAGCGTGCGCGCGACCGCGCGCCTCGCGATCAGCTTGCTTGGCCTCGCCGCCGGGTGTGACGACGCTGCGTCGCCCACTCCGCTCGCCCCGACCGTCATCCCCGGCCAAGTCACGAGCGTGTTGCTCGGCACCGCCTCGTCTGCCCACGCGAGCAGCTCGGCCTTGGCGCTCGTGCCCAAGGCGCTCGACGAGACGCTTGCCCGCGTCCCCGCGGAGCTCCCCCCCACGTCGCCCTCGGGCTCGCTGGTCGGCACCGAGGCGAGCGCGGCCGCCTCCGCGAGCTCCGCGAGCAGCGTCGCTCCGCCGGAGCCCTCCGCGCTCAGCCACGTCGAGCTGCGCCAAGATCTCAAGGCCTCCAGCGCCGGCAGCGAGCGCGATTTGCGCGCTGCGCTCTACTTTCAGCTGGTCGATCGTTGCCGCCAGCGCGCGGGCACGCACCTGCCACCGGAGGCGGTCGAGATCGAGTTCCGCGTCGACCCCCGCGGGCGCATCGACCGCACCAGCGTCCTGGCCAAGCCCAGCAAGCCGGAGTTCGCCGGCGCCGCGGAGTGTATGGCCCGGGTGGTGCGCACCGCCGACGCCCGCTTCGCCCCGCCGCGCCTCGACGAGCCCACGAAGGTCCGCGCGCGCGTGCCCAGCGTGGACTGAACCTCAGCGCTTGAGGATCAGCGCGCCCTTCTCGTCGACGCGCAAGTTGGAGGCGAGCGCGCCCACGGCGTCGGGGATCTTGCTGCCGAAGGGCAGCACCAACCCGTGCTGGATGCCCTCCACGTCTGGCGCGTACGCGAGCACGCTGCCGTCTGCATCCCAGCCGCTGAAGCGCGTCATGCCACGAATCGCGACGCTGCCAGTGATGGCGCCGGCCTCTGGCTCGAGCACCGCGATCTGATCGGCGCCCGCGAGCACCACGGCGCGGCCCCCCTGCACGGCGAACAGGTCCTCCCACACCGTTCCCGCGCGCGGACCGGCGAGGAGCTCGACGGCCCCGTCGGTGCGGATGCTGTACACCCCCGTCGCATCGGCGAAGAGCACCTCGCCCGGCGCCGCACCATCCGCGATGCCCGTCGCGCGAGGGCTCGCCACCGCGAGCTGCCGAAGGCTGTCCGAGCTCTCGTCGATGCGCACGATCTCGCCGCTGCTCAGGCTGGCCAGCACGCCGGCGCCGCCGCCGGGAAAGGCGCGGCTCGGCTCCACGTCGAACACGAAGCCGCGCGCCGAAGCGATGGCGCGGGGCGGGCCGCCGCCGAACGGCCGCACCTCGAGCGTACCGTCCAGGCGCTGGGTGTAGAGCCGATCGCAGCTCGGGCCCAGGCCGACGACCAGGCCAGGCTCGCGCGCGACGCGGCCGAGCTCGCCCCCGACGACGACGTCGAAGATCACGTATTGCGTGCCCTCCACGCGGTACGCCGCGATGCGCCCCTCCGCGCAGCTCTGCAGCAGGTACCCGCGTTGGGCGTGCCGGCGCTCGCCAGTCATGGCATCCGCAATCACGATCTCCGGCGCTGCGTTCGTGCTGATGTCGAGCTCGCTGCGCGCGCGCTCGACCGCGACGGTGTCGCCCACACGCACGATCTTGCTCAGACCGTCGCCGGCCGCGGGCGCGGGCAGCGACTTGCCCGCGCGCAGCTTGAAGGTGAGCACGCGCTCGAGCGCGTCGTCCTGCTCACTGGCCAGCACCAGGCTGTTCGACAACCAGCGCTTGCGCGAAAGGCCAAACGCGCCGTGCGAGAAGTGCTCGCCGAAGTCGCGCAAACCGAGCGAGCCCAGGTCGAAGCGCGAGCTGGCATAACGAGGTGCGCCCGTGCTGGCGCGATCGCAGCGCGCTTTGGGCGCAGGGCGGTCGACCGGGCGCGCGCCCTTCTGCAGGAACACCCAATGATCCAGGCCACTCATGCGGCACACCGCGAGATCGAGGCCCCCCTCGTCCCAGCGCAGCGCCACGGTGTCATCGGTCGGCGCCGTGCGCATGAGCTCGCCCAGCTTGTCGTCGAGCAAGAGCAGCGCCTGCTCGGTGGCGACGGCCACGACCGCCTCGCGCGGGCTGATGGAGGCCGTGCGCACCGGCGAAGTCAGCGTGCTCTTGGCCACGGCTTCGCCGCGCTCGACGCTCCACGCCTTGATCTCGGCGCCGTTCCAAGACACCACCGAACGCCCATCAGGCGACAGCTCGAACGCGCCGGCCACGTCTGCGAGCGTGCTGACGCGCCCGTTCTGGAAGTTCCAGACGCCGACCCCCGCTCCCGTGAAGCAAGCCACTGCCGGCGCGCGCGCGGCGACGGTGAGATCGCCACGACACTGGAGCGGTGACCGGGCCGCAAGCGCCACTTCGCCGTTCTCACGCAGGCGCACGACCGAGACCGCACCAGCACTGTCGAGCGTGACGAGCGCCGTGTCGAACGCGATCGGCACCAGATCGATCAGGGGCGCGCCGCCCAGATGCAGGTCGAACCTGCGAGGCTTCTGGAAGACCACGCTGGCCTGAGTCGGATCGATGCTCACGTCCAGGTGGTCGATCACCTCCGGCTCGGTGCTCTGCGCCTTGAGATCGAAGACCACCAGCGTGCCGCTCGGCGATTGCCCGATCACCCAGCGATCGTCCCAGGGCATGGCCAACGCTTCGACCGTGCCCAACGTGAGGAAGCGTCCAGGCGGCAGGTTGTGCGCGGCGCCCAAGAGCTCGATGTAGAGGGCAGGCTCGGAAGCCCCCTCGTGCAGCGCGGCCACGAGGTAGGCCACTCGCGCATAAGGATCCGCGCTCTGGCGAGCCCGAGCGATCAAACGCACGCGCCGCGCCTCTTGCGAGGCCCGCTGCTCCGCCGCCTCTGCGACCTGCCGCTTGTGCTCGAGCGAGCGACGATACAAGAAGCCCGAAACCAACAGCACGCAGGCGCACAGCGCGAGCCCGGCCAGGACCACGCGGCGTCGCCAGCGCGCGCGCCGAGAAGCTGCCAAGAACTCGACCTCGAGCCCGCTCAAGCCGCGCACCCCCTTGCGCGCGTGGCGCTCGAACGCGCGCAGCAAATCGCCGCGGTCGAGGTAGCTCTTGTCCATCGACGAACGCTCCCAAGCACCGGCAGCGAGCTCGACACGCTCGAAGAACGAGATCTCCTCGAGCCGCTCGAGCCGCGCGTTCGACAGCTTCGACCATGCGGCGAGCGAGGGGTGCGACAGCTCCACCTCGCCTCCTCGCACACGGATGAGCTTCGAGCTCACCAGCTTCTCGATCAACGCGTCCACGTCGGCTGCGCCCAGGCGATCACGCAGGGCGGCCAGCGGCACCCTCAGCGGGTCTGCCTCGGAGCTGGTGAGCGACACAAGCACGTCCAGATAGCGCGACGGCTCACCACCAGCCTGCTCCAGCGCAGACTCGGCGTGACGCGCGTACGCTGCCGCCACGCCGCCCAGCTCGCGCAACCTCTTGCCGGACAGCCTGCGCATGCGCGGCCCGTCTGCCGCTTGGGGCTGCACCGCAGAGCGGCGCCCGCCGACCGCCACGGTGGGGCTCACCTCGTCGCCGTCGATCACCCCCGCCGCGAGCAACAGCGCCACGGCCGGCAGCGGCACACCGCCGCGCGAGATCTCCGCCTCCACCATGCGCGTGACGATCTCCGGAGCATCGATCGCGAAGCCTGCCAGCGTGGCCGGCTCAATCGCGATCTCACGCGCCGCCGCCTCCGCTGGTGGCGCCAGGTACCGCACCATGGACGGTAGCGGTGACAGCCCCGTGGACAGCGCAACCAGCGCCTCGATGCCCTCGCTGTCGAGCATCGCCACCACGCGCAGCGCGTCGCCCGAAGCGCTCGCGGGCGTCGTGAGCAGGCCCTCGAGCAGGGCCACGATGCGGCGCTGTTCCTGCTCGGGAAAGCTCGGCAGCTGCTCGAGATCGTCGAGCACCAACAGGTGCGCGACGCCGTCCGGCGCCCGTGCCAGCGCCGAAAGGTCGCTCTCGCCTGGGCCAGGCACGACGCCGAGCTCGGAGAGCGCCGCCGCGAGCGCTCGCTCGGGCCCGCGTCGCATGGTCGTGATGGCCGTGCGCACGTCCATCCGCCCGCCGATGCCGCTGCGTTCGAGCTCGGGCAGCAGCCCCGCCGCCACGAACGAGGTCTTGCCAGCGCCTGTCGGCCCCGCGACCAGCAGCAAGCGCTCGAAGCCCAAATGGCGGGTCATGCGGAGCAGCTCGTCGCCACGTCCGAACAAGAAGCCTTCGTGTTCGGGCCCGAAGGCGGAGAGCCCGGGGTAGACCGCCTCCGGCGCGCCGTGAGGTCGTTGCCAGACCTCCTCGAGCACGCGACCGAGCCCCCCCTCGGACACGCGCCGCCGCTGAGGATCCACCGAGACCAAGCGCTCGATCAGCGCGAGCACGCCGCGTGGCAGCCCGTGCCCCCCGAGATCGCGCAGCGCTCCTCGCAGCGTCGCCTCGCGCAAGCGCATCCAGTACGTGCGGAAGGCGTCCGCGCCAGCGTCGTCCGCCGGCTCCTCTCCCACGTCTTGAGGCAGGTGGCCCGTGGAGAGCACCGCCAGCGCCACACCCAAGGCGTACGCGTCGGCCAGCATGCTCGGCTCGCCGAGCTCCAGCACCTCTGGCGCGACGTAGCCCGGGGTACCCACCACCACCTTCTGGTGCGACTGGCCGGCGTCGGGTGTGCCCTCCGCCATCTGCGTGGCGGCGAACGGATCGCTCGACTCCGCCAAGAACACGGCCGTCGGCAGCGTGCCCATCGCCTCCGTGTCGGGCGCGGGGCGCGCTTGCGAGAGCTTCTCGCCCGCGCTGCGCGAGATGCCGAAGTCGAGCACCTTGACCCGACCCTCGCGCGTCACGAACACGTTCGCGGGCTTCAGATCCAGGTGGATGACACCGCGCTGGTGGATCACGTCGAGCGCCTGCGCCACCTCTCTCGCGAAGCGCAGCGCCACCCGCCAGGGCAGCTTGGGCGTGCGGCGCAACGTCTCGGCCAGCGTCTCGCCGAGCAACAGCTCCATCGCTACGAATGGCGCGCCCAACCCCTCGAGCACGCCGGCGGCGTAGATCGTCACCAGCGACGGGTGGCTGAACGAGGCCAGCAGCTTGGCCTCCTCGGACCAGTCCGAGTCTGCGAACTGCGGCGACAGCAACTTGAGCGCGACGTCTCGCAGCGCGGTGCCGTCGGGCAGCAGCTCCACCGCGCGCCAAACGTCACCGAAACCGCCGCGCCCAATGCGCTCGAGCACACGATAGCGCCCGTCGAGCACGTGCCCAGACGCGAGCTCGGCCACCGACTGCGGAACGGGTCCGGAGGCGCGCGAGCGCGACGAGCTCACGGCCACACTCCCTCAAAGTTCTTCCCAGTCATCCTTCTTCTTCGGGCGCGCGGCGAGCTTGAGCACCACGGGCCACAACACGAACACCGCCAGCAGCCCACACAGAAACCAAACCACCTGACCTCGAACCAGCCTACCACCAAGCCATGGCGCGAAAGGGCGCGCAGCGAGAGCATTTTGTTGTTTGATTTGGCCGCCAAGCCAGGTGAGATCGCCCACCGCCGATGGCAGCCACCACCAGATCGGCCACGCGCATCGCCGGCGCATTCCTGCGGGCGGCGATGGGGCCCGTCGAGTACGCAGGCAGCTGCATCGTGGCGAACAAGATCGAGACGGGCCTGGTGGAGCTCGGTCCCGAGGGTCTCTCCGACGCGTACCGGCGTGGCATCGCCGACGTGGCGCGCTTGGTCGGGGTCACGAGCTCGGAGGTGGAGGCGATACTGCCTGCGCAAGAGGTCGGTTCCGCGCTCGATCGACTGCGCTCGTCGCATCCGCGTGCCCTGCAGGCATGGCGATCGCATGCGGGACCGTTTGGTTTCTTGGACGTGGTCACGGCGCTCACCGTCGACGGCCGGAGGCCCGAGATCGGGATCGCGCTCGAGCGAGTAGCGGGCAAGGTGCGTCATGACCGCGAGCTCAGCGCGCCGCTCGAGGCCTTGGCGGTGGACATCACCGCCTGGGAGGACCTGGTGGTCCGTTCACGCCACATCTTGGAAGATCGCGGGTGGCTGGCCGCCGCGCTGAGGAGACGCGTCATCAAGCGCACCGCGTTCGGCCTCTTCGCGCTCACGCTGTTGATCTCCATCACCGCCAGCATCGTGTGGGTGCGCATCCAGAAGGACCGTGTCCGCGCGCTGGTGGAGCGCACCAGCCCGTGCGAAGCAGAGAACATCCAGAGCGCCGAGCTGTCGTGGGCCAGCCAGGAGCAGAAGGACCTCTTGGGCCAGAAGGCCGAGACTTGCAAGCAGGAGCGTGAAGCCGCACGTGTCGCGGCGGAGCGCGAAGCCGAGCAGCGCGCCCAGCTCGAGCGCGAGCAAGCGCGCGTCGCGGCCCAAAAGCGCGCTTGTGAAGATCTGGCCTCGGCGGTGGAGAAAGGCGAGCTCGGTGAGCCCGAGAAGGCCACCGCGGGTGCCGCCGCGGCGCTTTGGCAACGGGTCGCCAAGAAGGCGCTCGCGGACGCCGACGCGGGCCCGACGGATCCGACCTTTCCCTGCGCCGACGACGCCGCAGTGAAGAAGCGCCTCGAGGCTGCGTTCACCAGCGCCCTCTTGATCGACCCGTTGCTCTGGGCCAGGCGCGCCGATCCCTCGCCTCACGTCATCGGCGTGCTGACCGCACGCAAGGCGGAGCTACCCGACAAGGGGCTGATCGGCTTGGCCGACAACGCAGAGCGCTCGGCGAAAGCAGGCCTCTCCCGAGGCGACAAGGCGCAGATCGCGACGGCCAGGCGCCGCTGCGCGCTCGCCACTGCGCTGGGCGTGGCAGGCCACGCAGGGTGCAACGGTCTGGCGAGCGTGCCGCCTTAGCGCACGAGCCACCACGCCCGCGAGTCGAGCCTCGAACGAGCCGGCGATGGGCAAGCGCCCCGCAGCGCGCGCTCAGCGCGCGAAGGCGCCGGGGGTGGGCGGATCGTCCGCGGGCCGCGGCCGCCCTACTCCATTGCCCGCGTACTCCTGAGCGACGGCGTGCTCAGTCGGCAGCTCGAATGGGTGGCCCTTGCCGCGCACGCTGCTGCCAGCAGCGAGCTCGAGCTTGCGCTGCTCGAAGTCCACGAAGCCCGGGGTCGTCCCCTTCAGCAGCGCGTCCAATCCGTCGATTTTGCCCTGCACCGTGACCTTCTTGTTGGCGGCGTCGAAGCCGAGCGTGCCCTCCGTCAGCCAGTCGCCGCGGAAGCTCGCCTGGCCCGCGGCCACGCCGTCGCGCGCGCCGAGCAGCACCACCACTCGCCTTCTGTGCGAGGGCTCTTCGCTCACGAACAGGTTGTTGCGTGACTCGAGCGTCTCGTCGTTGGTGGAGAGCTCGAAGATCGATGTGCCCTGATACTCGCCGTGCGAAGCGTTCTCGATCGCCACGGTGTTGTGGAAGAAGTGGAGCACGCCCTTGCGGTACGTCTCGAGCACACCGCTGTCGCCGCCGTAGTGGATCATCGACCCGTTCGCGACCGGCCCGCGCACGAACACGTTGCCGTACACCCAGCTGTGTCGGAACGACTCATCCTTCAGGTTGGGCTCGCGCGCCTCCTGCGCATCCACCAGGTCGAGCAGGTGGGCGCCGTCCTCGATCCAGTTGTAGCGCAGCACCACCCCCGCCGAGCGCTCCTTCACGTTGCCGCCGAGCGTGCCTTGCGGCCCCGACCGGGGCGGCCCGAAGTGGTTGTACTGGTAGGTCACCCGGGCGGCCTCGTTGTACACGTTGTGCTGCAGATACGAGTCGCTGCTGCCGTTCTGGTAGACGTAGTTGCCTTCGATCAACACGTCGCTGGTGAGCTCCTCGGCGCCGCCGCCGCCCACGAACAACCCGTTGCCATTGTCGTGCACGACGTTGCCGCGCAAGGTCACGTGCCGGGCGCGCTGGACGTAGATGCCCGCCGCGTTCTCGGCGTAGGCGCCACGCTTGCCATCCTTGTCGGTGAACTCGTGCGCCGGACTGGCGTTTCTGATCTCGAAGCCTGCGATCTCGATGTGCTCGGGCGCGTCTTGCCACGGGTCCCCGCGACGCCAACCCACGATCACGAGACCTCGCGGTTGGTGCCCGTCGAACGGGAACGGCAAGCCAGCCCGAGTCTTCGCGTCCTTGCCGTCGAGCACCGGCAGCTCGCCACCCGCTCCCTTCACGCCGCAGAAGCGGATGGGCGCGTCCTTTTTGCCTCGCCCCGAGATCAGCACCTTCTCGCGGTAGGGCTCGGGGCGCGCGAACACGCGCACCGTGTCGCCCGCGGCGAGGGTCTCGAGCGGCACGTCGCCGATGTTCGCGTGGGGCTTGCCGGGGCCCACGTCGAACGTGCGTCCCGCGCTCGAGGGTGGACAGGTCGCGGGGCTGTCGAACGTCACCACCGGGGCGCTCCGCGCCGGTTTGGGCACGATGCGCGAGCGGCAGTTGCAGGCTGGGAGCGAGCTCAGCGCGAGGCACGCGGCCCCGGCCGCCAACCCACCGATCAGGTCTTGGCGACCCAAGCGTTGCATCCGCCCTGCGGATGAATCGGGCCTTTGATCGCGGTGCAGCTGCCACACTGGTCAGGCGCAGCAGGCTTGAACAGCGAGCACGCGTCGCACTTTTTGGCAGGGTCCTTCGCCGTGTCCACATACAGCAGCGTGGTGCGCTGCTGCTGCTCCTCCGGCGTCAGCGTCGAGACGTCGGTGCAGGTCAGCTTCTTTCCACCGCAGCCGATCGCCGCCGCTGGCACCACTGCGAGCGCGACCGCGAAATCGCGCAAGAATTGCCGGCGAGCGAGCGCAGAGGAGGGAATGAGTTTGTCCTTCATCGTGGTGACCCAGTAGTGCCGCGCCCCGGGTCTGTCGAGCAGAAGCCGCCAAGAAGAGCGTTCCACGAGCGAAGCCCAAACGATAGCAATTGAAAGCGATATTCCCGTTCACCATACTGCCGGTCATGAGCACTCTTACTCTGGCCTCCCTGGCCGTGGGGCAACGTTCGATCGTCGAGCGCGTCCGGGGAACCTCGCGCGTGAGCGTTCGGCTGATGGAGCTCGGGCTCGTCGCGGGCACCAAGGTGGCGCTCGAGCGCAGAGCGCCGCTGGGGGACCCGATCGAGGTGTCGGTTCGCGGCTATCGGCTCTCGCTGCGCGCCGAAGAGGCCAACAGCGTGTTGGTCAGGCTCGAGACCCTCGACCCATGACCACCCCCGTCGTGCTGATGGCCGGCAACCCCAACGCCGGCAAGACCACGCTGTTCAATGCCCTGACAGGCGCGCGCGCCAAGGTCGGCAACTACCCTGGCATCACGGTCGAGCGCGTGGAGAAGACCATCGCGCTGCCGGATCGCGGACCGGCCCGCTTCGTGGACCTGCCCGGCACCTACAGCCTGACCTCGCGCAGCGAAGAGGAGCGCATCGCGGTCGAGGCGTTGCTGGCGCACGGCAGCGAGGCCCCCCACGCGCTGGTGGTGGTGGTGGACGCGACCTCCCTGCGGCGGGGCCTCTACTTGGCCACCCAGCTGATCGACACCGGCGTGCCTGCGGTCATCGCGCTCACGATGATGGACGACGCCAAGAAGCTCGGGCTCGACCTCGACGCCAAGCTACTCGGCGAAGCGCTGGGGGCGAGCGTCGTGCCGCTGTGCGCCCCCCGCGGAGAGGGCACGCAGGAGCTCCTTTCGGAGGTGGCCAAGTGCTTGGCCCAAGCCCCGCGTGAAGCCCCCCTCGTCACCTTCGCCGAGCCCCTCGAACGCGCGATCCAGGAGGTCGCCGAACACTACCCCGGCGCCGCGGTGAGCCCGCTCGCCCGGCGCGTGCGGGGGCAATGGGCGCTCTTGTCCATCGGCGACGACGAGCTGAGCGGCATCTCGGACGAGCTGCGGCGGACGGTCCGCCAAGCGCAGGAGGAACACGCCCACGGCGAACGCTCGCTCGAAGAGGCCCTGATCAGCGAGCGCTACGACTGGGTCGACCGAGCGATCGACCGGGCGCTGGTCGCGCCCGGCAAGGATCCGCGCGAGGGCTCACACCGCATCGACTCGCTGTTGATGCACCCTTTGTGGGGCATGTTGAGCTTCTTGTTGGTGATGTTCCTCGTGTTCCAGACGTTGTTCGCCTGGTCCGAGCCGTTCGTGGCGCTGATCGAGGACGCGGTGAACGGCCTCAAGGGCTGGGCCAAGACCGGGCTGCCCAGCGGCCCGTTCACGGACCTGTTGAGCGAGGGTGTGATTGCGGGCGTGGGCAACGTGTTGGTGTTCGTGCCGCAGATCGCGCTCCTGTTCGTGTTCCTCACCGTGCTCGAGGACTCGGGCTACCTCGCGCGCGTCGCCTTCGTGATCGATCGTGTGATGGCCAAGGTGGGCCTCAACGGCCGCGCCTTCGTGCCCATGCTCTCGGGCTTCGCTTGCGCCATTCCGGCGGTGATGGCGGCGCGCACGATCGAGAGCCGCCGCGATCGGCTGCTCACCATGTTGGTGGTGCCGCTCAGCTCGTGCAGCGCTCGCCTGCCGGTGTACGCACTGGTCACGGCGGTGGTGTTCGACGCCGAGAGCAAGGTGCTGGGTCTGCTCTCGGTCGGCGCGCTGGTGCTGTTCGCGATGTACCTGCTCTCGGTCGTGGCGAGCCTCACCGCCGCGTACGTGATCGGCCGCACCGTGCTCAAGGGTCCCCGGCCCACCCACTTGCTCGAGCTGCCGAGCTATCGCTGGCCGCGCGCGCGCAACGTGGCCGACGCGACCTGGGATCGGGTCAAGCGCTTCTTCGTCGACGCCGGCACGGTGATCCTCGCGCTCACGATCGTGCTGTGGGGCCTGCTCAACTACCCCCAGAGCAGCGAGACGTTGGCGCGCTTCGAGGCCGAACGCGCAGCCGCCGCCCAGATCACGGACGACGCGGAGCGCAGCGACAAGCTGGCCGCGATCGAGGCCGAGGCCTCGGGCGCGCGGCTGCGCGAGTCGATCGCCGGCCGCGTGGGTCACGCGATCGAACCGGCGCTCGCGCCGCTCGGCTTCGACTGGAAGATCGGCGTGGGCATCCTGGGCGCGTTCGCGGCGCGCGAGGTGTTCGTCTCGACGCTCGGTCTGGTCTACGACGTGAGCGAGGCAGACGAGGAGAACCCTTCGCTGCGCGCAGCGCTCAAGGCGGCCCGCCACCCCGACGGCCGGGCGGTGTTCACCCCGCTCTCCGGCGTCGCGCTGATGGTGTTCTTCGTGTTGGCCTGCCAGTGCATGAGCACGCTGGCCGTGGTCAAGCGCGAGTCCGGCTCCTGGCGCTGGGCGCTGTTCATGCTCGGCTACATGACCGTGCTCGCCTATGTCGCGACGCTGGTCGTGTACCAGGGCGGTCGTTTGCTAGGCTTCAGCTGAGATGGTGCAACAAGTCCTGGTCGCGCTGACGTTGCTCGCCGCCGCAGGGTACTTGGTCCACCACTTCGTGCTGCGCGATCGACTGCGGCGGCGCCGGCCCGACGTCCCGGTGGGGCGGCTGCGCAAGCCCAAGAGCACCCCACCCTCTGCTTGTCACTGATGGCCTCGGGCCAAGCTCTCCGCGCACGCAAGCTGAGCTTGATGGGCCTCGCTGCGCCAGCGCTCACGCTGCTGGGCTTCGACCTGTGGGTGCGCGCCGCGCGCATCGCTTCGTTCCGCTTCGTCGCGCCGGGCAGCACGTGGGCGGAGCGCCTGTCGGGAGCACACGCGCTCTCGTACTCGCTGGCGGTCGCACACGGCCTGCTGCTCTGGGGATCTTTGTTGTGGCTCTCGACCGCGCGCCGAGCTGTGCCTCGCCGCCTGGCCGGCACCGCGTTCGTGCTGCTCTTCACGCTCGCGCTCGGCGTGCAGTCCGCGTTCGTGGCCCGCTGGCAAGTGTATGTGTCGCGCGACGCTACCGAGCTCAGCGAGCGGCCGCTGTGGGCGGTGCTGGGCAGCCTGCGTCCGAGCGCCGACTTGTTCCTGCGTTTGGGGCTCGCCTTCGGCGCTGCCCTGGTGTTGGTCTGGGCCGCGCGCCGCGTTCGCAGGCCCACGCGACGAGAGCGCCGGCTCGCCAGCGTGGTGTTCGCGCTCTCGCTCCTGGCCGCGCTGCTCGTGCCGGTGAGCTACCGCGGCAAACAAGCGACCACCCCCGATCTGCTCTGGCTCAACGCGCTTTCGTTCGCGCTGCGCGGGCCCGAGCCGGAGCGCGCGGGCCTGGCGAGCCTCCAGATCCGTTCTCCACGCCCATTGCCGGTGCTCCAGCCGAGCCCAGCTCGTCCGCGCAACGTGCTGCTGATCTTGCAGGAGAGCCAGCGCGCCGACGTGACCTGCTCGAGCTACGATCCTGCCTGTGCGTTGGCCACACCGCTGAGCAACGCGCTGCTGCCTAGTCGCTTCGCGTTCGAGAACCTGCGCGCCAACGCCAGCGTCACCACCATCGCCATGAGCGTGCTGTTCACGGGCCTGGCACCCACGGCCTCGAAGTCCGAGACGCGCGCTGCCCCGACGCTGTTCGAGTACGCGCACGCCGCTGGGTACGACACCGCCTACCTCACGTCGCAGCACCTCCTCTTCGCCAACATGTGGCTCTCGGTGCAGGACGTCCCCTCTGGTCGCGTCGTGCTCGGCACCCACCTCGACCCAGAGGCCGACATGTTCGTCGGAGCGGATGACGCGCTGCTCAGCGAGCGCGCGACGCGAGAGCTCGGCGAGCTGAGGGAGCCGTTCTTCGCCGTGGTGCACTACGCCAACATCCACGCGCCGCGCCCCGCCGACGACGACGGCCCATTCCAGCCGGCGCGCGCCGGCAAAGAGGACGGAGCGGCCTACCTGAACGCCTACAAGAACGCGGTGCATCGCTCGGACCGCGCGGTCGCGCAGCTGATCGCGGAGCTGCGCGCGACCGAGCTGGGCGCGCGCACGGTGCTGCTCTACACCGCCGACCACGGCGAGGCGGTGGGCGAGCACGGTCAAGGCTGTGACCACGGCTGCAGCTTGTTCGAGGAAGACATCCGCGTCCCAGGCTGGCTCGACGCCCCCGACGGCACGCTGACTCCGAGCGAGATCGAGAGCCTCGGCTCCGCACGATACGCGTACACCTTCCACCTGGACCTCGCCCCCACCGTGCTGGACCTGCTCGGCCTGTGGGATCACCCGGCCCTTCAGGCGGCGCGGCAAGAGCTCTTGGGCCACCCGCTGACGCGACCCGAGCGAACCACCGGGGCCGTGCCGCTGAGCAACGTTGCCCACGTGTGGGAGCGAGGCCGCCCGAGCTACGGGCTGATGAAGGGACGGCACAAGTTGATCGGTCGCCAGCGCGACGCCGGCTACGCGTGTTTCGACCTCGAGCGAGACCCCAAGGAGCGATCCCCGCTCTCCGGCGACTGCGATGGGCTCGCGCCGCTAGCCGCGGCGCTGTTCGGGGTGCCTCCCAGTGAGTTCGATCGCGTGGCGGAACACCCCGATTGGGGCCGAGGCGTGCGGCGAGCCTCGGACGCTACAGAAACACGCCGCTGAGCACCGCTTTGGCGCGCACCAGATCGCGGGTGCCGAGCCCCTCCTGAAACGAGCTCCACACGGGCCTGAGCAGCTCCGCTGCCCGATCCGACTTGCTGGCTGCCGTCCACATCCGCGCGAGGCTCGTGCTGGCGCGCAAGAGCAGCGAGCGCGCGCCCTGACGCTTGGCAAGGTCGATCGCACGCTCGAAGCAGGCCTCCGCCTCGACCTCGTGCCCCGGCTCGAGCAACAACATTTCGCCCTCGAGCCGGTGTACCTCTGGCTCGAACGAGCGCTCGTCGCTGTCTTCGACGAAGGCCTTCATCTTCGCCACGAGCGCCAAGCCCTCCGCGCGTTGGTTGTCGTCCATCAGGCGTTCGGCGATCATCGCGTCCCAGTGCGTATCGGCCACGCGCGCGCCGATCATGCTCCACACCGCGCGCCCTTCGCGCATCTCCACGAGGCCCTCGTTCTCGGTCGTGGGGCCACTGGTGGCCCAGCCATGCAGGATGCGCCCCTCCGACAGCCAATGGAGCAGCCCCTGCGGCCCGGCCATGGCGATCAGCTCGCTGGAGAAGGACTCCACCTGCGGGCGCTCGCCACGGTACTGGTGGAGGGCGGCCGCCATACCCAACGCGAACGCCAACGTGTTGGGGTGACCGAGCTCCCTTGCCCACGAGACAGCGTGGGCGGACACCCGCAGCGCCTGATCCGGCAGCCCGGTCAGCCACAGCGTCCAGCTCAACATGGCGCGCGCGAAGACCAGCGAGTCCTGCCCGAACATGTAGGCGTGGCCACGGTGCGCGGCCGCGTCGTAATGGTGGATGCTCAGCTCCAGATGGCGGCGCGCCGCCTCGTAGCGAGCGGTGAGCAGCGAGGTGCTTCCGCGCGCGAGGTGCGCCGCCACCTGCACCGTGGAGTCCCCGGACCGGTCGGCCAGCGCCAGCAGCTTGTCGCTGATCTCCCACGCCGTCCGGTAGTTCGCACGCACGTGATAGAAGATCCACAGGCCCCACAGGACGGGCAGCAGCTGTTTGCCCTCGGCGTCGTTGGCCAAGCTGAGCGCCTTGGCGTACGTCTGCTCCACTTCGGGCGCACCGTACCCCTTGGTCATCATCAGCGGCACGCCGAGCAGCGTCCGCAGGGTCGGCTCGAGCTCGGCTCGGGTCCCCGAATCGGGGGCCGACTCGCACAGCTCGATCGCGCGCGTGAGGTGGGCGATCGACTCCGCGTTCGCCGATCGCTCGAGCGCGCGTTGCCCGGCCCGCAGCAGATCCGCGGCGGCCTCGATCGGCTGGCCGGCGGCCGCGCGGTGGTGCGCCAGAATCTCCGGTTGCGTCTCGCACAGCTCGGGCTTCTCCGAGACGAGCACGCCGGCGATCCGGCCGTGGGCTTGGCGGCGCGCGTTCTTGAGCAGCGACTCATAGGCCGTGTCTTGCACCAGGCTGTGCTTGAACATGTAGCGCGCGGCGGGTGGCTTGCCGCGTTGGTAGAGCAGCTCTCCGTCCACCAGCACGCGCAGATCTTGGCTGAGCTCTGCGTCGGTCGACCCGGTGACCCGCAGCAACATGTCGTAGTCGAACTCGCGACCGAGCGTCGCGGCCATCTGTGCAGTCGCCTTGGCGCTTCCCAGCCGATCCAGGCGCGACGTGAGCGAATCGCGCAAGGTGCCCGGCACCCCCAGCGCGGGCAACGGTCCCGCCAACGTGAAGTGGGTACCTGCGTCCTTCAAGAAGGGCGCTTCGAGCACGTCGCGCGTCAGCTCCTCGACGAACAAGGGCACGCCGTCCGTTTTGGTCAGGATCTCTTGCACGACCACGGCTGGCAGGGGCTTGCCTCCGGAGACTTGCAGAATGAGCGCCTCCATCCGAGGTTTGGTCAGGCGTGAGAGCGAGAGCTGCGCGATGTGACCGCGAGAGCCCCAGGGCGAGCTGAACTCGTTGCGCGCGGTGAGCACCAGCAGGATGCCAGCGCTGGGCCCCTCGTCCACCAAGGCGCTCAGCAGCTCGAGGGTGGAAGGGTCCACCCAGTGCAGGTCGTCGACCACGAGCACGACCTGTCTGCGCTGCGTCATGCGCAGCAGCAGCGAGGAGATCGCGTCACGGGTCCGCTGCTTGAGCAGCTGCGGGCTCTGATTCACGAGCGACGCATCCTCCAGCGGAATCCCCAGCAGCCAGCCGAACAGCGGGGCGTCCTTCTCCACGTCCTCCTGCCGAGCGAACGCCCACACCTTGGCGGCCTTGTCTCGCGCGGAGTCGTCGGGGCCGATGCCCATCATCCGCTTCAACATCTCCATCACCGGGTGGAGCGCGGTGCTGTCGAAGTAGGGGGAGCAGCGGCACTCGAGCCAGCTGACCGGCTCGCCCGAAATGGCCTGGCGAAAGCTGCGGATGACGCTCGACTTGCCGATGCCGGCCTCTCCCGTGAGCAGCACCACGTGGCCCTGCCCGCTCGCGAGATCGCGGAACTTCTCGAGCAAAAGCGCGCTCTCGATTTCGCGCCCCACCAGCGGAGCGAGGCGCCCGTCCACGCTGTCCATCAGCTCCAGGCTGGCTTCGCTCGTCACCTGGAACGCATCCGCGGCGGTTCCCTCGATCGCGGTCGAGAGCGGCTGGCACACGAACTGAGCCTTCACCAAGCGGTGGGTCGCCGCGCTGATCGCCACAGCGTTGGCCGGCGCGGAGCGCTTGAGCTGCGAGGCGATCTGCGGCACCTGGCCCACGACGTTGCGCACGTCCGGCTGCGACCCGAGATCGCCGGTGACGACCAGCCCCGTGTGCACCCCTGCGCGCAGCGACAGCGCGACGGCCAGCGAGCGAGAGACCCGCTCGTGGATGCGTTTGGCCGCGTCGGCGATGCGCAGCCCTGCCTGCACGGCGCGTTTGGCGTCGTCCCCCTGCGCCGCCGGATAGCCAAAGTAGACCAACACGCCGTCGCCCATCGTCTGCGTCACCGGGCTGCCGAGCTGCCCCAGGATCTCCGCGCAAGCCGTCTGGTAGCCGGCCGTCACGTCTCGCAGATCCTCGGGGTCGACCTCTCCCCCTCCGAGCGCGCTGAGCGTCATCTCCAGCGAGAGCACCGTGACCTGACGACGTTCGCCCTCCACCGACGCCGGCGGCAGCGCGCTCCTCTGCTCCACTGCGCTCGCGAGCGCCGGTGGCGCGCTCTGCGTGGGGATCAGGTCGACCACGGTCTCCACCGGGCGCGCTGCACCACCGGCCGAAACGAGCGTCCGCCCCACCGACGCGAGCAGCTCGGCGCTCGACGACGAGCCCACGAGCGGCACCTCCAGCGCGGCCGCCAGCTTCTGTACCTGCTCACCCGCGCTGGCGAAGCGTGCCTCGGGCGCGCGATGGCACGATTGCAGAAACCAGGCCTCGAACGCGGGAGGCAGCCCCGCCTCACCGGCGAGCGGCGCCGACACCGGATCACGAACGATCGCTGCCATCAGCTCGGCCATGGTGGTCATCGACCAATACGTGCGACCGGACAGCAGCCGAAAGGCCAGCATGCCCATCGCCCAAACGTCGGCCGCCGGACCGATCGCGGTCTGCCCCGTGGCCTGCTCGGGCGGCATGTACAGCGGCGTGCCCATGATCGCACCGGACGCGGTGATGCGCGCGGCGTCCTGGCTGGCGCCCAACTTGGAGATGCCGAAGTCGAGCAGCTTGACGACCACGCCGTCCTCCCGGCGATGCATGAAGATGTTGGCCGGCTTCAGGTCGCGGTGCACGATGCCGATGGCGTGCGCCTTGTCGAGCGCCTTGGCCACCTGCGACAGGATGCGCACCACATCGGCCGCCGGGAGCTTGCCCGTGTGGAGCGCAAACTTCTCGAGGTCCACGCCGTCGAGCAGCTCCATGACCAAGAACGGAGCCCCGCCCAGCTCGCTCGCGGCGTCGGCGTCGATCACCTTCACCACGTGCTCGCTCCTGATCAACGCAGGCGTGCGCGCCTCGCGCTTGAAGCGCTCGATCATGGCAGGGTCGGTGTCGATGTGCGGGCCCAACACCTTCATGGCGAACGTCTCGCCGGTGTGGACGTGCTCGACCCGGTACACCTTGCCCATGTTGCCCCGCCCGATCTCCTCGATCAGCCGATAGCGTCCGGAGATCACGGTCTTCTGCGGCCTCTGGCCTGCAACGGTAGCGACGAGTTTTTCGTGGTCTGCCATGGGAGCTCGACTGGACGCGCGCTCTCACGCGCGACCGTTCCCGAGCTTACGAACATACGCCACGCCCGGAAAGCAGGGTAAGTTCTGCCCATGTCCGATTCTGCACTCAGCTCTCCGTGGCCGGCCCCCACGCCGGATCAAACCAACGCCATCTCTGCCGAGACGGATCCCGCGACGCGGAACCTGAAGATCACGCAGAGCTACCATGAGCTCACGATCGCGCTCACGCGTCTGTTCGGTTCGACCAACGTCAGCTGGTGCGCCTACGCCACCTACGCGTCCAAGACCGCGGGGGCCTTCATCCGCGGCGAAGAGGTGCCCGGGCTGGTGCGCGGCTACATCGCCCGCGCCGACCACTTGGACGAGGGGGTGTTGGGCCTCAACAGAGCGCTGCGCACGATCGACGAGCGCGCTCACGTAGGGCACTCGTTCGTCGTCAACGCCATCGAGCGCGTGATGGCGGACATCACGGCCAACGTCGGCCTCGGCAACCTGCTGGTCTTCGCGGAGCTCGCACCTGCCTACGCCAAGCTCCTGCAGTTCTTCGAGGCTCCGCCCAAGGGCGGCGCGGACGAACGCGCGCGGCTGCTCTCGATGTTCAAGCCCGGACCGCTCGAGGAGGGCGGCCAAGACCTGCTGATCGAGGCGTTCACCCACTACCACGAAGCGCTGTTCGAGCAGGACGCGCGCAAGAAGGCCGAGCTGATGTTCTTCGGCAATGCGCTGGTCGGGTACCACGAGCAAATCCGCCTCCAGACCCCGATCGTCGGTTCGCTCAGCGCACCGCTGGTCGACGCCATGTCCGCGCTGCTCCACGAGGACCTGCGCAGCAAGGTCCCCGAGCACAAGCACGGCGGCATCATGGGCGCGCTCGAAGATCTCTTCACGCCGCTCGCCAAGCGCGTCGAGCGCGAGTGGCAAGAGATCTCGACCCGCTGGCTGATGACGCTGGCGCTGCCCAACATCACGCTGGACCTGGGCAAGGACGTGCCGCCACTGCCAAACGGCGACGAATTCCCCGCCGATCTGCGCGAGATCCAGAGCCCCGCGCTGAACGAGCTGCTCGGCAAGCTCGACCGCACTCCGAACACCTCTCGCGGCAGCGCCGCCCAAGACTGGGGCGTCCTGGGCGATCGCATGAACTACGTCGTCGACTTCTTCCGCTCACGCCAGCAGGAGCGCGCGCTGTACGAGCCGCCCTTTTCGCCGGAGCAGGTCACCGTCCTGAAGCAGGGCCGGCTCCCGGCGGGCAAGCTCTAGACCCGCGCTACTCGGTCTCGCCTTGCGAGAGCCGCTGCTTGCGAGCGGCCTCGAGCCTCTCTGCCAGCGTCTTGCGCAGCTTCGGGAGGTCCATCATCATCGGGCGGTCGCCCTCCGGCAGGTTGGCGATCTCCTCGGCGATGGCGTCGGCGTGCGCGCGCGGGCGCTCCGGGATCTTGAGCGCGGCGCCCAGCTTGTCCAGCGCGCCCACCTCTTGGTCGTCGCGCCGCCCGTCGAGCCGCGTCATCCACGCCGCCACCGCGTACACGAACAGCCGGTCTGCCTTGGACATGCCAGAGCGATCGATCACGCCGAGCTCCACAGGGCTCTTGGTGGCGGCCTCGATCTCCTCGATCTCCTCGATCGACAGGCCCTCGTCGACGGCCGTGCGCACGATCGCATCCGCCTCGTCCTCATCGAGCTTGCCGTCTGCCCAGCCGATGGCCGCGAGGGCAATGAACACGTCCCGACCCAACCGCTCTTCGCTCATGAGCGGGATGGTCGAGAAAGCGGCGCCGCTCGTCAAGCGACGCGGGCCGGAGCGCGCTCGAACACGATCCGGCCGCCGGCGACCGTGAGCGTCACGGCACCCGTCGCCGCTTTGCCCAAGAAGGGAGTGTTCTTGCTCTTCGAGGCGAAGCCATCGAGCGTCACGGCGCGCTCCGGATCGATCAGGGTGAGCTCCGCGAGCGCGCCTTCACGCAACGTTGGCGGGGACAGGCTCACGATCTTGGCCGGCGCGGTCGACAGCGCGTCGAGGAAGCGGGCCAGCGGCAGCACGCCGGAGCGGACCAGTCCCAGGAGCACCGGCACCACCAGCTCCAGACCGATCATGCCGGGCCGCGCCTCGGCGAACTCGCAGTCCTTCTCCAACACGCTGTGCGGCGCGTGGTCCGTCGCGATCGCGTCGATCGTGCCGTCCGCGAGCGCCGCCCGGAGGGCGTCGATATCCGCTTGCTCGCGCAGCGGCGGGTTCACCTTGCAGGCCGTGTCGTAGCCGAGCACGGCCTCGTGGGTGAGCATCAGGTGGTGGGGCGTGACCTCGGCGCTCACTTTGATGCCGCGCGCCTTGGCCTCTCGGAGGATGCGCACCGCGCCCAGCGAAGAGACGTGGGCCAGGTGGTACTTGGCAGAGGTCGCCTCGGCCAAGAGCACGTCGCGTGCGACGATCACGTCCTCTGCCACCCGAGGCCAGCCACGCAGTCCCAGGCGAGCCGAGATCGCGCCCTCGTGCATTTGCGATCCCTCGGTCAGGTGATGATCTTCGGCGTGCTGGATCACGGGCAGATCGAAGGTGGAGCCATACTCGAGCGCGCGCTTCATCACGGCAGCGTTCATGACGCAGCGCCCGTCGTCGCTGACGCCCACCGCACCGGCGTCCTTCAGATCGGCCATCTCGGTCAGCTCCGCGCCGAGCTGCCCCATCGTGATCGCGCCGATCGGGTGCAGGCGGGGGCCCCCGACCTCTCGAGCACGGGCCACCATCGCTTCGGTGATGCTCCGCTTGTCGTTGACCGGCTTGGTGTTGGCCATCACGCACACGTGGGCAAAGCCACCTGCCGCCGCCGCCGAGAGGCCCGTGCGGATGTCTTCCTTGTACTCCTCGCCAGGCTCACGCAGGTGCGCGTGCAAATCGACGAACGCTGGCACGACCCAGCTGCCGCTCGCGTCCACCACGCGGGCGCGCTCACTGCCGGCGAGCTCGGCGCTGACGGCCCCTCTGCCCAAGCGCGTGATGCGGCCGCGCTCGATCACCACGTCCACGTTGGCATCGAGGCCGCTCTGCGGATCGATGGCGCGGACATCTCTCAACAGCAACAGCTCGGCGGGCTCGGTCATCGCGCTGGCGGGGTTAGCGCGCGCGCGGTTTGTTCGCAACCACCAACACGTCGAGCCCGTCCTGCACCACGCACCCGTCCTGACGACAGTCGACCGAGATCTCGTGCGGCGGGGCAGCAGGCTCGGCGCGCTTCTTCACTGCCCGCGGCTCCGCCACGCGGGCGCGTTGGGTGGGCCGCACGCGGCTCTTCGCCTGGGCGCTCACCGAGGCCGCCGCGCTCGGGACCGGCAGTGACCCCGCACGGGCGACGTCGGCCGGGCGAGGCTCGTCCGCGCCCGTGGGCAACGCCACGAACGGCGCGCACATCAGCACGCCCAACGACCTGGCCACCAAGCTCCACTTCACGGCCCTTCTATCGTTGCACCGAAGGAGGGCGGGGTTCAACCCCGGGCCCCGAGAAACCTGGAAATCAGGGGCACGTCAGCAGTAGCCGCAGACCGTGCAGGCGTCGACGCAGCAATCCCCAGCACCCACGCACAGGTCGTCGCAGTAGCAAGCGCCCCCTGAGCCGCCGCACTCCGAGGGGCTGCAGCTCAGCGTGGGGTCGACGGAGCCGCCGCACTCGGCAGTGTAGTTGGCGCAGCAATCCCCCGCGCCCACGCAGCTCGTGTCGCAGAAACAGTTGCCGCCGATCGTCCCGCACTCGCAGGCGGAGCAGGCGTTGGGATCGTCGGGGCAGTCGAGGTCACAGGTGCACGAGTCCTCGCCCACGCCGCACACCAGATCTCCGCAGAAGCCGACGCCGCTCGAG
Source organism: uncultured Polyangiaceae bacterium (assembly GCA_964641275.1). Classification (GTDB taxonomy): domain Bacteria; phylum Myxococcota_A; class Polyangia; order Polyangiales; family Polyangiaceae; genus Xiheicaenibacterium. The sequence goes on from CAZXMG010000041.1 coordinate 67,308, forward strand.
CTCGAGACCGTGGCGCTGGTCGTGCTGACGGAGGTCGTGTTCGACGAAGTCGACGGCCCAACGCCAGTCGTGGGCCCGTTCGAAGTCGTGGGGCCCGGCCCGACCGTGGCGCCGCCGTTGTTGCTGCCCCCTGCAGAGCTGCCGCCCTCCGAAGCGCCTCCCTCCGACCCGCCGCCCTCGAACTCGAACAGGTCGTTGCCGGTCCCGGTGGCACAGCCCGCGGCGGTCACCAACAGAGCGAAAAGGGTCCACTTTCTGGCTGGTTGCATGCTGGCCTCGCGGGAGAAGTGGCAAGCCGCCAAGAAGACGTTACGGGCAAGCCAGTGAGATCGCCGCTTGTACGCTGCGAGACGACCTCAGCTCCCCATCATCCATCCTGGCGGGCGCAGCAACTCTTCCGTGCCGGTCGGCACGTGGCGGGGCCTCCGGCGCTGGCCGTTCAGACGGCAGCTGACAATCTCGCTCCTCGGCTCCACCGGCAAGCCGGTCGATTGGGCTTCAGGACGCGTTCTTGAAGCCGAGCAGCCCCAGGATGGCGTCGACCAGGTGGGCCTCGACGGCGGCGATGGCCGGCTTGTCGCTCTTGCCCTCGAACGGCGCGCGCGCCGGACCGGCCAGCGCGGCGATCTCGCGGTCGCTGGTGATCGCGTAGCGCACCACCAAGAAGATCGCGCTCTGCAGCGGGAGGCGCAGCGACTCGGCCGGGCGCGCCGTGAGCGCGCCGAGCGTGCCCGAGGCGCTCTCCAAAAAGGGCAGCAAGTTCTGCTCACGCACACGCTCGTCGAGCTCGCCGGTGTCCACCAGGGAGCGTTGCAGCAGGCGCACCGCCGTGCGGTGCTCGCGCGCAAACGCGTAGCCGATGCGCACCGCGCTCTCGAGCACGCCTGAAGGCGTCTCGTCTCCCTTGGCCATGTGGGCCTCGAACACGCCACGCAGGCCGCTCAGCTCCGTCAGCATGGTGCTGATGCAGGCTTCGTACAGCCCCTGCTTGCTGCCGAAGTAGTGGTGCACCATCGCCAGGCTCACCCCGGCGCCGCGCGCGATGTCGCGCACGCTCGCTCCGTCGATGCCGCTCGAGGCGAACAGCTGGTACGCCGTCGCGAGGATCTTCGCCTGCGTCGCCTGCGCGTCGGCGTTGACTGGTCTGGCCATGAGAGCGCGAGGATTCCGAAGTCGCGAGGCTTCGTCAATTGCGCGTCACAAGCTGTCGATCTGCCAAGGCTTCGCGCTGTCAGCCTGACAGGGCGTCGATCACTCGCAGCCGGCGTCGGGCTTCCGTGTCAGGTGCTGCTCGAAGCCGAGCAGCAGCGCGTCCACGAAGCGATCGCCCATCAGCGCGCCGCCGGCTTCGGTGAAGTGCACCGCGTCTTTGAACGCGAGCTTCTCGCGCACGAAGCCAGCCATGCTGCCCTCGCCACCCATCACCGCGAACTGATCCCAGAGCGAGAGCCCCTCGGCGGCGGCCAGCTCGCGCCGCTGCGCGACCACGGCCAACGTCTCCTTCATCGATCGCCGGAGCCCGCGATCCGAGGGCGTCGCCAGCATCACCGAAGCACGCGGCAGCGTCTCGCGCAGGATTCCGATCAACTTCGCCATGGTGGGCGGCACCGCGTCCATGGTGAAGATGTCGTTGGCGCCGGTCAGGAATACCACCAAGTCGTAACGCCGCGCCGCCAGCATGTCTGCGAAGGCGCGCGGGTCGTGGCGGCCCAACGTCTTGGTGTTGAGCGCGCCGACCCCGAACGAGTCCACCACCACGCCTGGCTCTTTGCGCTCGAGCGCCACGCCAAACACGCGCACGCCGGCAGGCGACACGCTGGTGAGCTCGAAGCGGTGCGGCCCGTCCTCCACGTCGAAGCTCTTCTTGGCCAGACGCTTGTCGGCCCCGGCGGTCGACACGGTGGCGACGCGCGCTTGATCGATGTGCACGTCGATCGAGCCCCCGCCCGGCCGCTCCAGGTAGAACAAGTCGAAGCGGCCGACGCGCTCCCCCACCGGGGCGCCCGGCCGCGCGGTAGCGGCGAACGTCTTCGCCCCTTGGTACTGGCTCTCCACCGCGATGCCGCCGAGCCCATACAGCCCATCGCCCGTCGGCGAGGTGGTGATCGCGTACGCCTTCCAGCCTTTGACGATGTCGTGCTGCACATCCATGTGCTGGTAGTGGCTCCATGGCTTGCCCAGCGCGACGAAGCCGTGCCCCCCATCCCCGAAGCGACGCTGCAGGTTGCGGCGCACCCGCCCGGTCGTGAAGTCCATGGTCAAGTTGGAGTCGCCGAAAAACGCGATGCGCACGTGGTCCTTCGCCCGGCCGTGCGAAAGTCGCGCCAACGCGTCGTAGAACTCAGCCAGCGTCTCCGGCCGAACCAGCCCCACGAAGGGCGGATCGATCGGCGCCCTGGCGGCGGGCAGGTCGAGCGGCGGCTTGGCCGCTACCGGCGCACAACGCGGGCGCTCCGCCACGCGGGGCGCGGCGCGCGTCGCTGGCGGCGCCGGGTCTTCGATCGGCGCGGCGCCACAGCCGATGGCGAACAGCGCAAGCAGCACCCTCGCCCGAAGCGCGCGACACCAGAGACTCAACGTCGCTCTCTTCTAGCAAGGCCGAGCAGTGGCCCACAATCGTTCTTTCGCGCACAATCGCGAACTCTCATGCGCGCCCTCGACCCCGACGTGCTCGCCGCTTGGCCAGGCCTCCGCGTGGAGGACGCACCGTACGGCACCGGCCTGATCAACGTCACCGCGCGCGGCGACCTCGCGGGAAGGACCGTGATCGTGCAGCGCGTGCACCCGGCCTTCGGCCCCAGCGTGCACGACGACATCGAAGCCGTGACCGGCCACCTCGAGCGTCGCGGCCTGCTGACGCCGCGGCTGATCCGCACGGCGAGTGGAGCGCTGTGCCAGCTCGACGAGCGAGGCCGCTGCTACCGCGTGCTCAGCTACATCGACAGGAGCCGCAGCGTCGATCGATTGCTGGACGCCGAGATGGTCGATCAGGCTGGCGAAATGGTCGGCCGCTACCATCGGGCGCTCGCGGATCTCGAGCACCGCTACCTGCACACGCGGCCCGGCATCCACGACGTCGGCTTTCGCGCGCGGGGCTTCGAGGCAGCCGCCTCCGCGCACCAGGGCCACGCCCTGCTCGGGCGCGTGCGCGCCCTGCGCGAGCAGCTCCGCCCGCTCGAGCCGGCGCTCCTCCCCGTCGACGTGACGCCCGCGCGGCACGCGCACGGTGACCTGAAGGCGTCCAACATCTTGTTCCACGAGCACGAACCGCGCGCGTTGTGCTTGGTCGATCTCGACACCATCGCGCACATGGCGTGGCCGTTCGAGCTGGGTGACGCCATTCGCTCCTGGTGCAACCCGCGCCGCGAAGACGAGCCGGGCGCGGCGATCGAGCCCGAGCTGTATCGCGCCGCGCTCGCGGGCTACCGGCGGGGCAGCGGCGATCTGGGCTTGCCCGCGGCGGAGCTCGAGCTGCTCCCCAGCGGCGTGCTCACCATCGCCGTCGAGCTCGCCTTGCGCTTCCTGACCGACGCGCTCGAGGAGCGCTACTTCTCCCACGATGCCAGTCGATTCTCCTCCCTCGGGGAGCACAACTTGGCGCGGGCCAGCGGCCAGGTCGCGCTGGCGCTGTCGATCGCCGCGGCACGCGGCGAGCTCGAGCGCATCACCGCCGCGGCGCTCTCGGGCTGAGCCACGCTCAGCGCTTGGCGCGCTTGGCCAGGATGCGGTCCTTCTGCCGCTTGTACGAGGGCTCGTCCACGTCCTTGCCGCGCGCCCAGCGCTTCATCTCGCTCACCACCCCGCGCTCCCACGCGGCGTCCAGGCGCAGCGCGACGAAGTCTGCGAACAGCGCCTCGAGCTGCGCCTCGAGCGTCTCGACCAGCCGCATGCGATCGTACAGCGCCTCGTATTTGTCGTCGTCGGCCTTGAGCTGGGCGGGCACCTTCAAGCCACCCACCGCGAGCTCGTCTGCCTTCATGGCCCAGTCGAACTCGGCGGCGCCGAGCACCGCGCGCAGGCGGGTGGTCTTGGGCAGCTTGCCCTGACGCAGCGCCTGCTTCGCCTCTGGCGTGGCGCCTGGCATCGGTGCCTTGATGCGCGCCTCCTCGCCCTCACTCGCCAGCGTGAGCTGCGTCTCGAGCCAGAGCGACATCGGCTCGCCGCCCGAAGGCGACAGGTTGGTCTCGTAGATCTCGCTCTCGAACCAAAGCCAGAGCAAGAACTCCCGCCCCACGAAGCGGTTCTGCTCGACCAGCTGAGCCAGGTCCTTCACGACGCGAGCTCCGCGCTGAGCTGCGCCACGCTCGCGTCGCTCGCCAAGGAGGTGGGCTCGAGCTCGGCGAAGGTGCGCGACTCGGTGGCGCCGAGACCGGTGCGGTCGGCCGCGGTGCCCGGGCTCTCGAGCAGCAGCTGCAAGCGGAACGTCTTCTCGAACAGCGCCTGCACCAGCTCGTGCTGCTTGGCGGCGTGACTGAAGAACAGGACCACCTGGGTGTTCAAGTTCCAGACCAGGTCGGCCGCCTTGGTCACCGGCACCAGCTGCCGCCGCAGCTTCTTCACCACCATGTCCTTGAGATCCGCCTTGGCTTTGCGGCCGAGCTTCTCCATGCCCTTCTTCTCGCACAGCTTCTGCTCCGCCTCGCGCAGCTGCGCCTTGAGCAGCGGCCCCGGAATCGCCCAGCGATCGAGGCGCAGCGTCAGGGTCACGTACTCGTTGAAGAACACCTTCTCGTGGTCGAGCTCGAGATCGAACGGATCGTCGATGGAGGCCCAGCCGTGCCGCTCGTTCACGTCTTCATCCGCCAAGAGCGGCTGAAAGGCCTGCGCGCGGATGCGCTTGAGCGAAGTGCCGGGCACGTCGTCGGGGATGTCGCCGTGCACGAAGAAGCGAGAGAAGGTGAGGCTGCCGCGTAGAGCTCCCAAGGTCCGCTCCGCCTACGTTCGAACGCGGACGACGGCAAGACCAAGCCTGGATTTCGCGCAACAGTCGTGGCGAACGGCAAGAGCGCGAGCGCAATCCGCCGGATCCGCAGCCGGAGCCCCGGAGGCGTGCTCGCCGTACGCCGAGGACTGGAGGCGAGGACGACGACGGAGATCGCCGCGATCTCGACGCGCAGCAGAGCGCTCGTGCGAAATCCAGCCTAATAGCCCCCCTCGACGCCCAGACTCGGGATCGTCACCGGCCCGAGCCGCGTGGGGCTGCAGCGATCTGCTGCGCACGACTCGCCCACCGTCTCTGCAGCGAGGAACGTGTTGAGCACCTCGGCCACCAGCGAGATGTGGCCGCGTTTGCCGAGGTCCCAGCGCTTCTCTGCGCGCCAGTCGAGGCGGTAGAACGGTGGCAGTCGGGTGCGCACGCTCACCTCGCCCTCGGACAGCTCGAGCTGGGGGGCGCCGCTGTACAAGAGCTGCTTGATCCCGCCGCGGAAGCCCTTGGTGAAGTCGAACGACAGTGCGGCAGAGAGCACATGGGTGCGGTCGAAACCCGACGGGAACTGCCGGCCTGCTCGATCCGAGCGCTGCGAGCGGCCGAGCGTGTAGCTGATCGCGGCGCCGATCGTGCGCGACAGCCGGCGGCTCGCGGACAGCTCGAGGCCGGTGCTGGTGCCGCGGAAGCGCTGATCGAAGTCCTCGAAGCCCTCGGGGAAGCCCTCGCCTGCCAGCGCAGAGGTTCCAAGTGCGTCATTGAGATCGAACATCGTCAGCCGGTACACGGTGCCGCGCAGCGTCCAGTAGTCCCCAGGAGAGACCTCGAGCCCCGCGCTGGAGGTGAAGATGCGCTGCAGGCCCCCTTGATCCAGCCCAGGGCGAAAGCCCGGCCCCGCGACGATGAAGCTCGGCGGCTGCGAGACCAGTCCGGCGCTGGCCGTGAGCGCGAGCCAGCGCAGGATCTGCACCTTGCTCGACACGCTGGGATCGAGCGAGAACGCGCTCTCACCATCGGACGCAAACAAGTCCGCGCGCAGGCCGGGCAGCACCGACCACACGCGGCCCACGTTCAGCGGCAGCGTCACGAACGCGCCCGCGGCCAGGTCCGTGCGGGAGCTGAAGAACGAGGTGAAGCCCTCGTCCTCGCCGCGATCCAGATCCACGTCATAGCGATCGAACGACACCTCCACGCCCGTGCGCACTTGGCCGAGCTCGCCGAGGGAATGTTCGAGCAGGCTGCGGATCGAGAGCGACTGGTCGAGCACCTCGCGCCCTTCGTCGAGGTGAGTCTGGTCCCAACCCAGCACCACGTCGTGCGACAGCTTGGACCCACGGCCCAGGTCGACGTCGTAGAAGAAGTCGAGCCGATGAAAGCCGGTGTCGACCATCAGCTTGTCCGGCCCTGTCTCCTGCTTCTCGCCGAGATAGTCGTACGCACCGAAGCCGAACACCCCGAGCCGGTGCCCCGGCGCCACCTCGTAGCTGAAGCGACCCGCGTAGTCCCAGTAGTTGAGCACCGTGCTCGAGTTGATCAGCGAGAACAGCGCGGCGGTGTAGGAGAAGCGCCCCGCTGCCATCGCCTGGCCCCTGCCCTCGTCGAAGGGCACCTCCAGGAACGCGCCGGTGTCGACCACGCGCAGGTTGCCCTCGACCCGCAGCTCTTCGCGCGGCGCGGTGAGCGTGCCCGAAACGACCCCGGCGGCGTAGCGCCCCACCTCGGGCGTCGACCCGGGCGAGAGCTCCACGCGATCGATCAACGCCGGGTGGATCACGCTCGGGCCCAGCCCCAAGTGGAAGAGCAGCGGCACACGGATGCCGTCGAGCACGTAGCCCACGTTGCCGGGCGGTGCGCCGCGCACATAGAAGTACGGCACGCCGCTCACCAGCGGCACCACGCCCGGCGCCGCCTCGACGGCTCGAAACGGATCGCCGAACGCGCCCGGCAACAGGCGCGTCTCCGCACGGGTGAAGGTGGTCGTCTCGGCCGGCTTCGGCGGCTCGCGCACCGTCACCTCGATCGGCTCCTCGTCGTACACCGAGGTCTCGGGCAGAGGCTCGTCGGCCAGGGCAAGCGCCGGCCACGAGGCCGAAACACAACTCAGGACGAGCCGCAGGGCTGGGCGCACGCGGCGCGGAACATAACCTGTCAGGCCGGCGTCTGGGGGCGCGTCGCTGAGCCCAGACCGCGGCTGGGGGCCTCGCCCCTAGTGCGTCGGATCTTGCTTCAGCCCACGCGACGCTCGCGGCTCCCCTTGGGGGCGGCGAGCAGCCTGCGCGAGCACGGCGACTCCTCGAGGTGGGAGTAGTCGAGCGCAGGGCCCGGCTCCTCTTTCAACCACCGCGAGGAGCCTTTGGGCGCGGCCACGCTCCGGCGTGGCTCCGGGCATCGTGCCGCTCATGCTGAAGCCAGCCCGACGCTACGCTTGCTCGCTTCGCGCCTTCGCTCCGCCCGGCGATGGCTCGCGGCCCGCTTGGCACACGCCCGCTCCTCGGCCCGATCCATGGGGGCTTCGAGCATCGGTGTGCGCTCCTGGGTCGTGAGCTCCCTGCCACTTCGGGGTGCCCACGCTCGAGCGCGAGCTCGCTCCACGCTGGTCGACCTCTTCATGCACGCGCGGGTCGTAGTTTGGCCGCCTTCGTCTATCATCGGGCGATGAGAGCTTGGTCTTCACTTTGGGCACTGGCCGCATCCGGCGTGCTCTGGTCCAGCACCGCGTCGGCACAAGACGCCTCCACGCCGGGGACGCCGCTCTCCGAGCACCCGACCTTTCGAAGCCTGTCACTCGACTGGCCGCTGAGCGGCGACGACGACGCCGACGGTGCCGTCTCGGTTCGCTATCGCGCCCTTGGCACGGACGCTTGGCTCGATGGCCCAGCGCTGTTCCGCGTGCCCGCCGGCAGCAACCAAGGGTTCTCGTGGGCGAACCGCCACGCGGGCAGCCTGTTCCGTCTCGAGCCTGGCACGAGCTACGAGATCGAGCTGACGCTCACCGACCCCGACGGTGGCGACGTCGTCGAGACGCTCACCGTCGCGACGCGAAGCATTCCGGTCACGCCCGACGGCGCGAGCGAGACCGTCGCCACCCCCACCACCGTCGACGACGTCTTGGCAGCGGCTGTGCCAGGCGACGTGATCCTGCTCGCCGACGGCGACTACGGCGAGCTGACCGTCACCAGCGACGGCACCGAGGACATGCCGATCACGATCCGGCCCGAGAACGAGGGCAACGTCGCCATCAACGGCGATGTGCGGCTCGACGGCCGTCACGACGTGATCGTCGAGGGGCTGGGCGTCAATGGGCAGATCAAGTTCAATGACGCGGCCCGCATCACCCTGCGGGGCAACGTGATCTTGACCGACGCCGACGGCGTGGTCTCGTACGGCTCGGGCGTGAGCGGCGCCTTCATCGTCGACAACCTGATCGTGGGCCCCACACAGTGGTACGAGGGCGCGCTCGGCGTCGACGGCGACAACCTGGGCGAGGGCATCGTGCTGACTGGACCCGGCAACGTGATCGCGTTCAACCGGGTGCGAGGCTTCCGAGACTGCATCTCGCTGCTCGAGGACGGCGGCGCGGTCAATCAGGTGTCGATCGACGTCTACGGAAACGACCTGAGCGAGTGCGCGGACGACGCGATCGAGGCTGACTTCTCGATGGGCAACGTGCGGGTGTTCCAGAACCGCATCCAGAACAGCTTCATGGGCATCAGCTCGCAGCCGAGCTTGGGCGGCCCCACGTATTTCGTTCGCAACGTGATGTACAACGTCGTCTACCACGCGTTCAAGCTGCACCGCGGCTCGGTGGGTGACGTGGGCCTGCACAACACGGTGGTCAAGGGCGGCGACGCGTTCTCGGTCTACACCAGCGACGTGTTCTCACGCGCCTACTTTCGCAACAACATCTTCTTCGGCGGCCCAGGCGCGGACCACAACGGCTACCACAGCGGCGTGGGCGAGGTCGCCGTGCTGCCGAGCGCCGATCCTTCCTGCAGCTTCGACTACGACGCGTACGGCAGCCAGGGCGGCCTGTTCAGCGGCGAGATCGGCGCGGTGGAGTTCAATGACTTGTCGGAGCTCCAGACGCTGACCAGCGAGGCGAACGCGCTCCAGGTCCACTTCATGATCTTCAACGAACGGCTGTTGTTCCCCGAAGATCCGTTCGCCACCCCCTACCCGACGCCAGACGTGAGCATCGTCGCGGGATCCGCGGTGCACGACTCGGGGCAACAGCTCGTCGGCTTCAACGACGACTTCCTCGGCGCCGGCCCAGATCGCGGCGCGCTGGAGATCGGCGCGGACCCACCGGTGTACGGCCCGGGCGGTACGCTCGGCGCAGGCGCCTCCGGCGCTGGTGGAGCCGGCGGTGGCGGTGGCGATGGCGGCGCCGCCGTCGACGGCGCGGGTGGCTCGGGCGCAGGCTCCGACGAGGGCGGCGCGGACGCCGCGAGCGACGGTGGCAGCGATGACGGCTGCGCCTGCTCCCTCCCCGCACCAAGCCAGCCCGCAGGGGCGTGGAGCCTGCTCGCGTTGGCCTGGCTCGCGATCACGCGTCGGCGATCCCAGCAACTGCGGTAGCGTCGGCCTCGGGCCAGGGTACGCTCGTGCGCCCCCGGCATGCTCGACCTCTGCCTGTTCCAACTGCTGCGCGACGAGCAGCTCGATGATCCGCGCTTGCCGGAGCTGCTCGCGACGCTGGCCCGCTTCGAGCTGCGCGATCGCATCCCCTTCCTGGGCTACCTGGTCGACCTGGCTGGCAGCGACGAAGCCCGCGTAGAGCTCCGATCGCTGGCCGCGCGCGCTCTCGCCGGTGCCACCGGGATGTCCGTGGTCCGCGTCGCGCGCAAGCTGAGCGAGCACCCCGAGCTCGCTTCGAGCGGAGTCGAGCTGTTTCGGGCGCTTTCGCAGGACCAGCCGGGCCGGTGGCTCTATGCCGCATTCCACCCGGATCCCGCGCAGCGCAAGGCGGCGTACACGGGCGCAGTCCCGGACAAAGCAGCGCGCTTCGACCTCCATTTGTTGATGGACGAGGTCGTGCGGCCGTTCGCGCTCGCCAGGTTGGACCAGCGCTCCACCGCTCTCTCGGGCGCGGAGCCAGCCTTGGCGATCGCGCTCCTCGGAGACGGGGTGCTCCCACCGGCTCTCGCGTTCAAGCTCTTCCAGGCGGGCTCCTTTGCCGGCCTCACCCACCCCAACATCCTGGCGCGCCCCTCGGCCTCGCTCCAGCCCTGGCTCAAGGAGGCCACCTCCCCCTCCGGCGCCCCCGATCCCGCACCATGGCGAGCGGAGCGCGACGATCTGGACCTGTTCCTGAGCGCCATGCCCGAAAGTCCAGCGCCCTGGGTCACGCTCGCGAACGCCGTCGGCGCGCGGCTGGCGGCCAGCGCGGCGCTGCGTTTGGCGGAGGCCGACGACGATCCTCGCTTCGCTTGGGGGCTGTTCTGCGCCAGCCCGCTCACGCTGCTCGGCCCGCTCTTCTCCCCCGCGCGCCGTCGCGCCGTGCTCGACACCTTGCTGCAGGAGAAGCGCTCCACGCCGCGCATCGACGGCGAAGCGCTGAAGCTCCTGCTCGCATCCCCCGTCGTGACGGACGACGCGGGTCGACTGGAGCCGCGCGCCTTGGCGGCCATCCTGCACCTGCCCAAAGACAAGGCGCTGGCCTCGGCCATCACGCTGCTCGGCGCTCCCGCGTTGGCGGACACCGTCGCGCGCGATCCCGAGGGAGGCGTCGAGCTCCTGTTCGTGCACGACGACGATCCGCCGAAGCTCGAGCTTCTCCGAGCGCTCCCCCAAGAGCCTGCGGTCTTGCCGAAGGTGCTGGCGATGTTCGCCGAGCGCGCACCCAAGGATGCGCTGCCGCTGCTCGCCAAGCTGCCCGACGTGCCCGGCACCTTCGACGCCCTCGCCCGCCGCGCCGTCGTCACCGGCGAGCGAGCGCAATGGATCGCGCGGGTGTTCGACGAGCGGCTCGCGGCAGCGCTGCTCAGCGCCGTCGTGCTGCCCCATTTCGACGCGCACAACGCCCCCAAGCCCTTGATCACCGCGCTGCTCGATCGCGCCGTCTCGTTCGTGCCCGCGGAGGATCTGGCCGACCGCCTGATGCGCGCGCCAGGCCGCGCGCTCGATCGCGTGCTCGCTTGGTTGGACCGTGGTGAACCATTGCCGCTCGGCCTCGAGATCGTGCTCACCCAGCGTCTCCGCGCGCACCATTCCCCCGCAGCGCAGGCCTGGTTCCGCGCCCGAATCCCGGTCGAGGAGGCGCCGCGCCCCGCTCCGCGCAAGGCCGGCGTGGCCTTTCTGCCGCCGCTCGGCCCCGCGAGCGTCACCCGCTGCGTCGAGATCTTGGGATCGATCGATCCCATCACCGCCACCGATCAGGCCTTCGCGAGCTCCTCCCGTGACGAGCCCGCCTTCCTCGCGGAGCTCGACCGCGCGCTGGTCAAGGCCTTCGCCTACCAGCGAGATGCGCTGTCCCCGCTGGGGCACGCCATGTTGTGGCGCTTTGAGTTCCACGCGTTCGCGCACCTCGACGCGCTGCTCGCGCAGGCCGGCGGCCTCGCCGAGGGGGTGTTGGCCAGGGCGTCGTTGGTCAGCCGACCGCTCGCGCGTGAGAGCCTGCTGGCTGTGGCGTCGGCGCTCGGCATGTTGGCGATGCGGGATCGGCCGCGCTTCCTCACGCTGGTGGACGAGCGCCTGACCGAGGCGCTCACCGGTCTGCTTGCCACCGATGTGGCGTTGGGAGCCGCGGAGTCATTGCGCGCGCTCGCCCAGAGCCGCTTGGTGGATCTCTCCGGAGTCCTGCCGGCGATCCGCCTGGCGCTGCCCGACATCTCCGACGACGCTCGCGCACGCCTGCGCAGCGTGGTCGACGACGCTGGCCTCGAGCGTGCGCGGCTACCAGCCAGGAAGAGCGATCCCCTCGACCCCGACCTGCTCGAGCGCACGCGCACCAGCAGCGACCTCGGGCTGCTCGCGAAGCTTCTGTCCGACCCTCGCGCCGAGCTGGTGCACGAAGCGACGCTGCGCCTCATCCTGCACGGCGACGCCGGCTGTGAGCACTTGCTCCACGCGCTCACGGCAGGCGCACCAGCCACCCGCCCGATCCTGGACAGCGTGCCGCTGTGGCCCGACGGCGACGCGCTCGCCGCCCTGCGCGATCTCGCGCGCAGCGCTGCGCTGCCACTCGAGACCCGCTTTCGGATCGCGCTCGCGCTCTCCGAGCGCGGAGAGCCGGGCGCCGCCGATCTCGCGGTCTCCGCGCTGCGCGAGCCCACCCAAGAGCGCTTCTTCGAGTCGGCGGACTGGGACGCGCTGGTGACCGGGCTTGCGCGCGACCATGGTGATCGCGAGGCGGCCTCCCGCGCTGCCGCCATCGCGCTGGCCGACTCCCCCCACCCTCGCGCGCACCTGCGCGCGGTCGAGACGCTGCTCGCCCAGCGCGAGACCGCGGACGCGCTGGAGGCGCTGCGCCGCTTCCTCGCGTGCGGCACCGAGCGCATGTCCTCGCTGCGGCGGCGCGCCGCCGCGGCGCTGCTGCAGGCCGGCGACACATCCGCCTTCCCGCTCTGTGCGGCACACGTCGTCGATCAGACCAAAGGGCCGACCCGCTTGTTCGAGCATGCTGACGACGCGCTGGTCGTGGCCACCACACGGGGCTTCTTGGCCGCAGGGCCGATCGGCGCCAAGGAACAGGCGCTCCTCCACCACCTGCGCGCCCTGCCCCGCGCCCGTGCCGAAGAAGCGCTCGAGGAGGTGCTCGCGGACGCTGTGAACGACAACGTGCGCATCGCCACGGCCACGTTGCTCTCCACCGGCGCGTCCCGCGAGCGCAAGCTCCGGCGCCTGGTGGACGTGTTCCTCTGGGGCCAGCGGTTGGGGCAGCGCCTCTTGGGCAGGCGGATGCGCGTCAAGATGACGGGCTCGCGCAAGCTCGGCTTCACCCGCACCCACGAGTCCACCGTGTACGTCACGCCATTGCCGATGTTGCGCGGAGATCGCAATGGTCGAGAGGTGGTCGAGGCGCTCATCCTCCACGAGCTCGGCCACCACATCTACCACGCGGGCAAGGACGGCGACCGCGTCTGGGCACAAGCCGCCAAGGAGGGCCTCCATGGCCTCTTCAACCTGGTCGCGGACGAGCACCTCGAGCGCAACATGCGCGCGCAATCCGCCGACTTCGGGGACAGCCTCAAGCGCCTCGCCGCCTACGCGTTCCAGCACACCCACAAGGACGTCGCCATCGACCGGCTGCTCGCCCACCTGGGCAAGTCGGCCCACGCGGTGCTGGTCAACACCCACCTCGGCGTCGCGCGCGACAGCGAGCACGTCCGCGTCGACAGCGGCTCCTTGATGTTCGGCATGGAGAAGCAGGGGCTCTCCTTCGCTCGCTTCGCGCGCGCGCTGCGCATGGGCCTCGGCAATCGCCACGCCGACCCGATCGTGGCGCAAGCGTTGGCCTTCTTCGGGCCCAACTTCCGCCACTCGACCATGGACGAGCTGCTCGAGATCACGCGCAAGCTGCGCGACCTGTTCGGCTGGGAGACCAGCCTGTGCGACAGCTTTGGCCCGCACGAGTCGCTCGAGGGCGCCGAGGACGGCCGCGGCAACCCCGACGACGTCGTCTGGGGCGAGGGCATCAGCCAAGAGGAGATCGATCGCCAGATCGAGCGCTTCACCGAGAAAGGCAGCACCGCCCCCAGCACCGGCGCGGGCGGCAAGATCGCCATCAACGTCAACGACGACACGCGCTTCAACTTGATCAAGCGCGTCGAGCAGAAGCTCTACCACCCCGAGATGGCCGCGCCGTACAAGCGGCGGGTCGAGCACCCCGCCAGCGTCCTGCGCGGCTACCTCAGCGAGCTGGGCCTCGGCTTCGAGGCCGAGCGCGCGCGCCTCTCGGGCAAGCGGCTGGATCGCAGCCGCCTGTTCGGGCTCGTGGTTCGCGGCGACCCGCGCGTGCTCGTTGCACGCAAGCTGGTCAACTTGCGCGACCTGTTCCTCGGCGTGGTGATCGATTGCTCTGGCTCGATGCAGTCGGGCGGGAACATCGAGAAGGCCAAGCTGTTCGCCACGCTGGTCGCCGAGGCTGCCGCACCATTGGACCGCGTCGACGTGCGCACCTTCGGCTTCACCGACCAGATCATCTTCGACTGCGGCGACGCGCGACGGAGCGGGGTCTCGCAGCTGGCTGCGGGCGGCGGCAACAACGACGCCGCCGCGCTCTACCACGTGGCCCAGGTCGCCAAGAACAGCCGCCGCCGCGCCAAGGTGCTCGTCATGATCAGCGACGGCTTGCCCACCGAGTGCTCCGTCGCGGCGCTCAAGAACCTGGTCCGCCAGCTCGCGAGCCGCGAGGGGATGGTGCTCGCGCAGGTCGCCGTGCAGCCCCTGGCCGAGGTGTGCTTTCCCCACTACGTCGTGCTCAAAGACGCGGACATCACCGTCACCGTGCGCAAATTCGGCGGCGTAATCGCGGGCCTCGTCAAGCGCGCGCTCGGTGCCTGACGCTCGGCCGGCTCGGCGCGGTCCATCAAGCCGGCAAGCTGGGTTGACGCCACCATGCTCCGGCACGCCCCACCATGCTCCGGCGCCCGCCACCATGCTCCGGCGCGGCGCACCATGCTCCGGCGCCCGCCACCATGCTCGGGCGCCCGCCACCATGGCGCATGGTGACCCGGCACAGGGCATGGTCCCCTGGCTGGGCACGCCGAGACTCGAGGCGCCCACTAGATTCCGCGAGATTCCCGCCCTTCGGAGGCGCGTTCGGTGCAGGGCGTTGGCGCGATCGTGAGCACCATGCGCGGAGCGCTCCCGGTGCGTGTCAAAGGAGTTGTCTACCCCAAGCTCATCGCACGGTTCGCGGCCC